>JASGIR010000072.1:0-12603 GCA_049840975.1 Cyclobacteriaceae bacterium | reverse complement strand
AAGGTTAATAGGGAGAACACGATAGAATCCGAACAGCACCTAACATATTTAGCATCGAAGGTATAGAACTCATATGCTTTGCTGATAATAATTTCACCTGGAAGAGATGCCTTTGCTGGAGAATTGCCAAGCACTGCACATTCAATTTCTCTGCCTTTAACATACTTTTCAAATAAGACGCAATCATCATATCGGAAACCTTCATCGATTGCTTTTTTAAAATCATTTTTTGATTTCACTTTAGAGACGCCAATCGAAGACCCTAGGCTCGCGGATTTCACCATAAATGGCAAGCCAAGTTTTTTCTTAACAGATTCAAAATTGATCTTCGAACGCTCTGCATAGTAAGCAACCAAAAAATCGGCTACCGGCAGACCAGAATCTTTTAATATTTTCTTCGCCACAAGCTTGCTCATCGACATGGCCGAACCTAGCACACCAGTTCCAACCATTGGTATGTCCATCGCCTTCACCAAACCCTGAATACTTCCATCTTCACCATCCGTGCCATGAAGAACAGGAAAAATGACATCAGGAGTAATTTTTTTTGATTTGGTTTTAAAGACAGGTTTTCTCGCATCTAGTTCTAAAGAAATTTTTTCTCCGTCCTTAATTTTTGAAGATACTTTTTTCGTAAGCCTCCACTCACCCTTCTCTGTGATACCGATCAAAATCGGCTTGAATTTTTTCTTATCGATATATTCAAAAATATTTCGAGCTGAGTTGATAGAAACTCCATGTTCAACCGAGCGACCGCCATAGAGAATAGCTACTTTTTTTTTGGCCATGAAAACAGTTTTTCAACCTCAAAGATGTTGAGGTTTTGTTGGTTTTCCATGCGAGTTGCACTTTTTTTCGGTCAAAAGCCCAGAAGCACTTTCGTTGACGACACTGATGAAGCCGTCTGCACCCTGATGATATATATGCCCGAAGGCTGGTATTTAAATTTCAACTCGTAAGTCTGGTTCAACACGTCCGTAATCGTATCATCTGCCATCACATTTCCCATCATATCGTACGACTGAATACGAACGGTTTGTCGTGAATCAAGATTAAAAGTAATGTAGACTGGTTCATTGCCTCCGCCATAAACATTATATGGATTGGATGCTGGGACTGGATTTTGATTATCGTCAACAAAAAATTGAATGTTATCCAAATACACATTGTTGCCATCACCGTTAGTCACGACAAAAGCAAAGCGTAAATTTTGCTTTCCAACAAGGCTATCAAGATTTAAGAAGTTTCTCGTCCAATCATCGTTGGTCAGTGGAGTCCAAGACGTGGTCGTGGATTGACCAGGTCTATTCGATAATGTAATCCCAGAAGATGAAAATAATTGATATGGAAACGTAAGACCGCAATCTTTTGATAAGAGAACTTGAAGGGTTTCAGTTCCCAACGTATTGTGAGCATAACTAGACTCAAAGAAGCCACTTGCCTTGATCACTTTTGAAAAATCTAGTGTCGGAGAAACGAGCCAAGCCTGATCACCTAAATTTGTATTTCCGAAAGCATCGAAAGTCATTGATAAATTCTTGTTGGTCTGCTTTTGATACCAAACTGCACTCATGTCAGGACTCACGGATATCCATCCACTAAGATTTGAATCAAATGTTTGCTTCAAAGGAATGATATCTGAAGCAGAGCTCACGACTACAGCAGTAGCTATTGAATCATTCAGAGTTGTTGTTGGAGCAACTCCGTTGGGTAACTTAATCGTAACTGAAACATTGTTACTGCCTGACGGAAAACTAACTGATGGAAGAGTTACATTTTGCACAGAGCCAGGCTGAATATTAACTCCATTAATAACTTGATTTATGCTATGCTGACTGTTAATATACATGTCTGCCTTAAAAGAGCTGATAACCGTATTTCCGAGGTTCTTAATTTCAATGACGGGTGTAGAATTAGTAGAACAACTAACGGGTGATGGACTAACCAATCGGTTTAACGTGAAAGCTGTAATTGGATTGTTTAGAACAGAGACATTGTCTAAATACAGATCATTTCCATAATCATTAACACCTTCAAACGCAATCTGAATTCGCTGTCCAACAAACTGATCGAGTAAAATCACAGTCGTCTGCCATTGAGAGGATGTGGGAGTGAATTGTGAACCTGTGGAGGATGCGGTAGCAAGGGCAGAACCCGACTTATCATAAATCAAAACCGGGGAAGCGTAAAAATCACAAGTGGTAGAAACCCAAATCCGAAGTCGGTCATTACTTCCACCCGTGTACATCGCATAAGCGTGATCAAAACTGATTGAGGCTAGTGTCACATTTGTCAAATCAATTTCTGGTGTGATTAGAAAATCGGATGTTAGCTGTTCTTCGTAATTGAAAAAATCTATGCGCATAGCATGATTATTTTGAGACAATGAGACGTCCTCCCATGTGAGTTGCCCATCGCGATTATCAATACTCCAATTGGGCGGAAAAGAATCAAAGGTCTCCATCATAGGAAGGCTAACTGAAACTTGCGTAACCGATGTGATGGCTGTGGAGTCATTCGTTAGATTCCCATCTGATGTTCCATTGGCTTGTAAAATTTTGAACGCAAAAACATTTGAAGTTCCTTCAGCCAGACTCACCGATGAGAACGAGACAACTGTTTCCGCGTTTGAAGCTAGATTAAGAGAAGAGAATGTTTTTGTTTCAGTTGCTACGCCATTCAAGAAGAATTTGACCTGAACTGAGTTAAGAGTATTTGTTCCGTAGTTAAGAATTGAAAGTGAAGGTGTTGTTCCACCACTACATGTAGTCATACCCGGGCTTGCCACAGTCTTCGCCCAAGCATCAAGAGCAAGAGGAGTTGGTGCTTGTGAGCCAATTGATGTAAGTAAGCTAGCTCTACGCGGGCTGTTGTTAATGATTATGTCCATTCGGTCGTCCTGACCTTTGGAGAAAATGTTCATACATTCATCATCTGTATAGTTCATATAGTTTGCAAACATGCTGTGGACTCCACAATCCGTTTGCGCAGATGAAGGGCAGGTGCCGTTGAAATCTTTATCTTGAATAGGAGTATCGTAAACGTAGTCTTTACTATAAGTTGTATCGCAAGAGTTGGTATCTCCCCACACATGGCGGAGACCAAAAAAATGGCCAATCTCGTGTGTGGCTGTTCTTCCAAGAGCGTATTCTGATAGCAAATTAAAGCTGCCGCCACCTGTTGCGTTTTTTGTTCCATAAGATTGGTAATGAACAACGACTCCATCAGTAATGCGATCTGAGGAAGCCGTTTCCAAACCTTTTAAAGATGATGAAACAGGAAGCTGCGTGTATCCGAGCAATCCGCCTGAAAGATTGGTAACCCAAATATTCAAATAGTCTTCGGCAGGCCAATAGCTCAAAGCTTTGAGTGTATAATTATCGGAATAACTCCATGAGGATTGTGTGCCCTTCACACGAACGATACCATTTGTTGCGGCTCCGTTCGGATCTTGTTTGGCCATCACAAACGTGATCGGAAATTTTCCAGCTACCGATTTAAATTCAGCAAGTGTATTTGTCGTATCGGCATTTGTCCTTTGATAGTCCTGATTCAACACATCAATCTGAGAAAGAATTTGTGCAGTTGATATATTGGTGCCTACCCCAACATTTTCTCCATTGTGGATCACATGCACAACAATCGGAACAACATAATTAGCACTCGTTGTTCGATTTGCTCCAGCAAATTTTGATTTTTTACTAAGCTGTGATTTAACCCAAGATTCAAATTGATCCCTTGTCTCACGTGAAGGATTCTTTTGCTGCATCATTTTCTCGAGTGCCACCGTGCCACATCGCTCCTGTGCAAAAGATACTGTAGCAACAAGAACAAATAGAGAAGCTAAAAGACGTCTTACCATATTCACGCAAGATAACCTTAACGTACCAAAGTAAATAAAGGTATTTGCAGAAAAGTAAGCTTAAGAATTAATTAAGAATCTGAATTTCTCTTAAGAAAGATTGGTCACTTCAATACCCCTGATTTCGGGAACAAGCCTTTTGATGGCTTCTTCAACTCCTGCCTTAAAAGTCATTGCCGACATAGGGCATGTGCCGCAATTACCAACAAATTCAAGTTTTAGAATTTTATCTTCACTGACCTCAAGAACTCTGATGTTTCCACCGTCTGCCTCGAGGTATGGCCGAATGCTGTTGAGTGAAGACTCCACTCGTTCAATAAGACTTTGCTCGGTTGCTTGGGTAATTTCCATCACGCAATAATTTCAACTTTCTTGGTCGACACAAAGGTAGCATTTCTGATGGCAACTTGTCTAGCCATACTTTCTGCTAAATCACGAAAAGCATCGGCTGTAATACCTTCTTTCATTACAGCAGGCAAACCACTATCTCCGCTTTCGCGAATGCTTTGAACCAACGGTATCTGACCCAATAATGGAACACCGAATTTCTCCGCTAAGTTCTTGCCTCCGTCTTTTCCAAAAATAAAATATTTGTTGTCTGGTAATTCTTCTGGAGTAAAGTAGGCCATGTTTTCAACTACACCAAGCACTGGCACATTGATTTGAGGCTGCTTAAACATCGCTACGCCCTTCATGGCATCAGCAAGCGCCACTTTCTGTGGTGTTGTTACGATGACTGCGCCAGTAACAGGCACGGTTTGTACCAATGTAAGGTGAATGTCACTTGTACCTGGAGGTAAATCAATCAAAAGATAATCAAGTTCACCCCAGTCAGCATCGCTGATAAATTGTTTCAAGGCTGAGCTCGCCATCGGTCCACGCCAGACAACTGCGCTCTCTGGCGGAGCGAGGAAACCAATAGAAATCAATTTCACTCCATACTGTTCCAGCGGCACAATAATGTTCTTTCCGTCCCTTACTTTCACTTCAGGCTGTTCCCGCTCGCAATTGAACATCACCGGAATGGATGGACCAAAAATATCTGCATCTATCAAGCCCACTTTCGCTCCTGATTGGGCCAAAGCAACTGCTAGATTTGTTGTAACAGTAGATTTACCAACGCCTCCTTTTCCCGAAGCAACTGCAATTATGTTTTTAACTCCAGTGAGAAGTTGTGCATTGTCTCTAAGAGATGTCACAGACGATGTCATGTGAATATTTATCTCGGCATCAGCTGCTATTTTGCGAACTGCATCTTCACAATCTTTTCTGATTTGCTCTTTCAGTGGGCATGCTGGTGTTGTCAACACTACAGTAAAGGAAATTTTGTTCTCTCCCACTACCACATCTTTTACCATACCAAGGGTCACCAAGTCTTTCTTTAAGTCTGGGTCATTCACCTTGGAAAGTGCTTTGAGAATATCTGATTGATCGAGTTTCATGCTCACAGTAAAAACTAAAATCTTGAAAATTGGTTCGCAAGGTAAGCAGAATTGACAAGTTGCTAATGCAATAAATCTTTCAAAGAATGGTTAAATTAGAGAAAGTCATTCGGCTATGATCTCAACAAAAATAAACCTGCTTTTCCTGTTTTTGATTATAAGTCGCCTTGCCATTGGGCAGGTAGTGCCTCAAAAAACGGGCTCAAATGTCTCTCAAGAAGATGCTCAAGCAGCGCTAGACTTTCATAACAAGGCACGCAAAGATGTAGGCTCTCCCCCGCTAGAATGGTCACAGGAATTGGCTGAATATGCTCAAGCATGGGCGGATAACCTTGCCAAAAACAATGATTGCCAAATGAAACATCGACCCCGTGATGGCGGAAAATGGAACCAGATTCATGGCGAGAATATATTTTGGGGCAGCGCCTCAAGCTACAATGCTAAAAATGCTTCTGAAAGCTGGTACAGCGAAATCAAAGACTATAAATATGGACCACTGACTCAGTCTAACTGGTACGGCACAGGTCACTACACCCAATTAGTTTGGAAAAACACGACTAAAGTTGGAATTGGGCAGGCGGTATGTAGTTCTGGCGCCATTATTATAGTAGGCAACTACGATCCACCTGGAAATTATATGGGCGAAAAACCGTATTGATTTAAGGGCATTTTTCTCCTCAAACAACTATTGACTATTCCCTATCTTTGCCCCTTCAGACCCATCACTTTTTGATCACCCGCGAAACGATAGAGGAAGTAAAAAATCGCATTGACATCTACGATGTGATAAGTGATTTCGTATCCCTAAAGAAGTCAGGCCAAAATTATAAAGGGCTCAGTCCTTTTAATAATGAGAAAACCCCGTCTTTTTTTGTTGTTCCCTCAAAAGGCATTTTCAAAGATTTCAGCAGTGGCAAAGGTGGCGATGCGTTCACATTTGTCATGGAACATGAAAAATTGAGCTATGCCGAAGCTATACGTTATCTCGCTAAAAAATATGGGGTCGAGATAAAAGAAGATCGGAATTCTTCTGAGTCGAAAGAAGAACAAAGTGAGCGTGAAGGTCTTTATATCCTAATGAATTTTGCGAAAGAGTATTACAAAGATATTCTTTTGAATTCTGAAGAAGGGCGAAGCATTGGGCTGAGTTATTTTCGTGAACGTGGTTTCAATGATCGTACGATAGAAAAATTCGAGCTTGGCTTCGCACTTGAAGGTTGGGAGCACTTCAGCAAAGAAGCCATCAGCAAAGGATACAATAAAGAGTTACTCGAAAAAACTGGACTCGTTGTAAAAAAAGAAGATGGTTCTAGTTATGATCGCTTTCGCGGAAGAGTAATTTTTCCTGTTCATAATCTTGCCGGAAAAGTCATCGCCTTTGGTGCAAGGATGCTCGGCAAAGAAAAAAATCAGCCGAAGTACATCAACTCTCCAGAGACTGATATTTATCATAAGAGCGATGTACTCTACGGTTTATATCAAGGTAAAAATGCCATTCGCCAGCACGACATCTGCTACTTAGTAGAAGGCTACACTGATGTGATTTCAATGCATCAAGCCGATGTTGAAAATGTCGTGGCGTCAAGTGGAACTGCACTGACAGAAAATCAAATCAAACTCATCCGCAGATTCACAGAAAACATTACTGTGCTTTTTGATGGTGACAACGCTGGCATAAAGGCTGCGCTTCGTGGCATTGACATGATTTTGCGTGGCGGCCTGAATGTGCGCGTTTTGCTTTTTCCCGACAATGAAGACCCAGATAGTTTCTCACGAAAAGTTGGTACAACTGAATTTCAGAAATATCTTAAAGAGCATACACAAGATTTTGTCTCCTTTAAAGCAAGCCTGTATGCAAAGGAAGCAGCTGGTGATCCTATAAAGAAAGCAGAATCGATCAGGGAAATCGTTTCGAGTATTGCAGTCATCCCAGATCCAATCAAGCGCTCTGTTTACATTCAAGAGACAAGTCATTTATTGAAGATTGGTGAGCAAGTACTGCTTTCTGAGCTCAATAAGATTTTAATTCAAGAACGAAGGAAAAACGAAAAAGAAAAACTTCGAGACCAGGATGTTCAAGAAACGATAGAACCAATTGAAGGTGTAGACACATCTTCAAAGATTGATGCCCAAAGTTTGGTGTACTATCAAGAACGCGAGACGATTCGACTTTTGCTGAACTACGCTGATCAAACTGTTGAAGAAAATAAACTCTCGGATTTCATGCTTCACGAGTTGGAAGATGTTGAATTCACCAATGAAGTTCTCAAATCTATTTATGAGAAGTTCAAAGCTGCAATTCATGAAAATAAACCTATTGACAGTCATTATTTTCTTCATCAAGGGAACGAAGCGGTTCGGGCTGTCGTTTCTGATTTGGTGACGGCTCGTTATGAAACAAGCCCGCATTGGAGTGATAAGTTTCACATTTATATTCCTAAAGAAAAAGATGTGCTAAACGAATTGGCCCTCACTAACGTATTACGATTGAAGTTTCGTGTGGTACAAAAAATGATGGAAGACAATCTATTGATGGTGAAGAAGGCTGAAACTTCAGGAAATTGGGATGAGCTTGACAAAGCACTAGAAATTCAGTCAGGATTAAAAAAGGCCGAAAGCGAATTAGCTGGAAGCTTAGGAATAGTAGTAGCGAAATAGATTTAAGTTAAAAGTTTATAAGTTTTAATAATGAGTGATAAAATAAAAATAGACACGATCGAAGAAGCGTTGGAAGACATTCGCAATGGCAAACTGGTGATTGTAGTTGACGATGAAGATCGTGAAAATGAGGGCGATTTTATTTGCGCAGCAGAATGCGTGACTCCTGAAATCATAAATTTCATGTCGAAGGAAGGAAGAGGTTTGATCTGCGCGCCATTGATTGAAGATCGTTGCGAAGAATTGAAGCTCGAACTGATGGTCGGTAAAAATACAGCAGCCTTCGAAACACCTTTCACAGTTTCAGTTGATTTGATCGGTTACGGATGTACTACTGGTATTTCAGCACATGATCGGTTCAAAACAATAAAAGCTCTTGCTGATCCTGAAACTAAGCCTGAAGAACTTGGCAAGCCTGGCCACATCTTTCCTTTGAAAGCAAAGAAAGAAGGAGTGCTTCGCAGAAGTGGTCACACAGAAGCAGCGATTGACCTTGCAAAACTTGCAGGATTTAGGCCTGCGGGAGTTTTGGTCGAGATTATGAATGAAGACGGCTCGATGGCGCGTCTACCTGATCTGCGAAAGGTTGCTGATAAGTTCAAGTTGAAATTGATCACTATTAAAGATCTGATTGCTTACCGAATGAAAAAAGAAAGTCAGATCAAGCGGCACATTGATGTAAATATGCCAACTGCTTTTGGTGATTTTAAACTGGTTGCCTATGAAGAAGAAGCGACACATGAAATTCACATGGCACTTGTGAAAGGTACTTGGGAAAAAGATGAACCTGTAATGGTCCGTGTCCACTCCTCATGTGTTACTGGCGATATTTTTGGATCTTGCCGCTGCGACTGTGGATCACAACTTCACAATGCGATGATGATGGTTGAGAATGAGGGTAAGGGCGTTGTGCTTTATATGAAGCAAGAAGGTCGCGGCATCGGACTCCTCAACAAATTGAAGGCTTATAAACTTCAAGAACAAGGATTAGATACCGTAGAAGCGAACTTGCAACTCGGCTTTGATATGGACAATCGTGATTATGGAATTGGCGCACAAATCCTTCACGACCTCGGGATTTCCAAAATCAAACTCATCACCAATAATCCGAAGAAAAGAGTTGGCTTGATGGGCTATGGTTTGGAAATCATTGAGAATATTCCAATCGAGATTGCACCCAATCCTCATAACGAAAAATATTTACAAACTAAGCGAGATAAACTCGGGCACCTGATTTTAAAGAAATGATAAAGCGAATTCTATTCTCGTTTGTCTTAGTTGTTCCGTTGTTTTCATTTGCGCAGACCTTCCCCTTTGATGTTTTTCATGAAGGCAAGGTGGTACTGGAAAATGGTGACACCATTCGAGGAGAAGTAAAATATAGTCTGCAAGATTTGCTTCAGGTGAAGCACAACAATCGATTGGAGAGTTTCACCGCAAGAAAGGTCGTCTTTTTTGAAGTCTTCGATCAAGCTTACAAAAGATATCGACAGTTTTATTCACTTCCATACTCTCCCACTGGAGGATATAAAAGTCCAGTTTTTTTTGAGCTTTTGGCTGAAGGAAAAATCACTACTCTAACTCGAGAGAAAATCGAATACAGAACTAATACATCACCCTATTATTCTTACGGTGGTTATTCCTCCAGGCCAGTGCTGGTCTACATTTATTACCTACTGAAGGAAAATGGAAATATTGAAGACTTCAGAGGAAATAAAAGTGATTGGTACGAACTTTTTGGAAATCGGGAAAATGAGATGCATGATTATGTTAAAGACAACAAACTCGATTTCGACAAAAAGTATGAGCTCAAGCAAATCTTAGATTATTACAATTCTTTAGTTGCCCCAAAATAAATATGCAAAAACCTTTGATTTTAGTCTCCAACGATGACGGTATTACCTCTCGTGGCATTTCGAGTTTAGTTAATGTGATGAAAGAATTGGGCGATGTGTTGGTAGTTGCTCCCAACGGTCCTCAGTCTGGAATGGGGCACGCGATTACAGTTGGTGACACATTGCGCCTCAACGAGTCTTCGATTTTTGAAGGTGTGAAAGCATACGAGTGTAGCGGCACGCCAGCGGACTGCGTAAAGATTGCACGTCATTTTATTTTGAAGGGAAGTCGGCAACCTGATATTGTTGTGAGCGGAATCAATCACGGAAGCAATACTTCGATAAGCGTTTTGTATTCTGGTACTATGTCTGCAGCGATTGAAGGAGCGATAGAGGGAACTCCAGCTATCGGTTTTTCGCTTTGCGATTATAGTCACCAAGCAGATTTTTCTCACACTTCGTCCTATATCAAGAAAATCACATCGCAAGTCCTTGCTAAAGGTCTTCCAAAAGGAACCGCACTCAATGTAAATTTTCCGAAGAAACAAAATGAAGCCATCAAAGGCATTCGAATCTGCCGTCAAGCAAATGCGAAGTGGGTTGAGGAGTTTGATCAGCGATTTGATCCGAATGGACGAAGTTATTTCTGGATGACGGGCAACTTCGTAAACTTTGACAAAGGCGAAGACAATGATGAATGGGCAATTGCCAACAATTACGTCTCTGTTGTTCCTTGTCAGTTTGATCTGACTGCTCATCAAGCGATCCCCGTCCTGAATGAGGAGTGGGATATTTTGAGTTAGGGCTTACTTCAGTGTAAACTCCGCTTTCTTCACATCTTGAGAGTTCGTTCCAATGTGGACCTCAAATTTTCCTGGTTCAGCTCTGAAGTTCAAATCAGAATTATAGAATGACAAATCAGTTACACTGAGTTTGAAATTTACTGCTTTAGTTTCGCCAGATTTAATTCTCACTTTCTTAAAAGCTTTAAGCTCTTTCACCGGCTTCGTGACTGAACCAACAACATCGTGTATATAAAGCTGAACCACTTCAGCTCCATCGCGTTTACTTTCATTCTTCACATCAATAGAAACATTCAAAGTATCTTTCGATGTCATTTCATTCTTGTCAAGTTTCACTTCTCCATATGAGAATTTCGAATAGCTCAACCCAAATCCAAATGGATAAACAGGATCATTGGATACATCTAAGTAATTGGAACGGAATTTTTGAAACCATTTTCCTTCCGGAAGAGGACGTCCAGTATTTTTATGAGCATAATAAATCGGAACTTGGCCAATATTTTGTGGAAATGTTGTCGTCAATTTTCCTGAAGGATTGACATCCCCAAAGAGAACATCTGCAATTGCATCTCCGGCTTCACTACCACCGAACCACACATTCAGAATTGCAGGCACGTGCTCACTCTCCCACTTCATGGCGAGAGGACGTCCTGTAAACAAAACCATCACCACGGGCTTGCCCGTTTTTAATAAAGCATTCAACAAATCTTTTTGTGTTTGTGGAATTTCTATGTTTGATCTGCTTGAAGATTCCCCTGTCATCTCTGCAGATTCTCCTACTGCTGCAACTATAACATCCGCAGTTCGCGCAATCTTTAGTGCTTCATCGCGAATAGCATCTGCAGATCGTTTATCACGATGAAGTGTCTTACCAAACACTGTTGCATGCTCTTCAATAGCTTCATCTTCATCTAAGTTCGATCCCTTGGCATAGACAACTTTCGCTTTATCACCAACTGCATTTTGAAGGCCTTTCAAAAGAGAAATTGATTTTGAGAAATTGGCTGCCACACTCCACGTTCCAGTCATATTCTCAGTTGCATCGGCAAGTGGGCCAACCAAAGCAATAGTTCCCTTCTTTGCTATCGGAAGTAAATCATTTTGGTTTTTAAGTAAAACAAAACTTTGCGCAGCTATTGATCTCGCCTCTGCTCTGTAGGCAGAAGAGAAAATTTCTTTTGCACGGTTTTCATCGCAGTATCTATAAGGGTCATCAAATAACCCAAGAAGGAACTTCGCTTTTAGAATTCTTCGACATGCGTCATCGATCTGTGCTGCGGAAATTTTCTTTTCATCGAGCGACTTCTTCAGAGTGGTGAGCATTCCCTCCCCTACCATGTCCATATCTACTCCAGCAGTTAGTGCTCTTGCTGTTACCTCCTGTAAATCACCGATACCATGATCAATCATTTCATTTATGCCTGTATAATCTGAAACAACAAAGCCATTAAAGCCCCATTGCTTACGAAGCACATCTGTCACAAGCCATTTATTAGCCGTAGCTGGAACTCCATTGATCTCATTAAATGAAGTCATCACACTGCCAACACCAGCATCAACAGAAGCTTTGTATGGCGGAAAATAATCGTTGTACATCCGCTCTTTACTCATATCAACTGTATTGTAATCACGGCCAGCTTCTGCCGCACCATAGAGCGCATAATGTTTTACGCAAGCCATAATTGTATCATCAGCTCATAAGTTATTGCCCTGGTAACCTTTCACCATTGCTGCAGCAATTTGGGATCCCAAATATGGATCTTCTCCACTACCTTCGGCTATCCTTCCCCATCGCGCATCTCTGCAGATGTCAACCATGGGTGAATAAGTCCAGTTGATTCCATCCGAGCTTGCTTCAGCTGCAGCGATCTGCGCACTTCGCTTAATTAGATCCATGTCCCATGAGCAACTTAAACCCCAGTGGAATTGGGAAAACAGTTCCATAACCATGAGAATTATATCCATTCCAAACGTCATGTATTTTTAATCTGCTTTTTTCTATT
>JASGIR010000071.1:0-18764 GCA_049840975.1 Cyclobacteriaceae bacterium | reverse complement strand
CAGGGTTTAACGCGCGGTTCGTTCATACTGATTCAGTAACCGTAGCTTATGTTACCGTTAAATCGGGCAGTGTACTTCCCGAACACGCGCACGTGCAAGAACAAATTACCCAAGTGATCGAAGGTAAACTTGAATTGACTTTGGCCGGGGAAACCCTTGTGCTAGAGCCAGGTCATATTGCTTTAATTCCTTCCAATGCAAAACACTCAGCTATAGCACGAACAGCATGCAGAGTCATTGATGTTTTCAATCCTGTTCGCGAAGATTACAAAAAGCTATCCGAGGGCAAATAAACTTCGTTTGTAGAAACGAATAGTTAATTTGAACTTCGTGGACAAATCTTGTTTTGCTTGGCTATGAGAATTGTGCTTTTCGCATTCTTCCTCTTCTGTTTGCAGTCTGTCGTAGCGCAAGACAGGAGAATAGACAGCGTACAATCTTTTCTAAAAAATCATCCGAAAGAGGATTCAACAAAAGCCGATGCTCTTAATAAATTAAGTGAGCTTTACCAATGGAATAACTTCTATCGCGCTCTGGAGTACGCAGACAAGGCTGCAAAACTATCCAGAGAATTAAATTATAAAAAAGGCATTGCCACAGCAGATTACCTGAAAGGGCATTGTTATTGGGCTTTGGGCGATGCAGATCAATCTATTGCTGTAGGTCTTGAAGCAATCAGCCTCGCAACAAAAAATAATTACAGCATTATTTTAGCTGAAGCCCAACTCATACTCTCGCGTTCTTATCTCGATCAGACCGAAATGCAGAAAGCGACTGGCTATGTGCGTCAAGCTGAAAAAATCGCTATAGAAAAAAAGGACTGGGATCTTCTCGCGCGAGCTTACAATTTTATTGGTGTAATCAAGTTTGTTGTACGGCAGAAGGACAGCGCTCTTTATTTTTATAATAAGGCATACAAGATTGCTCACGAACATTCTACCCCTAAAGTCAACTGGGCTAGAACTATTTCTAACATCGGTGAATGCTATCTCGAATCAAATTTTGATTTGGCCTTCAACTATTTCCAAGAAGCTCTTTCAATAGCTCAAGAAACGAATAACCGATCGGTGGAGGCTGGCACTACTAGCATCATGGGCAATGCGCTCATAAAAAAAGGAAAATATGCAGAGGCTAATAATTATTTACAATCTTCACTGAAGCTCTCTCGTGAGCTTGGATTAAGACGCGTAATTCGGCATGCTTATGCTGGGTTGGTCGACCTTAATCTTAAACTTGGAAAAGCACCAGAAGCTGTTGCCTATCTACGCAACTATTATGAAATACGAGACAGTCTGATCAATGCATCCAAAACAAGACAGATTGTAGAGCTAGAGACAAAACATGAAATCGAAAAAAAAGAACAGGATATACTTCTGCTTCAACAGGAAAAAAAGATTCAACAAATCTGGAACAACATTCTTATTTCCGTTCTCATCATTATTGGCATAGCCTCGATTGGAGTTTATCAATTGCAACAATATCGAGAACAGAAGAACAGACAAATACTTAACCTCGAAATTGACCGACTGACTACACAGCAAAAAGATCTTTCTGAAAAATACAAAGACGTTCTCGCTAGTAGCAGCACAAAACCTACAGAGTCAAGCGATCAACGTATGCTTCGAAAGGCGATCGAAATTGTTGAAAGTAATATGGGCAATTCTCTCTTTGGGGTTGAAGAACTCGCGAAGGAACTCGGCATGAGCCGAACCAATATGCACCGAAAAATAAAAGCAATCACAGGTTTTGCACCAAGCGAATTGATCCGAAGTATTCGTTTACGAAAAGCTGCTGCTCTTCTGTTAAGCAAAGCCGATTCTGTTTCTCAAATTGGATTTATCGTGGGGTTCGAAGATCACTCTTATTTTACCAAATCTTTCAAAAAAGAATACGGTGTCACTCCTTCTGAATACGCAGAGACTAAAGATCAATCTGAATAGCGATTGCTTACTGTGACATCAATCTTTCGCCTCATGTTCGTAAATGTTGGCGTTGGTCTTTTTCCTTCCAATATTTCCGTCACTGACAAAAACCATTTTTTATCAAGAGGATAATTTTTAGTACTTGGCCTGTATTGCAATGAATCCACAGGTCTAATTAAATCTGATGGCTCTGGTGTTTTCGAGCTCACGCAAAGACATAGGCATAGAAGTGTAGCAGTAAAGGCTATTCTAAATTTCCAGCCTAGAAATAATTTACTTACGCTTTCGCTTGTTGATTTTTTGATTGACTTTTCCATTTCTATTTTTCTCGAATTCTTTTACGCAAAACTACCTTCACAGTGGCCGTAGGGACTGGTAATTTGGTTCCAAAGTCTGGTAAAAGGGCGTTGGCGAGTCAGAATTACAATTTCTTGAGTTAAGTTTAACTAAAGCTAAATTTCTTCCCCAGCTTCAATCATCACTTTTGCGAGCATGTTATAGACATGTGTCCACGCATCACGAATTTCATCGTTCCAATGATTTCCGAGCGATTTCTCAAGAGTCCATAATAAGGCAGAAGCGACAATGGGATAGTGCTCTGGCATAACATACTTTTTATGGTGGGCAACGCCCAATGCCTTGATATCTGCAATGATCTCATCGAGGTGACTCAGTTTATGAACTGCAAAGGTGACCATGGCTACCAGTTTTTGTGATTGCAATTGGATATCTCCTTTAAATAATTGTCTCAGTGATGGGTCTAAAGCAAAAAGTCTTTTATAGAAAACAGCGCCAGCTTCATGCGAATTAAGAAGTACATAGTCCCAAGAACTCTCAACCAATTCTGTTTGCTTGGTGGTCAACATGAAATTGTTTTGGTCATTTGCAGACTGTACAAATGGCATTTGATTGGGTATTGTCAACAGAAAAGTTGTTCCAACATTGAGCGTTGAATCAAAAGAAATTCGTCCGTCCAATTTGTCTACCATCGACTTGACAATGTATAAGCCCAGGCCACTACCTGAAGATCTGTCGGTAGCTCTAAAAAACATTTCGTAAACTTTTCCTTTAAGGTCAGGATGAATTCCAATTCCATTGTCTCGCAACTGAATTGCACAATGCGTTGAGCTAACTCTTATATTAATTTGGATGAAAGGGTCCGACTGCGTTGGATTATAATATTTCATCGCGTTGGAAATAAGATTGCGTAATATCGTACGCATCCGCACGGCATCAGTTTTAAAGTCGACTTCCTGTGAAATATTAACCGTCACTTTAAATGACACGATCGGATTTTCTAACAGCTTCAAAATAGAATCGACTTCTCGTTCAAAATAAAATAGTTCCGGAGTTAGGTTAGTTCCACTATTATAGGATACAGATATTAAATCTTTGAGCAGAAGATCCAAATGTCCTATCCTTCCGCGAATCATCTTCAGATACTTATGAATGCCCTCCATCGAAGTTTCATTCAGACCTAAGTTTACAAGTCCCATGATCGAAGTAAGGGGTGACCGAAGATCATGAGAAGCGTGATAAGTAAAATTATCGAGTTCAGTGTTTACCCTTTGCAATTCAACCATCTGGCGGTGCTGCTCCGTAATATCAAACAAAACTCCTTCAGCAAAACCCTGCGATTCATAAAATCGAGCACTTATTAAACCCCAATTCTCTTGCGGAGCTCTTCCGTCTTGAATGAGGAATTTGAAGCCTTCGAGCTTCTTCTCGCTTCGTAAAAGAGAGATAAAAGTTTCGAATTCATTTTGGGCCGCAAAAAAATTATTCAACTGTAGTTGATTTGATTCCTTCTCATTAAAAATATCAAGCGTTTTTTGGTTGCACATCTGAATCAGATAGTTATCCATTCTGAATTTAAAAGTGCCGACAAAAGGATTATTGAATATCGCTAAGTATTCATCGCGGAGCGTACGAATGCGCTCTTTCGAAATTGCACGATGCGTTGCATCTTGCAAGACGACATTATAGCTAGGGTTTCCGGGCGCTGATTCAATAAAACGAATTTTCATTTTCGCCCAGAAATTAACACCACGTTTTTTCACCCGGAGTCCGCTTACAATAGTGTTACCTAAACGCCTCGCTTTCTCAAGGTCTGCATTTGCTTTCTCGTTTTCATCTGGCGGATAAAAAATTGAAATAGGTTTACCAATAATCTCAAACTCTTCGTATCCCGTCACATTTACGGCTTCGAGATTGCTACCTATGATAATCCCGTTTTGATCAAGGGCAAATTCTTCTTCATCATTTAATATATGAATCAAAGAACTGTATTTGCTAAATATGCTTTCTTTTTCAGAAGCCTGAACCCGTTGGGTTCGATTCACAATATCACTCATGACAGCCAACATTGAAACTCATCAAAAAAATTTTCCAAAATTAATTTCATCCGACACCTAAGGATTGGTCATTCCTAGTCAAAAAATGGTAATCTCGTTTCATTGCAAGGGAGTCGCCTTTTTACAATCAGCATGTGCGGTATCAAGCGATGATGAGTGGTATTGTTAAAAATAATGTTTCCAACCTTTTTGTTTTCATATGGGTCTAAAAAGAAATCAATAACTATGAAGGCACTTGGGAGATTTTTTATCGTTTGTGTATTAATTATAAGCTGCAGTAAGCCCGACAATATCAAAACAGGCAATCCAAATGACATGAGTTCGTTTGCCAAAAAGTTCATTGGCCTCAATTCATCTAGCAACACAACCACTTTGAGTGCCGGGAATCTTAATCAATCGAGCAACAGTGCGATGTCGCCTCATATTCCAACTATTAGCAACACCGATTCAACTTCAAGCGACACTACGATAATCTGGAGCCCAGGCGGTGACTGCGCCAATACTTTTCAAATCACAAACCCAGATGGCAGCACAACTGTTGTTACGGACTACAGTAATGGCTGCACAATTACCTACGACAATTGCCCAACTCATTATTTTGGAAAAAGTACTTATTCCTACAAAAATTCTTATTCAAAAAGCGGAAGTGTCTACTCATCTTCCTTTTATTACCAGAGCTTAACAAAAAATTTCGGCCAACAAGCGATCTGTAATAATGATACAAGTTATTGGGTCTCCAATGGAAATTCATTTTCAAGTGGAGATTGGGAATACGATACTTTAAATCAAACTTATCAGGGAAGTTACACCTACAATGATAGTTCAGGCTATACTTACGGTAACACGAGCTACATCTATCAAGGAATCGGAAAAACTTCTTACAGCAACAAAAAATCTATTACTGAATCCCTAAACTATTCTTATCAAAATGGTTCAGACTATTATCAAGTGAATGTTACTATTCCAATTGTTCGGGATTACAATTGCAATAATTGGCAATCCGGAGGAGGTGTATATTATCTCATAGCTATTTCAATTCCAGTCTCAGGGCATGAAGTTATTAAGTATAGTCAGAATGGAACTTCTGGGGAATTTGAAATTGATTACGGTAATGGTAATTGTGATAGCTTGATCACGATTTATGAAAATGGAACAGAATATATAGTAGACTTGAACAAACTACCTGTGAGCTTTGGTGGATAATAGGTTGTATAGTTTGTTCATCAGAAGCCTTGAGCAATCAAGGCTTTTTTATTTTATGGAGTCTAAAATAATTTCATTTTATTAATTTAGGTAGCCACAAATTAATTGATCAAAAATGAATAAAGACATTGAAGCTTACAACAAAGCACAGTCTGAAGCAGACTGTGAGATATGCAATAAACTTGCAAAGGAGATCATTCTGAGTTTGCCTGAAGCTGAAAATAAAATATGGCACGCTCATCCTGTTTGGTTTCTGGACGGTAATCCAATCGTGGGCTACAGCAAACTAAAAAATTGCATTAGGCTTTTATTCTGGAGCGGCCAATCCTTTGACGAAGAGGGATTGCAAAAAGAAGGTACTTTTAAAGCAGCAGAAAAAAGATACACTTCTGTAAAAGAAATCAATAAAGAGGATTTGAAACGATGGCTTGAAAAATCAAAACAAATTCAGTGGGACTATAAGAACATTGTAAAGAGAAGAGGAGTATTAGAAAGATTGAAATGAAAAGATTGCCCTACCTTATTTAGATAAGGCAATCTAAAATATTATTAACCAACCTTCACCATTCTTTTCCTGCGGTTCCAAATAAAATAACCCACTCCACCAATTATCAGGAATGGCCACAGGTAAGTAATTGCAAGTAATACCTCTGCCAAACTTTTAAGACCCGATACAAAAGCTGTCGCAAACTTATCTGGCAGTGTTGGCCCTTTCTTCACTTCCGCAGTTTGTCTTTCAGTTATTTGATACATCTCAATTTTTATAGTACTGTATCTGACCTTCTCCTTCAAAAAATCAATCTGACTGACGGTTGCTTCAATTTCTTCTTGAAGATCACCGATCTGTTTTTCCGTCTTTAGAAGTTCTTCGATAGTACCGGTTTTCTTCCGCAATATTTCCTCGTACTTCGCCTGAACCTCGCGTTTGGTCTTCAATCTTGATTCGAGGTCGACAAATTCTTTGGAAACATCATCGCTGTTTACTTTCTGATAGTTGACATAAGAAGCCTGCGCAATTATTTCATTTAGAAGGTCCTCAAAATAATCATTAAGCACGCGGATAGTCACATGATTTTCCAGCATTGGATTTTGAAATTCCAGATTGGAAGATTCTATAAACCCTGAATACTTTTTGATGGAAACAACGATCGCTTCTTTGCTTTTATTCATATCAGCCACTTGAAAGCGACAATCGGCTGTCTTTACCATTTGGCTTCGGCCATCAGAGTAAAGGTCTTTTGAAAGGTTTACACTTGACTCGGTATCGGCTTCTACCAGAGATTTTCTTTCAGCCATTTTTTTTTGACCGCACGAAGCCAGTGCGATGGCCAAGAGGCCAACGAGGATTTTTTTCATAAAAAAAGAAATTTAGGTTGTGAAAAGAGAGAAAAGAAAAAGGCTGCCCTTGTTAACTAAAGAGTTATTAACATGTAAAGACAGCCTTTTTGTAGGGGGAATTATTTTGCTTTCGCTGTATCTTGAGCAGCTTTAGCAGTAGAATCAACTTTTACTACAGCAGAGTCAGATTTTACAGCTGTGCTGTCAGCAGAAGCCTCAGATCCTTCAGATTTCTTAGACCCGCAGGAGAATGTCATCGCGAGGATAGCAACGATCATCAATGCACCTAATTTGTTTTTCATAGTTTTTATAAAATTTTGCCTTTATCGAAAAAAAGGTAGTGGGTAACCCAACAAAAAAAATAATTTTACGCTGGGTTACCCGCAAACTAAGTTTGGATAAAGACCGCATTACATGCATTTTTTAGAAGAAGCCCTGATTTTGGAGTTGCGAAAGAAGAATGAAAAGGCTTTGAGGCAGCTTTATCAGGACAATTATATGATGGTCTTAAAACTTGTTGCCAACAATAGTGGAACTGAGCAGGAGGCGAAAGATGTCTACCAAGAGGCGATCATTCACTTTTACGAAAGACTATCTCAAGCTGATTTTACTCTCACCTGTAAAGTCAGCACCTATTTGTACGCTGTTTGTCGGAAATTGTGGCTTCAAAAACTGGCACTAAGAAACAAGTTCATACAAATAGAAGAAGCTGAGAGGTTGCCTGATGTGGATGATGTCGTACAAGACATTGAAACAAAGGAAAAGAATTTTTCTGTCATGGACGCGTCTTTGCAAAAGCTAGGGGAACCTTGCAAAAGTATTTTGGAAGATTACTACATCCACAGTTTGTCGATGGAGGAAATCACAGAAAAATTTGGATATACTAATACGGATAACACAAAAAATCAAAAATATAAATGCCTGCAGCGACTGAAGAAATTCTTTTTTGAGGCAAGCAAATGAAGTTATGGAAGAGTTAGAGTTAATTGAAAAGTATTTTAAGAAAGAGTTGACTGAAGCCGAGCGTATCACTTTTGAGGAACGGATGAATGCAGATGAATCTTTTCGCGAGCGAGCACAAAGTCATTTTAAACTCTTGAATTCATTCAAACAATACGCAGATCGCAAGTCAAAGAAAGAAGCGTTGAACAGAATCCACGAAGAGATGAATCTTTCTTTGGTTCCGAAAGTTGAAATAAAAGTAAGCAACTGGCAAAAACATTGGCCATCGATCGCTATAGCGGCAAGTGTTGCATTGATCTGCACGATTGGAACGTTTCTAGTTTTACAGTGGAACAGCAACGACCACCAGGCAAACTATCTTGAATTAAGAAGAAGTGTTGAGACGTTAAAGAAATCGTATAAAGCCTTAGAGAAAAATAAAGAGAATAAAAAACCAGTGGCTCCGAGCGCTTACAGTGGCTCTGGTTTTCTTATTTCATCGAATGGATATTTTGTTACCTCCTATCACGTAATCAAATCAGCCGATTCGGTTTACATCGAAAACGAAAAATTTGGACGACTTAAAGCCACAGTGGTTTATAAAAATCAAGATACCGATGTTGCTATACTTCTGGTTGACGGTGAAGCATTCAAAGACACTTCAGTTCCATTTGCTATTAGAACAGCGGAAGGAAATCTCGGTGAAGCTGTCTATACACTTGGTTATCCGCGTGATGAAGTTGTGTATGGAGATGGTACCATCAGTGCAACCACAGGTTTTGAGAAAAATGAGAATTCTTATCAAATATCAATTCCAGTAAATCCTGGAAACAGTGGCGGCCCGATGATTGATCAACAAGGTGCCGTGATTGGAATAATCAACGGTGTGCAAACAGAAACAAGAGGAACAGCATTTGCCGTTAAGTCGAATGTGTTACTTGAAGAAATCAAGAACATCCCTCAAGATTCATTGATGGCCCCAATCAAAATAAACACGAAGAATCCATTATCTAATCTTTCACGCGTTAATCAAATCAAACGCTGGAAAGATTATGTCTTCATCGTAAAAGTGTATCACGAAAAATAATCGAAGGCTTAGTATTTATTTTTAGCCGTCCTCTTCAGTTTGATATAATCAATTACAGCTGAAAGGACTAGAAAGCCTGTGCCTATAAATATATCTCCGCGAAAAATAAAAAAGATTGCAGAGCCAACGGAAAGCAACAATAGAAAATTGATTGATGATTTTGTTAAGGTCATAATATTTGATTGCTCTCAACAATTTATTCAATCAATATGAAGCGAATATGTTGAGCTCGTTAAGAAATCATTTTCAATTCAGGCACAAGCTTCTTTCTTTCGAGTTAATAGCTCTTTTTGTGCTTTTGAAGAAGCTTTAGAAATAGCGGTTTCAAAATATTCGGCAGCTAGTTTTTGTTCACCTTTCATCGTATAAAAATTACCGAAGGCAGCTTGATACAGATAATGATCTTTTAAATCTTTTATTTGACGGAGAGCAACGAGTCCTTCGTCTGGAGACTTCGCAAAACCAATGGCTATCGCTTTATTCAATTCGACCATCGGCCCAGGTTTCATTTCTGCAAGTAGCTCATACAATTTCAGAAGCTCTTTCCAATTCGTTTGATCAAATGTTGGTGCCACTGCATGAACTGAAGCTATCGCTGCCTCCACATGATATTCTGTCAGTTGATCACCATTATAAGAAGAGCGAAGAAAATTCAAACCACGATCAATCAGCGGACGATTCCATTTCGAACGATCTTGTTCTTGCAAAAGAATGATCATGCCATTGTCACTGAGGCGAGCAGGAAACCTCGCCACCTGCAAACACATCAACGCAATGAGTGCATTTACTTTCGGTTGATTTGTCGATGGATGTTGAACCAGCATGTAAGTTAGTCTCATAGCTTCCTCACACAGGTCTTCTCGAATCACTGCATCATGGTGACTTGAATTATATCCTTCATTGAAAAGAAGGTAGAGCACTTTTAAAACATTATTCAAACGAATATTCAACTCAGCTTGATAAGGAAAATCCAACTGAATATTTTCTTCCTTGATCTTTTCTTTTGCCCGAAAAATTCTTTTTGCTATTGTTTCTTCAGAAGTAAGAAAAGCATCGGCTATCTCAAGAGTACTCAAACCGGCCAACGTTTTTAATGTCAGCGCAATCTGTGATTCAGGCGAAATTGATGGATGGCAACAGGCGAACATCATCCGAAGTACACTATCTTGTATTTCATCCGTATTGAAAAGTTGATTCACACTACTCGACAACCCCCATTCCGATTTCAATTCCTCTTTTATTTCATTTTGAATTTTGTTCCTACGCTGAGCCGTACGAATAAAATCAATGGTCTTATTTTTCGCGACTTTATATAGCCATGCAGAAGGGTTTTCTGGTACACCATGATAGCGCCAAACCTCCATAGCTTTAAGTAACGTGTCTTGCACTAAATCCTCGGCAACTTCAAATTGATCAGTACCTAAAAATCGTGTAAGCACAGCGGCCATCCTTCCCGCCTCATGACGAAAAAGATGGCCGATCAGTTGCTGAATATCAGTTTCGCTTACGCTCACTTACATCTCAATTTTCATTACAGGCCTCACCTCTACTCTGCTATTGTGTTTTAGATCAGGGCAATCTTTGGCAATTGTCACTGCCTCGTCCAAGTTTTTCGCTTTCACAACAAAAAAGCCGCCAACAATTTCTTTGCCTTCTGCAAATGGGCCATCAGTGATTATTTTCTTGGGACCTGAAACAACCTTACCAACAGGGTCAAGAGGCTCACCGCCTTCATAGCGACCTTCTTTTTTAAGTTTGTCAATCCACGCAAACCACTCTTGCATTGATGTTTGCATTGCTTCAGGTGATTGTGACGGATCCATGCCGCCAATGAAAATAAACATGAACTTTTCCATTGTTTTTGATTTTTAAGTTAAACAAAATTTCCCCTATGACGCGCCAGAATTACGACATCGGACAAAGTCCTAAAAAAATATTTTAGGCTTTAGAATAAAAGAGGTTGGAGGCCATTTTAAATAATCTTTAACTTCAGATTCATTATCCAATTTTTATGAAAAGAAGGAATTTCATCCAAAATGTAGCCGCTGCCAGTGCTTCAGTACCACTACTATTAAATGCTTGCACACCAGTTAAAAAAGAAGAAGAAAACGAAAGCACCGCAAATTCCAATATTGAAGATTTCGCATTGACTGAAATCACTACCGTAGCGCTTCAAGAAAAAATGAAATCAGGAGAGCTCACGTCTCGCTCAATAACTGAAATGTATTTAAAAAGGATCGACACTATAGACAAAAATGGTCCCAAGCTTAATTCAGTCATTGAGATAAATCCTGATGCTCTATCAATCGCAGATGCATTGGATGCCGAACGCAAAGGAGGAAAAATTCGTGGACCGCTTCATGGAGTTCCAGTTTTAATAAAAGACAATATCGATACAGCTGATAAAATGACAAACTCTGCAGGTTCAATTGCGATGGAAGGAAATCTACCAACCATAGATTCATTCATTGTAAAAAAACTTCGTGATGCTGGAGCGGTTATTCTCGGCAAGACCAACTTAAGTGAGTGGGCAAATTTCAGATCAACGCATTCGGTGAGCGGTTGGAGCAGTCGCGGTGGCCAAGCGAAAAATCTTTATGCTCTTGACAGAAACACAAGTGGCTCAAGCTCTGGATCTGGAGCTGCAGTAGCTGCCAACTTGTGTGCTGTTGCAATAGGAACAGAGACTGATGGATCAATTGTAAGTCCTGCCTCAACTAATGGGATTGTTGGAATAAAACCAACGGTAGGTTTGTGGAGTCGCTCTGGGATTATTCCGATTTCTTCAACTCAAGATACGCCTGGACCAATGACTCGAACTGTTAAAGACGCAGCCATTCTTTTAGGTGCTAGCATTGGCATCGATGAAAATGATTCTGCTACAAAAACACAACAAGGTAAAACCTCAAATGATTACACTATTTTTTTAGACACAAATGCGCTAAAAGGAAAACGACTAGGTTTTGAAAAATCATTTTTAAAAGGCAACGAAAATATTGTCGCTCTTGCAAATCAAGCCATCGAGATATTGAAAGCACAAGGAGCTGAAGTGATTGAGGTTGAGCTTCTGGCGGCATTAAAAGAAACTGGAAGAAAAGAGTTTGATGTCTTATTGTATGAATTCAAAGATGGGTTGAATAAATATCTTTCAAATGCTAATGGAAAAGTAAAGTCGTTGAAAGAACTTATCGAATTTAATAAGCAAAATAGCGCGAAGACCATGCCCTACTTTAAACAAGAAATCCTTGAGCAAAGTGAGGAAAAGGGAGATCTCAATTCGAAAGAATATAAAGAAGCGCTGGCTGCAAGTACACCTGCGACACAAAAAGTAATCGATAAAATAATGG
Organism: Cyclobacteriaceae bacterium; assembly: GCA_049840975.1. Classification (GTDB taxonomy): domain Bacteria; phylum Bacteroidota; class Bacteroidia; order Cytophagales; family Cyclobacteriaceae; genus ELB16-189. The sequence continues at coordinate 6,571 of JASGIR010000071.1, read as the reverse complement.
AAGACCAAAAGCTCGATGCAATTTGCGGAACAACTTCTGGCTTGGCATGGTGTATCGACTGGGCTAATGGCGACTACGATACAGGCTTCTCATTCTCATCTCCAGCAGCTGTCGCTGGATATCCGCACATTACAGTTCCAATGGGAAGTGTTTTAGGCTTGCCCATCGGTTTGTCATTCTTTTCAAAAGCGTATAGCGAAGGAGTTTTAATAGGTTTTGCCTATGCCTATGAGCAGGCCTCCAAAAAAAGGGTAATTCCGAAGTTTTTGAAGTCAATTCTAGATTAAATACGGGGAAAATACGGGGTTTATATCGGGGTTTTTCCCGTACCGTCTGAGCATCGACTTACATACTTTTGAGGTATGGAATCGGAACTCAACATGCTCCAAACTGTCTTATTGGCTATGACTGTCAGCACTGGTTTCGCTGCTATTTTGGTTTTCTTTAATTGGGCTCTACGCTGGTTGTTTACGAAAAAAATCAATGGTCCAAAGAGAAATAGTGTGTCATGACTAATCTTAAAATAATCGGGCGCGTAATTTTTATTGTGCTACTCATTCTCTGGGCAGTAGCAGTGGCAACTGCTGCTCATTTTACTGGGCACCGCTAAATATTTCTATTCTTATTCTTCTGTTTTTTGATTCTTAAATTGCAGTCAATCAAAAAACCATGACTGCATCTGAATTAGCTCATCACCGGTTGGTCAATCAACAATTGGCAACTTCCAAATTTAAAACTGCTAAAGAAGTTGTGGGTTGGATGTGCGCAATGCAAGCGCAAGATTATCAAATGGCTAAATGGGGAATTGGTGTACGGCTTTCAGACACGAATGAAGCAACAATCGAGCAAGCAATTAATAGAGGCGAGATTATCCGCACGCATGTGATGAGACCGACCTGGCATTTTGTTCTTGCCGAAGATCTTCAGTGGATGATTGAGCTCACCGCTCCACACATTAATTCATCAATAAAATCCAGCCAAAAGAAGATGGGATTGGATGTTCCTCTTTTCAAAAAGACAAACTCAATTATTGAAAAAGCCCTTCGAGGTCATAAGCATTTGACTCGAGATGAAATAATGGTCGAATTGAATAAGAGTAAAATCAATCCTGATCCAATTCAAGGAATACACATCATGATGGATGCTGAATTGAGTGGCATCATCTGCAGTGGCCCGATGAGAGGCAAACAATTTACTTATGCATTAACTGATGAACGTGTCAGCAAAACAAAAAAAATAAAACGGGATGAAGCTCTTGCAGAACTGGCTCTTCGTTACTTCACGAGTCATGCGCCTGCGACTTTGCAAGACTTCATGTGGTGGAGCGGTTTGCCTGCCGCAGTGGCAAAAGCTGCTCTTGATTCGGTAATGCCTCAATTGCAACAGGATAAAATTGAAAATAAAATCTATCTGGGGAAATATTTTGAAAAAACCAATCATGACTCGGAACGCGTTTACTTTCTCCCCTCCTTCGATGAATTCATGATCAGTTACAAAGATCGCAGCGCTACTCTTGACTCAAAAAACTATGACTCTACAATTACACGCAACGGAATTTTCAAACCTATCATTGTTGCAAATGGAAAAGCGATAGGAATTTGGAGCAGAGCTATTGTGAAAAATAAAGTCGTGATCGAGCCCAAGTTTTTCAGGGCAAAAGACAAATTGAAAAAAAGTGAGTTAAAAAATGTACTTGAAAAGTACGGAAGGTTCCTGGATAAGAATATTGAAATCAAATAAAGGTTAATTCTCCATTAGTTCTTTTGCGTTTTCCAAGTTGATAGCCGAAGGTTTTGCACCTCCAATCATTTTCGCGATTTCAATGATCCTGTCATTATTGTCGAGCTTGCGTATTTGACTTTCTGTTTTTGCAGCCGAGTTGTCTTTGTAAACAAAATAATGTGCATCCGCTTTTGCAGCAATCTGAGGCAAATGACTAATTGCTATGACTTGGTGCCGTTGTGACATTTCCTTCATTCGACTACCGAGCTGGATAGCAACTTCACCAGATACGCCAGTGTCGATTTCATCAAGTATAAGTGTTGGCAATGACTTCTTTTCCGCCATCACATATTTTATTGCAAACATCACACGTGAAAACTCACCACCCGATGCAACTTGCGCAAGTGCTCTTGGTGAAATCCCTTTGTTTGCGCTAAACAGGACCTCGACTATATCAGCACCATTAGAAGTTGGCTCAATTGCATCTTGCTTTATTTCCAATTGAGCTTCTGGGATTCCAAGTTCTTTTAACAACTTAATCAGTTGTTTACATAGAGGTGCAACTACTTTTCTACGAGACTGACTCAAGGTGTCCGCCTTTTTCCTTAACTCCTCTTCTGTCGAATTCAATAATTTCAAAGCTATAGACAAAGCATCGTCAATATTGGTCGTCTTGTCAGATTTGATTTGAAGTTGTTGTTGCAATTCCAACAATTGCGAAATCGAACTCAGTCTATGCTTCTGTTGCAAATGATAGATCAAATTCAAGCGTTCGTTTACCTGTTCAGCTCTTGTTGGATCAAATTCAACTTTCTCATTTGCGACTTCCACTTCATTAGAAATATCATTCAATTCAATTCGAGCGCTCTCCAATCGTTGAAAAAGCTGTTCATAATCTTTTGAATAAGTTGCTATCGACTGAAATTCTGTCTTCACATTTGACAACAATGGGATTTACACAAAATTCAGATTGTCCCAGTTGTTGAAAAATAGAATTCGAATTTTTGTTTTAATTTCTTTTTCAGCATGTTCTAAATCGAAAGTTCGTTTTCCAAACTCCCTTGTTCACTTCACGCCTTCAAATCGGCTTTGACTAATTCATCCAACTGAAATTTTACAAAATCAGATTCCTGTTTCAACGCCTGCGAATTCAGCTTGAACAATTTAGAAATTTTTCTTGCTTCAACGATATTCTTTCCATGACTCAGAAAATTTATTTTTAATTTTTTCGTTTTCAGCAAAACGAGTCAATCAATTCGAGTTGAAAATTTTGCTTCCCAAGTTCTAAAGTCTCATGTTGTGAGTGAATGTCCATTAGGCGGCTACCAATTTTGCGCATTACATCAAGTGTCACCGGAGTATCATTGATGAACGCTCGGCTTTTTCCATTGGGGCTTACCTCTCTTCGGATGACAGTTTGGTCTTCGTAATCAAGATTCTCCTCTTCAAAGATTTCTTTCAATCTATAGGATGAAATATCAAATGTTCCTTCTGTAATGCATTTCTCTTTCTCATCCCAAAGCGTTTTTAAATCCGCTCGATCTCCCAAAAGCAATCCAATGGCTCCAAGCATAATCGATTTGCCCGCTCCTGTTTCACCAGTAACTACGTTCAGTTTCGCAGATGGCTGCAATTCCAATTGACGGATGAGGGCGTAATTTTTAATGGAAAGATGGACGAGCATGTTGGCAAATTAGCGCACCGCCCTTTGACAACCAACTGAAAAATCAATTATCAATTGCCAATAATATTCTGGTAGGTCGTTCGCTTGGGATCTATGGACGTCAGTAAATCGTAAGCTTCTTTTTTCACACTCAACGAGGACTCAGTAAAGATGCTAGTAAGCTCATTGAATTTCGCATCGAAAAAGGATGAAACAAGAACGGAGGTCGGGTAAACCCCCCAAACTTTTTTGATTGTCTTAACAACATCGAGGATCATGTCTTGACTCTGACTCGCATTTGTCTGATAAGTGTCCAAAGCAAGTCGATGATATTTATACATTCCTTTGCGAATATCAGCTTGCTGCGGATTGTTCATACTTTCCATCAGCGCATATCGGCTCCGTGTACTTTCCAACGCATCCCAACCTGGTCTATTGCTTCCTTGCGCATTGTTAACCACAAGCAACATTTTCTGAACGAACGGATTTCCACCCATTTCGCTAAAGGAATCGTAATCGACTGCAAGAATAGTGTAAGCATAAAACGCCAGCATGGAAGTGAGATTGTTGATGTAGCTATTGTCATTATACTCCATCGGCTGTGATTCATAATACTCAAATTCAAACTGACGATCTGCAAAATTCAGGAGCACTGTTTCATAGTTAGTTCCATAAACCGGACGAGCTGCAGTGATCTGAGCATTGGCCACAAAGTTCCCAATGGATGGCATCCGGCTGATGTTCAAAAAAATGCTGCAGTTGATTTTCTCGTATTGTTTATATGTATCGTTGGTCCATTTTCTACTGTTTAGAAATGCTGCAAAGCCACGCTCCATATCTTTAAAAACGGAACGGATCAGAGGTTTGTATCTGATCAGCATTTACACTCACCTTGCAATTGATTTCCTGAGCGCCAGCGACAGACTCAAAAAGAAAAAAATGAAAATAAGACTATTACGCATTACTATTTTCTTTTTAAAGAACCAGATCAATTAGATGTGGTCATGTCAACAATAGCACTAACGATGTCGTGCGCTACTTCTTTCTTCGATTTCAAAGAAAATTTCTTGTACTTCGTTTTTTCTATCAATAAACGTGATCTTGTTCGTGTACGTGTGAATCCTGCGCAATCTATCATTAAGTGAGTTCAAAACTATCAAATCAAAATTCTTGGAAGATATTTTCTTCTCTGCGTTTGTTATTTCATTTTCTGTTTCCAATGCAAAGCCTACTGTAAACTGATTCGGTTTTTTCAATTTACCAAGTTCAGCAGCGATATCTTTTGTTTTGACGAGTTCAACTGAGAGATCTGCATCATTCTTTTTTTATTTTCTGATCGGCTTTTGATTTGCAGGTCTAAAATCTGCGACAGCTGCTGACAGAACAGTAATGTCTACAGAAGGAAAGAAAGAAAAACACGCGTCATACATTTGTCAGCAGAAGTCACTCTAATTAACTTAATTAATGAGATGCTTAATATAAAGGTGAGTGGACCAGAAACAAGATTCACTTCAGCTCCTTGATTTGCTAATTCCTCTGCAATCGCAAATCCCATTTTACCTGAAGAATTGTTTCCTATAAAACGAACAGGGTCTATTGCTTCATGCGTTGGGCCTGCTGTAACTAAAGCTTTCTTTCCCTTCAGTTTCTGATTGTTTGAAAAAAAAGATTGACCGCGACACTAATTTCTTCTCGGCTGCGACATACTCCATTACCAATAAGCCACTTGCTAACTCACCATAATCAGTACTAATCAATTCGTTTCCAAACCCAACTAGTTTTTGAATATTATTCTGTGTAGAAGTATGCTCCAGCATATCCAAATCCATGGCAGGAGAAAAAAAGACTTTACATCGCGCGCTCAGATAAACAGCTAGTAGAAGATTATCACAAATACCATTCGCCATTTTAGCTATAGATCAGCTGATGCTGGAGCTATAATCATGACATCAGCCCACAGTCCTAGTTCAACATGATTGTGCCATTCTCCTGTTTCATTTTTCTTAAATGAAAAAAGTACCGGATTTTTTGAAAGTGTAGACAGTGTTAGTGGAGTAATGAACTCCATAGCGGCAGGCGTCATCACAATTTTTACTTCTGCTCCTGATTTAATTAACAAACGAGTGAGTAAGGCTGTTTTGTATGCAGCTATACTGCCACTTACTCCGATCAGTATATCACTTTGCCGGTAGCATAACATTATTCAGTTTTTCCTTCTTCAGAAGTCACTATTTCGCGCATACGATAGTTCAATTTGCCTTCAAAAAACTCTTCAGTAGCCGTAGTAGTAGGCTTAGGCATACGCTCGTAGAATTTTGAAATTACAATGTCTCGCGATTTTCAAAAACCTCTTAAAGTTATCAACTGTCATAGCGAATTCAGCCAATTTATTATCGAGCTCTTTTTTAAGATTAACTGCAATTTGTCTTGCTCTTTTTGAAATAATCGACTACAGATTTATCAGTATTGATTTAATGAGAAGAAATTTTTTCTACATCACGAGTAATGATTGATGGTTGCGTTGCCATAATTATTAACTGTTTGATACTCTTTATAAAATTGATCTGTTGAGACTTGATGTGTACATTTTTTCTGCCTGTTTTAAATAATGACTTGAAGGAAAACTATCTACTAATTCACAATAAAATTGAATCATTGAAGCATATTCTCAAGTTGTTTGGACAGAATACTTTGCACTGCGAGTTTAAATTAAGCTAAACTTTAAGTAAGCCATTTCTTCCAAATATTTAGAAATACGGGAAACTTTTTCTAAAATCTTGAATGCTAAGACCACGACTTGATAATAACTCATCTTTAAATACTGATTTGCATTATAAATTGTTTTTCCTCTAGCTTTTGCTGACTATACTCTACCACTTCAGTTGCCTTGTCATTAAATTGACTACCCGGAAACTGATTAAAAATATTGCATGGATAGCCTCGACACTACTCTTCTGATCGAATTGCGAATCCGGAGACTGAAATAAACAAAGAATAGGCATACATGAAGTAAGCCTCTTCAGCAAGCTGCTGCGTCCATAAGTTTCGTAAAAAATTTTAAACTGGTTAGATGCAAGCAAATAAGTTATCTGATAATCTGGCAATCTGCTAAATAGAATTCCACTTTCTCTCCTTCAGGCAAACCCCGAACAATAGGAAATATCTGCTCAAACAAAATGGATGTGT
>JASGIR010000070.1:0-38486 GCA_049840975.1 Cyclobacteriaceae bacterium | reverse complement strand
ACGTATTGCTAAGGTTAATAGGGAAACACGATAGAATCCGAACAGCACCTTGACCAAAAATTGGGAACCATGGGGACATGGAAGAATCAATTTGTGGAACAACTTGCAATCTTGAGATGTCTTCAATTTATACTCCTGATATTCCAGTGAGAAATCTTGATGGCACTTATGGCGCAGGTAGCTGCATTTCAGTAAGCGGAGGTGGAATTGATTTAATCTCAATCAGTTTTCTGCCACCCAACCCGATTGGATTAGCCAGTTTAATTACCAATTCTCAAACAGTAAGAACCGTATAGGTGGAGTTTACGGAACAGTACATCTTATCAAAGGACTTGACTTCCGCACCAACTTTAACATAAATATTGGATACACCAATTCCACTCAGTTTTTGCCTACGTATTATTTCAGTACGTGGCAACAAAATCAGATTTCAAAACTCTACAATCAAACTCAACCTGAGTACATATTGGCAATGGAATCAAATGTTGACATACGATGCTGAATTTTGGTAATCACCATCTCAATGCAATGGCTACACATGAAGCACAATATTCTTATTACAAAAACTTAGGTGGAGGTATATGGAATTTGCCAGGCAATAATATTTTGGATTTAAGTGTTAGGTGACCCTAATATAGTTTCCAACTCAGGTGGCCAAGGAGCATGGGCAATGGAATCATGGCTTGGTTGTGTTAAAATGACAATTATGCCAATCGTTACATTGTAACAGCAGCTTACCGCGCAGATGGTTCTGCAAATTTTGGCCCAGGAAATAGGTGGGGGTATTTTCCTTCAATATCTGGTGCGTGGCGCATCTCTAACGAAAAATTTTTCCAAGTCCGTCAAATCGAACGATTTAAGATTGCGTTACGAAACTGGTGAGCCCGCCAACCAAGGAAGTGGCGGTGCTACCTATGAGCTCCAATCATTCTGCATCTCTCAATGGGGAACAAGTTATGTGCCTGGAAAATTTTGGAATACTAAGTCTTAAATGGGAAAATACAGTGACAAACAACTATGGCTTGGAATTCTCGGTCTCTTCGATGGTAAAATTCAAATTGATGCTGATTATTATATTAAAGAATACAAGCAATTTAATTCTTCCGGGTGCTTACCCATATTATTCTGGAACTAGCGGAGTGTCGTGTATACCAGCTCCAGTAGTTAACATTGGTTCTATGCAAAACAAGGAGTGGAGCATCGCCATTAATACGATCAATATAAATAGCGGATCATTTCGGTGGGATCGAACTTTAATATTTCTGGATTCAAAACCAATGTTACCGCAACTTACATCTACAGGGTCGAGTGTGATCGCCCATGTTCTTGGACAACCAAAAGGCAACACACCTTTTTCTCAGCAGACCCAAGTTGGGCAAGCACCTTGGCAATACATGGGCTACATTCCAACGAGGAGTTTACAAAAATTATAATGACGTAGTTAATAGCCCGAAACCAGTTGATAATAGCGATAATGTATTACCTGTCGATCCAACCGCTGGCGTATGGGTTGGAGATGCCAAGTATAAAGATATCAATGGTGATGGAAAAATTGATTCAAAGGATTTGACGCAGATTGGTAGTCCGTGGCCCAAATGGTTTGGTGGTTTTACCAACACATTCTCCTACAAGGGTTTGATCTGAGCATTTTGATCACCTACACTTATGGTAATCAGATTTATAATTTGACACGCGATGAAGGGTCTAATCCTAATAATATCAATGTTGGGCGCAACATGTTCTCATCAATGCTCAATTATGCACAGGTTCTTCCGACCACTGCCGGAGATAACACTGCACATGTTTTAAATCCTGGTACATCAATACCTAGGATAAATGTTAGTGGTGCCAACTCTCCCAATAATTTTATTCCATACACTAGCACATATGTGGAAGATGGATCATATGCTCGGCTGAAAAACGTAACGCTAGGTTATAGGCTCCCTAAGTCAATTCTTGCAAGACTTAAAGTAATTCAAGGGGTGCGAATTGCTATTAGCGGACAGAACCTGGCAAAAATTACGAAATACAAAGGATATGATCCTGAAGTTGGAGCTTACGTTGGAGGGTCTTATTCTGGCGATAACATGATAGGTGTTGATTACGGACGCTATCCTCTCACACGTATGTACTCATTCAATATTAATGTTGATTTCTAGAATATTAAAATCATCAAAATGAAAACTAAAAATACAGCAGTTGTATTAACGGCATTGGTTCTTGTTGGAATGCTGGTGAGTTGTTCGAAAGATTTTTTGGATAGACCCCCTCTATCTCAGGTGGTGGGTAACAATTTTTATCAAAATGATGCGCAGGTACTTGAAGGAACCGCTCCTTTGTATTCAATGGCATGGAAAGATTTTTGCGATCAGGCCAACTGGCACATTGGTGACGCACATGCAGGTGTTTTAATGTATCCATGGGGTGGGAATGCTTCTCAGTTTTCAAATTTCACTGTTAACGGATTAACAGGAACAAACGTGAATGCCTATTGAGCTTTTTATGAAGTGATAGTCCAGGCAAACACCATTATGTATAATATTAATCATTACGCGACTTCCGCAGTTACCCCTGCAACTAAGCAGCACGCGCTAGCTGAATGTCGTTATATGCGCGCATTAGCTCTTAGCTATTTGGTAATGAATTATGGACCAATCCCGATTGTTGACGAAAACTATGTGACTACCCTTATTGAATCCGGTGGAACTGGACTTCCTCAATTAAAACGTAATACTGTGCCGTCCGTCTGGAAGTTCATTGTAAAAGATTTCCGTTATGCGGCTCAAAATTTGGAGAAGACCGCGCCACAAACAGGGCGTCTTACCTCATGGTCTGCAGAAGGAATGTTGGCTCGTACCTACCTTAACATCGCAGGTGTAAATCAAAATGGAGCAGATGGTCTAAATGGAACACTAAATTCAACCTGACTTAGATTCAGCTAAATATTATGCCGACCGCGTGATTAGGTTGAGCGGCAAAACATTACTTCCCGACTATGCCACTCTTTTCCTTTTTCCATACGACAATAACAACGAATCATTATTTGAGTTGCAATGGGTGTATACAACCAACAGTAGTTTGAGTTATCAATATGCGAACACAATGATTTCTCAAATTACACCTGCGTCAAGTATATCAGGAAGCGGTGGTGATGGTTGGGGAGGTAATTATACCGCTACTCAATGGATGCTTAGCTTATATGATGGCATGTACAATAGTAACGGGAATCCCGGAGCACCTGTAGATAAAAGATTGAAACCAACTTTCATGATGCCAGGTGCTACTTATCCTGAGCTTATAGAAATAGGTACTAAGCACACAATATTCTGCACCGATAACTGTAGCGGGAAATCCCAGCTTTGCCACCATTAAAAAATATGTAATTGGATACCAGAAGGGACAAACCGGTCAACAAGATGACCCCAATGACACTTACATGATGAGGCTTGCTGAAATGTATTTGACTTATGCTGAAGCTGCTGTTCTCGAGGGCAATATCGATGGATTGTCGATACAGTATTTTAATGCTATTCATTCTCGCGCAGGTCTTGATGTTACGCATACTTCAGACTCACTTTCACAAGGCTATCCGAAAGCTTGGGACTATGTTTTCAAAGAACGTACAAAAGAATTCGCGATGGAAGGTTTGGCTTGGTATGATTTAGTTAGAATTCATTATTCCGATGCTCAACATGCATACAATATTATTGGCAAGCAAGACCGTGGTCTATGGAATTACCTTCCTTATCCAAATCCTTGGTCAGTAGCTAATAACACAGACCCACAAGGGTGGACCTTTGGCAAAATAGCATGGTTTACAAATGCAGGCGGAAATTTTGATTTCATTACAGTCAATGATGGCAACTTTACATTGCCAATACCTACAGTTGAACTTAGCCAGGCACCGAGCTTAAATCAAGACCCAGTAGCCTACGACTTTAAAAATTACAAATGATATAAAAAAGTAAGATATGAAATCAATATATAAATATTCATTGCTCTTGCTTATAGCGTTCATAACAGGTGCAATATGGACGAGTTGTTCAAAAGATGATGGTAATAAGCCGTATATCAACTATGTCAGGGTAACAAATCCTTCTTCATCTGATTCATTAGTTGCAGGTGCTGCATTAGGGCAGATGCTTGCAATCGTAGGGGGAAATTTGGGATCTACCCGGCAAGTTTGGTTTAATGATCAAAAAGCTCAATTGATCTCTACCTATGTTACCAGCAGCACTGTATTAGTGCGTGTACCCTCAACACTTCCCATTGACATAACTAACAAGATGAAATTGGTTTTTGCTAATGGGAGTAATTTGGAGCACACATTTACAGTAGAAGTCAATAAACCAACTATAAATTATGTGAATTGTGAATACTTAAATAACGGTGACTCATTGTTGATTTATGGTAACTACTTTTTCGGAAATACATCATCCATCAAAGTTTCATTTTTAGGTCCTGAATAAAACTTCAGTGTCTGCAAAAGTACTTGCAGTATCTTTCAGATGCCGTACTCCTTACAACAAAAGTTCCAACGGGTGCAGTGCCCGGTCCTATTACTGTAACTACTCTTTATGGAAAAGTAGTTTCTAGTCTATGGTTTAGGGACAATCGTAATATCATTCTTGGCTTTGAAAATATGTCAGGAGCTAATGGTCAGGGAGTCAGCAATGGTGCATTGTGGCATCCTGCCCAAGGAGATTGGAATTATGCAACTTCCTCAGCGGGTGGTATTACAAGTATCAGTGGAAACTATTTATATAATCCGTTCGGTGGATCTGGATACGGTGCATGGAGTTGGAATGAAGTATGGACAGGAAACCAACCAGCACAAGAATTGGATAGCATGAAAAATATTGCCCAAGGAGCTTTTCTTAATCCTGTCGGATATAATTTGAAATTTGAAGTCAGTACAATAGGATCGTTGGCTGGTATACATTAACATTTGGATCGGTAATAATATAGGTACAGTTTCTGCCAGAGGCCCAGGCTCTAATTTGTATGAATGGCAGCCCAATATTGATACTAAGGGAAAATGGCAGACAGTCACAATTCCTTGGAATCAGTTTTATCCTTATCAGACTACTCCGGGCAGTTCTTTGTTTATAACCCTAATGATACTGGGTATGACATATCGATAGTGATGCAGGGAGGAAATTTGTTGCAGTGCAGGCTTTTGCAATTGACAACGTGCGCATAGTTCCCAATAATTAATTAACATTTTAAATCGAACAATATGTTAAAATATAATTTAAGAAATGTAGCGTTGTTATTGTTGGTAGCATTGGCCGTGTTCAATGCTTGCCAAAAAGACAATGTATCATCAAAGCCGACATTGCTCAGTTTTGGTCCTTCTACAGTGAAACATGGCGATACCATTAGTTTCATAGGAACAAACTTGAATCAAATAACGGAAATCGTGATGCCCGTTGGGATAGATATTCCTAAAAGCTCTTTCATTAAGCAAACCTCAGCATTAATTGAATTGGTTGTGCCTGAGAAATCGATGATGGGGCATGTAGTTCTCAGATACGGAAAGGATAGCATCGTTTCGAAAGCACTTTTCGGAGCTGAATATACTATTACTGTGAGATCGTATAATTTAGATACAGTTAATCCTGGTAGTAACATTACGATTACCGGGAATTTCCTCAACTACGTAAAACAGGTATCTTTTAATGTGGGTCAAAATGTAACTCAGTTCGTTAGTCAGTCATTGCATGAATTAGTAGTGCAAGTGCCTTTGACTGCACAAACTGGGCCGATTACTTTAACCGATCTTGTAAAAACGAATCCACAAGTAGTAGGACAAGATACACTGAACAATGATTTAGTATTGAATGTAGCTTTGCCTGCAGTCACGGGTATCGCACCGTCTGCCGGTGCAAGACAATTAAATAATTTCACGCTTACCGGTACTAACCTTAATGTAGTTGGTGAAATTGATTTTAAGACAACATCAGGAACTGTCCCTGTTATTGCATCTAATTTTGTGAGTCAATCATCAACCCAGATTGTGGTAGCTGTTCCTTCCACTGCTGTGACCGGATCACTTACACTTGTAGCGCTATCTAGTTTGAAATCGACCACTCCATCAGTTACAGTTATTGAGCCATTTGTCACCTCTTTTTCTCCATCGAATGAATCCGCTCAGGTAAATGCAGGAAACACACTCACCATCACAGGTACGGATCTTGACCTTGTGGATTCAATCCAATTCCCAGGGGTGCCTCAAAAAATTGGTGTTATGTCAGGCTCAAATTCATCCGGGTTTACATTAACGGGCACAACTGAAATAGATGTAACGATACCTAATGGAGCTATGGGCGGAACAATGGTGTTCAAAACGAAGACCGGAATGGGTATTCCTGTTGCCGCACCTTACGGACCTCAGTTGACATTAGCGAGTGCCATATTTGATGATGCCATAGAAAATGGATTTGGTCAGTGGGGTGGCTGGGGCTACGGTTCTTCTCATATTGATTATGCCAATACAACACAAGTAAGGGTTGGAACCAAATCAATTAAAGTTAGCTATGGCGGTGATTGGGGAGGAGCTCCTCAAATGGGAGGAGGTCCCGTGTCAACTTCAGGACTTACTTACTTAGCTTTCTCTGTATATGGCGAAAATGCAGGAGGAAGCAGTGTAATTCAAGTTTCTCTCAATGGTGGCACAACCGTTTCTTTTTCTGTTGTTCAAGGACAATGGAATGACGTGAAAATAGCGCTGACCGATTTGGGTAGTCCAGCATCTGTAGGTCAAATATGGTTTCAAGACAAAGGGTGGACTGGAACAGTATATTATGACCAGATTGGTTTGAAATAATGATATATGTAGAGTATTAAAGAGATACTAACAACTAAAGGCAAATTGGGATAGTTTAATTTTTAAGTTCAAGTGCATACTGAAGCAAAAATTCGTATGCACTTTTTTTATTCCTTCATCAACATTCAATTGTCATGTCTTCTCATGCAATTCAGTGCGGAAAAACTTAGATGAATTTCAGGATGGGGTAGTTGCTAGTATAAAAATGATATGAACAAAATAAATGTAGGGATAGCTCTAAGGGTTGGCGTAGTAGCGGGTTTATATGTTTTGGTTTTGTTATTCTCTTCTTGCGGTGGAAGTAAAGACAATCCTGCTCCGTCATCTACCGGTGGATCAACGTCTGATCATGAAACAATTACCATAGATCCTTCGAACTTAAAACAAGAGATGATTGGTTTCGGTGGTGCACTCACATGGTATAGCGACTGGATGACAGGCAATAGTAAAGTAAATGAAATAGCCGACCTAATGTTTACGGACTTAGGTATTGACATCATACGCTTCAAGAACTGGTACTATCCCGATAATTACCCTATAGATAAAACAACGACAACCATGTCAGCCGATGGATCGAATGCTGCGTGGACTGCCACTAATACACTATATAATCTCGCCATGCAGCGAAATTCCAAAATTAAAATATTATTAAGTTCGTGGGGGCCGCCAACATCATTGAAAAGCAACGGCCAATTGCAAGATGGCACCCTTAAGAAAAGACAGTACAGGGAAATTTCATGTATAAAGATTTTGCGCAATATTGGAGCGATGTTCTTGATCACGTTCCATTCAATCCGGATTACATCAGCATTCAAAACGAACCAACTTTTGTAACCACCGGATGGACAACTTGTCAATGGTCAAACACGGAAACATCTTCCGTTGCCAAGTTATAATATCGCGTTTGATTCGGTTTATAATAAAATAAAAAACCGCGCTTTTGTTCCAGTAATGGTGGGGCCCGAATCAGCCAACATCCCAACCTTTGTGACATTCGCCAATAATGATTTGGCCAACAACTCCAACTGCGGCATGTATGCGTATCATCCATACGATGTAAGCTCATCAACACTGGCCACTACAATCAATTCATCACTGCAGAGTATCGGAAGTTTTTCTACCAAGCCTAATCTGATGACAGAGTTTTCAGATAACTTAGATTGGTTTAGCACGGCTTTATTCATTCAGAAAGCTTTGCTGTATGCTAAAACCTCGGGCTACATTTATTGGAAGCTGACTTGGAATACGCCCAATTCAGGAACAGATGCAGCCATAATTAGTGTGGCATCCGCAAACTCTTCGTCTGCCTATACAGTCACACCATTCTACTACCTGATCAAACATTTTTCTAAATACGTTGATCAAGGATATCACTGTATTACTGCAAGCTCGTCCAATACATCTTCGTCACTAATAACGACTGCATTTGTTGATCCCACAAGTAATCAGTTGACAGTAGTGATTGTTAATAACGGTGAACAGACCAAAGCTGACTTTAAAGCAACTGGTAAAACGATAGTACCTTAAGCGCTTACCAAAGTGTAAATAGTGTCAGCTATTATCAAACGCTTAGCGTTTCTTTACCGACTCAGGCTAGTCACCCTTCCGGCAAATTCTATAACCACAGTGGTGTTGAGTATATGAGTTGATCAATGATTATAATATTACTATGAAAAATACCATTTTATTTTCTTTACCAATAATTGTTGCCTCATGCCAAAAAAGTGAACCTAGCACCTGTCAAGACAACGCCACCTAATCCACCAACTACTATTGTACTCGATACTATTTACAATCCTGTTGATCCAACTGATAGCTTCTTCAATCGGTTTCTTTCTGGATGACTGGCAGCCCAAACAGTTTGTTGTTCCCGCAACACAAGTGCAGGTCTGACATCCACGTCTAATCCGACTGATACGATCAACATTGATATGAATAAAGTAATTACCAAAGTGCCGAAGTATTTGTTTGGCAACAATGCTAATTCTTGGATGGGGCAGATGGTCGATGGAATAAATTCCAATCCTTATTTGATGCAGTACCTGACCTCATTGAATCCACACATACTCCGCTTTCCGGGCGGTAGTCTTAGCGATGTTTATTTTTGGAATTCTCCTGTGAATAATCCACCAGCTGATGTCGCGACAACCATTTACAATGCAGGAGTTGCTCAAACTATGTCAGCATCAGATTATTGGTTTGGAACACATCCTAATTCAGACGCATGGACGATTTCTGTCGACAATTATTACAAAGTATTGCAGCAAACCAATAGCACAGGAGTTATCACTGTAAACTATGGTTATGCGCGTTATGGCACTGGAGCAACACCTGTACAAACAGCTGCGCATCTGGCCGCGCAATGGGTACGCTACGATAATGGACGAACAAAATATTGGGAAGTTGGCAATGAGGATTTCGGCAGTTGGGAAGCAGGTTATCAAATTGACACGAATGCCAATCAGGACGGACAACCGCAGATTACTACAGGTGCTTTGTATGGACAGCATTTCAAAGTCTTTGCCGATTCGATGCGCAAAGCTGCTCAGGATGTTGGCACAACAATAAAGATCGGTGCACAAGTTACAGTCGACAATCCAGGTAATGCCAATCTTGCTAGTTCAACATGGAATAACGACATGTTCAGTACATTGGGCGATTATGCTGATTTTTTTATCGTACATAATTACTATTCACCCTGGCATCAGAACTCAACAGCTTCGGTGGTTTTAAATTCTGCATTAATAGAAACAAAAACGATCAGCACAAACATAACATCAAGCGCAGCAAGCAATAATATACAAATGAAGCCTTTGGCCATGACTGAGTGGAACATTGAAGCGCAGGGTAGTAAACAAAAAGTTTCAGCAGTAGCAGGAATGCACGCAGTGCTGTGCGTAGGTGAAATGTTAGACCAATGGTTTCGGTCAAGCTACACGATGGGATTTGGCCAACGGTTGGGACGGTGGTGACGACCACGGATTATTCAATATGTCGGCCTCCATTAGCAGTAGTGGTGCAAACCCAAGCGAGCCCGCGTGGAACCCACGACCCGCATTTTATTATCTTTATTTTTTGCAAAAATATTTGGGCGACCGCTTGGTGACAACGAGCGTTTCTCCTGCATCTTCTGATTTAACGGCCTACTCATCTTCGTTTACTTCGGGCGAATCAGGTGTAGTCATCGTGAATAAGGGAACAACAGCGCACACGGCTTTGGTCAACATTAATCATTTCAAGCCAGGTACTAAATATTATTGGTACACCTTGACGCCTGGTACAGACAATGGTGAATTCTCAGGGGAAGTTATTATAAATGGCAGCGGACCATCGCAGAGTACTGTAGGTGGACCAGTGAACGCTTTCACCATATTATATCCCTACACCACTACGATCTCTTCGGGATCATTCAAAATCTATGTTCCTGCACGAAGCACTCTATATGTAGTTGTGGAGAATAAAAAATGATGACTTATTTACTAACAAAATAAATTTTCAAATGCCATTTACAAAAATAAAACCTGACGCTCAGCTTATTTTCATCAGCTTCATCACAGCAATGTCTCTCGCTGGTTGCCAGAGCAATAAAGGAAATGAAATTAAAGACAGGAGCGTTGCTGAACGCAGAGCGTTTGAAAAAAGTGATGACCAAAAAATCGAATCCAAGATTGATGAATTGATTTCTTCTATGACATTGGAAGAAAAGATCGGGCAGATGACACAGATCAATAATTCTGTTGTGGTAACGAATGCCGATTGGGGAGCGGGAGCAGATCTTAAAATTGAAATAAAAATAGATACCGCTAAGCTTGGAAATATTTTGAGAAACTATCATGTCGGTTCTTTTCTCAACGGGATAGCAGTTCCCGCTGAAACATGGTATAAATTTTACAAAGACCTCCAGGAATATAACCTGAGAATCTCTCGGCTTAAGATTCCGGTTATCTATGGCATTGATCATATGCATGGACCTAACTATTTGGAAGGTGGGACAATTTTTCCACATGGGATAAATATTGCTGCAACGTATAACAATCAGGTTGCGGCTAACATGGCTCATGTTACAGCGATCGAAACAGCTGATCTAGGACATCAATGGTTGTTTGCACCAGTTCTTGATTTGGCGAGAACTCCGCTGTGGGGAAGATTTTATGAGACACTTGGTGAATCTCCATACGTGGCTTCGACCATGGGAAGTCTCTTTGTAAAAGGAATTCAAAATGATCCTGACATAGCACCGTATAAAATAGCTGCAACCACCAAACATTTTCTCGCTTACTCAGATCCAAAGTATGGATGGGATAGAGGCCCTGCAGATTTGTCTGAACAAGCCCTGTATGAATTTCATGTGCCGTCTTTTAGATCAGCGATCAATGCCGGAGTAAAAACAGTAATGCTAAATAGTGGTGAGGTAAACGGTGAGCCCGTTCATGCTTCTTATAGGTTAGTCACACGATTGCTCAGAGATGAATTGAATTTCAAAGGTGTAGTAGTAACTGACTGGGAAGACATCATAAGATTATACAGGAACCACAAAATTGCGGCCGATGAAAAAGAGGCCACACTAAAAGCCATTCAAGCAGGAATTGATGTCTCGATGACACCATACACTACTAATTTCTGCGATCACTTGAAAGCATTGGTCAAAGAAGGAAAAATTAGCGAGGAGCGCATTGACTTATCAGTATCGCGAATACTCCGATTGAAATTGGAACTTGGTTTGTTTGACAATCCTTATCCCAGAAAAGACAGGTTAAATAGAATCGGCAGCGCTGAAAATAAATTGATGGCACTGGAAGCAGCACGAGAATCAATTGTGCTGATGAAAAACGAAAAATCACTTTTACCCATTTCAAATAAAATAAACAACCTTCTTGTCTGCGGACCGGTGGCTAATCTTAAAGCACCACTCGCTGGCGGTTGGACTTTGAGATGGATTCCTAACGATGAATCTATTTACCCAAAAGATATGCTCACGCTTTACACTGGTCTTCAAAAAGAATTCAATCATGTAACGTGGGCGGAAAATGCAAACGAGATTAAATCGAAAGGAGCGAAGGCCGATGCTATCGTAGTAGCCGTGGGAGAGATGCCCTACTCCGAAGGCTTTGGGAGCATCCTTGATATTAATTTGCCAGAAGATCAGATCGAGGTTGTTAAAGCGGCACAATCTACAGGCAAGCCTGTCATCTTAGTGATTATTGCGGGAAGGCCTAGAGTTATCTCTAAAATTTATAATGAATGTAGCTCTGTAATTTTTGCAGGGCTTCCAGGATTTCAAGGAGGGCAGGCGCTGGCAGAAATCATCATTGGAAAAGTTAACCCAAGTGGGAAAATGAGTTTCAATTATCCGAATGCGGCTAATCGTTTAGTGCCTCACAATCATAAGTCAAGCGAGACAACTCTTGCCCATGAAATTAGTAATCCTATTTCATTGGCACCTTTTGGCAAGGGATTAAGCTACACAACTTTTGAATACAGTAATCTTAAATTAAGCGACACTGTTATGAACAATTCAACTGCTGAGATAATGGCATCAGTTGATGTTAAGAACACAGGGAGTAGGGAAGGCAAAGAAGCTGTACTTTGGTTTATTTTTGATGAGGTAGCGAGTATTTCACGCCCTGTGAAAGACTTGAAGTATTATGATAAAGAGAATATTAAGCCTGGTGAGACAAGGTCATTTCATTTTAAAATATTGGCCGATAATCTCACTTTTCCCGACAAAAGTGGAAACCCAATTTTGGAAGAAGGTTATTTCAGTTTGATGGTGGGCGATTTAAAAACAAGATTTAAACTCGCACTTAGCAAGTAATTCTATAATCCTATTATATCACTGCAAACCTTGTAAAGACTGAATCTTTTCACCAATCCAGATAACATTATCAAAATTTCAAAATTGAAAATCTGATCAAACGTAACGATTGATCAGATTTTCAAAATACTCTTGCTTGCCGCTGATCAATTCAGGTTCAACTGAAGCGTGCGCAATCTTGCGCAAGTCTTCCAAGGATAATTTTCCATTCTCAAACTGTTTTCCTTTCCCAGAATCGAATGAAGCGTACCGTTCTTTCAGAAGATTTTTGTATTCCGAATTCTCTAGTATTTCATTTGCAGCAAGCAGTGCTCTTGCAAAAGCATCCATACCTCCAATGTGCGCGTAAAAAATATCCTTCAGGTCAGTTGAGTTCCTGCGTGTCTTCGCATCGAAATTAATTCCTCCTGTTTTAAAACCACCAGCTTGCAAAATCACCATCATTGCTTCTGTTAATTCATATACATTATTTGGAAATTGATCGGTGTCCCAACCATTTTGATAATCGCCACGGTTGGCATCCATGCTTCCAAGTACGCCAGCATTGGCAGCCACCTGAAGCTCATGTTGGAATGAGTGCTGAGCCAATGTAGCGTGATTGACTTCGATATTTAGTTTGAAATCATTCATCAAATCAAACTCGCGAAGGAAGGCTATGACGGTGGCCGAATCAAAATCGTATTGATGCTTCGAAGGTTCCATTGGTTTGGGCTCGATCAAAAAGGTTCCCTTGAAACCATTTTTTCTGGCATAGTCCTTTGCTCTATGCAGAAATGTTGCGAGGTGTTCGATCTCGCGTTTCATGTTGGTGTTTAAAAGAGAGATGTAGCCTTCACGGCCGCCCCAAAAGACATAATTTGATCCACCTAATTCGATGGTTGCATCCAGTGCATTTTTTACTTGGGATGCCGCATAACAAACTACACGGAAATCAGGATTAGTTGCGGCTCCATTCATATAACGTGGATGCGAGAACAAATTAGCAGTACCCCATAATAATTTTACTCCCGATGATTTTTGTTTTTGCTTGGCATACTCAACGAGATGAGAAAGTCTCTTCTCGGATTCTTTTAATGTTGATGCTTCTTCAACAATATCATAATCATGAAAACAATAAAAGGGCACTCCGAGTTTAGTGATGAACTCAAACGCTGCATCCATTTTATCTTTAGCCCGACCAATCGGATCATTGCTTTTAAGCCAAGGAAAATTTTTAGTTGGAAGGCCGAAAGGGTCTCCGCCTGTTCCGCAGAATGTATGCCAGTATGCAACAGCAAAACGGAAGTGTTCTTCCATAGTTTTCTTTCCTACTTTTTGCTTTGCATCGTAAAATCGAAATGCAAGAGGGTTGTCTGATGCTTTGCCTTCGTATGATATTTTATTTATCCCTTTAAAGTACTCCTCAGTTCCGAAAGTGATTTTCATCTTGTTTTGTTTTAGTAAAAAATTTATTGTTGAATGGAAGACGATAATATTTTTTTCCAACGCTGATAAGCCTGAGTGTAATCTGCTGATTTAGATTTTTCAGGTTCGATGCATTCAATAAGATTCAATCCTCCAAATGCATCTTGGTAAGAAGTATAAATCCCAGCACCAACTCCAGCTCCTAGTGCTGCACCTTTGGCTCCATCGGTATCATACAATTCAATAGGGGCCCCTAGGGTATTTGCAAAGGCTTCCTTAAAAACGGGGCTTAAGAACATGTTAGCATTTCCTGCTTTGATCACATTTGTCTTTAAACCAATATCTGTCAAAAGATCAAAGCCATATTTTAAAGCAAAGACAATCCCTTCTTGAGCAGCTCTGAATACATGCGATTGATTGTGAATATTGAAATTGAGACCATGAATAGATCCTTCGATTTCTTTATTATTTAAAATACGCTCAGCCCCGTTACCAAAGGGAAGGACCGAAATACCATCAGCGCCAATGGGTGCGAGCTGGGCCATTGCATTCATCTCAGGGTAAGATGCATCTCTTCCGTTCAAATTTTTTCTTAACCAATTGTATTGAATCCCTGTGCCATTTACGCAAAGCAAAACTCCGTTACGAATGGAATCTTTTGTGTTATTGACATGAATGAATGTATTTACTCTTGATTGTGAATCGAATACATTTTGATCTGTGATATTATAAACAACTCCCGAAGTTCCAGCTGTAGCGGCAGTTTCTCCGGGGTTCAATGCACCCAACGAAAACGCATTGTTCGGTTGATCACCAGCTCGGTAAGAAATCGGTGTTCCCTGCTTAAGGCCCAATTCCATTGAGGCAGATTTGCTCAGCTGACCTTGAACAGAAAATGTAGGAGAAACTGTTGGCAAAAATGAATAGTCAAACCCAAAATAGTCCATCAATTTCTTCGATGTAGATTTCTCTTCGAAATCCCAAAATATTCCCTCCGATAATCCACTTTCAGTTGTAGCAATTTCCCCTGTCATTTTCATTGCAATAAAATCACCGGGCAGCATAATTTTATAAATGTGATCATACAAAGCAGGTTCATTCACTTTTATCCAGCCTAATTTGGCAGCGGTAAAATTTCCCGGAGAGTTAAGAAAATGTCTCAAGCAAAAGTCTTTTCCAAGATCAGAAAAAGCTTTGTCCCCAATTTGGACAGCACGACTATCACACCATATTATTGAATGCCGCAAGGGCTCTAAATCATGATCAACAATTACAAGCCCGTGCATTTGGTAAGCTAAACCGACAGCAAGAACTTGCTCAGCCTTAATTTTTGATTTTTGCAAACAAGTCTTAGTGGCAATAACAACATGTTTCCACCACAAATTTGGATCTTGTTCGGCCCAACCTTGTTGCGTGGCGATCATCGGCATTTCTTCGGTTGGACTTTGGCATGCTATCACCGATTGGCCTGAGCTAATTTCAACAATGGAAGCTTTTACCGAAGAACTCCCAATGTCTAGTCCTAGTAAGTAACCATGTAAATTGCTCATCTAAACCCAATTGAAATTCCCTCTTACCATAAAATACACTTCTTTAAATAGATTTATTTTGCCTCTGCTTTAATAAAAATCGGGTTTAACTGCCTTCTAGTTTCAAATCATTTATTAAGACTGATTTGCCTTTTGAGATACTGACTCGTTTTCACTGTGTTTTCAAAAATGATTAAAAGAGGTTCGAAGGCATCCATAATATTCGACTGTATTCCAATGAAGACTAATAAAAATACTTTTTCATAAGAACCATGCAATCGGTTGCAAACTAGCAAAAAACATTTGAATTTTATGACTCGGCTTCGGTTAAAAGTTGTAATGAAAATCATTCCTCTTTCTACCTGAATCTTGTTTCCTGATTTAATGCATGAACCGAAACGTCTTTACTATCTCGCTGATTTTTTTCACCCTTGCGATTCATTTTATAAGTGCGCAAGACATCTACTTCAATTCAAAATACGGGAAGCTAGATTTTACAATATCCAATTCAGGAAAATCGGCACCCATTCATATAAGTAATAATGATTTCCCAGGAGTGATCAGAGCTGTAAATAATCTTAAAACAGATGTCGGCAAAGTCAGCGATGCGGAACCTGAATTATTTGTTGATCAAAGTCCTGTTCAAAAAGAAATTGTGATTGTAGGGACTGTCGATAAAAATAATTTGATCCAACAACTTATTAAAAACAAAAAGATCGATGTCTCTTCTTTAACTGGCAAGTGGGAAACTTTTCTAATTCAAACTGTTGAAAAGCCATTTCCAAATATTGATCGTGCGTTAGTGATTACTGGCAGTGATAAACGCGGAACGATTTTTGGTATCTATGAAATTTCGAGAAAGATAGGAGTATCACCTTGGTATTGGTGGGCAGATGTTGCGCCACAAAAAAATAAAAACATTTTTATTCAGGAGGGAAGCACCATCTCAGGAGAGCCCTCTGTAAAATATCGTGGCATTTTTCTAAATGACGAAGAACCTTCCTTGGGTCGGTGGGCCGTTGAAAAATATGGTGGGTTTAATCACAATTTTTATGAAAAAGTCTTTGAATTAATTCTTCGATTGAAAGGAAATTATCTATGGCCTGCTATGTGGTGGGCTTCATTCAATAGTGATGACAAACTCAATCAACAACTAGCGGATGAATATGGAATTATAATGGGCACATCGCACCATGAACCGATGATGCGGGCTCATGCCGAATGGAAAAAGACTGGAACTGGTGATTGGAACTATGAAACCAACGCCATTGCTCTTCAGAAATTCTGGCGCGAAGGAATTGAGCGAATGAGCTCGCGCGAAAGTATCATCACCTTGGCTATGCGTGGTGATGGAGATATGGCCATGTTGGCCGAAACAAAAACAGCTTTACTCGAAAAGATTGTGAGAGATCAACGTGATATAATCGCTGACGTAACAAAAAAAGAGGTCACAAAATTTCCTCAGCTCTGGGCAATCTATAAAGAAGTACAGGATTATTACGATAAAGGGATGCGTGTACCTGATGATGTGACACTTTTGTTCTGCGATGACAATTGGGGAAACATACGCAAGCTTCCAGGTTTAAATGACAAAAAGCGCACCGGAGGCTACGGAATTTATTATCATTTCGATTACGTGGGCGATCCTAGAAATTATAAATGGTTAAATACGAACCCTATTACCAAAATTTGGGAGCAAATGCACTTAGCGAAAGAATATGGTGCTGATCGTATCTGGATTGTAAACGTTGGTGATCTTAAGCCAATGGAATTTCCAATCAGTTTTTTTCTCGACTACGCGTGGGATACAAAAAAATGGAATCAAAATAATTTAAATAAATACACCGATCGATGGTGCGAGGAACAATTTGGAAAGACGTATGCAAAAGAGATTGCAAACATCATTTCCAAGTATACCAAATTCAATGGTAGGAGAAAACCAGAATTAATAACTTCCGAAACTTACAGCATTATCAATTATTATGAAGCCGAAAGTATTGTTAAAGATTATCGTGATTTAGAAAAAGAAGCCGATGCCATTTACGACAAGCTTCAAAGAGAATTAAAGGACGCCTATTATCAGTTAGTGCTTTATCCGGTTAAGGCTTGCGCTAATCTTAATGATATATATGTAACGACTGGGAAAAACATGCTCTACGCACGGCAGGGAAGGTCTTCTACTAACGACCTCGCTGGCAAAGTAAAAAAGCTTTATCAGGATGATTCGCTTCTTACTATTTATTATAACAAAAAACTAGCTGGAGGGAAATGGAACAATATGATGAATCAAATTCATTTTGGTTATACTAATTGGCAAGACCCTAAAGTTCAGGTAATGCCTGAAGTCAGAAAAATTGAAAATATAACAAGCTCCGAAATGGGACTTGCTGTTGAAGGCTCAGAGAAATTTTGGATTGATTCATCTAATGAAGCGGCTCTTCCAGAATTTAATTCGCTTCAAAAATCTTCTCATTATTTTGAGATTTTCAACCGAGGGAAAACACCTTTTGATTTTTCGATCAAATCCAATGTAGGCTATCTGAAATTTTCTAAACCAAATGGCACGATCGAAAAAGAAGAAAGAATCTATGTTGATGTGGATTGGACGTCTGTTCCTGAAGCCAATAATGAAGCTGTAATTACGATTACCGGCTCTGAAAAAAAATTGAACGTGTTTGCTAAAATTAGAAATCAAACCTTACCAAAAAATTTTTCAGGCTTCGTGGAAATCGATCGTTGTATCTCCATCGAACCCGAGCACTTCAGTCGTGCCATCAATTCGAATCAAATAACATGGCAAATATTGCCCGACTACGGCCGGACACTTTCAGGGATTACTCCTTTTCCTGTCACTTCGCCACAGCAAAAAATAACGAATGAAAGTCCTCATCTGGAGTACGACATTCATATTTCAGACACTACAACTCTAAACGTTCAATTTATTTTTGGAGCTACACTTGCATTCAATGCTAATGCGGGGATGCAATTCGGTGTTTCTGTAGATAATGAATCTCCTCAAATAATCAACATCAATAAAAATGATACTCCAAAAACCTGGAGCAAAGTGGTTGAAGACAACGCAAGACATATCTATACAATTCATAAGGTTTCGAAGTCAGGAAAACATGTACTTAAATATTGGATGGTCGATCCGGGAATTGTTTTACAAAAAATAATTATTGACACAGGTGGATTGAGGTCAAGTTATCTCGGCCCTCCAGAAACAATGGTTTCTAACACTTCGAATAAATGAAAGCACTCAGAGCATTTGCGTTCGGCTTTCTTTTGCTATTAGGCAAAGAGATGTCAGCTCAAATAAAATTACCGAAGTTGATGCAAGATGGTGTTGTGCTTCAACGTGATAAACAATTTAACCTCTGGGGGTGGGCTTCACCGAAGGAAAAAATCACCATTCAATTAAATGGCAAGGAGTATAAAGGAGTTGCGGATGCTAAAGGGAGTTGGGAAATTATTATACCCAAGCAAAAAGCAGGCGGACCTTTCGAAATCACTTTCAAAGGAAAAAATGAAATCACACTGCGTGACGTTTTGATCGGTGATGTGTGGGTTTGTTCGGGCCAATCAAATATGGAACTCACCATGCAGCGCCTAAGGGATAAATATCCCGAAGTGATTGTGAAGTCAGAAAATAAATTCATCCGTCAGTTTCTTGTGGATGATGCCTATGACTTTAAAAAACCACAACAAGATTTTGAAAACGGGAGTTGGCAAGCGGCAAATCCCTCAAGTATATTATCATTTACTGCTGTTGGATATTTTTTTGCTCGCGAACTTTATGAAAAGTACCACGTTCCTATCGGATTAATAAATGCTTCTTTGGGAGGCTCACCTGTGGAATCATGGATGAGTGAAGAATCATTAAAAGATTTCCCGTCAATTCTGAATGAGTACAAAAAGTTTCAAGATGATCAATCCATCAGGCAAATCGAAACAGCTGATAAAAAAAGAATCGATGAGTGGTATAAAGAATTGAACCGCAAAGACAAAGGACTATCCGAACTACCAAAGTGGAAGGCAATTAACACAGATGACAGTCGATGGCCCGAAATGAGCATCCCCGGGTTTTGGAGCGAGAGTTCGTTGAAGCAAGTGAACGGATCAGTGTGGTTCAGAAAGAAATTTGTTCTTCCCGCATCAATGAAAAACAAAATATTAAAACTTTGGCTGGGCAGAATTGTTGATCAGGATTCTGTTTTTGTCAATGGTGAATTTGTGGGCACTACCGGTTATCATACTCCGCGCAAGTATGAAATAGCTCCAGACATTTTGCGCGAAGGAGAAAATATAATTGCGATACGAGTGATCAACAGTTGGGGGAGTGGTGGCTTTGTTCAGGATAAACCTTACTTCGTTGCAGCAGACAATGACACGATCAGTTTAAAAGGTACATGGAAATACAATCTGGGAGCTCCGATGACGGCACTCGAAGGCCCTACGGCCATTCGCTGGAAACCAGTAGGCTTGTACAACAAAATGATTTCTCCATTGCTTAACTTTTCCATCAAGGGAGTTATTTGGTATCAAGGTGAATCGAACACGATCCGCGCTGAGGAATACAGAAAATTATTTCCATTGCTGATCAGTGACTGGAGAGAAAAGTGGAAGCAAGGTGATTTTCCCTTTTTGTTCGTTCAACTCGCCAATTTTATGCAAACGAAAAGTGAACCTTCGGAAAGTAACTGGGCTGAACTAAGAGATGCGCAACGAAAAACACTTTCACTGCCCAATACCGCAATGGCCGTAACGATTGACATTGGCGAATGGAATGACATTCATCCATTAAACAAAAAAGAGGTTGGCCATAGGCTTGTACTTGCTGCTGAACGAGTAGCCTATGATGAAAAGAAAATAGTTCATTCCGGGCCAATTTATAAATCGATGAAAATAATTAATGGCAAAATTGAATTGTCATTTAAGAATATCGGGAGTGGTTTGATTGCGAGAGGGAATGAATTAAAATATTTTTCAATCGCAGGAGCAGACAAAAAATTCTATTGGGCTAAAGCTAGCATAAAAAGGGACAAGGTAATTGTACGGAGTGAGCTTGTAAAAGCGCCAATAGCTGTTCGCTATGCTTGGGCCGATAATCCAGAAGGTGCAAATCTATATAACTACGAGGGCTTGCCAGCTTCACCATTTTCAACTGAATGAATTTACAATCACCATGAACATAAAAACTATTCTCGTTTTAATTTTAGGTACTATTCTAAAAGTCCAATTCGTTTTTGCTCAGGAAAACTTGACGAAGGGGTTGAAAGATTATTACAAGGATTATTTTCCCATTGGTGTTGCCGTTACGCCTCAATCATTGAAAGGAGAGGAAGGAAAATTGATCCTTCAGCAATTCAACAGCATCACTCCTGAAAATGTTATGAAGCCTGGGCCGATCCATCCTGAAGAAAATAAATTCAACTTTGCACCAGCAGACGAAATTGTAAATTTTGCACAAGCCAACGGAATAAAAGTTCGCGGACATAATTTATGCTGGCATCAGCAAACAGGCGATTGGTTTTTTAAAGATGAAAAAGGAAACCAAGCCACGAAAGAAATTGTATTGAAACGACTAAAAGATCACATCACAGCTGTGGTATCACGCTATAAAGGAAAAATTTATGCGTGGGATGTTGTCAATGAAGTCATATCCGACAAGCGCGATGAGTATTTCAGAAAAAGCAAGTGGTACGAAATCTGCGGAGAAGATTTTGTTGCAAAAGCTTTTGAGTATGCCCATGAGGCTGATCCCCAGGCTTTGCTATTCTACAATGATTATAATGAAATTGATTCTGTTAAAAGAGAAAAGATTATCAGAATGATTGAGGGTTTGATTAAGTCAGGTGTACCAATTCATGGCATTGGCTTGCAAGGACATTGGGCAGTTAATGAGCCATCAAGGCAAGAACTTGACAATACATTGAGACGTTTTTCCGAGCTTCACTTAAAGTTGCAAATCACTGAACTTGATATCTCGGTTTATAACAAAGAGCACAACGCACGAGAACGTAAACCAGAAGATACTGATGCTACTTTCTCCTCTGAAAAAGAACAAAAACAATTGGAGGTCTACAAAATGTGTTTCGAACTCTTCAGAAAGTACAAAGATTCTTTGAGCAGCATTACCTTTTGGAATGTCTCCGATCGTCATAGTTGGCTAGACGATTTTCCAGTGAAGGGCAGAAAAGACTACCCCTTGTTATTCGATCAGAATTTAAAGCCAAAAAAAGTCTACAGAGAAGTTATTCGTTTCTAGAATCTGAGCGTATTTAGAATACATTCACAAACGACAACAAATAATTTCGTCTCATTTGTAAACTTCATCATCCCCTTGATAATTAAACCAATCAAAATAAGCCTTGTTATTGCTCATTTTTCCGTTTGAAGTAGCGTACATCGCATAAAGACTTCCGACAAAGCCTCCACCTGTTTGTGTACTCAGAAATTTGGCATCAACGTTTTCTTTTAAAGTCACCCAATGATTTCTATTTGTAGAGAATAAAAAAGAATAGGTTTTTTCTTTCGCAACAATTTTCAGTTGCAATTCCGAGTCACTTATTTTTTCTGAAGCAATCAATTCCATTGAATTGTTTCCTTTCGACTGGTACAACTGTACAACGGCTTGATTGTTTTCAACCGACTTACATAAAAAATAATAATGATTGTCGTTTTGAAAAACGAGCAAACCGGCTTTTTCATTTTCGGTTTGTGCAGTAAAATTCATTGCCGTGCTTGCACTTCCTTTTAAATGAGATTGAAGGAAACCGATAAAACTTGGATTTGCCGGTTCACCACAAGTTTGAGGTCGTAGCTGCAAACTCAAAAATCCTTTTTTGTCAGAGAAATTATACCATTTTTCATTGGGCGTGCGAAGAAATTCATAGCGTACATTTAATTTATCGTTATCGAAATTATCTGTGAACGAAAAATTTCCACTGAAATCATTTTTACTTTTTATAGCCGATTTTGTTTTCACAGGATAATGATATTGCACTTCTGCAAAATCAGGATTTACTATTGGCCAACCGTCTTTCCATTGTATGGGAGCCATGAACGTTTCGCGCCCTGTGTTGTAATGGTCGTCTTCATATGGACGGCATCCTAAAAACACAGCCCACCAATCACCATTTTCACTTTCAACAAAATCGGCATGACCTGTTGATGTGATTGGATTTTTTCTTGAGCGATCAAGCGTTCGTTGCGTTAATATTGGATTTTTTTCATACGGAGTGTAAGGACCGAAAATGGTATTGCTTTGAAAAACAACTTCTGAATGATTGTATTCTGTTCCACCTTCGGCACAGATTAAATAATAATGTCCATCTTTTTTCAGAAGATGAGGCCCTTCAATCCACCGAGGTTTTTTATTAATATCTGTTCCACCGTTTACAATAATTTTATCTTCTCCAACTACTTTCATATTCACAATATCAAATTCACTCAAGCGAATGGTAGAATGACCTTCATATAATGGTTGATTGTTGGGTGCACTGCTGTTGTGAACGATGTATGCTTTGCCATCGTCATCAAAAAACAACGAAGGATCAATGCCCTTTATTTCTGGAAGATAAACAGGCTCTGACCAGCCATCTTCTGGATTTTTTGTTGTGACAATAAAATTGCCACGCTCAATCAAAGTACACACTACATAAAATGTTCCGTTGTTATAACGAATCGTTGGTGCATATAATCCACCAGAAACCCAAGCGCCTTGCAACGGCAATTGACTTGGCCGATCGAGCACATGGCCAATCTGTTTCCAATTCACCAAATCACTGCTTTTATAAATTGGTAAGCCTGGAAAATAAGCAAACGTAGAATTGATTAAATAGTAGTCATTGCCCGCTCGGCAAATACTTGGGTCAGGATGAAAGCCAGAAAGAATAGGATTGGTAATTTGTGATGTTTGACAAATGCCAAGAGTGCTGCAAAGCAAAAGGGCGATTGAGAAGGAGAGGAGTTTCATTACTTCAATTTATATATGAATAAAATCTTGATTACTATTTTTTCACTGTGAGCATTGCTTGTTGTGCTTTAGCGGAACCAAGTGTTTCACTTCTATTTCCGGGAAGAGAACCGCCAATTGAAATTTTAAAATCACCCGGCTCCAGTACCGATTCACCTTTGTCATTCACTAGGTTCAGCATTTCTGGACTTATAGTGAATTTTACAACTTGAGATTCATTGGGTTTAATCTTTACGCGTTTAAATCCTTTCAAAGCATAAAGCGGAGTGTAGGTGCTTGCTTGCACATCAGTAATGTAAAGTTGTGCTACTTCATCACTTTCTACATTTCCAGTGTTGGTGATTTTTACTTCAACATCTATAGACTGAATTTTCTTTGCTGATACACTTGGCGTTGAAAGCTTAATATCAGAATAGTTGAATTTGGTATAGCTCAATCCATAACCGAAGGGATACAACGGCTCTTCGCTCATGTAACGATATGTTCTTCCCTTCATAGAGTAATCTTCATAGACAGGAAGTTGGCTTAATGATTTTGGGAATGTAATGGGCAAACGTCCTGATGGAGAAGCTTTTCCGAAGATAACATCAGCTACTGCATTGCCACCTTCTTCACCAGGATACCAAACCAACAAAACAGCATCCGCCAATTCTTGCACTTCGGCCAAGTTCATCGGACTACCGCCAGTAACTACAGCGATAATTGGCTTCTTATGTCCATCGCGAAGTTTTCTTAAAAAATCGATTTGATTTTTTGGTAGATTATAATCAAGACGATCTCCCAATGTTTTTGAAGCAATCGATTCACCTTCTTCCCCTTCAATCATGCTATTGATGCCAAGCGCGACAATTGTAGCATCACTTGTTTTCGCAAGCCCTGTTGTCCAATCAATTGAGTTTATATTATCGCTATCTAACATTGTGCCGATGCGATATTCTAATTGACTGCCGGGAGCAATGCCGCCAGCAACACCTTCGAGAATTGTTACCAATTTAGGATTGACACCATAATAATTTCAAATCAATTAATTCAACATTTCGCTGCATTGGGGCAGGTTTACAAATACCTTGAAAGATCATTTCTCAACGGAAGAGCTCCATTGTTCTTCAACAATACGATTGATTTCAATGCAGCTTCTTTTGCCAATGCTCTATTGGCATCACTATTGATTACATCAATCGAA
Organism: Cyclobacteriaceae bacterium; assembly: GCA_049840975.1. Classification (GTDB taxonomy): domain Bacteria; phylum Bacteroidota; class Bacteroidia; order Cytophagales; family Cyclobacteriaceae; genus ELB16-189. The sequence continues at coordinate 13,748 of JASGIR010000070.1, read as the reverse complement.
ATTTTGTTGTAAGGATTTTTTGGGGCATCAAATTGACCAAGTTTAAAACGTGTCTTCAAAAGAACAGCAAGTGCGTTGTCAATTTCTTTTTCGGTAATCAACCCTTTCTTCACTGCTTCAATCAAGCCAGGATATTCATCACCGCAATTTCAGCTCACGCCACTCTTTACAGCAAGCGCGGCAGCTTCGGCCATAGTAGTTGTAGCATGATGACCATTGGCTGAATCGAAATCTGCAATCGCCCAACAGTCACTCACTACATGTCCTTTGAAATTCCATTCTTTATGAAGCACTTCAGTCAGCAAGAAATTATTGGCACAGCAAGGTTGTCCATTGGTATTATTATAAGCACACATTACAGCTTCTACATTGGCTTTTGTTACTAGCGCTTTGAATGCAGGCAAATAAGTTTCACGCAAATCTTTTGGTGATGCTACAGCATTAAATTCATGACGCAATTTTTCAGGGCCACTGTGCACGGCAAAATGTTTGGCGCATGCAGCTACTTTTAAATAATAAGGATCATTGCCTTGCAAACCTCTTACAAAAGCTGTTCCCATAGTTGCTGTCAAAAATGGATCTTCACCGTACGTCTCTTGACCACGTCCCCAACGTGGGTCACGGAAAATGTTGATGTTAGGCGTCCAAAATGTAAGACCACTATAACGTTGATGGTAACCTTTGGCAAGAGCTGCATTGTACATCGCACGAGCTTCATCAGAAATAGCAGATGAAACGCGCAAGGCCAAGTCATCATCAAACGTTGCACCGAGACCAATGGCTTGCGGAAAAACGGTAGCAGCTCCCGAGCGACCAACACCATGAAGGGCTTCATTCCACCAACCGTATTCAGCAATTTTCAACTCGGGTATGGCAGGACTTTTGTCGTTCATCAAGCTCACCTTTTGCTCGAGCGTGAGTCTGCGAATAAGATCATTCACACGTGTATCAATAGGCTGCGATGAATCAAGGTAAGGCTCATTTTGGGCCTGCAGGGAAAAGGCAGAAAATGTAATGGTAATGAGAGTAAAACACTTTTTTAGCATGGTAGTAATTCTTTATAGGAACGTAGGGGCTATAACAGTTTCATTCAGGTCAAAAATGAAGTATTCAAATGTAGATATTTCTGCAACCGATTGCATTTATTTTTTACATAACCACATTTTTTCTACATTTTTGTTTGCAAATCATGATGAAAGCGATTGAATGAATAGTCTTAAAGAAATCACCATTTATGATATCGCTAAGGCATTGAATATTTCTCCTGCAACAGTGAGCCGAGGCCTGAAAGATCACCCTGGGCTTAAGAAAAGATACAAAAAAAAGGATTCTAAAGGCAGCCCAAAAAATGGGCTACCAGCACAACTCATTTGCAAGTAGCCTTAGAAGAAAAAGCTCGAAGACCATCGGCATTATTGTCCCAAGGCTCGACAGCTATTTTATGTCGACAGTCATTGCCGGTATAGAAAAAGTGGCAAATGCTGCAGGCTATAACTTGATCATCAGCCAATCACAGGAATCTGTAAAAAAAGAAATTGCCAGTATTTCAACCTTGTTCAACAGCCGTGTCGATGGCTTTCTGATTTCATTGTCCTCAGAAACGAGAGACCTCGATCACTTTGATCCCATCTTCAAAAAGAGAATCCCGCTCATATTTTTTGACCGTGTCATTGAGCTTCCTCAATGCGCCAGCATTGTGATCAACAATGAAAAAGCAGGCTACGATGCTACACGTCATTTGATAGACCAGGGATGCAAGAGGATTGCACATGTTACTGGCAGCCTTTATCGCAACGTTTATTCTGATCGTTTGAAAGGATACAAGAAAGCACTTTCAGAGAAACGGATTCGTTATGATTCAAGTTTGATCTTCAGCAACAACTTGAGTGAACAAGAAGGCGAGGAGGTTGCCCAGCAAATCCTGAAAATGAACGAGCGACCGGACGGTATATTTACTGCGAACGACACTTCTGCAGTAGCGATTATCAGAGAATTGAAGAAAGCTACAGTAAAGATCCCTCGTGACGTTGCCATCGTGGGTTTCAACAACGATCCAATTTCCAGAGTTATTGAGCCCAATCTTTCTACTATTAATTATCCAGGAAATGAAATGGGTGAATTGGCTGCATCTACTTTGATCAATAATTTAAAAACACCAGCATCTAATCACCTAAATACTTTAATCATTAGGCACGAACTAATTGTCAGGCAATCTTCTCTGAGAAAAAAATTAAAACTTTAATATATTATTTTCATGACCCATCTTGTTTTCATTGACTACGTTATTATCCTGATCTATTTCATTCTCGTTTCTGGGTATGGTTTTTGGATTTATCAGCGCAGAAAAAAGCAGGTTACCGATACAAAAGATTTCTTCCTTGCTGAAGGCTCTCTTACTTGGTGGGCCATTGGCGCCTCATTGATCGCTTCTAATATTTCTGCAGAACAATTCATTGGTATGAGCGGTGAAGGTTTTTTTGTGGGGATTGCCATCTCAGTCTATGAATGGATGGCTGCGCTCGCCTTGATTATCATCGCGGTCTGGTTTATGCCCGTGTATTTGAAGAATCACATTTATACGATGCCGCAATTTCTCAAGACACGTTACAATGAGTCTGTGGCATTGATCATGGCAATATTTTGGTTGTTCCTTTACGTGTTCGTCAATCTTACTTCAATTTTATATTTAGGTTCAGTGGCAATCAATGGATTGATGGGTGGCCAGTCACTTCACACTATCATGATCTTCCTTGCGTTGTTTGCTTTGATCATTACACTGGGCGGAATGAAAGTGATAGGATTTACTGATGTTATTCAGGTAGCTGTACTTATCATCGGTGGACTTGCCACAACTTATTTAGCTCTTACCATTGTGAGCAAAAAATTTGGATTGGACGGCAGCGCATGGGCCGGCTTTAATTTTCTGATGCAAGATTCTCCTGAGCACTTTAAAATGATCCTCAGCAAACCTACAGCCGATGCTTCCGCTGTGGAAGTACAACGATATCTCATCACACCGGGCATTGCAATGTATATGGCAGGCCAGTGGGTGGTTCATTTAAATTACTGGGGATGTAATCAATACATCACTCAACGGGCGCTGGGAGCAGATTTGAAAACTGCACGCACCGGGATACTCTTCGCTGGCCTTTTGAAATTGCTCATGCCTGTGATCGTTATGCTTCCTGGTATTGCAGCTTACGTTCTTTACAAAAATGGGCATCTTCCTCAGCTGGCAGGCGGAAGCAAAGACGGTGCTTATTCCGCAATCCTTAATTTTCTTCCGAACGGATTGAAAGGATTATCTGTTGCCGCGCTCACCGCGGCTATTGTTGCATCACTCGCAGGAAAGATGAACAGCATTTCCACGATCTTCACACTTGATGTTTATAGAAAATATCTGAAAACAAATGCTTCCGAAAAAAATCTAGTATGGATTGGAAGGATCACCGTTTGGGCAGCAATGCTTATTGCTGTTTTCTTTACATGGAGTGACTCGTTAGGAATTGGTGGTGAAGGCGGATTTACATTTATACAAAAATATACAGGCTTCATTAGTCCTGGAGTCTTTGCGATGTTCATCCTTGGTATGTTTTGGAAAAGAACAACTGGAGCTGCCGCGGTGGTTGGTGTTATCACTGGTTTCACACTTTCTGTTGTATTCAACAATTATGCTCCAGCATGGTTTGGAAATGAAACATTATTATATACTGCGTTTGCAAATGGAAAAGGTGGCTATGAAATTCCATTTCTGATTTGTATGGGTTGGTCATTTTTCTTCACCGTAGTTTTAATGGTGATCATTAGCTTAGCCGGACCGGTTGTTAATCCTAAGGCGTTCATTTTTTGAAAAGGGAATGTTTGCAGTGACAACCAGCACGAAAATATTGATCGTCATTGCAATTATTTTGCTGTCTGCGCTCTACATTAAATTTTGGTAGCTAAATATTTGATGATTCAGTAGGCCAAGTTTTTTATCCTCTGCTAACTATTGATTAACAACTATGCTTAGTTTTTTTCCATCGTACTTCAACTCCTTGTAAAGTTTGGAAGTCGACAATTCAATTCCCTGTGGATGATGTTTGTCAACCACTACAATCTGAAAAGTCCTTGACATTGGCATTCCATCAAAGGATCCTCTACGATCGCCAATGATGAGTGTTTTTGTTTTCTCGTTGTAATCAAAAGCAATCATCGCATACTTTCCGTTTTCATAATTGTAGTTAACGTCTTCGTCTTCGTATAATTCAAAGTGGGCATCTTTACCTGTGAAAAGATATAATGTAATTGGATTTGCTTTTTTCTCTGTGGCGTATTGAATCTCAGGACCAGCAGGAATGATTGAACCTTCCTTCACAAATAAAGGCATGCGGTTAAGTGGTGCATCTGCTTGAAATGTTTGTCCACCTTCAAAATATTTTCCGAATAGAAATCGTACCAGCCAGTGCCTGCTGGTAGATATAATGAACGAGTACGTGCTTTGTATTCGTAAACAGGATTCACCAGCAATGAAGGGCCAAACATATATTGATCAACAATATTTTGAGTTTGTGGATCTGAATTGGAAATCCATCACCAGGCCTCGCATGATGGTGTAGTCGTTGAAGTAAGTAGCCCCAGCCAATGAATAGATATAAGGCATTAGGCGATAGCGCAGCCTGTCATAATACAGCATGCTCTTGTACACCTCATGACCCACCGGAGAAATGTTGAAAATCTCTCTAAACGGATATTGACCGTGTGAGCGGAATAAAGTACAGAACGCACCATACTGAAACCAACGATTGTTGAGCTCACGCCATTCATCAAGCGTTTCTCCGGCTGCATTTTCATAACGATGCTCAACAGCAAATCCACCAATATCCATTGTCCAGTTTGGAATACCGGAGAGAGAAAAATTTATTCCGGTTGCTATCTGATCTTTGAAATCGCTCCATCGCGATACGATATCACCACTCCATGTTGTAGCGCTGTATCGTTGCTGACCAGCAAATGCCGAACGTGTTAAAATAAACACACGCTTCTCAGGACTTGATGCGCGCTGACCTTCATAAACTGTTTTCGAATTCAAAAGTGAGTATGCGTTAAAATATTTTGAGCCCGGCCCGATACCTGTCGGACTCATGTTCAATTTTCTCTCTTCAATACTAAGATTTGAATGCATATCAGGCTCAGTTGCGTCAAGCCACCAGCCATCTACACCAACTTTATTGAGTGATCGATCGATTTGCTTCCAAAACATTTTTCCAGCTTCAGGATTAAATGGATTATAAAAAGTATTCTCATAACCAATGCCCACCCAATCCTTTCTTTTCTTCTTGATGTTGTTCGTGAATAGGTAACCCTTTGAATTCATTTCGTCATAGTTTGCAGTGCCTTTGTTATACTTCGGCCAAACCGAAATCATGAAATGAAAATTTAAATCGTTATGAAGTTGATTGATCATTTTCTTTGCATCTGGAAATCGAGTGATATCAAACTCATGCGAGCCCCACTTCGGATCCTCCCAATATTGCCAATCGAGTACGATATTATCAATTGGGATATTTTGCTTGCGATATTCTTTTGCGATGTCGATTAATTCTTTCTCATTGTGATAACGTTCGCGACTTTGCCAGAAGCCATACGCCCACTTGGGAAGAATCGGAGACTTACCTGTAAGTGAACGATAACCGCTGATCACATCATCTGCATTTTTTCCCGCGATGAAGTAATAGTCAATTTGAGATGCTACTTCTGAATAAAATGACAATCGTTTTTGCTCGTCAATAGGATAGGGGTCAAGATGTTTCACGGCCATATACATACTGCCGTCACAAATCCATTCAATTTTGATTTTATGTCTTTCATCTTTCTTCATGTTTACAATGAATTTGTTTGTCCATGGATTCCAATTCTGACGCCACTTGTCTATGATTAGTTTATCATCCAACCACACTTTAATGTATCCCGCAGAGTAAACTAAAAACTTGTGATCGCCTTCAACATCGGAAGCCAATGAGCCTTCCCACACTACTTTTCCTTTGTAAGAAACATCTTTTGAAAAATTATCAACTTGAGGAGTCTCTAAAAACTCACGATCGATAGAACGCTCTTGCTTTGTTTCAACGATTTTATCTCCAACATAATAATTAGTAGTCAAGCCGCCTTCCTTTTCATCAATTGAAAAAGTTTTCAGCGAAGTAAGCTGCTGGTAGTTGCGTGGATCACCAAACTTGCTGATGGAGTAATTATCCCAAAGAATTCCATAATTTTTTGATGAATATAAAAATGGAATCACATCAACAATGTTATGTTGTGCCATTTCAACATCTTGACCTTTGTAATTCACTTGACCATTTTGATGCCCACCCAATCCATAAAATGCTTCATCGCTTGGCGACTCAAACACTTGTTGAATTTCGAAGAAATCATCGTTCTCTACTTTTGTTTGTTCGAAATATTTTCCTCCGCCTTGCTTCTCAGTTAGGATTTGTCTTCCTGTTGAGTCAGAAAAACTTACTTCGCCAGTTGATAGCGATATAGAAGCTTGCAGCATTTTTGTTGTGAGGGTGACTTTGTCTTTGTCCTCAGAAATTTTCCATTCTGGTTTTGATACATATGGCAATGCCACCAAGCTTTGCTCTTTTGAAAACGAATCGGTCGGTGACGCCACCACGTGGATTATTTTGTCCGAAATAACTAACAGTTTTATTTGCTTGGCCTGATTGCCTTTCAAGCGAACCAAGACTCCACTCTCAATTTTTTCAAAAGACGGTTGAGAACAAGAGGCAAAAATCAAAACGATTAAGAAAAATGAAAAAGTGATACGCATGAATAGAGACGATTATATGTGGGAACTATACTGCTTACTACAAGGTAAAATTTAGTAATAATAAAAGAAAGACGCTTTTGAAGAACTCTCTCAAGTAGTGGGGGAGTCACTACAAATTTTGGACAGGAGCAAAAGTATTTGAAACACAACTTAGAATTGGTCATGCTGTTGCTGGTGAATTTCTACTATGATATACTAAATCGGTGAGCGGCCAATAGCTCGAACCTAATGAGTTTTCCTATCAGCTCGCTAGGATTGAACGCCTGTAGATACCAATGTATTCCAGTATCCAGTTGAACAACACGGTAATGTTCAATAGACCCGGAGGACAGGGGAAACTCTGTCCTTTCAATTCCAATTAAGAATCCTCCACGATATCGTATCCCTTTGGGTTGCCATCCATTGAACCGTGTTCCTGTATGATCAACGTGGATTACGTTTTTGCTCCTGAAGAAGAACTTGACTTTAAGTTTCCGCAGTTCTCTGGCTACCGCGTTTATCTTCGGATGTTTCTTCCGCGACCTTACGCTGTCACATGGTAGCCTAGCTTTGGTAAAACGTTTACTGGAAGATTCTTGCTTGAGGTGTTGATGGTGGTAGCAGTAATCATTCAAGTAGCGGTTTAGCTAGCTCTACTGAGCTCCGTCAACATTAGGGGACTGCTATAGTCAAGAATGCACAGCAAATACTGCCTTACCTTGCCTAAGTTCTACTTAACATAATATAAATTATATAACTGTTGAGGCTTGATTTTTGGGTTGCTTTGACACTATCTTTACGAATGTAATTAACAATCGATGCACAAACCCCAGCGTTTCCGTTTCCTTGATCCCATCTTGAGGGAGTTTGCTCATCTGTGTGTCGATCTTGGTTTTGTTCCAGTGCGCAAGAGCGCCTATACTATGGGCATCAGCATTGGTGAACGTTTGGAACTTTGCGTTCAGAATGATGGGGCTGGCCAGTATGTTATTTTTTGCGCTCACAGTGACTATCCGATGAAGTACGTTTTTAAGTGTGATTGCGCTTGTGGTTTATGGCGCAAGATTAAGCGCAATCAGGTAATAGAAGTTTACAGAAAAAACATACCTATGACGCCTAGCCTTTTCTTCGTTCATTTTTGCAAGTGAAAAGACTTTTACTAGGTCAGATATTGGGGATTCTGTAAAGCAAACACAGTTAAATCCCCCTCTTATAAATCCATTACCACCCTTAATCCTTTTTTCTCGAATGATCTTTCTTAAGATGTTAAAGGCAGACGTTGTTTGATTTTCAGTCTCTCTTCGTTTTGTCCAATGGACCTCGGGATTTTGACAGAATTAATACTCCCTTAAGTCGGGATAAAAAGCTCAAAATATTTAGAAATCAGCGCGGGTCCTAAAGATTGTCGGGCACATTTTAATTTCTAAAATCAACTGAAAAAAGCAAAAAGATACATTTTTAATGACCCTCACTTGGTGTGGCGACAGGAGCAAAAACCTGGGCAAAGCGTACCACAAACGCAGAAAAGGTGCATTTTATATATAATAGTGAGGAAGTACATTATTAATGGACCCAACCAAAACTCCCAGACAGATTCCAAGCTGACTCGAGAATTTCTTTTTTCCACCGCATCAAGTTTTAGCAGGAAGAAAATACTCAGTGGTTTATTTTTTTTCAAAGTTTTATGCAACCGTTTGAAATGAGGTTCAAAGATCAAACTATCATTTCCAATGTGAGAAAAGTTTCTTCAAAATGAGAATAAGAGTCTACAGATTGGGGATGAGAACAGATTTTTTGGAGAGGAAACATTAATTTTACAATCGGGGAAATTTTTTCTGGCTGGTTTTTCCTCGATAAAGATCTTTTTGGGCAACTAAATCCATGTCTGGCTTCAGATTGGCAGGTTAGTTGTTCAAACAAATGAGTTGGACTTAAAAGTATCGTGCAAATGGCTTGGCTTAAATCTAATTACCTGCAATTTTTTCTGGCAGGATTCATTTCTTTTTGTTCCTATAATTCGTTCGCGACCACGCTCTACACCTATACAGGTGGTGGAAGTTCAGGCAACTGGTCTACTGCTGCTACGTGGACCACAGATGCAACCGGACTGACATCTACAGGAAGCGCAGTTCCCGCCAACAGTGATGTGGTGGTTATTTTGAATGGATACACAGTTACCCTTTCTGCTAATGTCACAACGACTGGCTTGAGTATAACTATTCAAAGTGGAGGAACATTAAATATGTCGACCTTCACCATGGTTACGATCAGCAGTCTATCGGGTTCAGGTACGTTGAGACTTCAATCGGGAAATTTCCCTACTGTAACCACTAATAATTTTACTTCCAGTTCCTCTTCCGGAGCGACCGTTGAATACTACGACTTTACTGGAAGTGTCCCGGCCTCTTTAAGTTACCCTAATGTCGTTTTTTCCAATTCTACGACAAGTAATTTTGTTATCTCGTTTGATAATAGCAGTGCTTACACAGCAACTATTAATGGAACTTTCACTACGCGTACAACTTCCACTGGAACGTTGACTGTGAATTTCGGAACGCAAGACACCAACATCATTACTCTTGGTATGACTGGCAATGTTAGCATTGGTGCTGGCACTACCTGGGGAGTTGGCACATTTAATGCCATTCATAAATTTACCTTGTCAGGCAATCTTACCAACAACGGAACAATCAGTTTTAGTAATGGAACTCAATATGCTACATCAACCACTGGAGCAGCTGACATTGTGTTTACTGGGGCAACCGATAACTCAATGGCGTGCAACGGAACTACTAACTTATATACCTTGACGATCAATAAAGGAGTTGGGTCTGCCAATATTTTTTCAGTTACCTCTACCAACACAACAAACCTTAATCTTTATTCCTCGGGTCAGTTGATAACAATTACTGCCGGCACTCTTCGATTAGGGTCAAATATTTCTATTCCTCGAATCCAAGGAACAGGAACAGCAAACTACAATGTAGGCTCTACAGGTGTGAGCCCGATGCTATGGATAGATGGTGCATCGGTGAATTTTAATGGAGCAGCTCTGGTAGTATATGGCAAGTTCAGAATTACTGCCGGAAGCTTTACAACTACGGGAGGACAGGGATCTGTGATTCGTGAAGAAGGAATTTATATGATTGAAGGTGGAACGTTCACTACAGAAAAATTCAGGCCCTCAACTACTGCAACAACTCATAGGGGAACGTTCACCATGTCAGGCGGCACATTTAATGCAAGCGGTACTACAGCTTCCGATAATTCGTATGCACGATTTTCATTGCCATATCCAGATCAGGTTTTCATTATGTCTGGAGGAACAATCAATGTGAGCAATCCTGAATCAGGTGGAAGTGCAGCGAACGGTGGAATACATATCGGGTGTAGTTCTTCCAACTATATGATTACTGGCGGAACCTTTAACGCTATCTTATCTGGAAGTGCTTCACAATTTTATATTAGCTCTGTTGCTCCGTTCTGGGATTTGAATATCACGCGCACTGGAGGTACACCAACAACCGTGAAATTGAATGGCATCGGTAGCGTAACCAATACAGTAACCTCCGCACAACCACTGCAGGTACTGGATGACTTGACTATCAATGGCACAAACACTCCCACCCTCAACGCTGCTGGTCTGAACGTAACCGTTGGGCATAACTTCACTATCAATTCAGGGGCCACTTACACACCGGGATCAAACACGACCACATTCAATGGAAGCTCGGATCAATCTTTTAGCAACAGCGGAACAATTACATCAGGGCTTTATGGGATGACCGTAAACAAAGCTTCGGGTACATTAACCCTAGGTGGTTCTGCCTCTTCATACACTGTCACTTCTCTGCTTTCATTAACCAATGGGATTTTAAATGATGGCGGAAAAACAATTTTGGCTACTGGCAATTTATACAACGAAGCAGTTCATACCGGAACGGGAAACATCACCCTAAGTGGAAGTTCAACACAAACTATTTCAGGAGATGGGAATGGAGTGTTTGGAAATATTACACTAAGTAATTCCAGTACACCTGGAGCAACTGCTACTGCTGACTTTAGCGTGAGTGGCATATTGACATTGGCAGGGACAACGAGTTTGCTTGATCTATCTTTCTACCAACTTACACTTACATCCACCTCAGTAGGCGCGTTGACTACCACGGGAAATCCTTTTAGTAGTTCTAAGATGATTCGCACGCAAGGCTTACAATCGGACAGAGGCATTGTTAAAAACTTTGGAAACCTTTCCGCATTTACTTATGCGTTTGGAGTTGGAAGCATTTATTCACCCGCGACTATCCAGTTGAACTCAGCACCAACTGCTTATGGTTTGATTACAGCACGTCCAGTTTCATCACGCCATCAGTTTGTGGCAGCAGGCAATACAAATAATCTTCAGTGGTATTGGAAATTGTCGAGTACAGGTTTTAATGGATTAGGTGCCACTGCGGTATCACATACATATCAATACAGTGATGCTAGCGTCTCCCCTTCTGGCGATGATGCTAACTATGTTCCAGCGCGATACAATCCAACGACTTGGACGGTAATCAATGATTTGACACAAGTAAACGAAACTACTAATGTTATTTCCTTCACTAACGTGGGATACATTGATGGCGACTACACGGCCGGTGTTCCCTCTGCGTTTGGTGTTGTTAATATTTTTTACAGTAAGAGAAATGGCAACTGGTCTGACACGGGAGCAGGCACTACTCCGTGGAGTAACGTGAGTCACACAGGCGCTGATGCAACTACTACACCGGGTTCTGGTGATCAGGTAATCATTGGTGATGGCAGTACAATCAACCATACTATTACAATTACTGCTAACAACATGTCTTCTGGAGGCCTGGATATCAATCTCGGTAGTACGCTGGATATTGGCACTACAACAGGGCATAATTTTGGTCAATTGGCAAATGTGCAGATCAGTGGCGGTGGGTTGTTACGTATTTCATCCGCAACATCTACCGCTGAATTTCCCGCAGGCGACTTTGGTAATTTTATCCGCAGCAGTGGAGGTTCGGTTGAGTATTACAGCACAGGCTCACAAGATTTCACGATCCCACTCACATCACGAACTCCGACTTCACTCCCATTGATTTCTTATAAGAACTTACTTCTTACACCAGGCTCCGGGCGCTCGATTATTATGCCCGATCAGGACATGAAAATTTATGGAAGCATGACCGTGCAAGGAGTATCTTCTACTGGTATTGGACAGTTGAACAGCGCAAATGCCAGACAGCTAGAGATTGATGGAAATCTTTACGTAAACAGTGGCAATCTGCAATTCCGTAATGGAGCTGCACAATCTATAACTCTGTATGGGAGTATGACCGTTAGCAGTGGAGCCATTTTCAATGTATCGGCAAGTGGTACTCCTGTTGCAAATTCATTTTATCTGGAAGGAAGCATAGTGAACAACGGCATTCTTGATTTTTCCAGTGGATCTTACTATTGCAATATAACCTTCGGTGGAACAGTCAATGCTTCCATCACGGGCTCAGGAACGATTAATAATTTCAACTCGCTCATTGTTTCCAAAGGCACTTCACAAGCTCCGTTGCTAGAAGTGAATTCGTCCGTATTCTCTTTGTCAAGTTCAACCACTCCGCTGTCGCTTCTTAACGGTACATTTCGATTGACAAGCACACAAAGTATAGTTATCTCCAATGGGCAAGACTTCTCTGTGCCATCAACAGCAAAACTATCTGCTAATGGCGGCACCATGCAGATAACAGGGACGGATGGAATTGATTTGCTTTTATCCGGTACACTTGAACTCATAAGCGGGACTATAAATGTTGGAACTACTACGACCAATGACAATTCAGTTGAATATGCGGCCACAGGATCTCCAGCAATTAATGTGTCGGGTGGGCAACTAAATGTACAAGGCCAAGTAAGAAGATCTGTAGCCAGTTCACAAGGTGCCTTGACCTTTAATTTGTCTGGGCCAGGAGGTGTAGCGGTAGGTACTGCCAGCGTAACAGCAACTACTCGTGGTGTCTTCGAAATACTAAATACAAGTAGTTCATTTACCATGAGCGGTGGTACTTTGAGCATAGCCAGATCAACCAGCAGCACAACCATCGCAGATCTTTACGTTCAACCAGCTTCTAATTCTGTAACGGGGGGAACAATCCAAATTGGCACTGGCTCTACTTCTCAAACCATTGATATTAATACGTTGATTCCATTTTATAATTTGAGTGTGGTCGGCACCACGAATACCACAAGATTGGAGTACAATCCATTAACCTTGCGTGGTTCTATGAACATTGGCGCAGGAAATGTATTTAAGGCGATGGGCTTCAATGTAAATGTTGCTGGAGATTTCGTTAATCAAAACACGACATCATCAACCGGGGTTTCAACAGGGGGATATCAAGCCGGATCAACGACACAAACTACTACAATCAACGGCTCTTCATCCAATCAAGTGATGACAGGCGTAAGTGGAAACCTAACCAACTTTGGTAATCTCACTTTTAATAACACTTTTACTAATGGTACCGTAACACTTTCGGCCAATACCAATCTCCGCGTCAATGGCACTCTCACCATGACAAGCGGAACAGTTGTTGGAAACGACAATATTATTACAGCTATCAGTACTGTTTCAAACTCGACAACATGCACTAATACATCGGCAGGAAGTATCAAGCTATCAGGCTCCTCGGCTCAAACAATAACTGGAAATGGAAGTGGCAAGTTTGGAAATTTAATTCTTAATAACGCTTCTGGTGCTGCTTTTGGTGCCAATCAAGAAATTACCGGTGTGCTTACATTGACAAGTGGCTCTCTCTTAATCGGGTCTTACAATCTGAACATGTCTAACACAAGTCTCTCCGCCATTAGCGGTTCAAGTTCTTCACGCTTTATTGTTACATCAGGTTTATTGTCAGATGGTGGTATCACCAAAGCTTTTTCAGGCTCGTTA
>JASGIR010000069.1:0-108300 GCA_049840975.1 Cyclobacteriaceae bacterium | reverse complement strand
TGTCGTACCTTCGACCGATTACGTATTGCTAAGGTTAATAGGGAAACACGATAGAATCCGAACAGCACCTAAACAGGATCAGGTGCCGCCACAGATCTTTCTGGTTATTATGAGAAATCAATCTTCCAGCTGGCCACTATGAATTAATCTTTAAGTTCCTGGGCTACGAATCAGTGACACGCCAAATAGATGTGGCGGAAGATTTTGTAGTGCTGGATGTAGTTTGAAGCAACAGGTCATTGTGCTTCAAGGTGTCACAGTGAAGGCTCCAAAGAAGATCCAGCATATACAATCATGCGAAAGGCTATTGCCAAAGCGAAGTTCCACACACAACAATTGGATGAATATTCTTTCATCGCTTATATCAAAGGAAAAGGCAAGTTGAAAGATTATCCTTGGCTGGCAAAGAAAGCTTTGGAAAAAGAGGGCATCACTAAAGATCGTCTTTTTATTAGCGAGTCAGTGAGTAGAATTAAATATACACGTCCGAATAAGTTCGAAGAAAAAGTAATTGCTGTTTATACCTCTGCGGGAAACAAAAATGCATCGCCCAACAATTATTTTTCGGAAGTTTTTATAATCCAGAGATTGCGGAAACTGTTTCTCCGCTATCGCCTCGAGCATTTTCATATTACAAGTTTGAATACTTGGGCACTTTTAAGGATGGAAAATATGATGCCAGCAAAATAAAAGTAACTCCGAGGTCAAAAGGCGATAATGTTTTTGAAGGAACGATTTCCATTGTGGAAGAATGGTGGAGTATTTGTCAGTCTGGATTTGCTAGCAACAGAACTGGGAATTCGTTTTCAGCTGAAACAAATCTATAATCCCGTTGACGACAAAGTGTGGATGCCGGTGTCGCAACAAGCTATAGTTGGCGGAAAAGTGTTTGGGTTCGAATTTGAGGGATCTTATAATGCTACCATGAAAAGCTACCAGATCAAGATGAATCCGGAATTGCCAAGTGAAATGGAAGTCATCGACTCGAAACTGGAAAAAGAGGAAGCGAAAAAAATTAAGAAAGAGTTGAGTCAGAAAAATCAACAACTGAAACAGCGACTCGAAAACGGAAAAGAAATAACCAACAAAGAATTAAAGCAGCTGGCAAAGGCATATGAAAAGGCTGAGCAAAAACAGCAAAAAGAACCAGATGTAATTTCTGAATCCAAAGTATTCTGTTGATTCGATGGCATACAAAAGGACTCAACATTTTGGGCTGATATTCGACCAGCGCCATTAGACAAGGAAGAAGTGCGCGGCTATAAAAAGACTGATAGCATCAGTGAAGTTCAGCGAAAACGCGATGAGGGTGATACCCTTAAGTCGAAGAAAAAGCACAAAGGCTTCAATGTTTTTGATGTTTTGACAGGAAACAGTTACTCGCTCAACAAAACATCGAGCTTTGAAATACACACACCTTTGGAGGATATAATACCGTTGAGGGTGGTTATGCGACCTATCAGCTGAGCTACTACAAACGATGGGTGAAAAAAGATACGGCTAACAAGAACCGTACGCTAACCACTCGAAGACTTGAGGCGCGTCCAGCATTTCGTTATTCTTTCGCTCATGAAGAGTTTAGGGTTTTTTCGATTCGATTATCGAACACGGACCAATCGCGTCACCTTAAGTGGAGGAACGTACATTCAGCAATTCAATAGTGATGAGCCAATTCATCCATTCATCAATACGTTCACAACTTTATTTCAAGGTCAAAATTGGATGAAAATATATGAGCGTGATTTTGTTGATCTTTCTTTTAGACAATCACTAAAAGGAAAATACTCTTTCAGCACTTCTTGGTCATGGATGAAACGCTACGAACTTTTCAACAACAATGATTATTCTTTTTCTGACAAGAGTAAAACACGATACACGCCCAATGCCCCTGTCAACGCTGAATTGAACAACACAAGTTTTCCTAACAACAATGCTTTCACTGGTTCCGTTTTTATTGAAGCAAGACCTTGGCAGAAGTTTCGAATCAGAAATGGATTCAAATATCGCTCTGATATTTCTCCTACTATTTCTTTCATGTATAAGAAAGGGTTTTCATCCATACTTGGAAGTGATGTTGACTATGATTTAGTAGAGGCTGGTATTCGTCAACAAATTCGTGTTGGCATTCGCGGAGTTCTTGACATGAATTTAAAGGCGGGAAAATTTTTGAATACCAACAAAATGTTTTTCATGGATTACAAACATTTTATGGGCAACCAAACTCCACTAATGACTACCGATCCTGTGGGCAGTTTCCGTTTGCTGGATTATTATAAGTATAGCACTCGAGATGAATATTTTTCAGCCAACGTTCATTATCACTTCAGAAAATTCTTGATCAGCCGAATTCCGAAAGCAAGGATGCTAGGCGTGACAGAAAATTTCTTTGTGAATTATTTGGCAACACCTGCATCAAATAACTATACCGAACTCGGTTATGCCCTCAATGGCCTCGCACGATTATTCAGATTGGAATTTGCTACGTCATTCCAAAATGGAAATTATGTGGCCAATGGTTTCCGTTTAGGAATCTCTACTAATCTTTCTGTAAGATTTTCAGATAATTGATCAAACAATATTTAACGAAGGAAAATCCTGAGAAAGGATTTGTGAAGGATCAGTGCTCATCCAGTTTTTCAGTAAGGCTGAATAAATACTCCGGAAATCAACTTGATAAAGTAGATCACCTTGGTCCAAGTTGGCAAGATCGGGAAGTGAGTTATATACACCAGGAGTTTTTAATTTTTTGCCATAAAGCAAAACATTGCTCGCAGTCCCGTGATCTGTTCCGCCACTCGCATTTTCACTTACTCTTCTCCCAAATTCTGAAAAAGTCATGATTACGGTTTTGTCTAAATTGCCTTGTTTGTCAAGATCATTCATAAGAGCTGCAACTGCATCTGCATATATTTTAAGAGACCTCTCATGTTGACCAATCTGGTTAACATGAGTGTCGAAAGCGCCAAGAGAAGCATAATATACTTTTGCATTTACTCCTGAATTAATCAAGGTCCCAATGGTTTTCAAATGCTGAGCAAATTCTGTCGGGGGATATTCTGCTGTGTTCGAATATTTTTTTGTTTGTTGAATAATGTATTCCGCACTGGAAGCAGTTTCTGATACTGTTTTGTATAAGTAATCAACCAGAGGATTGGCATCTTCATGATTTGAATCATTAGAGATACTTTTAAAGAGAGGGTTTTGCGTTGTCTTGTAGAATTGTAATGGGCTTGTCATTGCCAACGCATTTATTTCCTTCCCCTTCAATGCAAGACTTAGCGATCCATCGATCTCAATGGCATTATGATCTTTGCCATTGCAAGTCGCATCAAGGTAACGGCCAATCCAACCTGTGTTCAAATAGTCTCTTTCACTTCCAGACTGCCAAATATCCATGGAGCGAAAATGGGATCGATCTGGGTTAGGATATCCAACATTGTTTATAATTGTCATGTAACCCTGATCATAGAAAGATCGAAGCTTTTCAAGCCCAGTGTTAAAACCGATTTCGTCTGAAATCTTTATAATTTTTTCAGCAGGCAATCCGATTTTAGGACGTGATTTATAATAAATATCATTGCGATAAGGCACTATTGTATTGAGACCATCATTTCCTCCAGACAACTGAAGAACGATTAAAATTTTCTCCTCTTCACTGATTGTTTTGCTCCACGCTTTCAAGAATTGAGGCACAAGTAATGTGCCAGCTGTAGCCAACGCTGATTTTTGTATAAATCCTCTCCGAGATATTTTCATAGTTAGCAAAGTTGATATTCGGGTAATGACATAATGCCAGTAAAAATTGATTTCGTCAATTCAACTTCATTTTTGCTTTTAGAAGAAAATTTTAAAATCAATTCCTTGTTCTGATCAGAAGTTGGTTGTGACAATAAATAATCTTCCACTTTTTCAAATACCTTAAGTTGATCTCCTGAAAATTGATTCGCAAGTTTTTGCCAATCCACATCCAAAGAGAAATCTCGAGTCTTCTTTTTTTCTTTTACGGAATTTACATCGCCATCGTCTTTTGGTTTGAACTGAATATCCTCTTTCTTGAAAATCCTTTGTGGCATGGACATTCTGAAAGCAAGACTTGCGCTGTCGATCCATTGTTTGCCTTTTGGCCAACCAGCTACATTGGGAGGCGCGAAGAGTTGTTGGTTCATAGCGCGTTCAAAAAAAATCAGCGACTCAGGATCGGTGAATTTACTGTCCGTATGTTTCTGAATCCCGATAATTAATTCTACTGGAGATTTGACATGCGTTCCGATGAATTCTTTTTTGTAAAACCAATCCGATGAGAAAAGAGATTTTAACAATAGTTTGATGTTGTACTGTGATTTAAAAAAGAATTCTGAAAGGTCGTTGATGTACTTTTCATCTACATCAGGCGATGCGAAACTTGAAACTATCTTCTTGGTAATAAAAACAGCAGTTTGCTTGTCATCCAGAATATTTGAAATGATATCTTCGCCAGAGAAGTTTTTTGTTTCTCCTCTGAAAGTTTTAGGGTCAGAGTCATGCTGCTTTGCATGAAAGAAGAAATTATCATTTTGATCAGTACCCCATCCCGTAAAAGCTCTAGCTGCTTCTTTAATATCAGTTTCAGTGTAATGACCTCTTCCGATAGTAAAGAGCTCCATCACTTCTCTGGCGAAATTTTCATTGGGATGTCCCTTCTTGTTTTGCTGATTGTTTAAGAAGCGCAGCATTACAGGATCTTTTGAAACAGCAATCAATAAATCTGAAAAGTTACCCAGCGCGTTTTCTCTTAATAAATTATTTTGCTGTTGGGTGAGGAAAGGCTGTTGAACTCGACTTGCAAAATGATCATGCCAAAAGAAAGTCATTTTTTCTCTGAGTGGATCGCTTGAAGTTCGCATTTGCTCCATCCATGCAATATTAAGCTTGCGCATATTTTCATGATTTTGCTCGGAAGCAATCTTCTTGCGCTCTTTAACATCACCAGACATTGCACTTTGAATTTTTTCTGGCTTGGAAACTACCGCGATAGGAGTGGCAGAATCATTTGAGAAAATATCTGACACCGATACTTTTTGAATAGACGGAGAAAGCCCAAACCACGCTCGATTGCAGAGATGTTGGGTCGTTCGAAAACTCTTCTCAGACATATGTCCAATTAGAGAAAACTTGGAATGAAAGGTTTAAAACTTAGATATCGGTTCTCCCTTCAATTTGAGATATTCTTCAAAATATCTGTAGTCATTTCTTCCAATCCGAATTGATGCTGCCAACCCCAATCTTTGCGAGCAGGTGAATCATCTATTGATTTGGGCCATGAGTCGGCAATTGATTGGCGGAAGTCAGGATTGTAAGAAATAGTAAAATCAGGGATATGCTTTTTTATTGTCGATGCAATTTGAGCAGGGCAGAAGCTCATTGCACTTATGTTGTAACTCGTTCGCATTTTTACTTTTTCGGCAGGTGCTTCCATTAAATCGATGGTAGCTTTTACAGCATCGTCCATGTACATCATTGGCAAGTAAGTATCAGCCGAGAGAAAGCATTCATATTTTTTGTCTTTCACTGCTTTGAAATAAATGTCAACCGCATAATCCGTTGTGCCACCGCCTGGAGGAGTTTTCCAACCGATTAATCCCGGATAGCGCAAACTGCGCACGTCAACTCCGTATCTTCTGAAATAATAATCACACCACAATTCACCGGCTAATTTTGTAATTCCATAAACGGTAGTTGGATCCATCACCGTGTCTTGCGGTGTATTTTGTTTGGGAGTTGTTGGGCCGAAAGCAGCTATAGAACTAGGCCAATACACTTTATGAAGTTTTAATTCATGAGCTGCTTCAAGTACGAAAAGCAAACTTTCCATATTCAGTTTCCACGCCCAGCGAGGATCTTTTTCGCCAGTTGCAGAAAGTAAAGCAGCGAGGTGATAAACTTGAGTTACCTCATGTTTCTTCAACAATTCAAAAAGACGGTCACGTTGCATTACGTCAAATTTTTCATATGGACCTTCTTTTAAAACACCTTGTGCATCCTTGATGTCGGAAGCAATCACATTTTCCTGTCCGTAAATTTTCCAGAGGCCTTGGGTGAGTTCGGCTCCAAGTTGACCGCCAGCGCCTATCAAAAGAACTTTTGTTTTCTTCATGAAAAATTGAATTGGCTGCGAAGTTATTAAAATTTAGGAAGTACGAATTATGGTTTGTGATTAGTAGTTTTGCGTTCCATAAAATCGATTGCCATGTATAAAAAATTGAAACCCGTTTTAGAAAAAGAATTGAATAGTATTCGTGAAGCTGGACTTTACAAGCGAGAAAGAATCATTACCACACCGCAGGCTGCCGACATAAAAACCAGCGATGGTAAAGAGGTTATTAATTTTTGTGCAAATAATTATTTAGGGTTGTCGTCACACCCACGCGTGACAGAGGCCGCGAAAAAGGCAATTGACTCTCATGGCTTCGGAATGTCTTCCGTGAGATTCATTTGCGGAACTCAGGATATTCACAAAGAACTTGAAAAAAAGATTTCGGAATTTCTTCACACAGAAGACACTATTTTGTATGCAGCCGCCTTTGATGCAAACGGAGGCGTGTTTGAACCTTTGCTAGGTGAAACTGATGCTATCATTTCTGACGAATTGAATCATGCATCAATCATTGATGGAGTGCGTTTGTGCAAAGCCATGCGTTATCGCTATAAGCATAACGACATGGATGATTTGAAAGTGCAACTGGAGGACGCGAAAAAAAAAGGAGCCAATCAAATTATTATCGTGACTGATGGAGCGTTTTCGATGGACGGAACCATTGCGCAGATGGACAAGATATGTGATTTGGCTGACCAGTATGAAGCGCTTGTGATGACAGACGAATGCCACTCGATGGGTTTCCTCGGAAAAACAGGTCGTGGTGTTCCTGAACATTGTGGTGTAATGGACCGAGTTGATATCATCACGGGTACACTTGGCAAAGCGCTTGGTGGAGCATCAGGTGGGTTCACTTCTGGAAAAAAAGAAATTATTGAAATGCTGCGTCAACGCTCGCGCCCTTATTTATTTTCAAACACATTGGCTCCTTCTATTGTAGGTGCATCTATTGAAGTGTTTAATATGCTTTCAGAAACCACCGCACTTCGCGATAAGCTTGAGCAGAACACTAAATATTTCCGCGAGGAAATGACCAAAGCTGGTTTTGATATTAAACCAGGAGTTCACCCTATCGTGCCAATCATGCTATATGAAGCCCCGCTGGCGCAAAAATTTGCTGAACGACTTTTGGAAAAAGGAATTTATGTAATTGGATTTTTCTTTCCAGTAGTTGCCAAAGGTAAAGCACGGATTCGGGTGCAAATCTCAGCAGGTCACGATAGGCATCACATCGACAAGGCGATCAAGGCATTTACAGAAGTGGGGAAAGAACTAGGCGTGCTAAAATAATTTCTTAGCTCGCTTTTTCTTTCATGAAGTCAGGGTTGTCGGAGAATAATCCGAACAAAGCCTCGCTATCATGTGCGGGAAGAAAATAAATTCTGTTTTTCTTTCCCTTGAGCTTAAGCGAATACATGTTGAGAAAGGGAAGGAGTTTTAAGTCTTTGACTTCGTCCCAATCGTATTGCTTTGCTTTGTAGCTTTTAATGATGGCTATTTTTTTCTTGCCCATCGCTACCCGCTTCACTTTTGAGAAAACAAAAAAGTGAATGGAGATCAGAATCATCGCTAGCGTGAAGAATACGAAGATTGCGAATCTGTTTTTGGGTGAGTCTTGAAATTTCATCAAGAGTAAAACGGCAGCAAGCGATTGCATCAGCGCAAAGGCTAGAAAAAAATACCGTACAAAGTAGTACTTAAATAAATTTGCTTCCTTCATCTCATTTCAAGTTTAAAAAATGGTAGTACTTGTTAAGAACGATTATACAAAATTAAACAAGAATTTTCCTGATATACAAGATTTGACCAAGAGGTAAACGCAAAATCTTTGGATTTGTTCGGTGATCAATGCTGATCGATTACCACGGGGAAGTCCTGACCACGCGAAAAAGTGTAAGGATATTGAGGCTTCCCTTTCAGTTTCCGAGTAAGCTCTGGCACTTGATCATCGAGAAAAGATTTGAGCTCGTAGATTGTTACTTTCCCATCTTTTGGTGACCCGTCTGCTTCACCCTGTAAGCCTTTGATAAGAAGATAAGTGAAGATTCCATGACCTAATTCAGCAAACTCAGCAGCAAATTGTTCGCTGCCAGCTGAAGCCATCACATGAATCCCAGCACTACGAGAGAGTTGAGCAATTGCCTTCTCTTCGGCAGCACCACGATTGGCAAGCAACTCAACAGAGCCCCCGCTTTGGCAAGCATCCATGATAATCAACTGTTTTAATGCCTTAATGTTCTTGAATTTTTCTTGAAGCATACTTGCATCGATAGCTTCTTTCTTCAGCGAACTAAGATCATAAAGTCGGGCACTTTCGCTTGGAATAAAAAAGAACTGTCCTTCAACCATGCTGCCGTGGCCAGCGTAATAAAAAATGAAAACATCTTCTTGATGAATTTGAGTTGAGAGCTCGTCTAATTTTTTCAAAATATTTTCCTTCGAAGCATCAATATCGTAAAGAGTGTGCAGAGCGATATTTTTGAATAAACCTTTTGAGTCAACCGCTTTACCGAAAGATTCCGCATCAGGCTTCGCATAATTCAAAACCATCTTTGGGTTTTTATATTGATTTATACCGACAGCAAGAATGTGACAGACAGAATTCTGATTTGAACTCTCCGAAAAAATTTCTGCTGAAACAGGGTCTGACTCAACTTTGTCTTTGTTGAGCGCTGAAACAGTAAATGTATTTGTTCCACCAACCAAGTTTACAACTTCTCTGACGGCCGTAGATTGATCTTTCCCTTGTGTGAATTTATTTTCCTTTAGTGTGATTCGCTTTCCATTATGAAATAATTTCAGTCCTTCGATTCCAGCACCGTTATCTGTTAGTTTCAGAAAAATCTCAGCTTTGGTCGGATCATTGGTTGGCAAAACAGCAATCCTTAAAGTTGGAGGGGGTGATCCTTTTATTTTTTGATTGATCCCCTGAGAACCATCGCCACCACGATTTTGAAAAATTTTTGGAAGTAAATCAGGGCGATAAAATTCATCAAAGAATTGATCTGCTCCGTAGGTCTTCATTCCGTTTACAAAATGGATGAACTGACGCGCATCTTGCGTTCCATTAAAATAACCTTCAGGATTTTTCACCATCCATTCTTTCTCTCCGAAATGGATATGTTCAAAAAACTCTTTACCCGAATTCAAATCCCAAAACTTAGTCGCTCCATCTACGCTATGGCTGATCAACATTTTGTTATCAGGACTAAATAAGAGCGAAGTGACTTCTGCTTTGTGGCCATCAAATGTGCGAACGACTTTTGATGTAACTAAGTCCCAAACTCTGATTTGACGATCAGCCCCAGCCGAAAAAATATTCTTTCCATCCGGACTAAAAATAGCAATGTGCGCGGCTCCGCGATGGCCAACAAATTTTTTCTCCATCAAACCAGTGCCCACATTCCAAAGACGCACGGACCCATCCCAACTTGCAGAGAGAAGTTGTTGTTTGTCATTACTCAACCGAAGCGAGGAGATGACGTCACTGTGTCCCACAAAATCTCTGACAGCAGTTCTCGTATCGAGCTCATACATTTTCAAATCCTTGCCAAGACCCGCGAACAAATACAAGTCGCTTTGACCCCATAAAATGTTAAGTGCGGAGTTATTTTCGAAATCAAAATAATTTACTGACTTGCCATTATTTATATCCCACGCGATCATTCGCCCATCCCAACTTGAGGACACTACTTTTGTTTCATCGCTGTTAAAATGAATGTCTAAAATCGGTTCTCGGTGGGCTTTGATTGTTTTAATAGTGTCTCCAGTCAGAGCATTCCAGAGAATGATTTTCCCCTCGCCTCCACCAGTTACAAGTCTTTTTCCATCAGTCGATAAATCATAGCAGAGAACGGCTTTGGAATGCCCCACAAACTCCATCGCACTTTTTCCCGTAGCGATATCCCATTGTTTTACTTTTGATCCGAACTTTCCTTTGATTAAGGTCTTGCCATCATTGCTGATCAACAAATTATTTTTGAAACGGACGTATTTTGCGATCTGCATATCCCAAATAAAATTGGGATCATAAGTGATGCCACCCTTGTCTCTTAGATTTAGAAATCCAGTGAGTGATTGAACAACTTTTTGCTTTTGCAAATCCCAAACCATCGTAGTGTTGTTATCGCAAGTGATAAGCAATTTCTTTCCGTCATTCGTAAAAATCGTTTTGTTAATTTCTTGCTCAACTCCAGGATTGAATCTGATTTCTTTCCCGGTTTCATTTTCCCAAACAACAATTTCTTTTTTTAAAGCAAGAACAATCTTTTTGTTATCTGGTGAAAACGAAATCGATGAGGGGTCATGCAATTCATCCGCATATTGTTTTACAAGCTGCCCAGATGACAGATCATATTTTTTAGCTGAACCATTGTGAGAAACCATGATCAGGTTTTTGCTATCGGGCGAGAAATTGCAAAATGTTGAGCAGCCACCGCACCACCCGGCACCATATTCAAATGTGTAAACCTTCTGCCAATCGCTCGTGCGATACACATTTACAATTCGATTGTCTTCTCCAAATGCAATCCACTTTGAATCTGGACTGATGGCTATATCAACCCCATTTCTGTTTGATTCTGGGTTTACTTCAATTTCCTTTATTTTTTTTCTAGAGCTGAAATCAAAAATCTGAGCGTTGTAACGTAACGCAGTCGCGACAAAAAATTTCATGTCAGGACTTATTGCTACATGCCTGATTTGTTCATGAACAGGATTTATTGAAAATATTTCTTTTCCTGTTTCTATTTCCCAAAGCTTTACGGTCTCATCATTACTTCCAGTCAGCAAAAATTTCCCATCTCTGCTTACATCAACTGATGTCACGGAGAAATCATGCCCTAAAAAACTTCTCACTTCACGGCCAGTGCTTAGCTCCCAAAGTTTTGCCGATTTATCACGACTACCAGTAACCACATAATTACTATCGGGACTCGCGCATATTGTAATTACCGCAAGTTCATGACCTCGTTGTATCACAGTTTCAATAGACTGTGCAAGTGCATTCAGTTGAATAAAAAATGCAACGATTGTAAATGAGAAACGCATAATCAGCTTTTTACTTCTTCGGGCTCCTCGGGTTCGGGCTCAACAGGAATTTCTTCCCAGTTTCTTGGTTCAGAATTATGGAGATATTCTAAAATTTTTTGCTCGACTTGCCAGAGCTTCATACCACGAACAAATTTTCCGTTGCGAGCTAAAATTAAGCGACCAGTCTCCTCGGATATAGCCATCACCAAAGTGTCCGTTACTTCACTCATGCCTATGGCTGAGCGATGGCGCAAACCAAATTGTGGAGGCAAGTGATCATTTTCGCTAACAGGCAAAACGCAACGTGCCGCTTGAATTCTTCCTTTGTAAATAATTACGGCCCCATCATGAAGAGGAGTATGTTTGTTGAAGATGGAAAGAATCAAACGCTTATTCACTTCAGCATCAATTTGCTCGCCTGTGTCCGCGTAAAACTTCAATTCCATGTCACGTGAAAAAACGATGAGAGCGCCAGTGCGTGTAGCTTTCAGTGACTTACATGCTTCTATCAATTGATGCACGTCAAAATCATCGGGTTGACCTTGACGCCAGTTTCGAAGCGTTTTGAAAAAACCTTCACGATTGATTTCAGCGCTTCGTCCAATCAACAAAAGAAATTTTCTGATCTCGGGCTGAAATAAAATGATCATTGCCAAAACACCAACGCCCATGAATTGGCCAAGAATTTTGGCGAGTAACTCCATCTGAGCAGCGCGAACAATTAGGTAGATCAAATAAAGCGCTAGGATGCCAAGAAAAATATTGACAGCAATACTTCCACGAATGAGCTTATAAATTTGATAGAGCAAAATCGATACTAGTGCAATGTCGATCAGATCAACCCAAGTGATATCAAGAAAGCCGATTTGGAATAGGAAAATCATTGTTCAAAGATAATAAGATTAAGAAGTCGCAACGACTTGAAAACGACCAGTGGAATTTTTATCAAATCATCAAAATCTTTTCTCGACATTCGCGTTTAAACTCTTAATTGGCTGGATTATGAAGAATGTATTTTTGATTGCTGTAATTGCCACTGGGGCGATTTTTTATGCGTGCTCCAAAAGCAGCGTAACACCAACTACTTCGGTTCCTGATGTGTACAAAAAAATCTATGGAGCGACAGACATGTATGTCGATGGTGATTTTATTGTCATAAAAACGAAAGATCTTCCTGATCATAAAAGTCCCTATTACTCGGGAAGTATGTATGAGGCATACAATGGATCCAATTCTTTTTCTAAGAACCCAAATTCCATATCCCAACAGTCAATCACTTTTAGAATCCCGTTGAACCCGACTAAAGCTTCAACGAGTGCAGCGACACCACTTGGATCAATTGGTATTTCATTGAATGGAGTTCCTTTCTACAATCAATATGCTGGACCTAGTCAACCGCTTACTACGGAGATTATCTCTTTTGATCAATACAATGGACATCCGCAAATGACAGGTCAATATCATTATCACGTAGAACCATTGTATCTCACCACAAATCATGGGAAAGATGCATTGCTCGGATTTTTATTAGATGGATTTCCTGTTTACGGTCCACTTGAAGGTGGAGTAACTTTTACAGATTCAAATTTGGATGCACTCCATGGCCACACTTCTGTTACAGCTGATTATCCCAATGGAATCTACCACTATCATATTACTGCCGATGCGCCTTATATCAATGGCGATGGATTTTATGGCACCGCGGGGACAGTGACGAATTGAGTTTCGAAAATGAAGCGGTTTGCTCTATTGATTTTCGTTGCGACTTCGTGTTCGCAAAATCGAATACCACCTTTTTATGTAAACCTTTCCGATGGAAAAATCAAAACGCAACAAGGAGTTACATCGTTGAATGACAAATTATTTTCGGGATGGACATACGAATTATTCCCTAGTGGAGACACGCTTTCACTGACTCCTTATTTGAATGGAAAGGAAGAAGGAATTTCACGGCAGTGGTATGCAAATAAACAACTGAAGGAAAGAAGATTTTTTCATGAAGGGAAAAAAGAAGGTGAACATATCGGTTGGTATGAAAACGGATTTTTGAAGTTTATCTACAACTATAAAAATGATGTCTATCACGGTCATGTAAAGGAATGGCAGAGTAATAAAATAATGTATCGTGATTTCAATTACATAGATGGTTACGAATTTGGCTTGCAAAAAATGTGGGAATCTGATGGCCGATTGAAAGCCAATTATGAAGTGCGCAATGGCAGAAAATATGGACTTACTGGTTCTAAGAATTGTATGTCTGCTTCGAAATGAAAAGAATTCTCTTTTTGACTTTTATTTTCACCTTAGGCTGTGAAGAGCAACGACTACCTTATTACAATACGGCCGCCTTTACACCTATTTGGCCAAGCGAGCAGAAAGTTTCGGATGAGAATATTCATCGCGTAGCTAAGTTTAGTTTCAAAGATCAGTTTGATAGTACTGTAACGAATCACACTTTTATTGGGAAAATCTATGTGGCGAATTTTTTCTTCACAGCGTGTCCTAGCATTTGCCCAAAAATGACCAACCATTTGCAGAAAGTGCAAAAAGCATTTTCTAAAAACGATAAAGTCATGTTGATTTCTCATTCGGTCATGCCTTGGGCCGATTCCACTTATCAGCTTCTGGAATTTGCTAAACTTCATGATGTTAAATATCCTCAATGGCGATTGGTGACTGGAAAGCAGAGTGAAATCTATTCCTTGGCACGGCAATCTTATTTTGCCGAGGAAGTGGCTGGCTACTCACGGGACTCTACAAATTTTGTTCACACAGAACATTGTCTTTTGGTTGATAAACACGGCCATTTGCGAGGGCTTTATAACGGCACACTCGAATTAGAAATTGATCGGATGATTGAAGACATAAATATTCTTCTGGCAGAGGAATAACTGCGTTTTACAATTTCATCATTCGTTTATCTTTGCCGAAATGGCAACTGAAACCCCACTTCAAAAACAATACAACGCAATCAAGGCGAAATATCCGGGCGCACTGTTGCTTTTCCGTGTGGGTGATTTCTACGAGACCTTTGGCGAAGACGCAATTACAGCGAGCAAAATCCTTGACATTGTTCTCACTAAACGCGGCAATGGGTCGGCTTCAGAAACAGCTTTGGCAGGATTTCCGCATCACGCGCTTGATACCTATTTGCCAAAATTAGTTCGTGCGGGAAATCGTGTTGCAATTTGCGATCAGCTGGAAGATCCTCGTTTTGTAAAAGGAATTGTAAAGCGAGGTGTGACAGAATTGGTAACACCTGGGCTTTCCTTTAATGATCACGTGCTTGATCGGAAGCAAAATAATTTCTTGGCATCAGTTTATACAGGAAAAAATCTTTGGGGAATTTCTTTTTTGGATATTTCTACCGGAGAATTTTATGCTGCCCAGGGAACGGAAAATTATGTCCTGAAATTAATCCAAGGTTTTGCGCCAAGTGAAATTATTTTCAGTAAGCAATCCCGAGAAAAATTTGAAAATCTTTTCAGCACGGATTATGCCACTTATGCCCTAGATGAATGGGTTTATCAATTTGATTATGCGAATGAAAAATTAATTAATCAATTCAAGACATCATCACTCAAAGGATTCGGAATTGATGGAATGAACGAAGCCATTGTCGCAGCAGGAGCGATTTTGCATTACCTCGAAGGAACGGAACATAAGGACACATCGCACATCGCTTCCATCTCACGCATCGATGAAGATAAGTACGTGTGGCTCGACAAATTCACGATTCGAAATCTGGAAATAGTATATGCGCAGCAGGAAGGTGGAGTGCCTCTTATTGAAATTTTAGATCGAACGATAACTCCAATGGGTTCACGCTTGTTGAGACAATGGATGATTTTGCCTTTGCGTGATAAAAACGCCATTGATGAAAGGCTTGACTCAGTTGATTTCTTTTTTAAAAACTCAGATGTATCTGAAAAAATAACGGAGCAATTCAAAAACGTAGCGGACTTAGAAAGATTGATTTCTAAAGTCGCTGTCGGTCGAATCAACCCGCGTGAACTGCTTCAACTAAAACGTTCACTTAAGTGTGTGGCTCCAGTAAAACAATTGCTGGAGAAGTTGCCCTCTGTTCACTTGAAAAAAATGGCAGACCAACTACATGAGTGCGAATTTCTTTTAGAAAAAATTGAAAAAGAACTTCGCGAAGATGTATCTATTGCGAGTAATCAAGGCGGAATCATTAAAGAAGGAGTTGATGCCGAACTTGATGAACTACAAAAGATTGCTTTCTCAGGAAAGGATTACCTTCTTCAGATTCAAAAAAGAGAAGTTGAGAGAACGGGAATCAATTCGTTGAAAATTTCTTACAACAAAGTTTTTGGATATTACCTCGAAGTAAGCAATGCGAATAAGGATAAAGTTCCTACTGATTGGATTCGAAAACAGACGCTTGTTAATGCTGAGCGCTTTATCACGGAAGAGTTAAAAATTTATGAAGAGAAAATTCTTCATGCAGAAGAAAAACTGATTGTGATTGAGCAGCGTATTTTCAATGAGCTTATTCGTCACGCTTCTGAATTTATCCCGCAGATTCAGCAAAATGCACGCACGATAGCGATGTTGGATTGCCTTCTTTCGTTTGCTACAGTTGCTCATGCGAATCATTATACTAAACCTGAGGTTAACGAATCGACTGAGATTAACATCAAGGATGGTCGTCATCCGGTTATTGAAAAACAATTGCCAATTGGTGAAAGCTATGTTCCCAATGACATTTTTCTGAACAATGATTCACAACAGATTCTGATCATCACTGGACCGAATATGGCTGGTAAATCAGCATTGCTCAGACAAACGGCACTGGTTGTACTTATGGCGCAGATGGGAAGTTTTGTTCCAGCTTCTGGCGCAAGCATTGGTCTTGTCGATAAGGTTTTCACACGAGTTGGAGCTTCAGATAATTTGTCGAAAGGCGAATCTACTTTCATGGTCGAGATGACTGAGACAGCGAGCATCCTCAATAACTTGAGCAACCGCAGCTTGATTT
Source organism: Cyclobacteriaceae bacterium (assembly GCA_049840975.1). Lineage (GTDB taxonomy): Bacteria > Bacteroidota > Bacteroidia > Cytophagales > Cyclobacteriaceae > ELB16-189. The sequence goes on along the minus strand of JASGIR010000069.1, from coordinate 92,134 downwards.
TGATGGATGAAATTGGCCGTGGCACAAGTACATACGATGGCGTATCTATTGCCTGGAGTATTGTTGAGTTTTTGCACAACCATAAAGATTTTAGGGCCAAAACACTTTTTGCAACTCACTATCACGAATTGAATCAGCTTGCAGAGGATTTGGTGCGTGTGAAAAATTTTAATGTGAGCGTAAAAGAAGTTGGAGACAAAATCATTTTCATGCGGAAGCTGAAAGAAGGCGGAAGTGAGCATAGTTTTGGAATCCACGTGGCCCAATTAGCCGGTATGCCAAACCGAATTGTGTTGCGCGCGAATGAAATCTTACATTTCCTTGAAAAGGAAAAACACAAAAACGAACCTCAAAATAAATTCGATGCAATACCTAAGGCAAGCGCGCAAATTTCGCTTTTTGATGCAGACCCACGCGTCAAAGCGTTGGATGAAGCTCTCGGCAAAATTGACATCAATACAATCAGCCCGGTTGAAGCACTGTTGAAATTGAATGAAATACTTACACTCTATAGGAAATAGACTTGGTGCATTTTTATTCTTGTTATTCTTTGATAATCTTTAGAAGTCTATTATTCAAAAAAGGTTTTGATCGGACACATTAATCCGATTTAGTTTCTATGACAAAAGTTGCGCAGGAGGAAAAACTCTTCAAAAAAGAAGTTGGCATTTACAATCGGCACCGAGAATTTCTGAACCAAGAAACTTCACACGAACAGACCAAGGCTGCATTGGAAGATCTTACTAATGAATATAAAAAGCTACTGGAACAAACTCGATTTTTGACTTGGATTAGCGGTCGTTTGGAAAAGAAACTATATCGGGCTAACCGCGAACTAACTGAACGCAATGCTAAACTTGAAAAGACAGTGGATGAATTAATGTCTGCGAGAGCAGGAAGAAATGCGTATGCGATTATTTATTTCATCGCTATCATATTGTTTGTGCTAGAAGAGTATTTTATCGATCCGGTAATCAACATGTTTGGTAATGGATTAGGCTATAGTATTTTGATCAAACTCGTTATAGTTTTGATTCTGAAAGTTTCTGAAGGCTTCATTGAAGAGAGAATAAAAAAACGAGGAAATGTTATTGCAGCCAAGCCAGTAGCAACCTAAATCAGGAAATAAAAAAAGGAGCTTAACGCTCCTTTTTTTTGAAGTGGTTTTTAAATCTTCTTTTTTAATTCAGCGACTTTAGCGACCGCTTCCTCTTTTCCACAAGTAGCAGCCAGCTCATACATATCAAGCGCCTGCCTGTTTGTATTTCTTTTTTTGCGCGGAGCAAATTTTGTGCGCTTAGCTGTCTCCTCCAAGATCGAAGCTTTGGAAAAATAGTATTCAGCTTGATCAATTTTTGATTGGTTGATCAACTGAACTACTTGCCCTTCAAGTTTAGCTGTTTCAGTTTTCTTGGCTTCAATCTGAGCAATTTTGTCTTCTATTTCAGAACGTTGAAGACTCACGGTCTGGATCAAGTTGTCGTTCTCATTTTTATATTCGTCAACCCTTCTTTGCAATGCCGCGAGTTCATCATTTCTTGACTTAAGCTCTGACTTCATCTTTTCGATAGAAAGAGAGTACTGTCTTCCGGTATGCCTAGCTGAGTTTAAACCTTTTTCCAAATCAGCAATTTTCTTTTCGGCTTCAACTACATACTCATTGATGCTTCGCATGCTTTTCTTGAAATCCTCAACAGGTGTTCCCTCGACCATTTTTGTGTGGAGCACATGACGATTCATGTCGATGGAATCAATCATATTACCAACATCATTTAAGGCTTGCGCCATTTTCGCGCTGGTCTCTAATTCAGTTTTAAGAGAATCGATTTGAAGCCTCAGTTTAGCTTGCTCCGCTTTACGCAGATTGCACGAGCCCAACATTACCACTATAGACATTGCCAAAACTGTTTTTGTCATAAGGTTTTATTAAAGGTTTTTGGTTTAGTAACGGAAACCGTGAAAAAGAAATTGCCGCTATCTAGTTCAATGGCCAATATTCACGATGAACAGTAAATAGGTCAGATAAATCAAAAATAATTTTCGTTTTGAAAATTATTTTCATCGCACTTAACTTGCTCACTTCATGTACGCGATTGTCGATATAGAAACTACCGGAGGCCACGCTGCGAGCCATCGCATTACTGAGATTGCAATCTATCATCACGATGGCCACACTATCACGGATCACTACAGAAGTCTTATTAATCCTGGTCGGACAATTCCCTATTTTATTACGGGACTGACGGGGATCAATTATGAGATGGTTAAGGAGGCTCCGAGCTTTAAAGACATTGCACCAGAGGTTCATGGCTGGCTAGACGGCCGAGTGTTTGTAGCGCACAATGCTCACTTTGATTATAGTTTCTTTAAAAAAGAATTCGAGGACGTTGGGATACAATGGAACACCAAGAAACTTTGCACGGTCAGACTTGCAAGGAAGATCATCCCCGGGTTGCATTCTTACGGCTTGGGACGATTGGCAGAAAGTTTAGGAATAAAAATTACTGATCGACATCGTGCGGGTGGCGATGCTTTTGCAACAGCAAAAATTTTTGATCTTCTATTAAAACGAGACAATGCGGGGGTAATTGAAAAAGCACTAAAAAGAAATTCAGGCGAGACCATTTTGCCACCCAATCTTCAACGCGAAGAGTTTGAGTCCCTTCCAGCCAAGGCTGGCGTTTATTATTTCCTCGATTCGCATGGTCAAGTGATTTATGTTGGCAAGGCAATCAACATTAAAAAAAGAATTGCTGGTCATTTCACAGGTGAGGCACGTGAGTGGAATAGGTCAAACATCCGAAATGAGATTCATCATATTACTTATGAGCTTACCGGAAGCGAATTGATCGCGTTGATTTTTGAATCACAAGAAATAAGAAGGCTTTGGCCCAAATATAATCTCGCCCAAAAATACAGAGCAGAAGAGTGGGGCATCTATGACTATGAAGATCGAAATGGTTATCTGCGTTTTTGTGTGAACATCGTGAACAAAGGAACGAATCCATTGATCACATTTAGTTCTAAAGGAGATGCCTGGAATTTTTGGTGGGAGAAGGTGAAAGAATTCGACTTGTGCCCCAAACTAAGTGGCTTGCAATTGGCAAAAGGACTATGTTTTAGTTTTCAGTCGGGTACTTGTCATGGAGCGTGTCAGGGCGTGGAATCAGTGAAAAAATATAATAAGCGAGCTCAGAAAGCCATCGATTCTTTTTATGGTCAGGGAGATTCTCTCGCGATCATTGGTAGAGGGCGTACCCACAACGAAAATTCGATTGTTCTCGTAGAAGAGGGAAACTTCTTCGGCTTTGGTTTTTTTGATAAACAGGAACAAATACGAGATGTCCAGTCGGCAAGAAATTTTGTTAAACAAGGGAAGGATAATCGTACGGTTCAGAACCTGGTCAATTCTTTTTTAGTGAATCCAAAAGGCGCTGAAGTTTTAGTTTTTTGACCTTATTACTTGTGTATAAAAGCTATTCAAAACTTCGATCGTATTAGTTATACTTGCGGTTTCATTTTAAAGGATTATGGCATTTTCATCTACTACAGAACAGCAACAGGTGCACAAAGAAAAAATCAGACAGGTTTTCACCGAAGTGGGAAAAGTAGTCGTTGGCCAAGAGTATATGGTCAACCGATTATTGGTTGGTTTATTTACCAACGGCCATATCTTGTTGGAAGGTGTTCCTGGTCTTGCAAAAACATTGACTATTAGCACGCTTGCCAAAGTTCTTCATCTGGATTTTCAACGCATTCAATTTACTCCTGATCTTCTTCCGGCCGATTTAATTGGAACTATGATTTACAATCAGCGTGAAGGAAAATTTGAAGTGAAGAAGGGCCCCATTTTTGCGAATATTATTTTGGCGGATGAGATCAACAGATCGCCAGCAAAAGTGCAATCAGCTTTGCTTGAGTCGATGCAAGAAAAGCAAGTGACAATTGGCGAGACTACATTTAAATTAGACAAACCATTTTTGGTTTTAGCGACACAAAACCCGGTTGATCAGGAAGGAACATATCCTTTGCCAGAAGCTCAAGTCGATCGCTTCATGATGAAAGTATTTGTCGATTACCCTACCAAAGACGAAGAACTTGAAATCATGCGTAGGATATCGAACATGCAATTTTCTCTAGATGTAAATACAGTACTTACTAAGGAAGATATTTTTGCAATTCGTGATGAAGTAAATCGTGTGAAAATTTCTGAATCTCTTGAGAAGTATATAATTGAATTAGTTACAGCTACTCGCAAACCAAAAGAATATAAACTTGACCGTGAAGCACAATACATCCAGTTTGGTGCATCACCACGTGCAAGTATCAACTTGAACCTTTCAGCGAAAGCTGTTGCCTACATGGATGGACGCGACTATGTGTTACCAGAAGACATAAAAGAAGTTGCACTTGACGTCATGAACCACCGTATTCTTTTGAATTACGAAGCTGAAGCAGATTCCATTAAAACAGCAGATATTATTAAGGTGCTTCTCAATAAAGTACCTATTAATAAATAATTATGGACATAATATTGCATTATTAAAACGGTAATAGTCCAATCAGAATTTCGCTGATCTAGCTGTAAAGCAAATAACATATCGAAGGAAACTACTTGAAGTTCAATTTTTTATAAAAGAGTAGTCTTCAAATACAGTGTTAACAATTGCGTAATACTTCAATCTCTTTGGGGTAATACTATTAATCGACTTTTGCGGGAAATTAAGCCCCATGAAAGCAATCTACTTTTCTATTCTTTGTTTCATTTCACTTAATGCATTTGGCCAAACAGGCTCAATCAAGGGGGTTGTAAAAGATCCAAAGACTCAGGAAGCGATTATTGGGGCAACTGTAGTCGTTGAGGGTAGTTCACCAATACTTGGAACCGCTACCGGTATTGATGGTGATTTCATTATTTCTGGGGTGCCCGCAGGAACTCACAGCATCAAGATTTCTCTATTGGTTATTCTCCTAAAGTAATCGAGAATATCAATGTCGTTGCTGGTAGTGCATCAGTTGTGAACATGACGCTTGAAGAAACTTCTGTGCTGATTGAAGGAGTGACTGTGCAAGTTACACGCATGACTGGCACCGATGTGTCTGTTGTCAAAGAATTAAGAGAAGCCAAAGCCGTAGTTTCCGCTATCTCCGGAATTCAAATTTCTAAAACTCAAGATCGCGATGCAGCAGATGTTGTACGAAGAATCCCAGGAGTAACTGTTATAGACAATCGATTCGTGAATGTTAGAGGGCTGAACGACCGATATAACTCGGTGTGGTTAAATGATGCGGCAACTCCAAGTACGGAGAACGACAAAAAATCATTTTCTTTTGACATCATACCAACGCAAGTCATCGATCGCATCTTGGTTTATAAAAGCCCTTCGCCAGAATTACCTGGTGATTTTGCCGGAGGAATGGTAAAGATTTATACCAAGACAAGCATGCCTTCAAATAATTGGATAATTAATTTTTCGCAAGGCTACAGAAATGGTTCTACGCTAAAGGATATTAATTACGATACCAAAAGCTCAACTGATTTTCTAGGTTTTGATGATGGGTCAAGAAACATACCTGTTTCGGATAGAATTGGTTCAAGCAAACTAGATGAAGCTTCGGCAGCTCACCAGTTTTCCAATACCTATGCAATTCATAAAACGACTGCTCTTCCTGACCTTCGATTTAGCGTGGTGAAAGGCAGTTCATTTTCTATAGCTCAAAAATCAATTGAATCAGTTTCATTACTTACTTATTCTAACACCTATTCTCTCTTTAACATCCAGAGAAATACATGGGATGACAGATCACCTGCTACTAACTACATGGATAATCAGAGCACAAACCAGATAAGGTTAGGAGCGATGCAAAACTTTGGAATTCGTTTGAATGAGAGAAATAAGATAGAGTGGAGAAACCTCTTTAATCAAATTGGTACAGGACAGACTACTTTACGATATGGAAGAGTGCTAGCACCATATGAGAATACGTACATAGAGTCTTATCAGTCTAGGGCTATTATTTCTTCTCAAATTTCCGGAAAACATACTTGGGCGGAAGGCAAAAGTGAATACACTTGGACAGGTGGTTTTTCTTACACTCACCGAAATGATCCTGATTTAAAGCGCATGACTTACAATCAGAATCCAAACAATCCGAATGAATATGATGCAAACATTCCTCCAGGTACTGAAGATCCAAGATGGGGAGGACGTTTTTATCAAAGACTTTATGAACAAGTATATTCATTCACACATAACTACCTGCACAAATTTGAGATTGGCAATAGCATTATAGATTTCAATGTTGGGAACTATGGCGAATTGAAGAATAGAAGTTTCGGAGCAAGAGAAGTTGGTTATGTTTTAGATCCATCTACAGCTAATAAAGCCGGTTTGGACGGACAAGGATTAAAGCAACTTCCAATCGGTGAGATTTTTAGTCCTCAATATGTTGGAACAGGAGGTTTTATTATGAATGAAAACACTTCTGGAAGCAACTTCTATCGTGGTGAGAATAGATTATTGGCAACCTATGTTTCTCTTGGATTACCAATTTCTGATAAATGGAAATTTTCTGGTGGGCTAAGATCTGAATACAGCATTCAATCCATTTTTACCGCTAACGAATCTTTCCAATCACGTAATGATAAATTGGAACAACTTAACTGGTTGCCTTCAGCCAACTTGAGCTACAACTTTACTCAAAAAGCACTCATACGTGCTACGTATGGCCGATCACTCAACCGTCCAGAGTTTAGGGAATGGGCTCCTTTTTCTTTTTATGATACAGAAAACCAAGGCTATGTGTTTGGTTCATTGGCCGCACCTCCTGCCTTTGGTGGAGGTCTGTTGAAGAATGCTGTGATCGACAATTTTGATTTGCGTTTTGAGCTTTATCCCTCTTCGCAGGAGTTGTTTCACATCGGTGTCTTTTACAAGAATTTCCAGAACCCAATTGAACGATACATTCTACCTAGCTCTAATCGACTTTTTACTTTTGGCAATGCAAACTCTGCCTATGTAGCAGGCATTGAATTTGATTTAAGGAAGAATATGGGTTTCCTTGGCGGAGGAATATTTAGAGACCTTAGCCTTGTAGCTAATGCTTCTCTAATCCAAAGTGAAATCAATGTAAAAAATGGAGTCAATCTAATTGAGAAAAGACCTCTTCAAGGTCAATCTCCTTATGTAATCAACGCTGGATTCTATTATCAAGAAGAAGACAAGGGGATAACGGCTTCTTTAACATACAATGTATTTGGTCCTAGGAGCATTTTGGTTGGTACAAAAACAGATGGCTCATGGGGAGAGCTTCCACGCAATACCATTGATATTGCTATTAATTATCCGCTTAGTAGAAGAATTGCTCTAACATTTGCTGTTCAAGATTTGCTTAATCAGCCTGTGCAAGTTGTGCAAGACACAAACTTGGATGGTAAGTTTCAGCGTCACGGCAATAATGATCTTCTTATCAATAAATTCAGGAGAGGCCAGTATTTTAATCTTGGCTTGAAGTGGACACTGTGATACTAACAATTTAGTAACATTCACTGAATGCGGGCTTAATCGAGTGAGAATACTTTTGCGTGCAAAACGTAAAAACTCATGAGAAAAAGACATTTACTAATTGCTGCTCCAATAATGGCAGCATTCCTTTTCTTGCAGTCGTGCACGAAGAAGGAAGACATTACAGTGCCTACGATCACAGCATTCACACCAACAAGTGGATTGCCTGGTAGTTCGGTTACAATCACTGGAACTAATTTTAGTTCAACTGCTTCAAAAAATTATGTAACTATTGATGGATTGCAAGCAACCATTACTGATGCGAGCAGCACTTCTATCACTGCTACTGTATCTGCAAATGCAACCACTGGTACAGCTGGAAAAATTACTGTTACAGCAAACGGCTTGACTGCTGTTTCTGACAACGATTTTTCTGTTACTGCTGTACCTCCTGTAACTACTACAGTAGTAACTGGAGAAATAAAAACGGATACTCATTGGACTGCTGACCAGCATTATTTGCTTTCCGGATTTATCTATGTGACTAGCGGTAGTACACTCACAATTGATGCAGGAACAATTATCAAAGGTGATAAGGCAACAAAAGGTGCTCTTATTGTTGAGCAAGGTGGTAAGCTTGTTGCTATCGGTACTCCTGAAAAACCTATCGTGTTTACATCTAATCAACCTAAAGGTCAACGTACTTATGGTGACTGGGGTGGTGTGATTTTGTGTGGAAAAGCTCCAGTAAACTGGATTAATGCTCCTAAAAATGACGGAACAGGTGGAAACGTAGCTTCTGGTATGGGCCAAGTAGAAGGAGGTCCTCGTTCACTTTATGGTGGAACTGATGCTCATGACAATTCAGGTACTTTGCAATATGTGCGAATTGAATTTGGTGGTGTAGCTTTCTCTCAGGATAACGAAGTTAATGGATTGACTCTTGCTGGTGTTGGTGATGGTACTACTATGGATCACATTCAAGTTTCTTTTGCAGGTGATGATTCATTTGAGTGGTTCGGTGGAACGGCTAGAATGAAATATATAATAGCTCATAGAGGATTGGATGATGACTTCGATACTGATAACGGTTTTGCTGGTGCTGTACAATTTGCTGTAGCATTGCGCGACCCTAACGTAGCAGATCAGTCTGGCTCTAAAGCATTTGAATCAGATAGTTATCAAACAGGTACAAAAACAGATGGAACAATACCAACACAAGCTGTTTTCTCGAACGTAACAGTTGTTGGTGGTGTAACTAGCCCTACGTCTACTTCTTATGACCCTCAATTTGTTTCAGCTATTCAATTAAGAAAAGGTTCAAGATTGGGGATTGTGAACAGTGTTATTACTGCTCACCCAACTGGTATCCTTCTTAGCAATGAAGGTGTAACAGGCCAAAGCTGGAATGCACTCGGCCAATCACTAGTTGATGTAGTTCATATCCAGAATAATTATTTCGGAGGAATTCCTACAAACTCAACTAGAGTTGTTTATGGAATTGCGCCAACCAACAATGCTGCTACTGCTACTTTTGATAAAAACGTTGTTATTGTTACGAATAATACTCGCTCACGCACTCCAACTTTTGAAGTTGCAGGTACTACTAATGGTACAGGTAAGTCTAGTCTCGCTCCTTATGTTGATTCAGTGACTTATGTATCTTGGTTCCAAAGCCAAACTGGTGGTTCATCTTACTCTGGCCCTTATAGCTGGTTAGGTTCTAATACATGGTACGATGCTGACGTAAACAATAGATATGTTTACACTGAGCAAACAGGTATTCGCTTGTTAAGCCCATTCAACCTTACTGCTCCTAATTTCTTCCCTTCTAGCACTTCTCCTGTTACAGTAAATACTCTTTCAGGAACAGGAGCAGGTATTACGACAACTGGCCAAGCTCCTTCAGGTACTAACGGTTCTAATGCGCTTGCAAAAATATCTCCTACTTTCACTGGTGTTTTCAACAATTCTTTCTTTGATCAAACTGTTGATTATATCGGTGCATTCAAATCGGGTGGAACTGATTGGACACTTTTGTGGACCAACTGGGATCCCAACAATGCCGATTATGGTGATGCTTATTAATTGTTTAGGTTAGTAAAACTGAAAGCCCTGCAGAAATGCGGGGCTTTTTTTATTAAATGAGTTTGAGGGTTTAAACTTTTTTCACAAACTCAAGTCTCTGCCTCTATAAAAGTTAGTTGATGCGACTTAATCTTTTGTTGGCAGCCCTATTTGTCTCGATGGCTCTATCAGATAGTGATTTCCGTCAATTAGTGGATATTAATGAAATCAATAATATAGAAGACATCGATGTCGAAAAAATAGAATCCAATGAAATTTTTAATGCCCACATTATCCAAACAGATAAAGGGCATTTAGATAATTCCGATTCTTGCTTAATTCCTGCCACAACCTATTTAGAAAACAGCCTTCATCAAATTTTGTCAGGCACTGATAGCAAAGTTGCAGTCTGTTCCGATGCCTAATTAATCAGGAGAAGTTATTCTATCAGAATAACCAATAGCCGATAACGGCTACCTCCAATTAATTACATCAGACTTTAACCCTATCAACTATGAAGAAGAGGACTTTTAATAGAAATGAAAAGATATCGTTGCTCGAACAGCAACGCCTCAAAGTGAAGAATCAAAAAATTTTTGGCATTTGGTGCGACTTTAACGAAACGACTGAGTTTAAAATATTTCCTTCCGGTAAATGGGCAGGCATAAAAATTTGGCGGATTTCGAACTTAGTTTTAATGGAAGAAATTTCGCGGATATGTGGTGTTCGTGAACCTTTGAAGAGGAAAAATTGGAAGGGCTTTGACATTGTGACCCACTTAGGTCGTTATGAAAGAGATTCGCTGTTTGGAGGGATAGTAAAAATGCCTTACAGCAGCAGAAGAAATTTTGTGGATATACATTTCACAAACGACAATAAAGCAAGCTTAGAATTTTTTTTTGAAACACTGAACCGACTAAATGTTGTTAGAAACGATTGCGGAATTATACGACTTAAGCGAGTGAAGACCGAAAGCAACGCAAGAGGAAGTGTAAAGCCAAAGTCCTTGTCACAAGCCGCTTAAGTTTGAAGTGCTCTTAATGATTTAATAACATTATTTTAAGCAATCATAAATTTTTTATAATAATCATTAGAGTTAAGGGCTACAGGTGTTAACATAGCTTTGCAGCAAAATTCAAAAGCTGCATGAAAAAACATCTACTAACCGCGTTTGTTATCTTAATTGGGACATTCGCAGCCGTAGCACAGGTCACTACCAGTGCGGTAAGCGGCAAAATCGCTGATGGCAAAGGCGAAACACTACCTGGTGCCACTGTGATGGTTGTTTATAAACCAACTAATACTTCTTATGGGGTTGAAGCAAACCATGAAGGACGTTACACTTTGGTGAACCTTACGCCAGGTGGACCTTACGAAGTAACTGTTTCGTTTGTCGGCTATAAAGCCGAAAAATTCAGTGATGTTTTTTTGAAACTTGGTGAAACACTAAAGATTGATGTGGTTCTTCATGAAGAATCTCAGCAATTGAGTGAAGTAGTTGTAACAGGCGTTAACCAAGAAGTCACCGAAAAGACGGGGGCTTCAACAAGTGTTAATCGCCAACAGCTTCAGACTCTCCCAACACTTACACGTAGTTTCTCAGACTTCACAAGATTAACTCCCCAAAGCAGTAACAACTCCTTTGCCGGTACCAACTTTCGTTACAACAACATCACGTTGGATGGAGCAATCAACAACGATGCTATTGGTTTCAGTCCATCATTGGGTGGAATCAGCGGTACAGCCAACCAACCTGGAAGCAGTACAAGAACAAACTCATTCAGCTTGGATGCCATTCAACAAGTGCAAGTACAAATTGCTCCTTATGATGTTTCTCTAGGCAATTTTACTGGTGGAAGTATCAATGCAGTATCAAGAAGTGGATCAAACACTGTAGAGGGTTCTGTTTACGCTTTCGCTAGGGGTGCAGCTATAACTGGAAAGTATAAAGGAACTGACAAGCTAGGTGATGGAAGCATCAATAGCTCTTATTATGATTATCAAACTGGTTTCAGATTAGGATTGCCTTTAGTTAAGGATAAATTGTTCTGGTTTACTAATGAAGAGATCACTAACAATTCCGTACCTCAGTTTTATCCAGCGAATGCGCCCAATTACTTTATGAACCAGACTTTGTCACAGCTTGACGCAAGTAATGGTGGTGTACCTGCAGCTCTTGCAGCTTATTCTAACATGACATTGGCCGATGCCATTACTTCTAAACTTCAGGGCATGGCTGTATCAACTTATAATCCAGCTGGAGGATACAATCCTGGAGCAACAGGTAATTATAACATCTATTCAAAAAGCCAAAAATTCTTTAATCGCATTGACTGGGTGATTAATAAAAAACACTCATTGGCTATTCGTAATAACTCAATCATTTCTGAGGCTTCCAACTTAGATAGATCGTCAACGGAATTCCAGTTTGGTGGCTATGACTTTATTCAGAAGAACACCAATATCAGTACTGTAGCTGAATTGAAGAGTCGCTTTACAAACAATCTCAGCAATAGCTTGATTGTCGGATACACTGACATTAAAGACAGACGCGACCCAACAGGCACGATATTCCCACAAGTTCAAATCAACGGTATTTCTGGAGGTCACCTTCTGCTTGGTACAAACAGAGAGGCAGGCATTTTCAATATGCGTCAACGCACTTTTGAATTCACTGATAACTTGAAATTCTTTACTGGTAATCACACGATCACTGTTGGAACTCATAATGAGTTTTATAAAATCGATTACGTGTTCATCAACTCATGGAATGGTCGATTTGATTACAACACAACGGGTGGCAAAACTGGTATGGATAATTTCCTTCTTGATTTGCCATCACGTATGCGCGCCTTGTATAGCACCACTGATAATTCAAGAGATAACTTGTTAAATAATTCTCCAGCTAAGTTTAATGTGTTCTTGGCAAGTTTGTATGCGCAAGATCAGTGGGTGAAAGGAAACCTGACCTTGACTTACGGCCTACGTGCTGACATGCCAATTATGCCAACTGGTCCTAATGGATTGGCCCGCAGCAAATTCCCTGGTAGCCCAGCAAACTACGGCACAACTTATACTTATGACAATCCATCAACTATTGGTACCAACTATTTCAGTCAGATTTACGTGTCACCAAGAATTGGTTTTAACTATGACGTTAAAGGAGATCAAAGTTTGATTATTCGTGGAGGTTCTGGATTGTTCACAGGAAGGATTCCATTCGCTTGGCTAGGATATACTTTTGTTAATAACGGATCGGCTTTCGGTGCCATGGATTTGAATCCTCCTAAACCAATAACTCCAGCTACATCTGTTCCTATCCCTACAGATCAAACTCAATTCAATGCCTTTGCAGCAGCTTATGGATCTAAAAACAGAACGGAGATTGATTTACTTGACAAAAACTTCTCTTTGCCACGCATGTGGAGAAGTAATATCGCTGCTGATATTCAGTTAGGCGGAGGCTACAAGTTGACTTTGGAAGCCATCTATACGAAGACTGTTAAAGATCTTTATATCAAGCAGGTTAACTTAAAAGATTCTGTGGCCTACGGATCTTACGATATTAATAAGCAACAACCTCTGTACTTAAGTAGCTCTACAACAACAGGAACTGCTAACCGAGTAAGTAATAACTTCTCGAGTGTGTACTTGATTACTAATACGGACAAAGGTTATCGTTATCAGTTAACTGCACAGATTTCAAAATCATATCCATTTGGTTTGAGCTTTATGGCAGCTTATACCTACGGCCAATCAAAAGATATCTTGAATGGAATTCGTAACTCTCCAGAATCTGGTTGGCAGTTGAACCAAGCGCTTAATCCAAATAATCCTGGTTTGACTTACTCTAACTTCGATATTCGCCATCGCATTGTGGCTACTATCCAGTATAAGAAAGCTTGGCAAAAGGCTGGAACCTCATACATATCGTTGATTCCTACATTCCAATCAGGAAGTCCGTTCACATATGCTATGACAGCAAACAATAACTTGACGAAGAATGGTCAACAAGTTGATTTATTCTATGTACCAAATATTGGTAAGGGAGAGAATCCTTATGGTTTATCAACAGCTCAGCAAACAGCTTTCAATAACTTTATTCAAGGTGACACATATCTAAGCAAGCATCAAGGTCAGTTTACAGAAAGAAATGGTGCCCGTACACCTTGGAACAACCAGATGGATTTGCGTTTGATGCATGACTTCCCAATTAATACTGGTAAGAAAGTGAACACATTGCAAGTCACTTTCGATATTATCAACTTCAGCAACCTAATCAGCAAGAACTGGGGTGTGTATTATTTCACTCCTAACACACTTAACTCTTCAGTTGATCCAGGCTTATCAGTAGGCGGAAGAACAGTAAGCAATGGTGTAGCAACAATTACTGGAGCTGCTTATAATGCTCCTAAGGCAAAATGGTCGGTTGATCAATTCAGCTCGCGCTGGCAAGCCCAAGTTGGTGTAAGATATACTTTCTAGATTTGTTTAAGTTAAAAGTGAAAGCCCTGCAAGAATGCAGGGCTTTTTTAATTCTTAAAATGGAATATGGTTTCAATTAATCTTTCTTAATTTCTCTTGATGTGTGCCTTTTACTTTTTTGATCTGCTCTCCAACGTTAGCGAGAGAGTCTTGAGCCTTCTTATTTTTTTCGATCTTGATTTTCAATACTTCATTTTCAAGTTTGTTTAGAACAAGAGATTTATCGAGTTGAACTTTTTCTTTTTCGTTGTTAGTCAATTGAAGCTCTAAATCTTTTCCTTGATTGATCAACCTTTGTTTTTGCTTTTCTACAGCATCGCCAGCTTCTTGCGTTTCATCAATTTGACCTTGCACTTTGCTTCGATAATATCTTATTCCAAATTGATAGGTCAGCTTTTCTAATTGTTTGTTCGCAGTCTCAACATCTTTTTCTTCCCACTCTTTTGGATTGATACCAAGCCAAACCCGGGTTTGATTTCCACTTTCGAAAATGTGAGCATATACAGTCCCTTTTGGATATACGGTGCCATTGAAATTGGGCTCGGTGATAATCACTGGCTCGGATGAAAATAATTTCACTCTTCCTAATTCTTTTAAGAATTTGCTCCATTGTGAACTTACTTCAGCGAGCTTACCTTCTAATTCAGTTGAATAGCCTTCCAGATTTTCACCCTTCACTTTTTCATTCGATTTTTTCACTGTTACAGTTTGGGCGGATACGGTTGTGCAAAAAATCAAAAACGCACTACAGACAAAAAATTTATTAAGCATAGAAATGGTAATTTGTATCAAAGCTAAAAATTATGGCGCATAAAATTTTGATTACGGGTGCGAGTGGCATAATAGGAAGTGAGCTGACAGCCCAATTAATCAATCGAGGTCAATCAGTTTCGCACTTGAGTCGTGCGACAAAAAATGGGAAGGTTCCTTCTTTTGAATGGAATATCCCATCGTCTAAAATTAATTTAAACGCATTTTCTGGGGTCGACACTATTGTTCATTTGGCAGGAGCTGGGGTTGCTGATAAAAGATGGACGCCAGCAAGGAGAAGTGAAATTCTGGAAAGCCGTATCAAATCAACACAATTACTTTTCGAAGCATTAAAAAACAATTCTAACAACGTACGCACTTTTGTTTCCGCTTCAGCCATCGGTTATTATGGATTTGAGGAGGATAAAGTCTTTATTGAATCGGATATTTCAGGCAAAGATTTCCTTTCACAAGTGACAAAGCAATGGGAAGATGAAGTTGATAAGATTAGTTCTTTGGGAATCAGAGTTGTGAAAATTCGAATTGGAATTGTGTTGAGTAGAACTGGAGGTGCCCTAGAAAAAATAAAGCAACCTATTAGTTTTTTTGTTGGTTCTCCATTGGGTTCAGGTAAACAATTTATGTCTTGGATTCATATTGACGATCTCATTAGTATTTTTCTGAAAGCGATTGAAGATGAAAAGATGGTTGGCACATACAATGCTGCAGCGAGCTGGTCAACAAATGAAGAAATGACTAAAGCAATTGCAGGAGTTTTAAGGAAACCAATTTGGTTGCCCAACGTTCCATCTTTTATATTGAAAATAGTTTTGGGAGAGATGGCCAGCATTATTCTAAACGGAAACAAAGTCTCATCAGAAAAAATAACTAAAGAAGGGTTTCAGTTTAAGTTTCCGAAACTTGAAGAAGCCTTGACTGATTTGATTCGAACTTGAATTTTGTAATTTGTAATCGAAAAATTGAAACGATAAAGTATATGGCACAGCCAAAAAAGAAAGCGTCTCCTGAGTTGATGCAACAAGCGCTAGAAGATGAGCATCGCATTCGTCAAGCATTCAAAGACAAAAACTGGGCGGAAATAAAAAGCTCTGACTCTTGGGTAATTTTTAAAGTGATGAGTGAGTTTGTAGAAGGTTTTGAAAAGATGGCGAAGATCGGCCCGTGCGTTACCATTTTTGGTTCAGCGCGAATCAAACCAAGTAACCCATATTATAAAATGGCGGAAAACATTGGTGAGCGTCTCGTGCAGCAAGGCTATGGAGTTATCACCGGTGGCGGCCCAGGCATTATGGAAGCGGGCAACAAAGGAGCTCATCAAGCGGGAGGAAAATCGGTTGGTCTTAATATTTATTTGCCGCACGAACAGAAAGGAAACATTTACATAGACCCTGATAAGCTTATCACTTTTGATTATTTCTTCGTTCGCAAAGTGATCTTTGTAAAATACTCACAAGGATTTATTGTCATGCCTGGTGGCTTTGGAACGCTAGATGAACTTTCAGAAGCTTTGACATTGATTCAAACAAAAAAAATTGGAAGATTCCCAATTGTTATGGTGGGAAAGAAATTCTGGTCGGGTATGATCGATTGGTTCAAGAAAGTTTTGGTTGAAGAAAAAATGATCAGCCCTGAAGACTTAGATCTTTTCAATATGGTCGATACTCCAGAAGAGGCAGTTGCTGTAATTGATGATTTTTACGGCAAATATTTGTTATCGCCTAACTTTTGATTTACGCGTGCTCCCAATGAATTTTGGCAAGAAGTGTTTTCACTTTTTGCTCAATTAGATTTCTAACCTCGCGAAATTCAGTTTCACTCATATCACGAGGATCTGGAATGTTCCAATCTTCTCTGTGTTTTGCTTTGATCATAGGGCACTCATCCCCACAGCCCATTGTAACTGCGTATTCATACTCCGCAATTGGAATTTCATCAAGAGATTTTGATTGATTTGAACTTAAATCGTAATCCAATTCTTTCATGGCAGAAATAGCTTTTGGATTGATTTTTCCAGACGGACGAGAACCCGCGCTATAGGCTTCAACAAAATTTTTACCGTGAATACTAGCAAATGCCTGAGCCATTTGACTTCGATTCGAATTTTCGATACAAACGAATAGGATTTTCTTCTTCATAACCGTCAATGAAAATAACAAAACTTCAGTGATATAATTTCGTATGGTCGAAACATAAAATGAAAGCCATCAATTTCGTGATTTGAATTTGATGCCCATTTTCCGATTTTTGATTACACGTTATAATTATGCTCAATCAGATCAACGAAGCGGTCCGTTTTATTCAAAGTCATGGCATTACTCAACCTGAAGTAGGCGTTATTCTTGGCACAGGTCTTGGCAACCAGTTTGTTAAAGAAATGAAAAACACACTGGTAATTAACTATAATTCCATTCCTCACTTTCCTATCTCAACTGTTGAATCGCACAAAGGCAAACTCATTTATGGCGAATTGAAAGGCAAGAAAGTATTGGCCATGCAAGGTAGATTTCATTTTTACGAAGGCTACGACATGCAACAGATTACGTTGCCCGTGAGAGTAATGAAGTTTTTAGGTATCGACTATTTGTTGATTTCCAATGCAGCGGGTTGCATGAATTTGAAATGGAAAAAAGGAGAACTGATGTTGATTGATGATCATATCAATCTGTTGCATGATAATCCATTGCGTGGCGAAAATTTTGAAGTGCTTGGCCCGCGTTTTCCTGACATGAGTCAACCCTATTCAAAAAAACTGAACAAGCTTTTGATTGATATTGCGAAGAAGAAAAAAATAAAACTGAATCAAGGAGTTTATGCTGCTGTACAAGGGCCAAGTTTAGAGACTCGTGCTGAATATCGATTTCTTCATATGATTGGTGCTGATGCTGTTGGCATGAGCACTGTGCCGGAAGTTTTGGTGGCGAAACATATGAATTTAGCGTGTTGCGCAGTTTCTGTCCTTACTGATGAATGTGATCCAGATAATTTGAAGCCAGTAGATATTTCTCAAATCATCGCTACTGCCGAAAAATCTGAATCAAGGCTGACTGAGCTTTATGTAGAATTAATCAATAAACTATAAAATATGCTACTCAACCTCGACAACATCCCATCATTTTACAAAAATTATGTCAAGCAAATCGAAGAGCCAGATGTACTTCAGGCACTTCGAATTTCGGGTCACAGGATGTTGGAGTTAGTTCATTCTATTCCTGAAGCAAAACAAGATTTTGCTTACGCAGAAGGAAAATGGACAGTGCGAGAATTGCTTTGTCATATTATGGATGCTGAACGGATTTTTTGTTATCGCGCTTTGCGATTTGGCAGAAACGATAAGACTCCGTTGTCAGGATTTGAAGAGAATGATTATGCATCGCAAGCCAATGCTGCTGGGCGTTCTCTAAAAAAAATCGCGAATGAAATGGCGCATCTCCGTGCCTCAACAATTGATTTATTTGAAAGTTTCACGCCAGAAATGCTTAACCGAAAAGGTTCCGCTAATGGGAAAGAGCTTTCTGTGATTGCACTTGGCTTTATTATTCCTGGACATGAAACACATCATCGAAAAATTTTACAGGAACGCTATCTCATCGATAAGAAATGAAAATAATTTTAGTCGCTTCGATTATTTTCATCAGTTGTTCGCCTGCCTATTTAATTAAGAAAGAGATTGTAAAAACCGAAAGTCAACTTCAAGAACATCTGGGTTTTTGCTTGGTTGATGTTGACAAAAAGAAAACACTAATCGATTACAATTCTTCGAAGTATTTTACACCGGCCTCTAACACAAAGATTTTTACGTTTTATACCTCACTCCGCTTATTAGGAGATTCTGTCGCTTCGATTAAATATGTTATAAAAAATGATTCACTGATTTTTCAAGGCATGGGAGATCCGTCTTTCTTGTACAAGAATGTTTTTGACAATAGACGAGTGTACCAATTCTTAAAGAACTATCCGGGCAAATTATTTTTTTCGTCAACTAACTTTCAAACTGAGAAATATGGGCCGGGCTGGGCTTGGGACGATTACAACGATTATTATGCAGCAGAGCGTTCTCCATTTCCTATTTATGGAAATATAATCTCGGTGAAAAAAAATGTCGATGAAAAAATTGTAGCTGAACCAAAATATTTTCAAACAAAAATTTCATCAACCTCAGAATTTCATACAAAAGAAGAGGTTATCCGAAAGATTCATTCCAATGAACTGACTTATTACCCAGGAAAAAGAAAATCGAAAGAGTGGACAATCCCATTTCAAACTACTGATAGTTTAACTCGAAAATTGTTGAGCGATACACTCTATCGCGAAGTTTATCAAGCAAAGATTTCACTTTTTCCAACAGCGACACTTTTAAAAAGCACTCCTGTCGATAGCTTGTATAAAGTGATGATGCAAGACAGTGACAATTTTATTGCTGAACAATTGTTGCTGCAATGCGCTTCTGTTGTTAGTGATACATTGAAACCCGAAATAGCTATTCGTTATTCATTAAAGAATTTTATAGCTGATCTTCCTGACAAACCGCAATGGGTTGATGGCTCAGGACTTTCTCGCTACAATCTTTTCACACCTCGATCAGTTAGTGAACTTTGGGAAAAAATTTATGAAAATGTTTCCAAAGAAAGATTGTTTAAGATCCTGGCAGTTGGAGGACAAAGCGGGACCATTAAAAACAGTTACAAAGCAAGTAGCCCCTATATTTTTGGGAAGACAGGATCACTCAGTAACAATCATTCGCTGAGTGGCTTTTTGCAGACGAAAAAAGGCAAGATTTTCATATTCAGTTTTATGAACAATAATTTTCCTGCATCTTCGAGCGAAGTGCGGAAGCACATGGAAACCATTTTAAAAGAAGTAAGGGATAAGTATTAAATAATGCGAAAATATTTTTTTGTTCTCTTCTGGGTCATAGCGACACAGATCAAAGCTCAACAAATCGACAGCCTTGATTTAAAAATCGGGCAAATGATTTTGATCGGTATTCCTGAAGCAAAAGTTGATTCAACCGTGCTCGAAGAAGTAAAGCAAGGGAGAGTCGGCTCGTTGATTTATTTTGAGAAAAACATTCCAAAATCATCAAGTGCGTTTGCGGCATTTAAAAAGATAAGTTGGAAATACCAGAAAGCGGCATCAATTCCACTATTCATTTGCATTGACCAAGAAGGAGGCAAAGTAAATCGACTGAAAGAGAAGTATGGATTCACCAGATCCATTTCTGCTGCCTCTGTAGGGAGATTCAAGTCGCTTGATTCGG
Source organism: Cyclobacteriaceae bacterium (assembly GCA_049840975.1). Taxonomy (GTDB): domain Bacteria; phylum Bacteroidota; class Bacteroidia; order Cytophagales; family Cyclobacteriaceae; genus ELB16-189. The sequence continues at coordinate 72,049 of JASGIR010000069.1, read as the reverse complement.
TTCAGTTTTATGCGGAGGCTACAGCAGCAACTTTGGCTGGACTTGGCATCAATGTAAACTTTGCCCCGTGCGTGGACTTAGCGGTGAATCCAACAAATCCAGTGATTGTAAAAAATGAACGCTCGTATTCAGCGAATGAAGACAGCGTTGCTTTGTTTGCCAAAGAAGTAGTGAAGAAGCATCGCAAATTTGGAATAGTCACTGCTCTCAAACATTTTCCAGGGCATGGAAGCTCAAAAGATGACACACACTTAGGATTGGCCGATATCACGAATACATGGAGTGAACGGGAATTGAAACCCTATAAAGTGCTAATTGATTCGAATTATGTTGATGGAGTGATGAGCAGCCACGTTGTAAACGGGAAACTTGATCCGAGTGCTTTGCCCGGCACACTTTCTAAGCCTGTGATTGATGGAATCCTTCGAAAAAAATTGCACTATAATGGAGTTGTGTTTTCAGACGACATGCAGATGAAAGCGATTATCAGCAATTATGGCTTTGAAGATGCAATCAAAATGACAATCAATGCGGGAGTTGATATTGTCTGTGTAGCGAACAACGTACCTATGGTGGATAGGCATTCAGTTAGTGAAGTGCATGGCATTATTAAAAGAAATGTTCAGACCGGGAAAATTCCTATGTCGCGAATCAATGAGTCGTATCAACGAGTTATGCGATTAAAGAAATCAATAGTTCCACCAATAGAACAACTTTTGAATGCAGAAATAGAGAGCCGGAGAATGGCTAAAGAATATCAGACTCAATTAAAAAAAGCCGAAGAAGAAAAAAAGAAGATAGAGCAAGTGCTTACCAAAAAGCAAAAGCGGAAATTGAGTAACACACCAAAAAAATAATTTTTATGGAAACAGAACAACATGGTGATTTTGAAAGAATTCAAAAAGCGAATTTGAAAAGAGCCAGAGTCACGGCCGTTACTTTTGGTGTGATCACTGGCTTGGCCTTGATAAGCTTTGTCTACGCTTTTGTTCAACAAGATATTGCAAAAGAAAACGCCAGAGTTGCAATCGAATTGCAGACTAAGCTTAATGATTGTTCTAAAGAAGCGCAACGACAAAGCGAGCTAGCCAGGAAAATGGCTGAAGAAATAGCCAAGCAAATGCAATTATTGAAGGAGGAAAATTCAAAATTGAAAAAATGAATTTTTCAATCACGTCAGCGCAGGGAAACGAAGTCCCAATCTTAATCAGTGTTCCGCACTGTGGAGTAGAGTTCCCCGATGAACTTAGGGATCAGTATCATCAAAATCTTATTGCAAAACCGGATGATACAGATTGGTTTGTTCATCAGCTTTATGATTTTGCTCCTTCCATGGGAATGACATTGATAGCCGCTAAATATAGCCGCTGGGTAATTGATCTCAACCGGGATCCCCAAAGCAAACCTCTCTACACGGACGGAAGAATCATTACCGCGCTTTGCCCGACAACTACATTTTTGGGGGAGCCTTTGTATGTCGATGGTAGAAAAGAGATTGATCTGAATGAAAATAAAAGAAGACTTGAGAAATATTTTCATCCTTATCACGAACAAATTCAGAATCACTTAACGCGATTAAAGAATAAATTCGGAAAGGTTTTACTGTGGGATTGCCACTCCATTCGACAAATCGTTCCAACCATTCAAAAAGAAAAATTTCCAGATTTAATTTTAGGCGATGCTGACGGAACTTCTGCTTCTCCCGGATTGATTGAGGCTACACTCAGCGTTCTTGATCATGGTGTTTATTCTGTAAATCATAATCATCCATTCAAGGGCGGATATATCACTCGTCATTTCGGCAAGCCTTCAGAAAATGTGCATGCTCTTCAACTAGAGATGACGAAAGTGAATTATATGGATGATTCCGAAAAAAATTATGAACACACTCGCGCAGAAAAAATGCGTTCTGTTTTGAAAAATGTTTTTAGCAAGTTGATCGAACAGCTCTCCTGAATTTATTTTATTTTGTTGAGTTTAGCGCCCGTGAAATAGCCCTCTTTGATGAGCGCCATCAATTGTGTTGGTGTGGGATTGATTTGATAAAAGGTATCATCCTTTCGTTTAAACTCAGTGACCTTTAGTTTCTTTGAGAGCTTTTTCAGTTTGTCCTTTCCCTTGATGTCGTCTTGCAAATCGATTGATAAAAATTCGATAGAGCCGTTGGGATTTTGTCTGATCAACCGAAGCACCCATTGATTTTCAAACTTAAAATTCACGAAATAATAATTTTCGTAAAACTTGAGTACAAGTGTATCGCTAAGTGTGCCTCTTCCAAGCCAATCTTTATCTTTTTTGTCTTTCATGTGATAGCCCCAAGATTCGATAAGAAGGGTATCTGAAAAATCGCCCGTATTTTGGTCGTAAGCCTGATATATTCCGCGAAGAGCCGCTGGCACTTCTTTAAGCGCTGGCACGCCAGCGGGTTGGGCTTCTTTGAAGAGACCTCTTTGCAAGAGGCAAGCAGAGCAGCCCAAAACAGAATCAGAATGGAGAGACGCATGGACGAATTTACCCACTTAACGCAATACTGGTTCGAATGTTGCTATTCATATTTTGCTTTTAATAAGTTAAAGGTATTTTTGAAATCTGATTATGATGATTTACAGTTTTATACTCTCGTTTTGGTCGTGGTTACACCCTATTCACATTTCTGTAACCGAAATCAACTACAATGAAAAATCGAAAGCGTTGCAGATCACATCACGCATCTTTATTGATGAGTTGGAACTGGGTGTGAGGTCTCAACGTAAAGATCCAAACATTGATTTAATGGAGCCCAAGAATGGACTAACAACTAAAGAGCTCGCTAAAAATTATTTTGAAGCTCATGTCAAAATAAAAATCGATGGGAAGCTCGTAAAAATGAATTACCTCGGCTATGAAAAAGAAGATATTTCAATAGTCTCCTACATTGAAATTGAAGACGTGAAAAAATTGAAGACGATAGAGGTTTTCAATGACATGATTACTGAAATTCATGATGACCAGTCAAATCTTGTGCATGTTACTTATCGAAGCCCTGTAAAAAGCACACGACTTTCTCGAGATTATCCTTCAGAAGTCTTCACATTCGATATCAAGAAAAAATAAATATCAAATTCAGTTTTTATTTTCATCCATTAAATTCTAAACAACAATGCGCCAAAAAATTGTAGCCGGTAATTGGAAAATGAACAAAACATTAGAGGAAGCAAAAATCCTCACCTCAGAAGTAATGGCAATGGTTGCGGATGAAGCAAATAAGAAAACAGAAGTCATCTTGTGTGTTCCCTTTCCGTACTTGGTTCCATTGAAAAATCAACTAGGAAATTCATCAGTGAAAATCGGAGCCCAAAATTGCAGCGAACAAGATTGGGGTGCGTTTACAGGCGAAGTTTCAGCATTGATGCTGAAATCGATGGAAATCCCTTATGTTATTATTGGTCATAGTGAACGCAGGCAATACTTTGGTGAGGATGACAAATTACTCGCAAAGAAAATAGACAAAGTATTAGCGGCAAATCTTACTCCGATTTTTTGCTGTGGCGAACCTCTAGAAATTCGAGAGGCAGGGACTCATGAAAAATTGGTGAAGCAACAAGTTGAAAATGCGCTATTTCATTTAAGCGCGGATACGCTTACAAAAATTGTGATTGCTTACGAACCGGTTTGGGCTATTGGCACTGGAAAGACCGCATCAGCACAGCAAGCGCAAGAGATGCATGCCGTTATTAGAAAACACATCGCTTCGAAATATGGAGAAGCAATTGCATCCGAAATTTCTATTTTATATGGAGGCAGCGTGAACTCTAAAAATGCTCAAGAACTTTTCTCATGTCCCGATGTAGATGGCGGACTAGTTGGCGGTGCTTCTCTTAAGTCAAGAGAGTTTGTGGATGTTGTGAAAGGAATCAACTAGAAATACTACAGTTACTATTCGCGGGGTGCGGTATTCAACTGCACCCCGCTTTATTTTCATAAAATCAGTAAGCTCGTGCGAACAAAACTCTTCTGTTTGATGGCTTACCTGAATAAATACATTTACCAGTTTCTTCTGGTGAGTCTAAGGGAATGCAGCGAATGGTTGCCTTTGTTTCGTCTTTAATAGCGGCCTCTGTTTCTTTAGTTCCATCCCAATGCGCTAATATGAATCCTGGAGTTTCATCCAAAGCTTTTTTGAATTCATCATACGAATCAATTTTTCGCATGTTGTCATTCCTGAACTTTAAAGCTTTCTGATAAATGTTTTGCTGAATGGCATCCAATAGTGTTGGGATCTCATTCACCACATCATCCATCTTCATTACTTTCTTTTCTTTCGTGTCTCTTCGCGCAACTTCTACAGTGCCGTTTTCTAAATCGCGTGGCCCAATGGCAATGCGAACAGGTACTCCGCGCATTTCATATTCTGCAAACTTGAAACCTGGTTTAAAATTGTCGCGATTGTCGAACTTAACAGCGTAGCCTAATTTTCGAAGTGAAGAAACTATCGCTTCAGCTTTTTCAGTGATTCTATTGAGTTCATCTTCCGTTTTGAAAATAGGAACAATAACGACATGAATTGGTGCTAGTTTTGGTGGAAGCACTAGACCATCGTCATCTGAATGTGCCATAATCAGTGCGCCCATCAAGCGAGTGCTTACGCCCCAAGATGTTCCCCAAACCAATTCAAGTTTTCCTTCCTTGTTGGTGAACTGCACATCAAATGCTTTTGCAAAATTCTGACCCAGAAAATGGGACGTGCCTGCTTGCAGTGCTTTACCGTCTTGCATCAAAGCTTCAATACAATAGGTATCGATAGCTCCTGGAAATTTTTCACCTTCACTTTTCTTCCCTTTGATAACAGGCACTCCCATGAAATTCTCCACAAAGTCAGCATACACATCCAACATTTGAAGCGTTTCCTTTACTGCTTCATCAGCAGTAGCGTGTGCTGTGTGTCCTTCTTGCCACAAAAATTCGGCTGTACGCAAAAATAGTCGTGTACGCATTTCCCAACGAACCACGTTGCACCATTGGTTGATGAGAATTGGTAAATCGCGATACGACTGAATCCATTTTTTATAGCTGTTCCAAATAACAGTTTCAGAAGTAGGACGAACAATTAACTCTTCCTCAAGTTTGGCATCAGGGTCAACTACCACCCCACTTCCGTCAGGTGCATTTTTCAGGCGATAATGAGTGACAATTGCACACTCTTTGGCAAAGCCTTCAACATGGCTCGCTTCCTTGGCTAAAAAAGATTTAGGAACAAACAGAGGGAAGTACGCATTGGTATGGCCAGTGTCTTTAAACATTTTATCAAGGGCCTGCTGCATTTTTTCCCAAATACTAAAACCATACGGCTTAATTACCATACAGCCCCGAACATCCGAATTTTCGGCCAAATCGGCCTTTTTTACCAAATCAATGTACCATTGAGAATAATCTTCCGTCCGGCTAGTGATCTCTTTTCCCATTTTATTTGTTGTTCTAAATAGTGAACCGCAAATATATTCAGAGCGTTGGGTGTGGCATTCTCTTTGCGAAGAAATCTGTGTTAGAAAATATCCGAATTGCGTAGATTTACGTTATTAAACATGGGAGTAATCCCGTAATGCTATGAAAACGAAATCCATTTTACTTTCTCTTTTGACTTTGTCATTTGGGATGAGTGCTTTTGCACAAGAGAATGATGATGTATATTTTTCATCGAGAGACAGGGCCAAAATAAACTTGAAAGTCCGTGAAGATGTAGCTTTAGCTTCTGCCAAGACCGAAGGCACCGTGCAGCGAATAAATCCATCGGATAGTTATTCAGCCAGAAACGAAAATCCAGATTATGTCGCTGGAGCTAAAGTAGGATCGAACGCTCCTAGCGCTTCCTATTTTTCTCCAAACTACCAACCTACGGTAAATCAAAGTTTGTATAGTAACTCTTGCAACTGCAGTACAGGGTATAACAACTATGGTTATGGCAATTCTTACGGCAATAGTGGTTATGGATATGGAAGCCCTTATTCAAGCTTTTATCCTTACGGATACGGAATGGGAATGGGAGGTTATGGAATGGGCTACGGCTTGAGTTACGGAATTGGTTATGGTCTTGGCTATGGTATGTATAATTATGGTTATCCTTATATGGGCATGGGCTACGGCTATGGTTCATATTACGGTTATAACCCTTATGGATATTATGGTTATGGATATCCAACAACTGTTGTTGTAAACAATTACTCTGACAATAGTAATTTGCCCGCCTATGGAAGAAGACCAGCGGGAAGCACTGTTAGCAGAGGAAGTTATTATACTTCATCAGGTTCGAGGACAGCTGCTCGTAGTTCTTCTTACAACAACGGGATTAGCAACAGAACTTTTGCGAGTAATCGAGGTCAATCATCATCATACTACAACAACGCCTGGAGACAAAACTCTAATGTGAACAGCCGCAGCTCAAGCGCTTGGAGAAACTCTGGCAATACTTCACGTAGTTCAATTTGGAATAATTCGGGATGGAATAATTCCAATTCAGGAGCAAGATCAAGCTGGAACTCTGGTAGTAATTGGGGCGGAGGCGGAGCGCGTTCCAGTGGATTCAGTGGCGGTGGATTTGGCGGAGGCGGTGGTGGCCATGTAGGTGGCGGTGGTGGTCACGGAAGACGATAACCCTATTCTTATTTCGTCTTTCTATCTGATTTAAATTATTGCTATGAAAAAAAATGTCGGCTTAATGCTGAGCGGTATTCTTGTGCTCATTTCTTTGAGAACATTTGCCCAAACATATGCTGAAGAGTCATTGATTTTTAGCCGATTTAATTCTGGCGGTAGTGCTCGCGTACAAGCAATGGGCGGAGCTCAGGTTGCTTTGGGCGGAGACTACAGCACGGCATTTTCAAATCCCGCTGGACTTGGTTTTTTCAATAAGAGTGAAGCTACAATTTCTCTCGGTACAAACTTTTATAATTCGTCATCTAGTTATTTAGGCACAACAACATCCGACTCAAAAGGAAATTTCAATCTAAATGGTGCCAGCCTTGTTCTGCACAATGACCTCAACAAGGGCAAACTGATTTCTGGAAATTTTGCGATTTCGGTTACACGCACAAACAATTTCAATCAGAATGTGACGTATCAGGGAACGAATAGTAATTCAATGATTGATTATTTCATAGCTCACAGTAGTAGTCCGCAAGGAGATTCTTACGATCAGAGTTATTATCCAAGTCAGTTTCAAAGCGGAGGCTACTTGTATTATACTTTGCCCATGCTAGGGTTCAATAACTATTTGTTTGGCCCATTAAGTGAAACCAATGCCGGAGGTGACTCTTCAAAGTATCATACTTATGCAAACACAGCGAGTACATTTCAACGAGAGCAAATTCAGACGTCAGGTGCTCAGTATCAATGGAACCTTGCCTATGGAATAAACTTCAGTGACAAAATTTACTTAGGAGCGGCTATTGGCATTCCAACATTTAATTATACTTCCAAAAAAACTTATACGGAAGCCTTTGCAAGCGGTCCGCTACCTGGTTATGCCCTGGAAGAAAATTTACACATCACAGGCACTGGTGTAAACGCAACAATAGGCACTATAATTAAACCTAAGGATTTCATTCAGTTTGGTCTATCAGTGACAACACCAACAGCCTACCCAATTATAAGCGAAGACTATAACGCTACGATGAGCTCAAACTGGGGTGGATATACTTATCATGACGCAACATACCCTTCCAACACGAAAACCCTTTTTGGAAGGAGAGATTCCATTTACTATCAAACTCCATTTTTGTATTCGCTTACAACTCCCTGGAGGATCCGAGCAGGAGCAACTGTATTCATTAAAAAGCACGGCTTGATTACTGCTGAGATCGAAAAAGTGAATTACAGCCGTTCCAGCTTTGGATCAAATTCTGATACACCTTATGATTTTGGTAACGACAATACAGAAGTAAAAGCTCTTTTTAAGAATGTCTATAATGTGAGAATCGGTGGTGAGTATACGTTACAATAATTTCCGTTTTCGTCTTGGATACAATTACATGCCTAATCCCTATAGCACAACTCAAAATAATGTTGACAATAAACTTAAGCGAGTTTTTTAGTAAAGTTGGCTATCGAACGGAAAGGTATTTTATTGACTTAGGATTGATTCAATCGACTTGGAACTCATCGTATGTTCCCTATAGCCGCGGAGCAGTTCGCTATGTTGATGATAATCCCGTTTCGCCAAACGGCTAGTAAAATCGTTTCCACCAAAAATGGAAATTTCTCCGTCATGGTTACAGTTGGATTCAATCTTTGATAGCTAAAAAAATCTCTTCAACTGAAATATTTGCTCCTGAAAAAATGGATTGAGATTGCTCGTAAAAACTTAATTCGTTCAGATCGGAGAGATTCAAGCTTCGAATGAGTTGATCCTGATTCAATCGGGCAAATAAGGGACGCTTCTCAAGATTTTCCATCTTCAATCTTCTTATAATTTCATCGGTAGGGATATCTAGGAAAATTGCTTTTACCAGAAAGATTCATACTCGCTGATGTTATCGAAGAAACATGGAGCACCACCTCCAGTAGCCATCACAAAATCAAGCTTCTCCGAACTTAGTTTTTTTAGAACCTCTGATTCAATTCTTCGAAAAATAGTTCTCCCTTCGTTCAGCAAAGATTTCCTGAACTTTTTTTCCTTCTCGTTTTTCAATCTCTAAATCCAAATCAACGAAAGGGAGATTTAGTTTTTTGCTAACTCTTTTCCCGAGAGAAGTATTTCCTGAACCGGGTAATAACAATCAGAAAGATTTTCATTGATACGGAAATGAGTTTCATGAACTTCTTCAGCTGTAGGTGCATCGTTATGATGCCAATTACCTAATACTTTTCCATGCTGCCATAAGGCGATTCCTGGGTTGGAGCGGATTATCGTTTTCAAAACCGTTGCATCCACAAAATAATAGGGAACAGCTAAGTTATTTTCATGTCTGAATTTTTCTATAGACTCTACTGTAGATGATGTCAAAATAAAACAGTCTACTTTGCCTTCAAGCTTTTGTGTGAGTTCTCTTATCGCGCTGATGTTTTTTGCCGAGGCCTTATCTGCGTTTGTGATTACAATCAACAGTCGATTTTCTTGAAAAGTATATTCGGTTTTATCTTCGCCTTCAGGTGTTGTTACACTATAGTCGGTGATTTTTGGTTTTATTTTGCTTTCGTTTAATACTTTGGATGAAACGTATTTATAACCAGCCTCAGTCAAATATTTCTGTGACTTAATTTCCTTTCCCGTCTTTTTCAAAAGTGTATTCAATGATCGGTTACTCTGAGGCAACATCTGCTGAGGAATTACATTACCAACTTTATAAGCTCTGAAATCAATGTAGGGCAAATGATTAATGGCACGAATCCCTAGAAAAGTACAAATCAAAACGGTCGCAATGACCAAGGCATCACCTTCGCGTGTACGAAGAACTGGTACATAATTGTGCTTGTACCAAAACAAATGAAGAACAAAAACCATAAGCACAACATCCTTCGTAAACGATTCCCAAGGTGTAAGTTTAATCGCATCGCCAAAGCAACCGCAGTCAGTTACCTTATTGAAATAGGCCGAGTAGAAAGTCAGGAATGTAAAGAATAGCATTAACAAAAGGAGCGTCCAGCCTGTCAATTTCATTCGCCAGAAAACGAGGATGGCAACACCAAGGGCTAATTCAAGTACGATCATAATCATTCCGATCTCGAGCGACCATGGAATAAAATGATGAAAGAATGAACCGAAATCATCAGCAAACACTTCAAAATATTCCTCCATTTTTATCTGTGTACCGATGGGATCATTCAACTTAATGAGCCCTGAAAAAATGAAGAGTGCTCCAACAAAGAAGCGTGAGAATTGATCGAAAAATTTCTGCATGTGTAAGAACCTACTTTAGCTTTATCAAACAAAAAATTGAGTAGTTAATCATGTCTTGATAGTTGGCTTTTATGCCTTCACTCACCAACGTCTTACCTTGATTGTCTTCAATTTGTTTCACTCTTAACAATTTCATAAGAATTATGTCAGTCATTGAGCTCACACGCATGTCACGCCAAGCTTCATCGTAGTCATGATTTTTATTTTCAAGAAGCTCAAAAGTTTCAGTTGCGGCTTTATCGTAAAGTGGTTCTAGCTCAGCAAAACTCATCTCAGTTTTGTCGGAATCAAGGAGGTTCATCTGAATCATTGCGATCAAACAATAATTGATAATCCCGATAAATTCATCTTTGATATCATCCTGAACTTTTTGCGTTCCCTTTTTCTTGAATACTTCTGATGCGCTGAGCTTTGATAAAAATTTGATCAGTAATACTTGGTAATCGAAGCACTCGCCAAGCGGTGCCGTAGTCGTGAGTCTTTTGTGAAAACAGCTTTTTGCAAGCCGCCATCACCTCTTTATATTCGTGGATAGTTTTAGAATTCATAAATAAAGGATGCAAAGTAAAATATTTTCGGGCAACAAAACACTGAATGTTGGCGGTAAGCTGATGGATTTGAGTGAGCCAAAAATTATGGGCATTCTTAATGTTACCCCCGATAGTTTTTATGATGGATTTCGATATACAGATGAAGTCGCAATCCTAAAGCAGACCGAGAAAATGTTAGTCGAAGGGGCTGATTTCATTGATATTGGAGGATATTCAACCAGGCCAGGAGCTGAAGAAATTTCTGTTGATGAAGAGAAGAAAAGGATTTTGCCAGCCATAGAATATGTTAAAAAGAAATTCCCGGATGCAATTATTTCGGTTGACACTTTTCGGTCTGTTGTAGCTATAGATGCAATAGCTGCAGGTGCGTTAATGATCAATGACATTTCTGGTGGTGAACTTGATGCGTTGATGTTCAGCGCTATTTCAAAATTGAAAGTGCCGTATATTTTAATGCATAGTCGTGGGAATCCTCAAACCATGAACAAGCTTACTAACTACGAAAACCTGACAAAAGAAATCACAGATTTTTTTCATCAGAAAATTTTCCAACTTCAACAATTCGGAACTGAAGATATTATCGTAGACCCAGGTTTTGGTTTTGCTAAAACAATTGAGCAAAATTTTGAACTATTAAATGACTTGGAATATTTTCAGATTCTGGAGAAACCAATTTTAGTTGGTCTTTCGCGAAAGTCGATGATCTGGAAAACTTTGAAAACAGAACCTGAAAAAGCACTCAACGGCACCACATCTTTGAATACTATCGCACTTCTAAAGGGCGCTTCCATTTTAAGAGTTCATGATGTGCGCGAAGCAAAAGAAGTTGTTGCGCTAGTTGGGCAGATGAATATCTTGAAATGAAAAAACTTAAACTCGAAGAACTAGGTCGGATTTCAGTTGACCAATTCAAAGAAGCAGACAAACTACCGATTTGTATTGTCTTGGATAATGTAAGGAGTCTTCATAATGTTGGCTCAGTTTTTCGAACGGCAGATGCTTTTCGTATAGAAAAAATTTTTTTAACCGGGATCACCGGAACACCTCCGCATCGTGAGATTCACAAAACGGCCCTAGGATCTACCGACTCAGTTGTTTGGGAATATGCCGAGAAACCAGAGGAAATTGTTAAGCGGCTGATTGAAAACGGTTATCAAATCATTGCTATTGAACAGACCACTGAAAGCCTTCCTTTGCAAAAATTCATTCCGAAAGAAAGTCACAAATACGCTCTTGTTTTTGGAAACGAAGTAAATGGCGTGAGTGAGTCTGTGATAGAAATGGCTAACACGGCTATCGAAATTCCCCAGATAGGCACTAAACACTCGCTCAATATTTCGGTCTGTGCAGGTATTGTTGTCTGGCATTTCTTCTCTCAATTGAGTTTAAAATAATTCGAATCCGATAGAAGGGTTTCATTAATTTTGGATTGAAAAAATGGAGTTATGATAAAGCATGGAGTTGTGGTTTTTTTTGCCCTTTTGGCCAACAGTTTAATGGCGCAAAAAGGTTTGAAAGAGAGTGTTTCATTTGAAAAGCCTCCTGTTATTGATGGCAATGTGGACGACTGGCAGTCGGAACGGTGGCTTGATCCCGATGGAAAGTTCCTTTCCAACGTTGGCAATGATGCTGAGAATTTATACATCCGTTTAAAAATCGCTGACGATGTCACTCAACAAAAAATTGGCTTGTTTGGCTTCTCGGTAAAACTAAATCTAAGTGGTAAAAGAAAAGGTAAGGTGGGGCTGAAATATCCAATAGGAAAAGACGAGAGTGAATTAAAAAAAAGATAAAAATGAGACTGCACATGGTGACGACAGTAGAGATGCATTAATCACAATGAAAAAGGATTTGATTAGCGATGTTGAAGTTGTCGAATTGATTGGCCTAGCAAAAGAGAATATTGTTTCTAGCCGGCTTGGGTTGGCCAACGGAATGGAAGCGATAATTGTTGCTCAAGATGACGGCTCGTATATATACGAAGCAAAGATCCCTTTTAAATCTCTTCGTATTAATAAAAGCGAAGTTGAGATTCTTGGTGTCGAATTTGAGACCGGAAAAATGCAAACTCAAATTAAGAATACCAATCAGAATGCCAGTGGTTTTGGACCTAACAGTGGTTATAGACGTGGAGCATATGGAAGCCAAAATCCAATGTACTATAGCCCTAGTGGCTATCAATACAATCCTTTTGCAACACCTGGCTATTTATTCATCCCAGTTAAATTAAAGTAATACCAATTGTCGACAGATCGCTATACGCAACGCGGAGTTTCCGCAAGCAAAGAGGATGTTCACCAAGCCATCAAAAATCTTGACAAGGGACTTTTCCCGAGGGCATTTTGTAAAATCGTTCCTGACCTTTTAGCAAACGACAAAGATTACTGTACCATCATGCATGCTGATGGCGCTGGAACAAAATCATCACTCGCCTATATTTATTGGAAGGAAACTGGTGATAAAAAAATTTGGCGTGGTATTGCGCAAGACGCTATCATCATGAATGTAGACGATCTTCTTTGTGTTGGAGCAACGGGACCAATTGCCCTTTCATCAACTATTGGTAGAAATAAAAATAGAATTCCTGGAGAAATTATTTCTGAAATCATTGATGGAACAGAAGAAGTTTTGGAAATGCTGCGCAATAATGGTTTGGAGATCAGAAGCACAGGAGGAGAAACAGCAGATGTTGGCGATTTGGTGAGAACGATAATTGTTGATAGTACAGTCACAGCAAGAATGAAACGTGCTGATGTAGTTGACAACAAAAATATTAAAGCGGGTGATGTTGTTGTTGGCTTAGCTTCATTTGGTCAATCCACTTATGAAAAAGAATATAACGGTGGAATGGGCAGCAATGGACTTACTTCAGCGCGTCACGATGTTTTTCATAAAGAGTATGCAACGAAATATCCAGAGTCATACGATGGAGAAGTCTCAAGTAATTTAGTCTACTCTGGAAAATATAAAGTAACGGATACTATCTCTGGAGTTCCTGTAAACATTGGCAAACTCGTACTTTCTCCAACACGCACATATGCACCTGTTTTGACCGAAGTTCTAAGAGAGATGCGTCATCAAATCCATGGGCTTGTGCATTGCAGTGGAGGAGCACAAACAAAAGTGCTTCACTTCATTGATCAGCTTCACGTGATCAAGGATAATTTATTTGATGTGCCTCCGTTGTTTAACATCATCCATGATTGTAGCAACACTGATTGGATGGAAATGTACAAAGTGTTCAATATGGGGCATCGGATGGAAATTTATTTGAACGAAAGTTTAGCTCAACAAGTGATTTCCGATTTCCAAAAAATTTGGAATAGATGCAAAAATAATTGGACGTGTTGAGGCTGCATCCACAAAGAAAGTCACCATCAAAAGTTCAATAGGAATTTTTGAATATCAATAACAAGGTTAACCAGCGTTATCATTTTTGAATTTATGGCTCGAAGAATACTCCTTCTGATTCTAACAATTTCGGTTTTATACTCTTGTTCGCCTTCTGAAGAAAGTTGTGTGATCTCACCCGACATTAACGTTAATATTGATTTTACATCTTTAGAGGATTCCATCACCAAGATTCAAACAAAACAGCAATTAGTTGATTTCTTTTCACGTCATGTTGCATTGCGTGATGTTTTTTTTGGAAGAAGGAATTACCCCAGCGATTCTATTTTTGTAAACCAACTTTTCGAGCGATTTACACATCGTTCTTTCGATACACTTTTAACGGAAACAAAGAAAGTTTTTGGAGATGATAACTCACTCAAGGAAGAATTCCGTCAGGCATTCGCCAACATCAAATATTATTATCCGGATTTTAAAGCACCGCGAGTTGAAACGGTTATCACAGGACTTGAAAGCGATTTGTTCGTAAGTGATTCGCTGATAATAATCGGTCTGGATTATTTCTTAGGAAAGAACGCAAGGTATCGTCCTTATATGCACAATTATATGTTGCGCAGATACGAGAAGAATTTCATTGTGCCATCAGCGCTGTTATTGTATGGAATTGATTCTCGTTTTAATTCGATCAATCTACAAGACAGAACCGTCCTGGCAGAAATGATTACTTACGGAAAGGCGTATTACTTTGCCAAGCATATGTTGCCTTGCATGCCTGACAGTATTTTTATCGGCTACACGCAAAAAGAAATTGACGGAGCAAAAGTAAATCAGGATGTAATTTGGAAGAGGTTGATTCAAGATGAAGCGTTGTTCTCAACCTCTCAGCAATTGAAGCAGCGATTTATTAATGAACGCCCCAAAACTTTTGAAATTGGAAATGAATGCCCTGGCCGGATTGGTACGTGGGTGGGCTGGCAAATGGTTAATGAATATGCCAAGAGAAATTCCAATGTAACACTGCCTCAAATCATGCAAACGGCCGAAGCTCAAAAAATCTTTACCGGCTCAAAGTATAATGTCAAGATCAGTAATTGAAAATATTTGACGGAAGTCGAATTATTTTCAGAACCCATTGGCATTTGATTTCATTGGCTAATTGAAAATTATTTTCTACGTTCAAGGAAAAATTTCAAATCAATGAAACCACTCCTTCGAATTCAACTTTCTGCCATGATGTTCCTCGAGTTTTTTATCTGGGGCGCTTGGTTTGTCACCATGGGCACATACCTGACAAAAACCTTGGGTGCAACTGATGCGGAAAATGGAATGGCGTATGGCACACAATCCTTGGGAGCAATCATTGCCCCATTCATTGTTGGCTTGATCGCTGACCGCTTTTTCTCAGCTCAGAAAATTCTTGGTGTATTGCATTTGGTAGGAGCAGGCTTGATGTATTTCATTTCTCAGCAAACCAATTTTACATCGTTTTATCCGTACTTGCTTTCATACATGATTCTGTACATGCCAACACTGGCGCTAGTCAACTCAGTTTCTTTTCGTCAGTTGACAAACCCTGAAAAAGAATTTTCAACGTTACGTGTTTGGGGAACAATAGGTTGGATTGTAGCAGGCCTGATCATCGGTTGGCTCGAATGGGAAAAAAATAATTCACTGGTTAATACTTTTCAACTCACGGCTGCGACATCATTGGCGCTTGGAATCTTAAGTTTCTTCTTACCTGATACCCCACCGGCTTCCGCTGGAAAGAAAATTAATGTGAACGCAATTATTGGTACAGATGCATTGAACCTTCTCAAAGACAAGAATTTTTTGGTGTTCTTCATTTCATCAATGCTTATTTGTGTTCCACTTGCGTTTTATTATCAGGAAGCGAACAAATTTCTAAATGAAGTTAACTTATCAAATGCGGCTGCGAAGATGACTTTAGGGCAAGCTTCAGAGACTTTGTTTATGATTTTGATGCCGCTATTCTTCCGCAGATTCGGAATCAAAAAAATGTTACTCATTGGCATGGGCGCATGGGCCCTTCGCTATTTGCTTTTTGGTTTTGGAAATCCTGCTGACTACACAGTTTCATTTTTGTATTCGGGAATTATCCTCCATGGAATTTGCTACGACTTCTTTTTTGTGACGGGGCAAATTTATACTGACAAACGTGCGGGCGAAGAATATAAATCTGCCGCACAAGGATTGATAACACTGGCCACTTATGGCGCTGGTATGTTCATTGGATTTTGGGTAGCCGGACAGATCGTTGGTAACTACAAAACAGACGATGGTCACTTATGGTCAACTATTTGGCTGATTCCAGCAGCTATTGCTACAGTGCTTATGATTTTGTTTGCCGTGTTGTTCAAAGATGATAAATCAGTAGAGTATAAATAGCAAACGAGTTATATAGTTTATATCATTATAATGATATAATTTTGATATATGGCAATTATTAAACCTATATCGGATTTGAGGAACAAATCCAATGAAATTTCTAAACTGGCTCACCAAGTCAGCGAACCCATTTATATTACAAAAAATGGTGAAGGAGATTTAGTTGTTTTGTCAATACACGAATATCGTAAGCTACGCGACAAGTTGGATTTGTTTGCAAAATTATCAGTTGCACAAGCTCAATTCGATTCAGGAGAAAAGGGAAGATCATATCAAGATGTTTTGAAAGAAGCCCGAAAAAAAATCAATGAAAAGAAATCATGAGGTCAGGCTTCTCCCTCAAGCTCAAGAGGATTTCTTTAGAAATCATAGAATTCATCGCTGAGGATCAGCCTTTGGCGGCAGAAAAAATGACAGAGAAATTTGAAAGTGCTTTTATCCGTCTTAGTGAGAATCCTTTGATTGGTAGAATGGCAAGAGATCATAGACTAAAATTATTACAGTATCGAGTGCTTTTGATTGACCCATACTTGATTTTTTATCAAGTGAAAAAGAACATCGTTTTTGTTTTTAGAATTTTACACGGAGCCAGAGACTATAAAAATATTTTGTAAGGATTTTCCGACAAAAATGAAATTTTTTTGAATAACTGGTTTGACTTATTAAGAATATGATAAAAGAATATATCCAATCCAATCAACAGCGCTTTCTTGACGAGTTGTTCGACTTATTGCGCATGCCATCTGTGAGTGCGGATAGTCGTCACAAAGGTGATGTTCGCAAGGCTGCTGAATACATTGTCAAAAAATTAAAAGATGCAGGAGCTGATGTTGTCGAGCTTTGTGAAACAAAAGGTCATCCGATTGTTTACGGAGAGAAAACAATTAATAAATCGCTGCCGACAGTTTTAGTTTATGGTCACTACGATGTGCAGCCGCCCGATCCGCTCAACTTATGGACTTCACCTCCATTCGAACCTGTTATAAAAGACGGAAAAATTTTTGCGCGCGGTTCTTGCGATGACAAAGGTCAGATGTACATGCACGTCAAAGCATTTGAAGCAATGACAAAACTCAATCAACTTTCCTGCAATATCAAATTCATGATTGAAGGTGAAGAAGAAGTTGGTTCCGACAATCTGGGAACATTCGTGAAAGAGAACAAAAATAAACTCAAAGCGGATGTTATTTTGATTTCCGACACAGCCATGATTTCTCTGAGCATCCATCGATTACGGTGGGACTCCGCGGATTAAGTTATCTCGAAGTAGAAGTGACTGGCCCTAACCGCGATTTGCATTCTGGGGTTTATGGCGGAGCTGTCGCTAATCCAATAAATGTTCTTTCTCAGACGATTTCATCCCTTCATGATGGAAATGGTAAAGTAACGATTCCAGGATTTTACGATAAGGTTGTTTCGCTGAGCGATGGTGAAAGAAAAAAATTGAATGAAGCTCCGTTCGATTTAAATGAATACAAGAAAGATCTAAATATTGATGATGTGCGTGGTGAAGTAGGATATTCAACTATTGAACGAACTGGAATTCGCCCAACGCTTGATGTGAATGGAATTTGGGGAGGCTATACAGGTGAAGGAGCAAAAACTGTTTTGCCTTCAAAAGCTTCCGCTAAAATTTCCATGAGATTAGTTCCGAATCAAGATAGTCAGGAGATGACGGAACTGTTTACAAAACATTTTTTGTCGATTGCACCAAAATCGGTGAAAGTAAAAGTGACGCCTCATCACGGTGGGCAACCTGCCGTTACCCCAACAGACTCAAAAGCATTTAAAGCAGCAAGTGATGCTTTTGTTGAAGTTTGGGAAAAGCTCCGATCCCAACGCGTGATGGAGGTAGTATTCCAATCGTTTCGCTCTTTAAAAAAGAACTCGGTTTAGATACTGTGCTGATGGGGTTTGGATTGGATAGCGATGCCATTCACTCACCCAATGAACATTATGGTATTAAGAATTTCCTGATGGGGATTGAAACCATTATTACTTTTTACAAACACTTCAGCAAATAAAGTGATGGGAAAAATTTTCTTGATAGCGCTGCTTTGCGCAAACGTTTCGTTTGGCTTTGCGCAAACGGGAATGAGCGAAATGCGTGATGCCATTGATCAGTACCAATCTGATGCAGGAAGTTTGTCAAGAAAATATTCTATTCGTGAATCTGATGAATACTATAATCGCTTCAACCAATTTTATGCCGATTGGTTGTCAAAACTAAATGGCTTTTCTTTTGAGAAATTTAGTCAGGCTGGAAAGATTGATTTTATTTTATTGAGAACCGAGATCGAAAAAGATCAACACGCACTTCAGCTTCATCAAAATGAGTTTAATCAAATCAAGCAAGCTGTTCCTTTTTCTGGAAAGATAGTTTCGATTGTTCAGCAAAGAAGAAAGGGAACTCAATTTGATGGACAACAAACAGCTAAATTATTTTCTGATTTGAAAAAGGAAGTAGAGTCCGCACAAAAAGATTTAGAAAAACAACCAAAATTTTCAGAACGCCTTTCTAAAAAAGCTGTTAACGCAGCGCAAGGTTTGAAAAGCGCTGTAGATGAATTGTTTTCATTCTATAACGACTATGATTCCCAATTCAGTTGGTGGACGAAAGCACCATATGCCGACTTAGATTCTGCTTTAAGTCGATATGTTAAATTTCTAAAAAGCTGGAAAAGCGTGGATGTATCCAAAGATGACGGCAGCGGAATTTTTGGGAACCCAATTGGTCGTGATGAAATCATCAAAAATTTAGAGTACGAGTTTATTTCTTATTCACCGGAGGAATTGATTGACGTTGCTAACAAAGAATTCACTTGGTGTGAAAAAGAAATGCTTAAAGCCTCACAAGAAATGGGCTTTGGAAATAATTGGAAGGGTGCACTCGAGAAAGTAAAGAACGATTATGTGGAGCCAGGTAAGCAGCCTGAATTGATCAATTTTTTGGCGAACGAAGCGATCGATTACGTTGAAAAAAATGATTTGGTTACGGTTCCATCACTAGCTAAAGAAACTTGGAGAATGACCATGCTCAGTGCGGAACGCCAACGTTACAGCCCATTTTTTTTAGGAGGTGAAGAGATTCAAATAGCTTTCCCAACAAACTCCATGTCAAATGAAGATAAGATGATGAGCCTTCGCGGCAACAACAAACATTTTGCAAGAGCAACAGTTTTTCATGAATTGATTCCGGGTCATCATTTGCAAGGATTCATGACGGATCGTTATAACGCACATCGCCAGCTTTTCTACTCACCTTTTTGGACAGAAGGCTGGGCACTTTATTGGGAAATGATTTTGTGGGAAAAGAATTTTCAGAAGTCGTCAGAGAATAGGGTAGGAATGTTGTTTTGGAGAATGCATCGCTGCGCACGAATAATTTTTTCGTTGAGTTACCACATGGGAAAATGGACGCCACAACAATGCATAGATTTTTTAGTTGACAAAGTCGGGCATGAGCGAGCCAATGCGGCTGCAGAAGTTCGCAGATCTTTCACTGGCGGTTACGGCCCACTTTACCAATTAGCTTATATGATTGGGGCAAAAGAATTCTATGCTATGCGCACGGAATTAGTTGGTTCGGGAAAAATGAAAGAAAAAGACTTTCATGACATTATTTTGCAAAGTGGACCAATGCCAATAGAAATTCTCCGAGCACTGCTCACTAATCAAGAACTACAGAAAGATTTTAAAACCAAATGGAGATTTAGCTATTAATTATTTCTCTCCTTGTTGAAATCCCAATTTTGACTTCCGAGAAATTTCTTTGATCTCAAATTCTTTCACATCGTCAAGAAAAACTGTTTCCATTAATTCTTTCGTTCGTTCTTCCTTTTTCATCGAGGCCAATCGAAGGTTTTGATTTTTTACTGCTTCTCCAACAACTTGGCGAACGGAGCGTGCATTTCCGAAATGCTGGTCGCGTTGATCAAAAAGAAATTTGAAATAGTTTTTCAAATGAGCTGTCGATGCTTCATCTGGTTTTACACCTTCTTTCTGAAAGAGAGACATTGCAATGACGAACATTTCATCGGCAGAGTAATCTTCAAATTGAAAGTATTTATCAAATCGAGATTTTAACCCTGGGTTTGAGTCGATGAACTCGCTCATGTTTTCAGTATAACCAGCCACAATCACACCAAATTTTCCACGCAAGTCTTCCATTCTTTTCAAAATGATTTGAATGGCTTCTCCACCAAAATCGTACTGAGATCCCTTACCTGTCGCAAGTGAGTATGCTTCATCTATAAAAAGAATTCCGCCCATCGCTTCGTTGATTTTGTCTCCCGTCTTAATAGCTGTCTGGCCAACATAACCCGCTACTAAACCTTCACGATCAACTTCAATCAGATGACCTCGTTCCAAAATGCCAAGGCCTTTGTAAATTTTTGAAAGGATGCGGGCAACAGTTGTTTTTCCAGTGCCTGGATTTCCAGTAAACACCGTGTGTAAAGAAAATTTATTGAGAACGTCTTTTCCTGTTTCCTGATAGAAACGTACCAGCTTCACCATTTCGCTTACTTCAGTTTTGATGTTATCTAAACCGGTAAGAGAATTTAGTTCAGCCATACTTTCAAATAAAAGATCATCCGAAGTTTTAGTTTGAGGAGCTTGGCTTGCCGTGGTTCCTGTAGCTGGCAACGCTGAGTTTGTGTCTATGAGTACAGCGACATTTCCTTCCTCAAAATGATCGCCTACTTGAAATGGAATTGTGGCAATCAAGTTATCAAGGAAAACAACTTCAAGAGTGTATGAATCGCTCTTCCAGCGGCCGGGTGCATCTCCACCCCAGCCGGGAAATATGGTGTAAACTTGATCAGCGGTATTAGATACGATGTGTGTTAGATAAGCATTACTTCCTTTCAATTGACCAGCCTTGTCGTAGAAGTTGAAGAAAATCTCAGCGTAATAGTCTTTTGGCGATTTATTTTTAAATGAAAATTCTGCCCAGACGTAGCGTGTGTCTTTTTGACTAAACAGTTTTAAATATTTTTTCTGTGGGAGTAAGTGTGCTTGTCCATCGCCTTCAAAGACCTTTATTGACAAAATATCAAAGAAGAGATTTTCTCCAGGTTTTGGTTGGCCTACATCTTCAATGTAAAATTTTGATTCACCAACCTTAACGTCATCAATGTAAGCTTCCCATGAATATTCACCCTTGAACCAATACGCACCTAATGTCGCGTTGCCCCAGGAATCACGGAAGTAAACGATGTTTTCATCTTTTAATATTCTTCGCTTTTGCTCTTGGCTACAAAGT
The DNA here is from genome assembly GCA_049840975.1 of Cyclobacteriaceae bacterium. Classification (GTDB taxonomy): domain Bacteria; phylum Bacteroidota; class Bacteroidia; order Cytophagales; family Cyclobacteriaceae; genus ELB16-189. The sequence continues at coordinate 50,604 of JASGIR010000069.1, read as the reverse complement.
TCATTTTTCTGACTTCCATTAAGATGAAAGCATTTCAGTCGGACAGATACGCCCCACTCTTCTTCATCGAAGAGTTTATTGAAAAAAGAAAACTCTACACGTATAAATGAAGTCTCGTAGCGGTCATACACTTTACGGTATTTTTTAGTGGCGTCAGCCATCCACTCATCGGACGAATGTATTTTGATATCTCGAAATTTATACTTGATGGGCATCTGTTTCCCATCATTTTTGTCATCACTCATAGGGTCTGTTTATTTGAACAAGTTAAACAACAGGACAGAAATTTTTAAAGAATTTTGAGTTCAATTTTCCGTTCATAAAAAATTGAATCCATATCATTCATTTCCATCGTTCGTTCATTTTTTAGGCTATTTTTGCTAATCATGCAGCGTTTAATTTTTGAATCTCATCCCGCGTTTATTTTACTGTGCATTGCACTCGGGTTAGGATATGCGTGGTTGCTTTATAGTAAGCATCAGTCGTGGAGCAGGAACTTCAACCGATGGTTATTTGCTTTGCGCGCAATTGTGGTTTCATTTCTCGCCTTTTTGTTAATGGGACCAATCATAAAACTGACAAATCAGATTTTTGAAAAACCTCAAATAGTTCTGCTGGTAGATAATTCTACTTCATTGAAAGGCGTTGTTGATTCAGTAAAACTGCAAAATCAATTAGTTGAAACAACCGAGCAACTTCAGCAATTGGGTTATGTTGTAACTAAGCAGAACCTGAATGCTGAAGATTTTCAAGAAATAAAATTTGAAAGTCGATCTTCGGATTTGAGCGGAGCACTAAAATCAGTTCTTGCTAATAGCGAAGGAAAAAATCTGACGAGTATCATTTTATTTTCGGATGGAATTTATAATTCAGGCGCTTCTCCTTTGTACAATAATTGGAGATTGCCCATCCAAACTGTTGGACTTGGCGATTCAATTGAGCATCCTGATTTGATTTTAAAAAATGTAGCCTTCAATAAAATTGCCTATCAAGGTAATCGCTTCCCAGTCAGAGCTGAAGTGGCCATACAAAGGCTCCCCAATCATGATGTGAAAGTGGTGGTTTATAAAAATGGGAAAATTGCAGGAGCTCAAAATAAGAACACAAGCAATAAGACTTTTTTAGAATTTGATTTTTTCCTTGAAGCAAATGAAAAAGGAATTCAGAATCTAGAAGTAAGGATTGAACCTTCAGCTGTTGAAAGAAATATCAACAATAATTTCTCGCGAGTTTTCGTAGATGTTGTTGAGGGGAAGAAAAAAATTCTGTTGATAGCCCCAGCACCTCATCCTGACATCAAAGCGTTGAAAGCCGTTGTGGAGAAAAATCCAAATTATGAATTGATAGTTCATATTCCAGGTGTAACAAAAACAGATCCTAAGCTTTTACAACCGAATCAAACTGAGCTTGTTATTTTTCATCAGCCATTTGATTCAGAGATGAAGACAGCATCTCTATATTCTTCATTAAGCAAAGGCAAGTCATCCGTTTTATTAATTGTTGGAGGCCGGACAAATTTGCGATTGATGACAACCAATGGTGTTCCTCTGAATTTTGAAAACAATCTTCAGAAAGATGAAGTTACACCAATAGTAAATACATCGTTTCACGATTTTGATTTCTTGGATAATAGCAATTCAGCTTTTTCAAAATTTCCACCGGTACAAGTTCCTTTTGGAAAATTTACCTATCCGCCTCAAGCCAAGATTTTGTTGAACCAAAGAATTGGAAGCGTATCAACAGATCGGCCGATGCTACTTACGTGGGAAGACAACAATCACAAAACCGCAGCTTTTATTGGCGAAGGATTGTGGCAATGGCGTTTGGAAGAATTTGCTTTGACAGAGAAATCGGAATTTTTTGATGGTACATTCTCCAAACTGATTCAGTATTTGAGCACACTTGAAGACAAACGAAAGTTTAGATTTTCCCCGCTTACAAGTGAGTTCACAGATGCAGCTCCAGCCATTTTCGAAGGACAGGTCTACAATGATTTGTTTGAAAAAATTTACGGAAATAAAATTGAGATTGAATTGAGAGACGATCAAAGGAAAGTTTCTAAGTACAATTACATTTTAAGTCCAGGAGGCGAGCGTTACCAGATTGGTGGATTAAAAGCGGGTAACTATGTATATTCAGCTTCAACCGAAATTGGAGGAAAAAGCGAAACTGTATCTGGGCAATTTCTGGTGATACAGCAAAACATCGAACCTCAGAATTTAGTAGCTGATTTTGGTCTTCTTCGAAAACTTTCTCAAAACTCTGGTGGAAGTTTTTACCGAGCGGACGAAGCGAGTAAACTCATTTCTGATTTTAAGAAGACCGAAGCCAAAGCTCTTATTCACTCTGAAGACTCAATGAATCCATTGATTCATCTGAAATGGCTCTTTTTAATTTTGTTATTACTGATTAGTGCTGAGTGGTTTTTACGAAAATATTTGGGTAGCTATTAATTATTTTCTTTCGCTCTAGAGTCTGCATGCAAAAAAACGATTGTCAACACGCATAATCGGGAAATTTTTAGGAAGATCAGACTTTAAAACTTCAACAAAATTATTAACTGTTTGTGGAATTGTTTTTGAGATAAATACATCGATAGTCGAAGAATTGTTTCAACTTTGGCAGAGAATTTTTTTAGTGAAAAAGCTCAAGCACATAGCGGTTTCTGGAAATATTGGCTCGGGTAAAACGACCTTGGCTGAACGCCTTTCCAAGCATTATGGATGGATTCCATTGTATGAGTCTGTTGACCACAATCCTTATCTGCGTGATTTTTATGAAGACATGACGCGCTGGGCATTTCACCTTCAGATTTATTTTTTGAATAGCCGGTTTAACCAAGTGCGTAATATTCGCGAAAGCGAAAAGACAATCATTCAAGACAGAACGATTTACGAAGACGCGTACATCTTTGCAGCTAATTTACATCGCAGCGGTTTTATCAATGATCGAGATTACCAAAGCTACCTTGATCTTTTTCATTCGATGATCAATTTTGTTCAGCCTCCTGATTTATTGATTTATTTGAAAGCTGATATTCCCAAACTTGTTCAGCAGATTCAGGTTCGTAACCGCGATTTTGAATACAACATCAAGTTGGAATACTTGAAGAATTTAAATGAGCACTACGAAAAATGGATTGGCGAATATGAGCATGGCAAGTTGCTTGTCATTGAAATGAATGAGATTGACTTCGTAAAAAACATTGAAGACTTTTCTTCTATCGTTAGTAAAATAGATTTAGAATTGAACAGTCTGTTCAGCTAATTATTGACCTACCATAAAGACGGAATTTGCAAAAAGCAATTTTCCGTTTTCCCAAAAGCAACGGAACATTGGATTGTCAATAAAATAAACGACCTGACCTTTGCCTTTATCTTCAACTCCAAAAACCAAGGTATTTTCTAGTTTTTTGTTAATCTTATTTCCAGCAAAACCAATTAAAGGCTTCTGTTTGCCCTTAAGTGTTCCAACATTCCATCCATGTTCCAGATAGGAATAGTGAAGTTCTCCTGTGCGTAGAGAATAATAAAAATCATCCAAGCCAAAAGCGAGTGGATGGCTTTTGTCTAATGTTACCTTATATATCGCACCTGAAATCGTGTTGCTTAATTCTTTCCTTTCAGCATCGGCATATTTTATTGGACCTTCTTTGTCTTTCAATTCCTTGTCTTCTTTTTCCGATTTTTTCTTGGCGTCATCGTCAACGAATTCTTTTAAAGAAAACCCTTTTTTGTCGGCAAAGGATGATGTAGCATTTCCAATCAAAACAAGACGACCTCCATCACTAACCCAACGATCAATCGATGAAAGTAGCGCTTCATCAAATAATCTGTAATTACCATCGGGCACAATAAGCACGTTGTATTTCCAGAGATCTATGTTTTTAAAATAATTAGTATGTATCGAGGTGACTTGGAAATGAATTTGCTGTTCAAAAAAGTGCCAGACTTCGCCATAACCCAGTGAAGAAGTTTGATCGCCAGCGAGCAGAGCAACTTTGGGCATTTTCAAATAATTCACATCACCTGATCCGAAGTCAAAACCTTTGTCGACAAAACCCGTAGCGGCAGCAAATATTTTTCGATTTAAATTTTTAGCGATAGTTTGAATTGAATTATCGAAATCCAGTATTGACTCATTGTTTCTTCGGGTAATGATTAGCGTGCCTGGTTCAAACTCTTGGTTGCCCAGTGTAAAATGTTTTTTAGATGAGCGAACTTTCATTCCCTTCTTCAACAAGGCCGCCAAAAGCTCTACATCATTCAGACTTTGATATTTAAAAATATAGGCGTAAGGCTTTGATGGGAGGTTATCGGTAGTAACAGGTTTAGCTTGATAGCTTTTTGTAACAAAGATTTTTTCCGTGAGAGCAAATCCTTTAAGTCCATAACTATAAAATAGATTCCAAGCAGTGATGTCGTAAGTGAGCGAATCTGAAAGTTTGCTTTGAGGTTCAAAGATTGTAGTTATAAACCTGCCTTTCGGTTGATAGACATTAAATACAATGTCTTCCGTTGTTAAATTAAAATTATTGGTTGTTTGCGTTGAGAAATCGAAACCTCGGGTAGCCTTGCCAACAGACGCGTGGCCAAATTGAATGTTTTGAGCGGTCATCCAGTCTGTAATTTTTTTGATTTTATCTGGATTGTTTTCAGACTTGATAACATAACTTTTATATAGTGAAGATGGATTCGTAGAATTCTCCTTGAAGAATTTTTCAAATTCATCATTCAGCTTTGATGCATTCATCGAAGAGATTTCAATCGTACTCATCCCAGTTGTAAAATGATGAGTTAGGCGATCTTTTAATGTAAGTGGATCTCCTTCCGCAGTGATGATAGTCACGCCAGCACCGCCACCGCCTTGTTCATAAGTCATTCCGATTGCACCGTTATAAACAGGATATGTGTCTCCATAACTAGGGTAGAATAAGTCAAATCGTTCTTTCGTAAAATAAAGCCAGCCTTGTTCGTCAAAATATTTTGCGTTGTTCTTTCCGATGGTCGTTTGAAACTCACGTTGCCAGCTGCTTATTACTTCATGAAAAGGCTCCGCAGCAGGGGCGAAATAATAAGGTGAGTTGTATCCTTGTTCATGAAAATCAACATGGACATGAGGCATCCATTGATTATAAACTTTAATTCTGGCTTGAGATTCAGTTTGAGTGATCCAAGCCCAATCACGATTCAAATCAAATAAGTAGTGATTAGCTCTGCCGCTTGGCCACCCTTCTCGATGCTCGCGAGCTTGTGGATCTCCATTTGGAGGATTGCCACCAACCTGATTATAAAAATTGGCGTAACGATCGCGACCATCCGGATTGATACACGGATCAATGATTACAACAGTATTTTTCAGCCACTCTTTGGTCTTAGCGTTTTGGGGATTAACCAATTCATAAATGGTCTTCATGGATGCTTCCATGGAGTTGGCTTCATTGCCATGAACATTGTAGCTCAGCCAGACTATTGCATTTTTTGTGGTAGGAGTTCCATCCAACATTCCTGTTCTTTTCAAATTGTCTAAGCGGATGGCTTCAATGTTTTTGAGATTGTCAGACGAAGAAATGATGGCATAAATCAATGGCCGGTGTTCATACGTTTCTCCATATTGCTGAAGGCGAACTTGTGTAGGTGCAACTTCAGCGATGTGTTTGAAGTATTCAACCATCCGATAATGAAAAGTGAACCGATCTCCCAACTCATAACCAAGAAACTCAGATGGTGATTGAAGTTTGCTTTGAGCAAAATTGAGTAGGGAAATGAAAGTAAAGCACCAAGTCAAAATTATTTTCATATGCAAAGGTCGTGATTGATAAAGTTACATAAAAGCAAAAAAAGTAGGGTACTTAATCCTAACCGAATACTTCCTGTGAAGCACAGCTTAATAAGTAGATTTTCCGATTTCTAACTAAACCTTAATTCAAGCTTGTGATCTTTCTAGATTCGCTTTTCACTAAAAGATTTCTATATGAAACAATTACTGTTATTTCTCATAGTGATCATCATGGTCATAGGCTGTTCACATGATGATGTTAAGATAACCAAAGATGGCTCTATTTCCTTTTCACTTTCAAGTAAGCCAAGGCAGGGTGGAAGAGAAACTGTCGGGGTCGTTCCAGCAGCAGTTTTAATATCGATTAATGATAGTCAGGGCAAAGTTGTTTACGAGAACAAAAAACTCACACTTTTCAGTTTTGGGCAAGGCTATTTGAGCGAAACCCTACAACTGAATGTCGGCAATTATAAACTCACAAAATTTTTGGTCCTGGATGTAAACGACAAAATTATTTATGCAACTCCGTTGGAAGGTTCGGAGTTGGCAAAATATGTTGACGACCCACTTCCTATAAATTTTACGGTTGTAGGTGGTACAGCAACCGTTACTCCCCAGGTACTTGCTGTTGAGAGCACTGATAAACCTGAAAGTTTTGGTTATGTAAATTTTGGGTTTGAAATAGTTCAGGTCAACAATGAGTATAAACTTGACACTATGTATTTTGATAAGTTCAGTGCTGATTGTAATTGCTTTCTTCCTAGGGTTATGTATGTCTTTAAATATAATAATGAGGAAAGGCTAGCCGAATTATTTATATACAAAAGCTTTGGGGAGACAATTGATTGGCAGCTCAAAGCCCTTGAGAGAATAGAATATTTTCCAGAACAAGCCTTAACAGTAGAAACAAGTCGGTCGCTAATTGACAACTCGATTCTTGGAATTCGCGAAGTTCACTATGATTTTGTAGATAGAGTATCCTCAATTAAGGTTTATAACCTTAACAAGGTATTTCTATTATCTGAAGCTCTCTATTCCTATAAAACCGATGGTTATATAGTTACTGAAACACGCTACCACAGTGATAGCCTTAATGAATCAGTAAAAAGAGACTATTTAACTGACCTAGCTGGAAATATTCTTAAGGAAACTAGATATGACATTAATGGAAGCCTGGTTAGTCAGTTTTTTTATAGCTACGATGAAAAGCCAAACCCGTTAGCAGAATTTAATCCTTTCTTTCCTGATTCAGAATTTAAACGTAGCCTAGTTAGCACAACGCGACCTGATCAAGGCCTTGGTTACAAGGCAACTTACAAAAATGTTTACACTGCTTTGGGACAACTTTCAGAATCAACAAAAACCGAATCGAATGGTGTTATCGAGAGAAGAAGATTTATCTATTAAGGTCATTATGAGGAATGAGACAAACAAGATTCATTTGTTTCTGAAGTCATCCTTTGATAGTGATTTGAGATTTATTTCTTGCCATTTCAGCTAAATATCTAATAACTAATCTTCATGAAGCCGTTTACTATTCTCCTTGCCTTATTCATTGCTATAATAACAAGTTGCTCTCACGAAGAAACTAAGATCGCGGCGACAAGAAATATTTCATTTTCATTTTCACAGCAGGCAAGGAAAGGAGATAAGATGTCTGAGGGTCAACTTCCGGCATACGTTTTAATATCAATCAATGACAACCAGAGTAAAGTGGTTTGTGAAAACAAAAAACTTCCGCTCTTAAGTTTTGGACAAGGGTATGTGAGTGAGGACCTACAACTGAAGGTTGGAAATTACAAACTCACAAAATTCTTGGTTCTTGATTCAAATGACAAAATTATTTATGCAACTCCGTTAGAAGGTTCTGAGTTAACGAAATATGTTGACGACCCCCTTCCTATGGATTTCACAGTTACGGAAAATGGAACCGCAACGGTGACCCCACAAGTTCTTGCTGTTGAAGACACTGATAATCCCGAAAGTTTTGGCTATGTGAATTTTGGGTTTGAGATAGTGAATGCAAACCACGGCCTGATAAAAAAGATTCTTTTAGAAGAAAAACAAGGGGCTACGAGTTTAAAATATAGTATTGAATACAAATACGAAAACAATCGGCTAATAGAAATTGATGAATACTATTGCTATCCAAATTGGAATTCATGCGACAGCACAAGTCGTGATTTATTTTTATATGATGTTAAAGGTAGAATTTCCAAGCATATATACGTATCCAATTCAAATGAAAAGACAACTCGTGAATTTCAATATGATGATAAAGGAAGATTAGCTAAAATACTTAATGATCAAGGTTATAACTGGGACAAGCAAACCACATTTTTCTATACTGGCGCTGATACAATTCCTGGATACGCAATTATTTCGACAGCGGCTGGTTCACAATCACCATCTTACCGTGTTGAATATAACTATGATAATGCTGTTGGCAAGTTGACTCTAGAAACGTATCTATTTACGTCAAATGTGAAAAAGAAACAGCAGACCAAGACGTACACTTTTGACCTAAAAAGAAGAGTTTACCCCAACTCATTTGATTTGTCAACGACCTCGACTTTTACCTTAGGCACTGATGAGTTTCCAATTCAGTTGGGTAACATCGTAAGCTTCGGATTTACTTGGTATTCCTACATGGTTTTATCAGGGGTTGAACAAATGACTGAAAATCAATGCAACCAAAACCAAATAGAATACGCTTTTAACAATCAAGGTCTAATTGAGCAGGAGTTCTTTCATACCAATAATTTGAACAATTGTTCGGATTATTCAACTTTTCCTGACGGCACAGTTAGAAAATATCAATATGAATTTTATTGAAATCAGACAAAAGTTAAATCCATTTCATTATTCCTTAATAGTGATTTGAGACTTACCAGCCTTGCCATTTTTTCTGCTAAATATTCTAATAACTAATCCTAATGAAGCCGTTTACTATTCTCTTTGCCTTATTCATGGCTATAATAACAAGTTGCTCTCACGAAGAAACTAAGATCGCAGCGACAAGAAATATTTCATTTTCATTTTCACAGCAGGCAAGGAATGGAGATAAGATGTCTGAGAGTCAGCTTCCGGCATACGTTTTAATATCAATCAATGACAGCCAGAGTAAAGTGGTTTATGAAAACAAAAAGCTTCCGCTCTTCAGTTTTGGTCAAGGCTATTTGAGCGAAAACCTACAACTGAATGTTGGCAATTATAAACTCACAAAATTTTTGGTTCTGGATGCAAGCAACAAAATTATTTACGCAACTCCGTTAGAAGGTTCTGAGTTAGCGAAATATGTAGACGCCCCCCTTCCGATAGATTTCACAGTTACGGAAAATGGAACCGCAACGGTGACCCCTCAAGTTCTTGCTGTTAAGGACACGGATAATCCCGAAAGTTTTGGCTATGTGAATTTTGGGTTTGAGGTTGCATCATTTATTAAGCTCATAGCTATTAAGGATTTTTACCTCGGAAAAGTAACTGATAGCATAGCTTTTATTTATGATGACCAGATGCTTCAACAAGAAAGATCCTATTACTTATTTAATTCTAGTTTTTTTTATAAAGGCAGCATTAACTATTTCACAAATAGGGATGATGAGTTAGTAGCGCAAATTGATTCTATTAGTATGGGTTCAACGTTCTCCACTGATACTAGTCGGTATATCTACGAAAATGGACAGTTGAAGAAAATTATTTTTACGAATGCTTCTAATAAAGTTGAGTGCGAATACTTCTATCAAAATGGACTTATCTCAGTTATTACGAGATACCTGGTTGGTCAAACGCAAATTTTATTTCTTACTGAGTTAAGCTTTGATAAGCTAGGCAACGTGATTGAAACTAGAAAATATAAACTTAATCAAACAGGCACATTAAAGCAATTGTACTTGAAGAATGAATACGAACATGATACAAAGAAGAATCCATTGGTTTTCTTTGCTGGAGGCCTGTATAATCGATGGTTCCCTGACCGTCATGTAAACAATATTGTTAGAAAAAGAACGACCGAATATATAAATGATAACATATCTGATTATCAAGAAACGGTATTTATATATACGTATTCAGTCAAAGGACTACCATTAACGCGGCAGGCCAAAATAGTAACTACTACTAGCGGAGGAGATTTGCCAATAACAACAGAATTTATTTATAATTAATTCTCAAATTTTACTCCTTAATTGTGATTTGAGATTTGCCTCCCTTGCCATTTTTTCTGTGCTTCCATTCTTTAAAGATTGTGCCTAACTGTACTTTAACACCGATGTTATAATACTCACCATTAAACTGGCTATCGAAGCTTGTTGCTCGATATTGAGAAGTATAGTTCTGTGTCAGTGTTTGCCGGTATCCGATTGAGCCTTCAAAATAAACCCATCGATGAGGTTTAATTAACATGTCAAAACCAATTTGACCTGGAATAAAATTTCCTTGAGTTGTTCCAGGTTTTAGGCTGGCACCAAGCGATCCGAAATTATTCCCAGAAACATCATAAAGTCTTTCAGAAAAATTTCCGTAACCAATCTCAATCGGTATGGCGAATTCTATCAATCTGCTGGAATAGAAAGTGTACATAAAACCAAGAGATGCAAACCAAAGATCTAGTTGTTGAGAAGCCGCATAATAGTCTTTGTTTTGGACGAGGCCAGCATCTTGCAATTTTGAAACTGGGATAGGCACTCCATGAACAGTAGTGATTACATGCCCTTTTGCATTTGGAATAATTCTTCTTTTCGGGCCGTGCCCAATAGTATCTGATGCATAAATACCAAGAAGTTTATCGTTAAAATTCTGATTGATCCAATAATAACCAACACCAATGCGGAAGCGTTCGTGCAGCACTAAGCCTAAATTCAATCCATACACATTTATTGGAAAGTCTTTTACGAAGGAGTTACGAGTATCAATTTGAAAATCGATTTTTTTAGTTTTCTCAGCGTGCTTAATAGATATTGGTTGGAAATAGTATTTTAAATTCTTCTTAACAACTGAATCTTTCTTTGGATTGGGTTTATCTAACTGCTGTGACATTACAGCCGGGGATAGCACTAGCAGCATATTGACCACCAAATGTTTCATAATAATCTTTTGATCTGGGGCGTGTGATGAATAATATGTTCACGAGAAAATTTCAATGCATGCTGAATATTTAGCATTCCAGCTCGAATGTGTTTGAAAATTTTTCGCTTGATGTGTTTATGGTCAATTTGTTCAAGAATATTTCTCATTTCAGATCGAACTTCATTCCACTCTTCGATAAGTTGAGAAAGATCTGCTTTTGAAACCGTAAGCTCGACTACCTTTTTTGGAGCTTTATATTTGATGGGAAGCCGCTGAGAAAGAACCAACAAAACCATTTTTAACTCCTCCCAGATTCCGCTGTCTTTGGCTTGCTCTACTCCCAACATTTTCTTTCTTAGGTATTGCACGGACATTCGTTCAGCGGTGATCAAATGGGCAATAATTTGATTGATTGACCATTTATTTTCGGGATGTGCGTTCAGTTTTTCGGGGGGCAATCCACTTACTAATGCTAGCAATGATTGCCTTTGATTTTCCAATTTTTCAAATAGTTTCTGAAGCGAAGAATTCATAGGTATTGGGTTGCGCCAGCAATTTGTCAAACCTATTCATTTGTATTGACTAAAACTTTTGATAATTTTAGAATAGTACCTAATTAAGTTACCCAAACCTAAACCTTTAAACTATGGAAGACATGGATTATTCTGGCGGAGGCGGCCTTATGGCCATGCTTGGCGCTTTTGCATTTATTTACCTTGCGGTGCTCGTTTTGATCATTGTGAGTATGTGGAAGATTTTCACAAAGGCAGGCAAGCCTGGATGGGCTGCGATCATCCCTATCTACAATCTGATTGTTTGGCTCGAGATAGTTAACAAACCTGTGTGGTGGATAGTACTTTTGCTTATTCCAATTGTTAACTTAATCATCTTGATAATTCTGATTCATAGGCTGTCACTTTCTTTTGGGCAAGGAGTTGGCTTTACGCTGTTGCTACTTTTTGTTGGTATTGTGGGATATCCGTTGCTTGCTTTTGGCAACTACAAATATGTTGGACCTCTGAAGGATTAAATAATGAATACCAACTACGCTGGTTTTTGGCAAAGATTCCTTGCTTTAATAATAGATGGAATCATTATCGGAATTGTTCGTTCTGTGATTATTGTTCCTATAATGGTGGCCATGGGGTTTAGTGTAGCCTCTGAAGCTCAATCCCTTGATTCTGATGATCTATCGACATTGCTGCCGATTTTAGGAACAGTTGCAGCATTGGTTGGAGTAGCAATGATAGCTTCAACAGTTATTTGGGTTTTGTATTATACACTGATGGAGTCTTCTAAATATCAAGCGACTGTTGGTAAGCTCGCACTTGGAATAATTGTAACGGACGCTTCAGGAAATAAACTCGATTTCTCTAAGGCATTGATTAGAAACGTTTGTAAAATTATTTCGGGGATGGTCATGTGCATTGGTTTTATTATTGCAGCTTTCACCGAAAAAAAGCAAGCCTTGCACGATATTATAGCCAGTACTTTGGTTGTAAAGAAATAGCTAAAAAAAGATAAAAAAGAAAAAGCCGACTTCAAGTCGGCTTTTTTATTTACAACCTTAAGATCGATTTTAAACTTTGAAAACTTTCTTCAATTGGTCTACATAATCAAGCTTTTCCCAAGGGAACAACTCAACTTTAACTTTCTTCTCATTCTTCTGACCTTTGTTGAATACTTTCTCTACAATTTTTGATTCACGGCCCATGTGTCCATAAGCAGCAGTCTCAGAATAAATTGGCGTACGAAGATTGAAACGTTCTTCAATAAAATAGGGACGCATGTCAAACACTTTCTCAATTTTCTTAGCGATCTCACCATCATTCATTTTCACTTTTGCTGTGCCGTAGGTGTTCACATACAAGCCTACTGGTTTTGCAACTCCAATTGCATAAGCAACTTGAACAAGTACTTCATCACAAATTCCAGAAGCAACCATATTCTTCGCAATGTGACGAGTAGCATAAGCAGCTGAACGGTCTACTTTGCTTGGATCCTTACCAGAAAAAGCACCACCACCGTGTGCTCCTTTGCCACCATAAGTATCAACTATAATTTTTCTTCCTGTTAATCCTGTATCACCGTGAGGGCCACCAATTACGAATTTGCCTGTTGGGTTAACATGGTATTTGATGTCAGTGCCAAAAAGTTTTTGAACACGTTTCGGTAATTTTTTCATTATACGTGGGACCAAAATATTGATCACATCGTCTTTTATTTTTTTCAACATCACGGCATCTTTATCGAAGTCGTCATGTTGAGTAGAGATCACAATCGCATCGATGCGTTGTGGTTTATTGTCATCGCTATACTCAATTGTAACTTGAGACTTAGCATCAGGACGCAGGTAAGTCATTGTTTTTCCTTCTCTGCGAATCACAGACAATTCGCGAAGGAGCAAATGTGCCAACTCCAATGGAAGCGGCATATAGCTATCGGTTTCATTGGTAGCGTATCCGAACATCATACCTTGATCACCCGCACCTTGATCTTCCTTTTTCTTGCGCTCAACTCCCTGATTGATATCTGATGATTGCTCATGAATAGCTGAAAAAATTCCGCAGCTATTGGCTTCAAACATGTATTCGCTTTTGGTGTAACCAATTTTTTTGATCACCTCGCGGGCAATGTCTTGCACATCCAAATAAGCTTCTGATTTAACTTCGCCAGCCAATACTACCTGTCCTGTAGTAACAAGAGTTTCGCAGGCTACCTTAGAATTGGGGTCGTAAGCTAAAAAATAGTCGATGAGAGCATCGGAAATTTGATCTGCAACTTTGTCGGGATGGCCCTCAGAAACGGATTCAGAAGTGAATAGATATGGCATAACTGATTATTAAGATTTTGATTTCAATTTCGAGCGGCAAAAATAGTATTTATTTAACGATTTACATGGTCGATTTTAAAATCTACTGAGTCTGTAGGCTTTTACGCTAAAAACAAAAAAACAGATGGTTCTTTTGGCAAATTCGGAATATTCTTTTTCCAGTCATTTGCTGTTTGTGTTCTCACAAATTCTTTTTTGCCTGTAAGGTCTAGAGCAATACAAAGACGAACTGAGTTGCTTAGAGAATCAAGCAGGTGTTTTAACACTTGATTATTGCGATAAGGAGTTTCAATGAAAATTTGGGTTTGATCTTTTTGTGCAGATTCTTTTTCAAGCTGTTTGATTTTCTGTGCACATTCTTTGGGATCGATGGGCAGATAACCATGAAATGCAAATTGCTGTCCGTTCAATCCTGAAGCCATCAGCGCAAGTAGAATTGACGATGGCCCTACAAGAGGCACGACCTGAATATTTTTTTTGTGGGCGTAGTCAACAGCAAGCGCACCTGGATCTGCAACACCTGGACAACCTGATTCTGAGATAATACCCATGTCGTTGCCTGAAAAAATGGGTTCAAACATTTCTTTGAGTTCTTTTTCTTCAGTATCTTTATTGAGCACATTGAATTTCAATTCTTCAATGCTACTGTAAATTTTCAAACTACTCAGATATCTTCTTGCTGTTCGTACATCTTCAACTAAAAAATGCTGGATGGTTTTAATTGATTCAAAAATAATTGGAGGAATGGTTTTATTTTCAGTTCCGTCAGCGATGACGGTTGGTACTAGAAAAAGTTTTCCGCTACTCACTTCAAAAAATCAAAAACGGTTTTAGCGAAAGCTTGAGCGTTCTCAGCCTGGACCCAATGTCCTGTATCCAGAGTGGTGAATTGAGCACGCGGAAATATTTTCTTAATCAATTCGTCATCTCCTTCACGGAAATAATTCGATTTCTTTCCATTGATAAAGAGCGACTCACCGTCAAATGTTCCTTTGTATTGCAGAGCGGCTCCGATCTCATCTAAATGTTCGTCAATGGCGTGAAGGTTGGGTCTCCATGTAAATTTTCCATTGTCATCTCGCGATAAATTTTTCAATAGAAATTGTCGCACTGATGCATCTGGTTCGTAGCCTGATAAAATTACATCAGCTTCAGATCGCGAATTAATTTCATCCAATGGAATTGATTTCATTCCTTCGATCAAACGATCGTGATGAACTTTATAATATTTGGGAACAATGTCGACCACGATTAATTGATCAACAGTTTTTGGATTTTTTATAGCAAAATTCATCACTGTTTTTCCGCCCATGGAATGTCCAATAAGATGGGCTCGCTCTATTTTGTTTTGTTTTAAAAACTCTTCAAGATCTTCGGTAAGAACCTTGTAATTCATTTCATCAGCGTGGGGTGATTGCCCATGGTTACGCTGATCAACTAAAAAGACCGAAAATTTTTCGGAAAATACCTTGCCTAGTGTATGCCAATTATCAGAAGAACCCAAAAGGCCATGAAGAATTACTAGTGGTTTACCCTGACCGTACTGACGAAAGAATAGATTCATACTTGGTCAATCAATTTCAACTAACAAATCAACGAATTAATTTTCATCTTTACGACTTCATTTTTTTAGCATGGAATTAGTGAACGGAACATACGAACTGCAAGGAATCGACTTGAAGTCTTTGGCCAAGGAATTTGGGACTCCACTCTACATTTATGATGGAGAAAAGATTGTTTCACAATTGCAGAGTTTGAAGAATGCTTTTTCTGAAAATCAGGTAAAAGTGAAATATGCAGCGAAGGCACTCACTAACATTTCGATCTTGAAATTGCTAAAGGCTAATGGTTCTGGAATTGACGTAGTTTCTATTCAAGAAGCACAGATAGCGTTAGGTGCTGGTTTTGTTGGAGAGGAGATTATGTTTACTCCAAGTGGAGTTCACTTTAGCGAAATAGTTCAAGCTGTGGAATTGGGGCTGGCGATTAATCTTGACAATCTTTCTGTACTCGAAAAATTTGGAAAAAAATATGGAAGCAATTATCCGTGTTGCTTGCGTTTGAACCCACATATTATGGCGGGTGGCAACTATAAGATTTCTACTGGCCATGAAAATTCGAAATTCGGAATTTCAGTTTTTCAACTTCATGAGATTCAAAAGTTAGTCGATCAATATAAAATCAATATTGCTGGGCTTCATATTCACACTGGCTCTGAAATTACGGAGACCGAAATTTATTTGAAGATGGCTGAGATTCTTTTTGGCGTTGCACGCGATTTTCCGAATCTGAGATTTTTAGATTTTGGTAGCGGCTTCAAGGTGGCTTATAAAGAAGGTGATCACGTCACCAACATTTATGATCTTGGGCTGAAGCTTGGCAAAGCTTTTAAAGATTTCTGTAGAAGCTATGGTCGTCAACTTGAGCTTTGGATCGAACCTGGTAAGTACATTGTAAGTGAGTCGGGCTATTTGCTTGTAAATGCGAACGTAGTCAAGACAACGCCTTCAGTGACTTTTGTTGGAGTTGATAGCGGGCTAAATCATCTCATTCGCCCCATGATGTACGATGCGTATCATGAAATTGTAAACATCTCAAACCCAACGGGCGACCAAAAAATTTATACGGTGGTTGGGAATATTTGCGAAACTGATACACTTGGAGCGGATAGAAAATTAAACGAAGTCCGAGAGGGCGATTTACTTGTATTGAAGAATGCGGGAGCCTACGGATATTCAATGGCTTCCAATTATAATTCACGATTGCGCCCAGCTGAAGTTCTCATCTGGAAGAGGAAAGCACAGCTTATTAGGAAGAGAGATACGCTTGATGACTTATTGAGAAATCAGGTTGTTGCAGAGATCTAATGAAGATAGATCACATAGCAATTTGGGTGAAGGATTTGGAGAAGCAGCGTAGCTTCTATGAGAAATTTTTTAAAGCCAAGTCTAGCGAAAAATATGTGAACGAGCTCAAAAATTTTCATTCCTATTTTTTAAGTTTTGATAGTGGTGCTCGAATCGAGTTGATGCATAAGCCAGAAACTCCAGCGAATAAGAACGAGGGTCAAAGTATAGGGATTATACACTTCGCGATTTCTGTTGGGAGCAAAGAAAAAGTTGATTCATTAACGCAAGAGTTAAGGCAGGCTGGGTTCTCGGTTCTAGACGGACCTCGAACAACTGGAGATGGATATTATGAGAGCGTAATTCTTGATCCTGAGTCAAACCGAATTGAAATTACGGTATAAAAAAGGCGCCCACAGCGCCTTTTTATTTGTGTTTGTTAATGTTACTTCAGCCTTGCTTTAAAAAACGCGATCGAGTTTTTATATGCATCAGCTGTTGCCTCCTTGTTGTGTTTCGGATTGCTAGGATTCGCAAAAGCGTGGTCTGCATCGTAGGATTTAACAGTTAAATTTTTGCTAGCAGTTTTCATATTGGCTTCAAACTTTGCGGTTACATCTTTGTTAATCCATCCATCTTGGGTAGCAAAAATGTCGAGGACATCACAATTCAGTCCTTTCAACCGATCAATATTTTCTTCAGGCATTCCATAATAAATCACACATGCTGCAGCTTGAGTACCTGCAGTAAGCGCAGCTTGCATTGATTGTCCACCACCAAAGCACCAGCCAATCGTTCCGATTTTTGCACTGTTGCCAGCATAGGCAACGGCTCCTTTCACGATGGCATTGCCACGATCTTGCTTGAATTCACCCATGTATTTTCCGGCCTCATCACGATTGGTTGCCACCTTGCCATCATACATGTCGAGTGCTAGTACATTCACATTGCCGAGGTCTTTGAAAATATTTTCAGCTTCGCGCTTAATGTGGTCGTTAAGTCCCCACCATTCTTGAAAAACAAAAATCCAATTGTTGGTTTTCGTCTTAGCTTCTATCAAATATCCATTGGCCTCTACGCCATCAGTTTTAATCTTGATCATTCTTCCCCCAACGTCACTTACGTGCACATAAAATAGCGGTTCGGGGTGAGCACTGTTAAATTTTTTATTGGAGGCAAACATGGCAAACTTCTCAGTAGAAGAAGTGTGGCAGACTGTCGGCTCTGTTTGGGCAAAAACTTTCGCAGAAATTAAAACAATAGCGAAAATTGAAATTATTTTCTTCATACGATTGGGTTTAGGTTCGAGATAAACAATTTACAATCAATTTGGCAATTGTCCTCGAAGAACTCTGTCGTAAGTAATGAAATCAGTGTTTACTGGTTCAAATCCATTTTGACGAAGCAACATTGCAACTTGAGCACGGTGATAACTTGCATGATTGGCTGTATGAATCATGATGTCCTCGACATTGTTTGTGAATTGATCGCCTGTATAATTTTTATAGCTCAGTTCACGATCGAATTGCTCAATGGTTTCTATGAAGGAAATCCAGTCGGGATCAATTTTGATGAGCATCTTTTCTATTTCTTGCAAAGAATAGTTACTCCATAGTTTTACGTCCGGTTTGGGCAAATTTTTGATTCGATGTAGCCACAGCATTTCAGCGGCAGCGATGTGTCCCATTAACGAAAGTATTTTTTCCTGACTAACGTTCTGTTGTTTCAGGCAAGACAAAACGCGCTTGTTGGCCCAAGCGTTGTACTGATAAAGTTTTAAAAAGTATTTTTTCATCGTTTGCAAAAGAGATCAAAAAATTCTTGCAAAGAAATCGGATAATTTTTTTCGGTCGTATTTTTCTTCGGCCAATTGTCTTGCTGATTGCTGAAATCGCATTAGTTTTTCTTTATTGGAAATAAAAGATTGGATTTTCTCAACGAAACTAGCAGGGCTCGTAGGGTCTAGGGATATACCACAGCCCGTTTCTTCAATTTCTTCTCTAATCCAACCTCCAAAATTGGTAATGATCAATTTGCCAGAAGCAAGTGCGTCAAAATATTTATTAGGCGATCCAGTTTCAAGAACAGGAACGTTTTTGTAACAAATGAACGCGGCATCTGTTACGTTCATAATTTCTTTTACAGAATCTCGATTTACAAGCCCCGTGATAGAAATATTATTGAGCTTTAATTTTTCAACTGATGTTTTTAGGCGCTCAAGCATTGCCCCCGTTCCGCAGAGAATGAAATGAATGGGCAAATTCTTTTTTCGAGAAACATTCGCACATTCAATAAAATACTCCAGGCCATTGGCTGCACCTAGGGCGCCAATGTAAGAGACAACAAATTTATTTTTCACACCATATTTTTCTTCAAGCGCCTCGCTTTTGGTGTCAGGCCGATAGAATTCGCAATCTGAAAAATTGGGTATGACATGAACTTTCTTGTTTGAGATTTTCCTTTCGATTTCAACTTTAATGGAACTGGAAAGAGCGACAACCGAATCAGCTTCTTTGTATATGAATTTCTCTAATCGATAGAGTAGGGAAGCAAACATTGAATTTTTTACAAACCCCATTTGTATCGGAGCATCGGGCCAGAGATCACCTACTTCGAAAATAAAAGGGAGTTTCAATTTTGTTTTCAGGCGATAAGCTGCAATACCAATTGTTAGCGGAACAGACATAGCATAACACTTGTCAAAGCCAACCATATTTTTAGCAAGCTTCACGCTTTTAAAAATATAATCGACAAAGGAAATGCTGCGAGCAAAAAAGCCAAATGAATTATCGTAAGCTACTGACAAAAAGTGAACTTGAATCCCTTCTATATTTTCATGTTTGTATTTCTTTTCGTTACAACCGGTAATCACCACGGTTTCAATTCCGCGTTCAACTAAAGCTTTCGCTAAATAATAGGAACGAATTGCACCTCCTTTGGCAGGTGTATTGAAATGTTGATGAAGAATTAGAATTTTCATCCGCTAGCTTGATTTAGGAAGCCAGAGAGTCTACTATTTTGATATTGAGCCGCGAAAGGATGTATCACGGTGCAAAGAAAAAGGAAACTTTTTTAATTCAAACGCGTTTTGAAATTAAGATACCGAACGGTATCTTAGCATAATGAGAAATAGCGAGGAAACGATAGGTAAAATTCTGCATCGCGCGGGCGAACTTTTTAATTCACATGGCTACAGAGCTACATCGATTGGTCATATTACTAATGCCACTGGCCTAACAAAAGGAGCTGTATATCGTCACTTCAAAAACAAGGACAAACTTGAGGAACAAGCCCTTGCACATTTGACTTCCACATTGTATTCCAAAATGGGCGAACGCATCAGAAACGAGAAAAATGCTGGAGATAAGCTTCGGGCAGTTCTTCACTATTTTGAATCGTACATCACCGAACCACCCATCAAAGGCGGATGCCCGCTTTTAAATGCTGCGATTGAAGTGGACGATAGTAATCCACTATTGCGAAAGAAAGCGCTGGGTATTCTCGTCACTTTAAAAGAATCAATTGTTCATATTTTGACGCGAGGAATTGAGTTCAAGCAAATTAAAAAATCAGTTGATAAAAATGATTTCGCAACGATTTTGATTGCGGGCCTTGAAGGAGCAATCATGATGAGCAAGTTGGCGCGCACCAATGATGACATTCGCATAGTGATCAATCATTTAGACAAGATGATCGTAGAAATTGAAGTTTAATTTTTTTTGAAGTTTTAGATACCGATTGGTACCATGTCATTATTTGATCAATAATTTATAAGAAATGAAAAAAGAGTTGCTGATTTTCTTCTTTCGAACATATCTGAATACACTTGCCGTTGTTGCTCCTCATAAGGCTGGCGAAGTAGGGTTTTATTTGTTTTGCAGACCTCGAAGGCGACCTGTAAAACCTCATCACTTGGAATTCCTGAATACTTCGGAAAAATTTTCGATTGAATATGCTGGTAAGAAAGTTCAAGGCTATCGCTGGGGAAATGGTGAAAAAAAACTGTTGCTTTTACACGGTTGGGAGAGTCACAGCTATTGGTGGAAAAGTATTGTCACACTTCTGCCTAAAGATAAATTTTCCATTTATTCAATTGACGCGCCTGGCCACGGCCTTTCAGACGGAGATTACATTAATGTCCCACACTACAGTGGATTGATTGAGCAACTCACTTCCGAGACCAAATTTTATGCGATACTCGCTCATTCTCTTGGTGCATTTTCATCGATTTATACAGCTCATCGTTTGCCGAAACTCGATGTTTCTAAGATGGTGATGATGGCAGCACCAGGTGAAGCCAAGGAGTTTTTTGCGTACTACAGAAATATTTTGAAGTTATCAGATAAGACAGTGAGGTTGATTCAAGATTTTTTTGTTGAAAAGTTAGGTCATGGACCAGAATATTTTTCGATCAAGGAATTTGCAAAAGGGATTTCGATTCAAGGTCTTATGATTCATGACACAGAAGATCGTGAAGCTCCGTATCGTCACGCTCTGGAGGCGCATCAAAACTGGCAAAATTCAGAATTGATAACTACAACAGGCTTAGGCCACAATCTGAAGTCGGTTGACCTAATTAAAAAAGTCGAAGAATTTTTGGCCTAGATTCTTGGAATGATTTTCACACCGAAATAGAAATTTCTAGGAGCAGCCGCATTAAAGTATCGACCACCCAAAGCATTCAAATCATTTCCTAAACTATATTTTTGATCAAGGGCATTATCTACTCCCAAAAAGAATTCAAGAGAAGTTCTGTCAAATAAGCTTTTGAATCCAAGGCGTGAACCCAATAAACAATAATCTGAAGCGATTGAAGTGTTGGCGTCATTTACTGAAATCTTGTCTACGTAATTTACTGTGAGGTTGTAGTAAAAGTGTTTTAAGAATGTGAGATCGAGGCCACCAACTAGAATTTTTGGAGCGGTACTTGGCAACCTTTTTCCTGTAAAGTCATTGCTGTTGTAATTGTACCTAGTGAACTTGTAATCAGTAAATGTGAACGAGCTCCAGATTTTTAAACCAGAAAAATTCCTTGAACCAAAATTTTTCTGCCATGCTAGATAAGTCTCAAGCCCTTTTTGTGACGTGCCCGCATTGATATAAGTTTGTCCACTGCTTTCGCTTACAATGATGTTGGACAACTCAAAATCGTAGCCAACAAAATCGAATGAGAAATTCTTTAAGAAATTACCTCTTACTCCAGCTTCATAATTGATTCCTTCTTCTGGTGAAAGACTCGGGTTGTAAGTGCCGGATGAAGAAACGACTTCAGCCCAAGTTGGAGTTGAAAAACCTTTGCTAACCGAAGTGAAAATAGAGAGCGATTCATTTATTTTTTTCAACAAAGCAACTCGAGGAGAAATTAACGGGCTAAAACCTCGTGTGTGTAAACCTAAGGGAGCACCGGCTAATCTGTTGAATCTATAGTTAATAAAATTTCCGCTTCCTCCAACCGTAAGATAAAATTGTGACGGAAGAATTAATTCCACTTGAGAAAATAAAATCGCTGCAGTTGAAGTTAGGCGATCATTTGTTTGCACGGTATCTTTTACACCGAGCGAGTTTCCATAATCCGTAAGCGGGGAATAAAAATATTGATACTCAGCACCGAATGTAATTTTGCCCTTTATCTTTTTTTCAAATTCATAACGTGTGTCAGTGCGACCGCCCCAGTTAGTTTCCGTTCTTCGTTCATAATTTTGAATGGCAGGGTTTGTATAGTCAGTATATGAGCCGTAACCACCAACTCGGGTAGACCAATTTGACGACCATTGCTTTTCATAATTTACTGCTCCGTACACAGTTTTATTATAGATAGCGGCTTGCTGCTGTGTTGCACCTTTCGGTGTCCCTGAAGGAGCCGCGGGCCTCGCTTGCTGTGGATTTGCATTATACTGAGTAAGAGTTAGGCCACCGGGCGTCTGATAAAATAAATCAGTATAAAAGACTGAAGTTTGAATTGTGCTTTTGTCTTTTAACAAAAAACTTCCTTGAAGATTAAATGCATCTCTTCTCAATGAAGATTGTTGTCGATAGCCATCCGATTGCTGACGAGCATAGTTGACAAAAATTTTTTTCTTGTCGTCTCCGAATGTTCCGCTAAGCTGATATCGTTGTAGACCATAACTTCCTCCAGAAGCAGAAACTTGAATTTGATTTTGTTTGATAACTGGACTAGAAAGTAAAACTACTCCGCCTGTGGCAGCTCCATACAAACTTGTGCCTGGGCCTTTTATAATTTCGGCTCGACCAAAAGCATCAAAATCTAAAAGATTGAGATAAGTATTTCCACCACCGTCAGTAAGAGGAAGCCCATTCCAGTAAAATTTCACGTTGCGTACTCCAAAGGGCGAGCGAAGTGAGCTTCCACGAATTGCAAAACGATAGCTTCCAGGTGAGCGCTCTTCCATTCGAACTCCGGCAATTGTGTTCATTGCAGAGACAATGGAATTGTTATTGAAACGATTTAAATCCTTTTCGGAAATGAGACCTAATGCAACAGGAGTTTCTTTTATGGTGCGGTTATACTGATAAGCGTTGACTACTACTTCTTCTAGAATTTTGGTCGTGTCATTTACACTCTGACTTTGAGCGGCAAGAAAACTCAGTAAAGCGAAAATAGTTGTAAGGACTCGCATGATTATTGAAATGGAGCTAACACTTCTTCAACAGGTTTTACATTCGGAAAATAACTCAGCATCTTCATCATAACACGATCCACTAAAGTGTCAGGGCATGAAGCACCGCTGGTAAGAACAATTTTTAAAGGATCAGATGACTTCAGAAAATCTTTAGTCGTTCTTTTTCTTTTCGATGATAATCGAAGTGGTGGATTTCCTCAGCTGATATAATTTCATTTTCAGAATTGATAAAAATAAGTCGGGAATTGGCGCTCACACAATTCAACAATATGTGAAGTATTGCTGCTGTTGTATCCACCTACAACAATGGCAAGATCGGCTCCTGTTTTTAATAACTCGTAGGATGAATCTTGGTTGTCATTTGTAGCATAGCACAATGTATCGCGCGTATCAGCAAAATGATTTTTCAAATCTTCATTGCCATATTTTTTCATCATTGTCTGTTTGAAAAAATCTGCTATAGCTTGAGTCTCCGTAGCAAGCATAGTTGTTTGATTTACTACACCAACACGTTGCAGATCTTTTTCAACATTGAAATTTTTTGAAAACTTTCCTTCAAACTCTTCATAAAAATTAGAAGCCGATTTATCACCAGAAATGTATTTTGCCAGTTCTTCAGCTTCATGCATGTCTTTCACAATGACAGACGGACCGCTGTGAGCGCTATGAGAAAAAGTAGCACGCGTTTCCTCATGTTTCGGCTTTCCGTGAATGATAATGGTATAGTTTTCTTTCCCAAGTTTATCAGCGCGGTTCCAGACTTTTTCCACGAAAGGACAAGTGGTGTTGTACTTATGAACTTCCACTTGCTTGTCAAGTAAAAGATTTTCGATTTCAAGCGTTGTTCCGAAGGCAGGAATGATCACAATATCTTCTTTTCCAATTTTTTCCCAAGGAATGAATTGAGTTCCATCTGTATCGGCAATAAATTTTATTCCACGACTTTGAAGATCTGCATTCACTTCTTGATTGTGAATCATCTGGCTTAGCAGATAAACATTCCTATTCGGATTCTCTTCAAGAGCGCGATAGCTGATTTCGATTGCATTCTCTACTCCATAACAAAATCCAAAGTGGCGTGCTATAAAAAATTGTATGGGCCCGAAATCGAGCACAGTTGGTGAGAAATCCTGCTTACGCAAATCTTTGACTTTGCGGAATTCTTTTATCCTTCCCGTGATAGAAGAGCGATAATAGGCGGGTATTTCAAATTTTTTGATAAAAGCCAGTGTTTAATTCTCAAAGGTATATCACATCTAGTTTTAAAAATGCCGATTCAACCAAAAATAAAGCCGAAAACAAAATTATTTTCAAATAAAAAACCCCGATTTCTCGGGGCTTTATCTTAAGCTGCTTTTGAAAGCTTGTCTTCATTTATTTTGTTGGTTCGAATTTCCTTGGCGCTGAGATCAAACCATCTTACTTCTACTACTTTGCCTTTGATGTACTTGAGTACTTCCATCACTTTGCCATCGAGTTTACTGCGCACTCGCTCGCCTTTTTTAAAAAGTCTTCTCATAAACTTTGGTTGTTAATTTTTTAAAACCGGAATGCATATAAATACTCTCTAGGGAACTCAGGGTAAACACCCGCAAGAATAACTTGTTCTCCAGATTTTTTCTTTTTCAATAATTGATTCAATTCTTTAGCTGTTGTTACAGGCTGACTGTCCAGATGCGTGATGATAAAACCTTTGTGCATGTCAGTATATTTTTCAACGATGCCGTGATTAAGGGAAGCAACCTCAACACCATTTTTTAAGTCGAGTTGTTTCAACGCTCTTTGATCTACATCCTTCAGCTCCATACCAAGCGATGCTATCGCGTCACGCTCTTCTTTTTTCACCGTTCCAACTTTTCCTTCTTTGTTTTTTAGAGTCACAGGAATAGTAAGCGTTTTTCCTTTGCGATCGACAGTGACATTGATTTTGTCGCCAGGACGTTTGCGGCCAACATATTCAATCAGAGCAGTACTAGATTTAATCTCAGTTTCATCCATTTTGGTAACTACGTCTCCTTCCTTAATCCCCGCTTCTTTTGCAGCGCTTTTACCTTCATCAGCAAAACCTGCAACAAACGCTCCTTCATTTACATCAAGCTCATTGGCTTTAGCCAAATCACTGTTAACGCTTACAACTGAAATTCCAAGCCAACCGCGTTGAACGGTTCCATAAGCTAGAATGTCTTCAACAATTTTGCTTACGATATTGGATGGAACTGCAAACCCATAGCCAGCATAAGAACCTGTATTGCTCGCAATAGCTGTGTTAATGCCAAGCAGACCGCCTTCCAAATTTACAAGTGCGCCACCGCTGTTTCCAGGATTGATTGCAGCATCTGTTTGAATGAAAGATTCAATCGCGGTGCTTCCTTGTTGAGTCACACGTGATGGATTGTTTGAATTGATTATGTTAATATTTCTTCCTTTGGCACTGATAATACCTGCAGTGACAGTGGAGTTTAAATTGAATGGATTACCAACAGCCAACACCCACTCACCAACTTTCGAATTGTCTGAATTTACAAACGAAAGAAATGGTAAATCTTTTTGATTGATTTTGATCACAGCCAAATCAGTGTCAGGATCAGTGCCGATCACTTCTGCTTTGAAAGAACGGTTGTCAGACAAAGTCACATCGACAATGTCAGCATCTTGCACCACGTGATTGTTCGTGACGATGTAACCATTTGCATTGATAATCACACCTGAACCGCTGCTCACGCTTGGCCCTTTTTGCATTGGTCCATCAGGACCAAAGAAAAATTGTTGAATAGGGTCACCTGATTCACGCTCGCGTGTTGAGCCCGTTTGTGTGGAGCGTATATGAACAACGGATTTTGTTACGTGCTCAGCGGTGCCCGTAAAATCGAGAGGAACAGCTTCACCTTTTTCATTAATTCGATAGGCTACCTGCGAAGTAGGTAAGCCATTAACATGTTCTATCTTAATTGAGTCTTTTTCTTTTGCAAACCATTGGTAAGAAGCAATCGTAATCACACTTCCCAAGATTGCAGCTAACACGAGAGATCCGAAATTTTTCATAGTCATACATATTTAATTTTTCCCATTGATGATGGGGATGAACTACGGCCACAAAAAAGTTTAATTTTTAATAGAATTTGAACCGCACTGCTCAACGCCATCAGGGCAATGTATTATTTAGTGGTGTGATATTTACGAAAAATATGCCAAACAGGTTTTAAATGTTCCACAACTGACATTTTTTCTTTGTTAAATCTGTTGAATTTCGAATTTCTTGAATTTTCGAGGTTTTTGAGCCTAAAATGGGCTTAGCTATTTATGGTTAATTTTGCCTTTATAACATTAAAATAATGAAGCTTTTAATCATTGTTTTCGCATTCATTGCTACTGGCTCGTTTGCTCAACAGAAGGAGTTTTCTTGGCTGTTGGGAACTTGGAAGGAAGAAGGCAAGCAAGCTTTCGAAGTGTGGAAAAACGGAAACGGATTTCTTTCCGCAGAATCATTTAAAATGGATGGCGACAAGAAAATTGTAACCGAAGAAATCAAGTTGATAAAGAAGGGAAATGATTTTTATTACGTTCCCGATGTTGCTGGTCCGCAGGGAGCAGTTGAATTTAAAATAACTTCATTCGACAAAAATTCTTTTGTCGCGGAAAACCCTCAGCACGATTTTCCGAAAATGATTGCTTACCGCAAGACTGACGACACACATATCAAAGCTTCAATTGGTGACGGAAGTAAAACCATTGATTATCTCCTCACAAAAGTCAAATGATAAAAATTTCTGGAACTATTTTTCTAAAGCGTGGTCGAGAGGCGTCTGTCAAACGATTTCATCCTTGGGTTTTTTCAGGTGCAATTCAGTCTACCGATGGAAATCCAGAAGATGGTGAATGGGTGGAGGTGAAAGATTTTCAAAAAGAAACACTTGGGTTTGGGCATTTTCAGAAAGGAACGATCTCTGTTCGATTGCTCTCGTTTTCAAAAAATAAACCTGATGACCTTATTTATAAAAATAAAATTGAAAGCGCATTCAATCAGCGTGTGTTCACCAAAGTAATTAATGAGCGTACCAACTGTTTTCGTTTGGCTCACGGTGAAGGCGATGGATTGCCAGGATTGATCATTGATGTTTACAACGGAGTTGCAGTGATGCAAGCACATAGTGCAGGCATGCACAATGATCGACACAAAATAGCGGAGGCAATAAATTCAAATCTTGGGAATCAAATTCATGTGGTTTATTACAAAAGCCAAAGCACGTTAAATACGAAAACTGAAAACGAGTATTTGCTCGGTATGGGTGTTGTGCCTCACGTGGTGACTGAACATGGAAATAAATTTTTGGTGGATTGGGAAGAAGGACAAAAGACAGGTTTTTTTCTTGATCAAAGAGAGAACAGAAAATTATTGGGACAGATGAGCAAAGGAATATCTGTGCTCAACACTTTTTGTTATACCGGAGGTTTTTCTGTTTATGCATTGAATGCGGGTGCGTCTTTAGTTCATTCGGTAGATGCTTCCGAAAAAGCGATCGAGCTTACACGAAAGAATATTGAACTCAATGGTTTTGACCCCAATCAACACGAGTGTTTTGCTGTTGATACTTTTGATTTTCTCAAAGACAAAAAAGACAAATACGATTTGATCATACTTGATCCTCCTGCATTCGCGAAACATAAAGACGCGAGGCATCAAGCGATGAAAGGATATCAACGACTGAATGCTGAAGCGATGAAAATAATTAAGCCGAATGGAATTATTTTCACTTTCTCATGCTCTCAAGTTGTCGATAAGCAATTGTTTTATGATACCGTTGTGTCAGCGGCAATACAAGCGGGTCGTGAAATCAAAGTACTTCAACACATTGGCCAGCCGGCAGATCACCCGGTTTCTATCTACCATCCAGAAGGTGAGTATTTGAAAGGATTGGTGCTGTATGTGGTGTGAGAATTATTTTCGTGCTCCTTTTCTTTCGTGAAATGCTCCTTGGTATTCGGGGTCTTCCCTTCTTTTCTGTCGATCGATTTCTCTTGCCATCTCCTGCTGTTCTTCAAAAGGAGTTTCTTCAATCTTGATTTCGTTTGGCAATTTCCTCACCGGAATTTTTTCACGAATCAGTTTTTCGATTTTCTTTATATGATATAGTTCAGCCTTTGTGGCAAAAGTAATTGCAACCCCGTCTTGAAATGCTCGCCCTGTTCTACCAATGCGATGCACATAATCTTCATATAAAATCGGAACATCAAAGTTGATGACATGTGAAACTTTCTCAACATCGATTCCTCTGGCGGCAACATCAGTAGCAACAAGCACACGAAGTTGTCCTTCGCGAAATTCATTCATCGCGTTGATCCTAGTATTTTGACCTTTGTTGGAATGAATAACTCTAGCTGGTCCCAATTTTCTTCGTTCTATGAATTTGAAAACATTGTCAGCTGCTCCTTTAGTTCGCGTAAAAATCATCACACGATCAAACCCATTTGAAGAGGCTAGTAAGTGTTCGAGAAAATTAATCTTCGTTCGAAGATTCGGAATGTGATAAACCGTTTGCTCTACTTGCGAAGCTGTTGTCGCTTGAGGTGTAACTTCAACTTTGGTTGGGAATTCTAAAAACTCTTGTGAGAGTCTCTCCACTTTTTCAGGAAATGTGGCAGAGAACAAAAGATTTTGCCGCTTGGGTGGTAGCACTTCAAAAATTTTCCGGAGCTGTGGCATGAAACCCATATCCATCATTCGATCAGCCTCATCGATTACAAGAGCCTTGATTTGCTTCGTTGGAATTTCGTTTCGCAAATAAATTTCCATGAAACGACCTGGAGTGGAAATAATAATGTCGGTTCCTTTTTTTATTTCTTCGATTTGTGTTTTTGGTCCAACGCCACCATATAAAACAGCAAGTCTTAAGTCAGTAAATTTTGCAAGTTTCGAAGCGTGTGAATGAATTTGGACTGCAAGTTCCTTGGTTGGAACCAAGACTAGCGCACGCGGGTCGTTGCCTTGCGCGAATTTTATTTTCATCAGCAGAGGCAGAACATAAGCAGCAGTTTTTCCGGTACCTGTCTGAGCTATACCAATGACTTGCTGGCCGCCTAAAATCAACGGAATGCACTTTTGCTGGATTTCAGTGGGCGCTGCAAACCCAGCTTCTTCGATAGCTTGAAAAAGTTGTTTATTAAGTTTAAAGTCGCTCCACTGCATATCTTTGCAAGGTAATGAAGACAACTCTTATTCTTAACGCAAAAATTGTAAACGAAGGCAAAGTTTTCGAAAGCGATGTGCTTATTCGCGGACAGCGGATTGAAAAAATCGGAAAAGATTTGCAATCTATTTCAGCCGATGAAGTCGTTGATGCATCCGGAAAATATCTTTTGCCTGGAGCCATTGATGATCAAGTCCATTTTCGTGAGCCTGGACTTACGCATAAGGGAAATATTTTTTCGGAGTCACGAGCTGCCGTTGCTGGTGGTGTCACCAGCTTTATGGAGATGCCGAATACAGTTCCGCCTGTCTTTACTCAAGAGTTGCTGGAACAGAAATTTCAGATCGCTGCGAAAAATTCTCTAGCAAATCATTCTTTTTTCATCGGAGCATCGAATGGCAATCTTGAGGAAGTTTTAAAGACTGATATCAAAAAAGTATGCGGCCTAAAAATTTTTATGGGCTCGTCTACGGGAAATCTCTTGGTCGACAATGAGAAAACGCTCGAAGGATTTTTTTCAAAATTTCCTACGCTGATAGCCACGCATTGTGAACACGAGCCAACAATTCGAAAAAATACAGAAGACTGGAAGAACAAGTTTGGTGAAGATGTGCCAATTCATGAGCATATGAAAATTCGCAGCGAAGAAGCTTGCTATCGTTCCTCATCATTTGCTGTTGGACTCGCGAAAAAACACGGAACAAAACTTCATATTCTTCACATTTCTACAGCGAAGGAAATTTCTTTATTCGACAATTCGATTCCATTAGAGAAAAAGAAAATCACTGCTGAGGCTTGCGTTCATCATCTTTGGTTCAATGAAAAAGATTATGACACACTGGGCACAAAAATAAAATGGAACCCCGCGATTAAAACCGCAGACGATCAGCAAGCTATTTTAAATGCTGTGCTCGATAACCACATTGATGTAATTGCAACGGATCACGCGCCCCATACTTCGGACGAAAAAAATAATTCTTATTTCAAAGCTCCATCAGGTGGGCCGTTAGTTCAGCATAGCTTGGTGGCGATGTTGCAGTTTTTTCATCAAGGAAAAATTTCTCTTGAAAAGATCGTAGAAAAAATGAGCCATCATCCAGCGATTCTTTTCCAAATAGAAAATCGAGGTTTTATTCGTGAAGGATATTTTGCTGATTTGGCACTGGTTGATCTGAATAAACCTTGGACGGTAAGTAAAAAAAATATTTTGGCGCATTGTGGTTGGTCGCCATTTGAAGGTCAAACGTTCACTTCTTCGGTTGAAAAAACTTGGGTTTCGGGAAACAAAGTTTATTCAGAAGGAAAAATCATTGAAGGAGATTCTGGCCAGCGATTGACCTTTTCTAGGTAGGTTTTTGCATTTTCAGCATACCATGTTACCTTTGCAATCCCTTGTCCGTAAAGGCAGGGTAAATGGCGGGCATAGCTCAGTTGGTTAGAGCATCAGATTGTGATTCTGAGGGTCGTGGGTTCGAGCCCCATTGCTCGCCCTAAAAATTAAAAGCCTCTTTATGAGGCTTTTTTTATTGTCCCTCCCTTCAAATATTTGCTGATGGCTCATAAGCCATAAAGTTCTTTCGGAATTGCCACCAGCTTACCATCACTAGTAAAATTGCCATTGGTAGGCCCAGCTTGGAAAGCGCAAAAAAGAAAGCGATCAGAAATAACCACAGGACTCTTCGCAAATGATGATCGTTATTTAATTCTTTATATAAAGATGTATGAAGGAATAAGGCGAAACCAATACTCAATAGAATCGCGATGAGTGCGTGCCATGGATAAAATCTTTGTGCAAGCAACACAACGAATTCGGGAATTAGTAGAATGGCGTAAGCAATCGCAATGATTAGAAAGCGCTGATGTAAATTGATCGGCAGAGCTCGTGTAAATTGTAAACTAGAATCTTCAAATCGTCTCCATTCGAAGATGATGACTGAATAAGATAAGATTGCTATTATCATTCCAAGGTATGCAAGTCGAGGTTCATATTGATCCAACTGAATTTGAAGAAAGCCAAGGAGACTAATGATTGAAGCTATTTTTGTGAGGAAGAGCATGATCTTAAAACGACTTGTCAGCAGTCCAACATAAAACATTGGTGGTGATAGTGTGAATGGCCAACGAAGTGTTGGAATTATCAGTCGAGGTGATTTCGTGTTGTTGATGCGGTAGACTGACCTCAATGAACACAGACTGATTGCTAAAAAGTGAAATGCAATCATACTTGCTGCCATCCAGATTGCTTTTTTGCTGAAGGCAACTGCAATCATGACGATCGAATAAATTAGTACTGGTTGATATATAATTAAATAGGCATAACTGAAAAGAAAGAACTGCGCCCGTTTGTCTAATAAACTGACTTGTTTAAAAAATAAATTTTGCGGTCGTGAAATACATTCATCAAAAAACAACATTCCTTTTGTCAGATAAAGAAGCCAGATTGCAAAAACGATGAGCATCATCAGCGGTGAACTCAGCGCGCCATAAATCAATCCTAAATGGTAACTTTTAATTTGCCCTGACTCCACCATTCCAAACATGAAATAGAATACAAAGAATAAAAGGCCGGCATGGCGCTCATAAAATTTTCTAACCAAAATCGCGTTAACGGTTTTTATGACTGGAAGCATACTGAGTTGTTTTGGGCAATCAGCTCTGATGTCAATGGCAAAGCATTTGTTTCGGACGATTGATGCGAAGTGAATATAAAACTGCGGCCTTGCGAATGAAATTCTTTGATGACACTAATTAACACCTGAACGGTTGATGAATCAAGAGTTACAAATGGTTCATCCAAAAAAATGAATTTTGTTTCTCCGATGAATGCCAACAGAAGTGAAAGTTTCTTGGCCATCCCGCTTGAATAAGTGCCTATGGGATTCTCATAGTAGTTGCTGATTCCAAATCGATCTAACAATTCATTTGATTTCTTTTCATTTGATTTTCTTATTGAATTATAAAACCGAATCAAATCTTTTCCTGAGAGAAACTCAGGATAAAGTGGCTCCGCTTCAGCATAACTTACAAGTCTTCGATATTCGACTCCATTTTTTTTCAGATTTGAGCTGAGAAGTTCGACTTCACCGTCAAAAGGAATGAGCCCACTAATTATTTTTAAAAAGGTAGACTTGCCCGAACCATTATGTCCCTTGAGCCAATAAATGCCTTCCCTAATTTTTAGATCAGGAATAGTTAGGATTGTTTTTTCGGAATATATTTTTTGGACTTGGGTGACTTGAAGCATAGTGCCAATACGTCTTTTGGCGTAAGCGGGTTGTGTGTTTCAAAATCTCATAAGAATTTTTTGCCCTTCCAGTATAAAGCTATCGCTGTGCTGACCATTACTGCACCGACTCCAAACAATGCCCAATTAAAAGAGGTCGGGACATACGTTGAAAATGTATCAAGCGATTTATGAGGTGTACTTGCGATGCTTCCGCTATAAGCAATAAAATCCCAAGTCCAGGATAAAATAATAACAAAGCTTCCAATGAAGAGAAAGACTAGTTCTCGCCAATGAAATTTTTGATGCTTTTGTTTGTGATCTTTCTCCAAAATAATGGCCGCAAGCAGTAGCATCAAAAAGCAGACTATGATTGGAGATAGCACTGGTCCAACCCAAGGCACAGGAATAAGGAAAAGAATATCCCAGGCGAGAAGAGATGACGGCCAATCGAGGATAAGTTTGAGTGCTACGTAATAGATTAAATCCCAAACTGCGAAAGCGATAAGAAAAAAAGCCCAACGTTGATATTTATTTTTTCCGCCAAGAATACTGACTCCTGCGAGCATGACAATGGTTGCAGCCTCTCTGAAAAACTCAACAAGCCCCGTGCGAGAATCAAGTATTGTTAACGGAAAATTAAATCCATGCGGATAATAAATCATCCTTAGGTAAACAACGACAGCACCTTCGAGGAAGCCCATTGCAATACTAAAGACAATAAGCCAAATCAGTTGCTTTGAAAGGGACAGCTGCATCTCACAATTTAATTAGAGAAATAAATCCTGACAAATGCATTAATGTTCTCGATTTACTATTTCGTATCTTCGTTTCCATGATTTTCCGTGGGCTGAATTGAAAAAAAAATCTCTTGACGACAAAGTGCAGACACTTTATCGTCACGGCACTTTCGTAACAGCAATCCGTTATTATAGTCACAAAGTTAATTTGTATTTATTGGGAGACGATTACGTGGAAGTCTTTGTCAATCACAAGAAAGCGATGATCGAAAAAATTGATTTGCTTGATCGTTCTCATTCGCGAATGAAGTTTTATTCTGATCAGATTAAATTGGGTTTATAAGTTAATGCGACCTTGGTTCAGTTTCTGACCATGAAATCTCTCTTTCTATTTGTGCTAGTTCTTTTGGTTTCAGCATCTGATGTCATGTCTCAAAAAGATTTCAGATCTGGATACATAATAAACCTCGCTGGAGATACAACAAAAGGTTTTTGTTTACTCAGATTTGGTGTTGCCAATTATATGGGCTGCGGATTTAAGAAAAATCAAAAAGATAGTGTTGAGTTTTTTCTAGAAGACAGAATAAAAGGATATGGTTTTGTTGATGGAAGTAATTACAAATACGAGCCAGCCTTAAAAAACTTTGCCGAACTTCTTTCCTGGGGAAAAGCCGACTTACTATTAATCAAAGGCAAGTTTTTTATTCATAATGCAGACGGAAATGTCACAGAACTACTCAACGCATCTAAGACTGCAGAGCGTGATGGCCAACCTTATTTGTATCAAGCAAAGGAATATCTGAGTGTACTTGGCTATTTATTAAGAGACTGTCAAAAAATTGCAAATAAAATCGCGCAGTGTGAGTTTTCGAAAAAAGCCCTGATCAAACTAATTGATCAATACAACGAATGTTTTGAGGTAAAGAAAATTTCAGAGAAAAAAGCAGAAAGACTTATAAACATAAGTGTGGGCACTTCATTCCTTTATTCTCAATTGATGATCTCAAATTTTGATCCGCTTACGAGGGTCGATCAAGAATCAAATAATCTTGTTCAGTATGCCAAAGATTTTGTTTCGCTATCACGCCTTAAAAACATTTCAACAACCAGCTATGGTTTTTCTATCCAGGCAGCACCCCATCGCATGAGAGGCAAAATCTATTTTGCGATGGAATTTCTTTTTCAAAAAATTAAATTCAATTCTTCAATTACTTCGAATTACACTTACAGCGTTGATCAGACAATTAACTTGTTTAAAACTCCGATTTATGTGGGGTATAATTTTAAGAAGCAAAATCAAAAAATTTACCCGTTCACGTATTTTGGCATTTCAGTAGTAACAGCAAATTCAGGAGACCCAGGATCGCCTTCTGTACATGGAAATACTTTTCATTGGAGTGACCCATTCCAAGTGACCCCGATTTCTTTTTTGCCGCTAGGGGGTGTTGGCCTCAGGGCGGAACTTGGAAAAATCTCCGCTCAAATTGTTTTCAGGTACGAAACAGGGAAGGGCCCTTTAAGTTTTAACTATCCAGGTTCGCCCAATCCACAAACACATCAATCGTATCTTTCAGGCGGGTTGGGTGTCACCTATAGTCTCTAAAATTTCTTTTTCAAAAAGAAAGCCCTCCTAAGAGGGCTGCTTTCTATTTATTTCGATGTGAAATTATTTCTGAGGATTTGGCTGGTTTCCTTTTCCAGAACCTGAAATCGATTGACGCATTTCGGTATCAGCTTGCACGTTTTGCATTTTGTAATAATCCATCACCCCAAGGTTCCCATTCACAAATGCTTGAGCGATCGACTTTGGAATTTCAGCTTCAGCCTCAATTACTTTGGCACGAGCTTCTTGAGCTTTTGCTTTCATCTCTTGTTCTACAGCCACTGCCATTGCTCTGCGTTCTTCAGCTTTTGCTTCGGCTACTTTTAAGTCTGCAGCAGCTTGATCTGTTTGCAACTTTGCGCCAATGTTTGCCCCGACATCAACGTCAGCAATATCGATTGAAAGAATCTCAAACGCTGTTCCTGCGTCAAGTCCGCGAGAAAGAACAAGTTTTGAAATTTTGTCAGGGTTCTCCAATACTTCTTTATGTGATTTAGCCGAACCAATTGAAGTAACGATACCTTCGCCAACACGTGCAAGAATTGTTTCTTCACCCGCACCACCGACCAATTGTTGAATGCTTGCGCGCACGGTTACGCGCGCGATGGCAATCAACTGAATACCATCGGCAGCAACCGCAGCGACTTTAGGTGTGTTGATCACTTTCGGATTTACTGAAATCTGAACAGCTTCAAACACATCACGACCAGCAAGGTCAATTGCTGTAGCTTGTTTGAAACTTAAATTGATATTCGCTTTGTCAGCTGAAATCAGTGCACGAATCACGTTGGGAACATTTCCTCCAGCGAGGTAGTGCGTTTCCAATTCTCGAGTGGTCACTTGAAGGCCGGCTTTAGTTGCAGTAATGAGTGAGTTCACGATAACACTTGGTGGTACTTTGCGAATATGCATCCCAATGAGTTCACCTATCGTGACTTTTACACCAGCAAAGATTGCGGTAATCCATAATCCCACCGGCACAAAATACATGAACATGAAAAAGCCAATGATGGCAACAAACACAATGAAAATAAAGCCTACTTCTTGCATAATTTTAGTTTATAGGTTCTACAAAAATTTGATTCGATAAAATTTTAATCACGCGAACGCGCTTTCCGCTTTCCAAATACTCGCCCAATGTTTTCACTTCGAAAATCTTATTGTTGAGTTCGGCTTTTCCAACAGGGCGAAGAGTTGAAAGCGTTTGTCCTTCTGTACCAACCATGAGCTGATCTAGTTCACCTTCATTTACTTTGCTATCGCTTTTTGTTTTTAAGGAGAATTTTCCCCAGACGTTCGCGGAAAATGAATAGTATAAAATTATTCCTGATGCTACCGAAGTGCAACCAACGGTAATCCATCCGGCTTCACTTCCGAAATATCGAAAGCTGAGCCCAGTGCCCAGAATCAAAAAAGCAAAACCCACAACACCGACCAAAGTTGTACCCGGCACAAAAATGATTTCGGCCACAATCAAAGCGAGGCCAAAAAATATCAATGAAATTACAATTACCCATTCAACCATGGAGTAAAATTACTCATTTTTGCTCACCAAGAATTAATGCAATCGAGAACGAAATAATTTTTTCTTTGGCCAAGAATTTTCCAATTTAGAATCATCAACGAAACCTATACACTTATGAAAAAAATTCTGGTAGTCTTTTTTGTTTTGATGGCTGGATTGGCGATCAAAACCAAAGCACAAACAGTCTATGCTTCAGCGAAAGGTGAAAAATATCATACCGCTGACTGCAAACTTTCAGGCGATGCAGATGCAATGGAATTGGCTGCTGCCAAAAAAGCGGGCAAAGGACCTTGCGGTGTATGTAAACCCGATGAACATTTAAAAGATAAAATGTCGCAGTGCACTGGTAAAACGAAAGATGGTACGCGTTGTAAGAGAATGACATCAAGTAAAAACGGAAAATGCTTTCAGCATAAAGACAGCTAATGGAACGAAGAAAACTTCACACACAAGGGCCAGTATTTTCAAGAGTCGTAGCGGGTGCATGGCGATGGCATAATGTTTCTGCTGAAACAATTCAAAGATTGGCCCTTGTTTCTCTTGAGCATGGAATTACCAGCTTTGATCATGCTGATATTTATGGGGATCACAGCAATGAGGAACGATTTGGTCAGATATTAAAGAAGGAACCATCATTGCGCCATAAGATGGAATTGATTACGAAATGCGGCATAAAATTCCCTTCATCTAAAAGACCAAACACAAGAGTAAAGCACTACGATACTTCTAAAGAGCATATCATTTGGTCGACAGAGAATTCGCTTAAAATGTTGCATACGGATCGAATCGATTTGTTGCTCATCCATCGGCCAGACCCATTGCTCAATCCTCATGAAGTTGCTGAGGCTTTCACTGAACTAAAACAACAAGGCAAAGTTTTACACTTTGGAGTTTCGAATTTTACTCCAAGCCAGTTTAAAATGCTACAAAAGCATTTGCCCTTTCCTTTGGTTACTAATCAAATTGAAATTTCGCTTTCACGAATAGATCCCTTGTTCAACGGAGATCTTGATCTGATGCTGGAGTTTGGAGTCTCGCCAATGGCTTGGTCTCCACTAGCAGGTGGAAAATTAATGGCAGGCGAGCGTGAGGTTTTTAGTCTTGCAACAAAATACGATGCATCTTATAGCCAACTTGCATTGGCGTGGTTGTTAAAACATCCTTCCAATATTTTTCCAATAGTAGGAACAACACAACCGGATCGAATTATTGAAGCCGCTAAATCAGTTGATGTAAATCTTGATCGGCAAGATTGGTTTGAGATGCTGAAATGGGTTGTGGGGAAAGATGTGGCTTGATTCAAATCAGAATAAACACCCCTTCTTCATTTTCGCGAATTGGAAAGCACTCTAAGTCGGCACTTCGTTGACTTACTTCTCTTCCTGTTTTCAAATCAAATTGATATTGATGCAAAGGACAAACCACTTGCCCTAAATAATTAATTGTGCCTAAGTGAAGAGAACCACCATTATGAGTACAACTATTTTGAACAGCTAAAATTTTCCCTTCAGTTCTCACTAGACAGATTCTTTTTTCTCTAATCATCAGAAGACGCGGATGATTTTCCTTTAATGCATGACTCTCAAAAATTTTAACCCACTCCATTATTTTTTCATATACTTCCAATTCCTGCCTTTGCCTTCTGCTATCCACTCGATCGCTTGGGCAATTCTTTTTTGACGGGTCTCTTCTGTCTTTGCTTCTTCAAACCACTGGATGTATTCCTTGCGATGTGAGTAGGCGAAGTTTTCAAAAATATCGAGTGCTATCTTGTTTTTTTTCAAGGCTCTCA
This sequence comes from Cyclobacteriaceae bacterium, assembly GCA_049840975.1. Taxonomy (GTDB): domain Bacteria; phylum Bacteroidota; class Bacteroidia; order Cytophagales; family Cyclobacteriaceae; genus ELB16-189. The sequence continues at coordinate 12,371 of JASGIR010000069.1, read as the reverse complement.
GAAAATAAGCTGGCGTGTCAATAGTTTTTGAACCTCGTGGCGTGACTTTCACTTTACGCTTTACGCCCTGATCGTTAAGTTCAACAGCTTGTTTTATAAAACCCAAAAGAATTTTATCCGATGGAAGATCTTTTACGGAAGTAATCCGATCGAAATTTCCCATGCTTCCCTTATCATTTGGACTTAGTAGTCCTTTAGGATCATCCATCAGTGATGCTTTCCAAAATCCGAAAGCACAATGTTGTTTGAATGCAGCCATGCTACAAAACACACCTTTATAATCGAAGTTGGGGAAACCCCATTTTATTGTTTCAACTACTTCCGGGCAAGCTTTGTGAATCAATGAACGCAAGTGAACCAGTATTGGCCTTGCAAACTCGGCCGACTTTGCGATGTAAGCATCTACGCGTTTGTCTTTTGTGAGCATTTTGGGATTCATTTGTTGAGAAGAGACTTAAGATTGTCCATAGTTATGTTTCTTTTTTTACGATCACTGGGAGTAATTCTACCGAAAGCCAACTTATTAAGAGAGTCAAATCTCAATAAATACTCCCCACAGTTATCTATAAAATAATCACCATCGTGTTCGACCACACCATTCCCCCAATCAACACCCTTTGATTTATTGAGAGCGGCAATAAAATAATTATCATTCATTCCTTGGACGGATTCACGGCACAGGAACCCGTCCCCTCCAAAAATTTTAACAGATTTTCTTTTTTCATTGCCGCGAAGAACCTCAATAACATTAGCCTGAATTGACATTGGCTTTTTCGGCTCGGCTAATGTGTCTAATGCTGGAAAATTTTTATAATAATCAACGTAAGAAGTGACCTTAAATAAAATTACTATATCAACCGTCTTTGAAACTTCAATGAAGTTTCCTTGCCAATTACAGTCGCATAGAAACCCTGATGACAAAAGAAAAATCAATAAGAAGGAGATTAAACATTTATTCATTAGAAAGATTTTAATAAAACGCATCTTCAATATGTACAATCTCTCTTTCGCCTCGTTGTTCTCTGATTGAAACGATATCATATCGAACATTGCCTTGCCAGTTTTGCTGATAAGTGTACTCTTCGGCTCCGTCAACAATATTTTTAGCTTTTTTGTAATCAACGAAATCTTCTGGGTAGCCGTAAGCGTCCGAGGTTCGAATTTTCACTTCTACAAAAATGAGCCAGTTGTTTTTTTTGACAATTAAATCGATTTCGGAACGCTTATGTCTGTAATTTCTAGCAATGATTTCAAAACCTTTGTTCGTCAAAAAATCTGCCGCCAACATTTCTCCTTCCTTTCCTTTTTTAATTTTATCGCTCACGTGTTTTATTTTACCTTTGGTTCTCAATTTAAAATAAAATGATGAAGAAACTCATCGAGGGCTTTACTCAACAGTTGGCTCACGCGCTCAAGATCGGTCAAAGTATGGATCTAGTTAGACCCGGAAGTGACATCCGAAATATTTTGATCACAGGAATGGGCGGCTCAGGTATTGGCGCTAATCTAGTTGAGTCGCTTACGTTTGGTCGCGTGCCTATCCCGATCACGGTTTCAAAAGGATATAATATTCCGCAGTTTGTGAGTCCTCATACTCTTTTTATTGCGTGCTCTTACAGTGGCAACACGGAAGAAACTTTAGCTGCCGTGCAAAAAGGTTTGCTTAAACGCGCGCACATTATCTGTGTGACGTCAGGTGGAAAAATGCTAGAGTTGGCTAAAGAATACAATCTATTTTATATACAAGTGCCAGGAGGTTCGCCAAGCCCACGCGCACAGCTCGGATATATGATGACTTCGTTGCTATATGCTTTGTACCACACAAATTTGATTGGCGCAGCTTTTATTAAAGAGACAGAGAATGCAATTGAATATTTGGATCGTGGTGAAAAAGCAATTCAATCTGAAGCTGAATTAATTGCCAAGAAATTGCGAGGCAAACTGCCCATCATTTATTGCGATGAGCGCTTGAAAGCGATGGCCATTCGTTTCCAGAATCAGCTTAATGAAAACTCGAAGCAAATGGTTCACGTGAACACATTCCCTGAAATGAATCACAATGAAATTGTGGGCTGGTGTTTCCCGGAAAATATTTTGCAGCAGTCGCAAGTGATTTATTTGTACTCTGATCACGATCATGAGCGCGTAGAGAAACGAATGGAGATTTGTCGCGATATTTTCGAAAAGCGATCTAATCCAATTATTGACATCGTTGCTGAGGGGGCTTCTTTGCTTGAGCAATATTATTATTTGATTCACCTGACCGATTGGATTTCTTATTTCCTGGCGAAAGAAAACAATGTTGACGCTGATTCCATTGACAACATCAATTTCTTGAAAGACGAGCTTTCAAAATTGAAGTGAAACTAAAATCGGAGTTAAAGAGTTTGTTAACTAATGAATTCTATTCTCAACAAGCAAACTCAATTTATTGATCTTGGTTTGATCGATTATCAACAAGCATGGGATTTTCAGACAGATCTTTTCAATAAAACTCTAGCTGTCAAATCAGAGAACAGAAATCGAGCGAATAATGACCAGCAAATAACGACCAACTATTTGGTTTTCTGTGAACACCCGCATGTTTACACACTGGGCAAAAGTGGCGATGAAAAAAACCTGATCGTTGAAGTTGCAAATTTGCCGACAATAGGTGCAAGTTTTTACAATATCAATCGCGGTGGTGACATCACTTATCATGGGCCGGGCCAAATTGTAGTCTATCCAATCATTGACCTCGAAAATTTTTTTACTGACATCCATGTGTACATGCGCACATTAGAAGAAGCAGTAATTCAAACGTTGAAAGAATTCAATATTGAAGCTGGAAGAATAAATGGAATGACTGGAGTGTGGCTCGATGTTAATGACCCAAGAAAATCAAGAAAAATTTGTGCTATGGGAGTGAAGACGAGCCGTTGGGTAACGATGCACGGCTTGGCTCTCAACGTAAATACGGACCTCAATTATTTCAATAACATCGTTCCTTGTGGCATCAGCGATAAAGCTGTAACATCAATTGAAAAAGAATTAAATTCATCACAGAATTTTCAACAAATAAAAGAGGTTTTGAAATCAAAATTGATTTCACTTTTTGAAATGCAACTTATATAATGAAAAAAGATATTGAATTCCCTGAGGTTAAGAATGTGACGCTTGCAGTTGTTCGAGAAAAAAATATTCTCAATCAAGACGAGTGGAAAGTTTACTTGATCAACAACAATAATGTTCCAATTGAAAATACTTTGGTTGCGAGCCGAGGTTATGGCGAGAAAGATGGCGAAGAGCAACCTACTTCCACGCTTCGGCATTTTTTGGAGACTGTAAAGGAAAATAGCTGGGCCATTGTTGAATCAATTGACCCCAAAGTTTTCCATCTTAATAATGAGTATTGGGTAAGTTATTATATCGGCAAGGAGATTTACGACAAACGCTTCGTTTTTGTGCCCGATACTATTTGCGAAGAGAACTTAGTATTTATCAAAGAAATTGAAAAAGAAGGAGTGCTTCATTCATAACTTCTAATCTAAATCAGTTTACCAAATCTTGCACGATCAGCTTTGCGTGATCTCTTGAGTTTTCAATAAACCATTGATTGGTTTTTAGGCCACCGCAAACCACGCCAGCCAAATACAAGCTCGAAACATTTGTCTCCATGGTTTGTGCGTTGAATATCGGAGTACAAAATTCATCATTGTGAAATTGAATGCCCATCGATTTCATAAAATCAAAAGAAGGCTGATATCCAGTCATCGCCAAAACAAAATCGTTCGCAAGTTTTTTTTCACCTTCTGGCGTTTGAATCTCAATATGAGTTTCGGTGATATTAATAATTGTTGAATTGAAATAAGCTTTAATTGAACCTTCACTAATTCTATTTTCAATGTCTGGCTTGACCCAATACTTAACACGATCACTTAGTTCGGGTTCACGAATGATCATTGTTACTTCTGCACCTTTACGCCAAGTCTCAAGAGCAACATCAACTGCTGAGTTAGCGGCACCCACCACAGCAACTTTTTGCCGATAGTATGGATGAGGTTCGTCATAATAGTGTTTCACCTTAGGCAAATCTTCACCCGGCACATTGAGCATGTAAGGAAGATTGTAAAAACCTAGCGCGAGCACAACAGCACGTGCAGAATATTTGCCCTTGTCTGTTGTGATAGAGAAACTTCCCATTGTAGAAAGTTTGGCTGTTTTCACTTCTTCGTAGAGATTAATATTCAAATTCCAATGGCTACATGCACGTCTATAATATTCAAGGGCTTCAACTCTCGTTGGTTTAGGGTTATTTGAAATGAATGGAACATCGCCAATCTCAAGTCTTTCTGACGTAGAAAAGAATGTCATGTTCATCGGATAGTTATACAATGAATTGACCAAACAACCTTTTTCGATAATTAAATAGCTCAATCCAGCTTTTTTAGCTTCGATGCCACAAGCCATCCCTATTGGTCCCGCTCCGATGATAATTAAGTCGTACCCGTCCATAACTCAAATATTTTCAACAATACTGAACATTGATGAACTATCCAAAAGACTAATGTTACCTAAGAAGGATTAATCTTACATCTGAAAAATAATTTTCCAAATTAGGCTGAGGCCGTTATTCTATTGTAACTGTTTGCCTATTTCTTTTAACTGAAAATATTTTTGAGATGAAGAATTATTTTCGGAAACGATTGAAGGAATCATAAGTTTATGCGAAAAGAATCCGATTTTTAAATCGGCAGCAAAAATGCTACTTTCGATAAATCCACAATTATGAATAAATGGTTGGCTTTATTCGGATGGTTAACATCTTTTTGCGCTTTCGGGCAGGCGGGTTCAGAAATCTATCTTTTTGACCTCAGACTTCGAAGAGATAATATTTCGATCAGCGATCCTAAAAACATCACGAATCACAAAGGATACGACAATCAACCCTTTTTTCATTTTGAAGAACCGATAGTCTATTACGCATCATTTGATGACAACGGTCGTTCGGACATAAAATATTTCAATTACAGAACAGATCAAACAGCGCAGCTAACAAAAACCCCAGAGCGTGAATATTCACCAACGCTCACACTTGATGAGCAATATATTTCATGCATTATTCAGCGAGATAATGGTGCTCAAGATTTGGGGAAATATCCAATTGAAGGTGGGCCTCCATTGATACTCATCAGCAATTTGGTTGTGGGTTATCACGTCTGGATGGACAACAGTCATGTCGGTCTCTTTGTACTTGGACCCAATGGAGAGCAGAATGAACTGCATTATTTCCGATTGCCAACTAAATCAGACACTGTGATTGCGACAAACATTGGTCGTTCGCTTCATAAGATTCCAAATGAATCTGCCTTTAGCTTCGTTCATAAAATCTCTGACAAAGAATGGGTGATAAAAAAATATAATACCGTTACTCATAAGGTATCAACGATTGCAACTACACTTCCCGGCAATGAAGATTTGTGTTGGACATCGGACGGAAAACTTTTGGTGAGCGGAGGTACAAAGATTTTTTGGCTGGATCCTAAAGTAGATGTGGTGTGGAAGGAAGTGGAAATTTCTTCGTCAATTCCTTTAAAAGGAATTTCCCGAATCGCCACGAATATGTCAGGAAACAAACTGGCTCTTGTTATGGCTGAGTAGTTATTGTTCGCTAAAGGCCCCTTTGGCAACAAACCATTTCTTGATTTCAATCTCTAGCAAGCCTTCGCGTACAGCAGGATCTAGTTCGATAACTTTTCGATCGAGTTCACCCTTCATGATTAAAATGCCTCCATCGTTGTCTCCAAAAATTCCTTCAGCAATCACGTTACCAGATTTTTTTATTTCACTGAGATAGTCATCGTGCTTTTTTAATAATTCTGGTATGTCGTTGATATTGAATTTAGCAACGTATGCTTTGAACCTTACAAATTGATAGTTGACCATTTGAAGTGGTTCCTTAACCAATTGGGGACGACCGGTTCGAACTTTGAATGGCAACATTTCTACGTTCCATCGGTTCGATTGAATTCCCGGATCGTTCTTAAGCCAGTCTTTAACTTGGCTAATTGAGTTTGCATTAAAAATGAAAATCCCACCACCTCCTTCAAATGGTCCAGCCACGACTAGCTTCCCTTCGTTAGCCATTTTTTCAATGTTGGCAAAATGGCCCTTCATGATACTATCAAGTTTTGGTTTGGGAAGCTCAGCTTTATCAGCACGATGGTGCAAGAAGACAAATACTTTGTCTTGTGCTCGAGCTGTTGTAGTTAAGAACAATAAGAGGATTAAGACATTTTTCATCCCATGAAATTAATAAAGTTTATGTCCATTCTTTTCAGTAAGCAAAAGACTATTGTAACTTGCTTTCTTAATTGAAATAGTAGAATGATCATCATTGCGGATAGCGGTGGCTCCAAAATTGACTGGCGGTTACTTCAAAATGACAAGGCAATTGCACAAGCCAATACTAGCGGTTTCAACCCGTATTATCAGAACATTGATCACCTGCGCGAGATCGTGAAAGAATCACTTCTTCCGTTGGTCAATGAACCTGTTTCTAAAGTTTTCTATTACGGCACTGGGGTTTCATCAGAAAAAAATGTGAGACTAATTCAGTCTGTCTTTGATGAGCATTTTACCAATGCACACATTGAAGTTGGTTGGGACTTGCTTGCAGCAGCACGCGCATTATGTGGACGTGAACCTGGCATTGCTTGTATCCTCGGAACAGGCTCCAATTCATGTTTGTACGATGGCGAAAAAATTATCGACAATGTGGCAAACCTTGGGTGGATCTGGCTGACGAAGGTTCGGGTACTTATTTAGGAAAGAGGTTGGTCTTCGATTATTTCCGGAATGAGATGCCACAAACCCTAGCTAAACAATTTAATGCCCGCTTCCCTTGGACTCGCGAAGAGGTTTTGGAGAAAGTGTATCAACAAGAAAAGCCAAGTGCGTTTTTGGCAAGCTTCGCGAAGTTTATTTTTCAGCATTTGAAAGAACCTTACTGCTATCAACTGGCCTATAAAAGCTTCTCCGATTTTTTCGAAAATAATGTGATGAAGTACAAAAATTATAAAGACCTGAAAGTCCATTTCACAGGATCGATCGGTTTTTATTTTAGCGATGTTGTAAGACAAGTAGCAAATGACAAAGGCATAACGGTAAAAAATATTCTGGAAGGTCCAATTGCAGGACTTACGCTCTACCACCAAAAAGATCTATGACCACTGAGTCTTCCTCTCGATATGAGAATCTTGAGAAAATGAGCGTTCGCTCGTTGCTTAAGAACATCAATCGAGAAGACGCCACTGTTCCTTTGGTCATCCAAAGAAAAATTCCTCAGATTGAAAAAGTGGTGAATGCAATCGTTGATAGAGTGAAGAATGGTGGAAGGCTTTTTTATATTGGCGCTGGCACAAGTGGCAGATTAGGAGTTGTCGATGCATCAGAGATTCCACCAACTTATGGTATGCCATTCGGAAGAGTTATCGGTTTGATAGCTGGCGGAGATAAAGCAATTCGAAAAGCCGTTGAACACGCGGAAGATGACGAAAAACAAGCGTGGAAGGATTTGCAAAAGCATAAAATCAATTCGAAAGATTTCTTGATTGGAATTGCAGCTTCAGGTAGGACTCCATATGTAATCGGTGGAGTTAAAGACGCGCGGAATAACAAAATAGGTACAACCTGTATCGTGTGTAATAAAGGAAGCGCACTAGCGAAAGAAGTTGACTATCCCATAGAAATTGTTGTAGGACCTGAATTCGTTACAGGTAGCACACGAATGAAAGCTGGCACTGCACAAAAACTGGTGCTCAACATGATTTCAACAGCGGTGATGATTCAATTGGGCCGAGTGAAAGGAAATAAAATGGTCGACATGAAAATGACCAACAACAAACTCATCAACCGAGGTGTAAAGATGGTGATGAGTGAATTGAAAATAAGTGAGCTAGAAGCAAATAAGTTGTTGAAAAAATTTGGTAGCGTTCGCAAAGCGATAGACAGCCGCAAAAAACTATAAGAGAGCCAATTGTGCCTGACCTACTGGCACATCTGCAGGTACCAAATATTGACGTCTTGTTTTTACTTCGCTGCAAAGCACTCGTGTCCGTTTTAGTTTCCCTTTCTTGAACCACCTTCCATGCAAACTAAAAATGCTTCCCTCTGGAATATGCGAAAGTAAAACTGTTTCTCTTTCTCGCTGATCGAAAGAACGAAACATTTGAGTAAGCTCACTATCGGAATAGCTTGAAGCTTTTGGAGAAGACATGTGTTTTTTCAGTGCACTCAACAAAGGTTCTGGAAAAATTTCCTCGTGGAGAATTGGTTCCATTAAGTTTTGAAAAGATGTTTTCCATTCATGACCGTGGGCTTCTGCTTTTCTTCCATGAGATGCATGCACTCGCAAGTGCGCCACTTCGTGAACGTAAGTCATTAAAAAAAGAAAAGGATGTAAATCCTTGTTGACGGTAATCTGAGGGGCTTTGCCAGTCGAACAAGTGAAGTCGCCAACCTTGGTTTGGCGATTTTTTCTGAGTTTGAAATCGAAAGGAGATTCCTGCCAAAGAAGAACGCAATAGTTAATTGCGAGAGGAGGAACGCGTTGGCTTAAAAGACTTTCTAATTTTTTTAAATCCATAGAAAATGAAAAAGGCTTTAGATTTCTAAAGCCTTCCGGGAAAATCTCTTAGTTAGAGATTACTTCTTTTTTACAGAAGCGGCTTTAGCTACAGATCAGCTTTAGCTACAGAATCAGCAGCAGCTTTTACTTTAGCAGCAGCTTCAGCTTCTACCTTAGCGATAGAATCTGCCATCTTGATAGAATCAGCTTTCAATTTAGCAGCTTCTTCAGCCTTGTTTTTTCCACCACAGGCTACGAATGCAACTGCAAAGCTGCATACCATCATAAGTGCGAACAATTTTTTCATAGTTTACAGGTTATAAATTTGCGCAAATATAACTGGAAACATCGATTTTAAACCAATAAGTAAGAAAAAATTATAATTTGACCGAAAATTGGCTCATCGCAACCGTTGGCAGGTCTATTTCTTTCTAAAAAACAGCCTAACAGGTGTTCCTTCGAGGTCAAATTTTTCTCGAAGCCTGTTTTCTAAAAATCGATGATAAGATTCTTGAATGTATTGAGGCAGATTGCAGAAAAAGGCGAATGATGGTGTTTTAGCAGGTACTTGGGTAATGTATTTTATTTGAATGAGCTTGCCCTTAATAGCTGGCGGTGGATAGTGAGCGATTTCGGGTAATAGAGCATCATTAATAGCGGATGTTGGTATTTTTTTGTTCTTGTTTTCAAATACTTGAACAGCTTTTTCAATGACTTGAAAAATTCACTGCTTGGTTAAAGCAGAGGCAAAAATGAACGAGTACGTAATCGATCGGGGCAATTTTTTCCAGCATCTCTTTTTAAGCTTATCTGCCGTCTTACTATCCTTTTCAATTAAATCCCATTTGTTTACCATGATCACGATTCCCTTGCCTTGTTTCTGTGCAAGAGCGATGATATTTACATCTTGCGATTCAAGTCCACGCTCGGCATCAATTACAACGATACACACATCGCACTCTTCAAGGGCACGCAGAGATCTCAAAACAGAATAGAACTCTACGTCTTCCATCACTTTACTCTTTTTCCGAATGCCAGCCGTGTCAATTAAAATAAAATCTTTGCCATACATTTTGTAACGTGAGTGAATGGCATCGCGGGTTGTGCCGGCCTCATTGGTGACAATGCTTCGTTCTTCACCGAGCAAAACATTTAGCAATGATGACTTGCCTACGTTAGGTCTTCCCAGAATTGCAATTTTAGGAATACCTGCATTTGGATCTTTAACTCCTTCAGATGGAAATACTTTTATTAATTCATCAAGAAGTTCGCCAGTGCCCGAACCATTTTCAGAAGACACTGGATAAACTTCGCCCATGTCAAGCTCATAGAACTCTGAAGCATGCGCAACTTTATTTGGTGTGTCAACTTTATTGGCAGCTATAAAAACAGGCTTCTTTGATCTTCGAATAATATTGGCAAATTCCTTATCGTAAGCAGTAAGCCCTTGCTGTGTATCAAGCATGAAGATAACAGCAGAACATTCATTAAGAGCTAACTCAACTTGTTTTCGAATTTGCGATTCATACTTATCATCAGAGCCAGTAACGTACCCACCTGTGTCGATAACAGTAAAGGAGACGCCAGTCCATTCTGCATAACCGTAGTGGCGATCACGTATTACGCCAGGCATATCATCCATAATGGCTTGGCGTTGCTCCACCAGTCTATTAAAGAGCGTGGACTTACCAACGTTTGGCCTACCTACAATTGCTACGATGTTTGCCATGGTTAAGAATTTCTAACGATGATCAATTGATTGCTAAATAAGCGCGCAAGTTACTCAACATTAGCTAATAGGCTAACGGGTTAGTTATCCAGATAACCAAAGTGTTTGAGTTTCAATCTTTCTTGCGCCAATTGTCGGCTACTTTAGACATCTGTCTTACCAAAAAGATTTTCTTGCCAAAGAATTTTTCAAGATCCTTGCGCGCATCAGTTCCTGTTTTCTTTAGAGAGCTTCCTGCTTTGCCTATGAGAATTCCTTTTTGTGTGTCACGTTCAACATAAATCGTGGCGCGAATGCGGATAATTGTTTCTTCCTCTTTAAAAGATTCGATAATTACCTCTGAACTGTAAGGAATTTCTTGTTCGTAATTCAAAAAAATTTTTTCCCGAATGATTTCAGATGCGAAGAATCGCTCACTCTTATCAGTTAAATCATCTTTAGGATAAAAACCGGGATGTTCAGGTAAATATTTTTTTATCGCTATTAAAACGCGATCAAGATTTTCCCCCTGTTTTTGCCGAGACGGGAATAACTTCTTCAGCCTTAATTATTTTGCTCCAATATTCAATTTTATCAATTAGTTTGTGACCCTTTCGCCAAATCAATTTTATTGATGATTAAAATTATTGGAGTATTTAATTTTTGAATTCTTGAAAGAAGCTTTTTCATCGAACTTCTCTTCGAGCTCAACGATTAATAAAACAACATCAGCATCTTCAAGTGAGACCTTCACAAAGTCCATCATGGCTTTATGCAAATCATACTTCGGCTCGAGCAAACCAGGAGTATCAGAATATACGATTTGAAAATCATCACCATTCAATATCCCCATGATCCGGTGGCGAGTTGTTTGTGCCTTGGCTGTGATGATAGATAGGTTTTCACCTACCAACTTATTCATCAAGCTACTTTTACCTACATTGGGCTTGCCAATAATGCTTACGAAACCAGCTCTGTGCATTCACAAAAGTACAATGAATGAAAGAACCTATTAAGTCTACTTCGGACCAAGATTAATTCCTGTTGAAATAGTAACTGAATCCTATATTTAATCCGAATGAAGACTTTGCCACCTAGCGGAACTCCGTTGAAATTTACTCCACCTTTTTTATCGTCTCCAACTACATAATTTAAAGAAGGCTCTATTGCGAAATTCTTCGTGATGAAACCTGCAAAGCCAAATTCAAAAGGATAGACGTTGGCAGAAACGCTTTCACTGCCAACCCAGGAACTGTTACTTTAGTGGTAGAAGTACTTAAGCCGCCACCAAGGAAGATAGTTTTCGCAAAATAATATCGCGCGAAGATGCCAATTGAATTATTCTGAGAAGTCCCACCAGATTCGTTGTCGTTTAAATAACTAATGTTTGTACCCATTGCGAAATTATTGGCGACAAAATATCCAACTTTCAAATTAAGATTGAAAATAGCGGTTGACGATCCGCCACCAACTGGCGAATAGCTATTGTAGCCGAGTGTAGAGGAGGCGCCCAATAAAACTGCATTTTTATTTACTTGCGCTGAGGCAGCAAATAGGATCAAGGAAAAGAAGAGGGTTAAATGGATTTTTTTCATAGGTAATTGGGGTTAAAAATTGACGCCAAAGATAATTAGAAACACTTACCAAATCCGCACGAGTTTAATTGCGTATCCGTTCGTATGAATTCTATCGTTCATGATTCAAGCGAATCAGTCTGAACAACTCTGTTACAAGAATTTGTTTTTGATTTTTTAAATGATCCAATTCTTACTTGACAAGTCCTGCAAATCGTTGATAAAACAATGTTGGGCTGTTTTCATTTTTGGGCTTGTATTTGCCCGTGATGATGGGGATATAGATAACTCGCCTACGACTTTCTTCACCCGCAACCATTGATTTTGCTACTCGGTGCCAAAGCCGTCCGTCATGGATGGTCAGGTCGCCAGCTTTGGGAATAATAGCTACTTCCTCGGCATCCGGTTCGTTATTAATGAAGTGAGCCTTTCTGAAAAGCAAATCATATAGACCTTGTTTGTGAGTTCCTGGGATGATTCT
>JASGIR010000068.1:0-31173 GCA_049840975.1 Cyclobacteriaceae bacterium | reverse complement strand
CCAAGCGAATCAATAGGCGATGGAGTCCTTATTAGCCTATTCACCGCCTCTTCAGGGAAATTCCTCTCCTTAGCTATCCTCAAGATCATGTCACGTTCAGATTGAGCGAAGTGCTTATCAGCTTCGGCTAATTGGATTAAGATATTCAGTTGTTTTTCAGTTACGATGTCCATCTCCGCGTTCGTTGGTGGCAAATTTAATAACAATTTGAGGTTTTGCGTTCTGTTTAAGCTGGTGTTGCAACAGCTTGTCTGCTCTTAACGATATCGCAAGCTAAATAGATCGCCTGTCGCATAGAATTTTCATCAGCCTGATTTTTTCCAGCTATGGAATAAGCTGTGCCATGATCTGGTGATGTACGAACGATAGAAAGCCCAGCTGTAAAGTTTACACCACTATCGAAATCGATTGCTTTGAACGCAACCAAACCTTGATCGTGATACATTGCCAAAACAGCATCATAATGGGCGTGCTGTCCCGAAACGAAAAAACCATCCGCAGGAAACGGTCCCATGATCAACTTACCCTTCGCTTTTAAGTCCGCGATCACAGGTCTGATAATTTCATTTTCCTCAGTTCCTAAAAGCCCCTCATCACCTGCATGTGGATTGAGACCTAGGACGGCAATTTTTGGCTTTGTGATTCCAAAATCTTTTTTGAGAGAGAGTTCCAGCAATCTAATTTTCAATTCGACACGATCTCGCGTGATGTTGTTGGCAATTTCTTTTACAGGAACATGTTCTGTCACTAATCCAACTTTCAGTTTACTGCCTGAGAGTAACATCAAGCTTTCACCTGCATTAAATTCACGGGTTAGAAATTCAGTGTGGCCACGAAAAAGGAAAATCATCACTGTGAATTGTATTCTTATCAATTGGTCCAGTGACTAGAGCATCGATCAATCCTTCTTTCAGTTCTTCAACTGCTTTTCTTAGGCAAAGCAATGCAGCGTGCCCTCCTTGTTTAGAAGCTTGACCTGGGGTTATTTCAATTTGATCTTCCCAACAGTTGACAACGTTCACCGACTTCGGGAAAAACTGCCCTTTGTTTTTGACTTGACTATAATTAAACTCTTCAAGGTTCATCAACTTTCGATAATATGAAAGTGCTCTTGTAGATCCGTACACTACAGGAGTCAAAATATTTAGCAGTCGATTATCAGCTAGAGCTTTGATGACAACTTCTGTTCCGATGCCATTGAGGTCGCCAAGAGTTATACCAACACGTGGTTTGTCGTGAGATTGTGGATTCATTTTTTGAAATCAGGTTGATGCAAGTTAGTTAATTCGATATTGAATACTGAATTTTGAATTTTTAAATGAAATAGCGTGGTCCGTCCCAAAAAATTTCTTGGCCAACATTTTTTAAAAGATCAGAACATTGCTTCCAAGATTGTAGAGGCGTTGAACGTAGAACCAGGGCGATTTCGTTTTGGAAATTGGTCCTGGAACAGGTGTGCTTACTCAATTCTTGGAAAAGAAACGTTGATTTGCATTTGGCTGAAATCGACCGTGAGTCGGTAGCATATTTGAAAGAACATTATCCTCAACTTTCATCTAAAATAATTGAAGGAGATTTTTTGGAGTTGGATTTACCTGCGTCTCACATTAGGTCCAATCAATGTCATAGGCAATTTTCCATATAATATTTCATCGCAGATTTTTTTTAAAGTGCTCGATAACCGCTCACAAGTGAAGCAGGTGGTTGGCATGATTCAAAAGAAGTGGCAGATAGGATTGCCGAAAAGGAGGGAAGTAAAACCTATGGAATTTTGAGCGTCCTACTCCAGACCTTTTATGATATCGAATATCTTTTTAAAGTGCCGCCCGGAGTTTTTTTTCCTCACCTAAAGTAATGTCGGCTGTGATACGGTTAACAAGGAATGATCGGCAACAACTTCCGTGTGACGAGGACTTTTTTAAAAAAGTGGTGAAGCAATCTTTTCAAAACCGAAGGAAGACCTTGCGCAACGCACTCAAACCATTAAATTTACCAACTCAGATTACGACTCTGCCGCAAATGGATTTGAGAGCGGAGCAGCTGAGTGTAGAACAGTTTATTTCTCTGACCGTACAAATTGAGCAAGCAGGTGGAGTTCGCAGAGTTTGAGTTGACCAAAGAGTTTCGCGATCGTTTTCAGCAAGCCTTAGACGAACGTGATGGCCCATTTATTCTTTCAAGTCTGGAAGAAGTAAATCCCGCTGATGTCACTTCCCTGCTATACGAATTCAATAGTGAAGAATCAAAATTTGTTCTTGACCTTCTCTCATTAAACATAAGGGCTAAGATTATTCAAGACCTTGAGCCTGAGACCAGAAAGAATTTTCTCGCCATTTATTCTGTGGACGAGCTAATACAAATCGTAAATCAGCTTGATTCGGATGATGCGGCCGACTTGCTTAATGAAGAACTTCCCATCAAAACAAGCGAAGAGATCATTGCCTCAATTGATTCTGATCTAAGGTCACAGGTAATTGATTTGCTTCGTTATGATGAAAATGTGGCAGGTGGATTGATGGCAAAAGAATTGATTTGCGTTCACGATACTTGGACAGTAGTTGAATGTATTGATGAGATCAGGAAGCAAGCTGAGAATGTGACCAAATTTTATAGTGTTTGGGTTATTGACAGTAGTAATAAGTTGTTAGGCAGTGTAGCTCTTCAAAAACTGATTTTGACCGATTCCAAAACATTGGTCAAAGATATTTTTGACGAAGACATTATTTCTGTGGAGACTTATATGGAAGATCGGGAAGTGGCCGAGGTAATGCAGAAATATGATCTTGAATCAGTACCAGTGGTAAATGTGCAAGGTCAGCTTGTTGGTCGAATCACTATTGACGATGTTGTCGATGTCATCACCGATCAAGCTGAAGAAGATCGACAGATAATGAGTGGTATTACTGAAGACGTTGAGGAGGATGATAGTTTATGGCGAAATGTTCGTGCTCGCCTACGCTTGGCTGCTCATCGGAATTTTTGGTGGAATGCTCAGTGCAAGGTTTATGGGATTTTTTGAACAAGAACTGGCGAAAATTACAGCCATCGCTTTTTTTGTGCCCCTCATCCAAGCTACGGGAGGAAATGTAGGCATTCAATCATCAGGTTTGGTTGTTCAAAGTTTGGTTAGCCCAGATTACGTTGATGAGGGCCTGTGGAAAAGACTTGTGAAGGTATTTAGTGTTGCTTTACTGAACGGAATCCTGCTATCGCTGATTGTGCTCCGATTGTACCTTTATCTCTTCTTCAATAATGACAAACTCTCATTCATTGTGTCATTTGCTCTTTTTTGCGTTGTTCTATTTTCATCATTTGTTGGAACAATTACGCCATTAATTATCAACCGACTTGGATTTAATCCCGCGCTTGCTTCTGGACCTTTCATTACAACGACAAGCGATTTAATTGGCCTCACGATTTATTTTCTCACCGTGCAAGTGTTGATTTGAAAAAGTAAAAGTCAGATGTAATGTTCTGTTCAAATCATTGAAAATATTTCCTTTTGTGAATTTTATTTTTGTTTTTCAATTCGTCAGAAATTCTATAAATTAAGATAGATATTATTAATCGATGTCAACTAAAGGCTTCAAACAAAAAATTCAGGATAAATTCGATGAGATTGTCGAAAAGCCATTACTTACAAGCACAATAGTTTTAATCTGTGTTGCTGTTCTGGTTATTAGTTTGAGCATGAGCTATTATATCAAAGACTTTCACGGATTTTGGGGACAAATTTTAGCGGAAGCACATGGAATGATCTTTGATATTGCTGTGATCGGTATTTTGATCTTTTGGTTGAATCAAAATGGTCAAACTCGCCAACAGATTCGAATGTATAAAGATGAAATCGATGATTTTCGTTTGTGGGAATCAGAAGAAGCCGCTTTCAGAACTGTGGGTAATATTAAGCGATTAAACCGTCACAAAATTTATGAGATTAATTTGGTGAATTGCCACTTGGCAAGAACTAATTTAAGTCATGTGAATTTGAAATCATCAAACTTAAATTCTGCGAACCTCACCAACTCATCTTTAATAGAAACCAATCTTGAAAACACAAGATTGAACCAGACTAATTTAGAAAACTCTAATCTTAACCAGGCCAATTTGAAAGGAGCGTATGCTAGTGGAGCAAATTTCAATGATACTTATTTGATCAAAGCAAATTTTGAAAACGCTTTTCTTATCAAAACAAATTTCAAGAATGCTTATTTGATGGAAGCAAATTTGCAAAACAGTTACTTGATGGGCGCTGATTTTGAAAATGCGAGTTTGTACAAAGCTGACTTGCGAGGAGCAAAAGGATTGACAATTGAACAGCTCACTAAAGCAAAGACCTTATACCTAGCAAAATTTGATGACGAGTTACTTGATCAAGTAAAAGCAATTACACCTGAGCTAGTGGGCAGTTGATTTGTTTGGGTGTGTAAAAAAATTACCTTTGTACCGTAAGGACAACGGCTTCAAAAAAGCCGTTGTTTGTTTTTTAAAGGATGGATAAATTTTTTATTTAGTTAGATAGAAGTTATGAGCAAGAAAATTTCATATTATACAAAAGAGGGTTTAGATAAACTGACAAATGAGCTCAACACCTTAAAGACAAAGGGCCGTGCGGATATTGCACACCAAATAGCTGAGGCGCGTGATAAAGGTGATCTTAGTGAAAATGCTGAATATGATGCAGCCAAAGATGCCCAAGGTCATTTGGAAGCGAAGATTGCTAAACTTGAAGATCTTGTTGGTAATGCTAGGCTAATTGATGAAACCAAAATTGATACATCTTCAGTTTCGATCCTTTCAAAAGTTACAATCAAGAATAAAAAGAACGGAGCTTCTGTGACTTACACTTTAGTAAGTGAGGAAGAAGCGGATTTGAAGGCTGGAAAAATTTCTACTCAATCTCCAATTGGAAAAGGCCTGCTGGGTAAAAAGAAAGGTGACATAGCAAAAGTGAAAACACCAGCTGGTGAAATGGAATTTGAAATCGTAAATATTGGAGCTTAAAAATAATTTGAGAAGTGGCTTCTATTTTCACTAAGATTATCAATCGTGAAATTCCAAGCTATATCGTAGCCGAGGATAATCGTTTCTTGGCCTTTCTCGATATCAATCCATTGTCATTGGGTCACACACTTGTTGTTCCAAAAAAAGAAGTTGATTATTTTTTTGATGTCGATGCAGACACACTCGCTGCTATGATGGTCTTTTCAAAAAAATTAGCAGAAGCAATAAAAAAAGCTACCAACTGCAAAAGGGTAGGTGTGGCTGTAATTGGTTTTGAAGTGCCACATGCTCATCTTCATTTGGTTCCAATGAATGGAATGGGCGACATCAATTTTGCAAATCCAAAACTTAAACTTTCGAAGGAAGAATTTGAGAAGGTGGCAAAAGAAATTAAAGCCAACGTTTAGATAAAATCGATATCCACATTCAGTGGATAGCGCATCAGAAAATCAAGAGCTTCTTCGACTGTTAATCCTTCAAACAAGACTTTGTACAATCGATCTGTAATAAGAGCACGCACCTTGTAGTGATCAGCACATTTCTTGGCGATTTGAACCGTATTAATACCTTCAGCTACTTCTTTCATGTCTTCAATGATGTCTTGAAGTTTTTCTCCTTTGGCCAATCGATAACCAACGGTAAAGTTCCTGCTCATCGGGCTGTTACAGGTTGTAACTAAATCACCAATTCCTGCTACTCCAAGAAAGGCTTTTGTGTCGCCACCTAATGCGCGACCCAGATAAACCATTTCAACTGCCCCACGACTAATCAAAAGACCTTTTGCATTATCTCCGAAGCCAAGACCATTGAGAGCTCCTGAAGCAATGGCAATGATATTTTTTAGCACACCTGCAATTTCAACGCCAACGATGTCATTGTTTTCATAAACTTGAAAACGATCGCTCTTCAGCAATTTTTTTCCAGTTTGAATTACTTCATTAAAACTACTTGCCACAACTGTTGCTGCTGGCTGACGAAGTGCAAGCTCTTTGCTAAGATTAGGGCCAGCTAAACAACCGATACGCACGGCAACACTTTCTTCTCGAATCACCTCACTCATTGTCTTCACCATACTTCGATCTAGTTTTTTTATAGACTCGATCGTTTCGCCATTGGGTAAAGAAATATCAAAACCTTTGGTGCCATGAATTAGCATGTGATATGGATGCAGGTATGGAGAAAGTTGGCGCATCATTTCACGGAAGTGAGATGATGGAACCATTGGAAAAATGACTTCGCACTCATTCGCGATTGTGGAAAGCTCATTTACTGCCTCAACACTTGGGTGAACTTCATAGCCACGATTTTGATGTGTTGAATTTATTCGCTTCACATCATCTCCATTGCGGGCATACAGAAGTACTTTCCGATTTTGCGCAAGCAAATTTGAAATGACAGTGCCAAAGTTTCCAGCACCGATGACCCCAACAGGTTTCTCAGATGAATTGCTCAAGGTCATAGCCAACTAGGCGGTTATGATAATAATAAAGAAGGCTTAAGTCTTTTGTAATGATATTGCCTTTTTTGTTTTTCAAAACGGGTCGATTGAGGTGGAATACGCCAGCATTGTCAAGGCCTCGTTTAATTACAATATCTGATTTCCCCTTAAGGTGTGATGCGATATTGATCTTGCCTTGTTCTTTCAACAAATAAATTTGTTTGCGGACTCTCTTAAATACTGCCTTGAATTCTTCATAATTGATTTCTAAATCTTCTTCAGGCAAACGAAGCAAATTGAATAAATCGAGTTGGTTGAATTTCTTTTGCCACATTTCAAAGGCTATAAATGAAACTAAGTGACTCGAAAATACACGATTGATTTTATGATATTCAGAAACAATACGCTGGCTGAGCATTCGTGTGTACTCATCTTCGCGCTGACGATCTACAGTTAACTGTCCGCTGCTGATAAAGTAATCTTTCGTGTCGATGATTCGGCCATGGGAGTCGAGGCTATTTCCATTTTCATCAACATAATTTCCCATGACATCTAGTCCTGGGCCAATTGAAACTGAAATATTCGAACGGTTGCCGAAAAATTTCATAAGAAAACGAATCAACTGAAAGCTTCCGTATTTATCATTTCGTTCTTGAAGCTCCTGATTTGATTGAAGATTACTTAAGTGTAAAAGGACAAGACAGATATTTTCAAGAAAATGATAAATACGGAAGCTTTCAGTTGATTCGTTTTCTTATGAAATTTTTCGGCAACCGTTCGAATATTTCAGTTTCAATTGGCCCAGGACTAGATGTCATGGGAAATTATGTTGATGAAAATGGAAATAGCCTCGACTCCCATGGCCGAATCATCGACACGAAAGATTACTTTATCAGCAGCGGACAGTTAACTGTAGATCGTCAGCGCGAAGATGAGTACACACGAATGCTCAGCCAGCGTATTGTTTCTGAATATCATAAAATCAATCGTGTATTTTCGAGTCACTTAGTTTCATTTATAGCCTTTGAAATGTGGCAAAAGAAATTCAACCAACTCGATTTATTCAATTTGCTTCGTTTGCCTGAAGAAGATTTAGAAATCAATTATGAAGAATTCAAGGCAGTATTTAAGAGAGTCCGCAAACAAATTTATTTGTTGAAAGAACAAGGCAAGATCAATATCGCATCACACCTTAAGGGGAAATCAGATATTGTAATTAAACGAGGCCTTGACAATGCTGGCGTATTCCACCTCAATCGACCCGTTTTGAAAAACAAAAAAGGCAATATCATTACAAAAGACTTAAGCCTTCTTTATTATTATCATAACCGCCTAGTTGGCTATGACCTTGAGCAATTCATCTGAGAAACCTGTTGGGGTCATCGGTGCTGGAAACTTTGGCACTGTCATTTCAAATTTGCTTGCGCAAAATCGGAAAGTACTTCTGTATGCCCGCAATGGAGATGATGTGAAGCGAATAAATTCAACACATCAAAATCGTGGCTATGAAGTTCACCCAAGTGTTGAGGCAGTAAATGAGCTTTCCACAATCGCGAATGAGTGCGAAGTCATTTTTCCAATGGTTCCATCATCTCACTTCCGTGAAATGATGCGCCAACTTTCTCCATACCTGCATCCATATCACATGCTAATTCATGGCACCAAAGGTTTTGATATTTCTTTACCCAATGGCGAAACGATCGAGTCTATAAAAAAACTAGATCGAAGTATGGTGAAGACAATGAGTGAGGTGATTCGAGAAGAAAGTGTTGCCGTGCGTATCGGTTGTTTAGCTGGCCCTAATCTTAGCAAAGAGCTTGCACTTCGTCAGCCAGCAGCAACAGTTGTGGCAAGTAGTTTTAATGAAGTAATTCAAACTGGAAAAAAAATTGCTGAAGAGCGATCGTTTTCAAGTTTATGAAAACAATGACATCGTTGGCGTTGAAATTGCAGGTGTGCTAAAAAATACCATTCCATTGCTTTCAGGAACTCTCAATGGTCTTGGCTTCGGAAGATAATGCAAAAAGGTCTTTTGATTAGTCGTGGGGCAGTTGAAATGGTTTATCTGGGTCGCGCATTAGGTGGCGACACAAAAGCCTTTCTTGGAGTAGCACGGAATTGGTGATTTAGTTACAACCTGTAACAGCCCGATGAGCAGGAACTTTACCGTTGGTTATCGATTGGCCAAAGGAGAAAAACTTCAAGACATCATTGAAGACATGAAAGAAGTAGCTGAAGGTATTAATACGGTTCAAATCGCCAAGAAATGTGCTGATCACTACAAGGTGCGTGCTCTTTGTATTACAGATCGATTGTACAAAGTCTTGCTTGAAGATTAAGCAGCTCGAAGAAGCTCTTGATTTTCTGATGCGCTATCCCACTGAATGTGGATATCGATTTTATCTAAACGTGGCTTTAATTTCTTTTGCCACCTTCTCAAATTCTCCTTCGAAAGTTTAAGTTTTGGATTTGCAAAATTGATGTCGCCCATTCCATTCATTGGAACCAAATGAAGATGAGCATGTGGCACTTCAAACCAATTACAGCCACACCCGTACCCTTTGCAGTTGGCAGCTTTTTTTATTGCTTCTGCTAATTTTTTTGAAAAGACCATCATAGCAGCGAGTGTGTCTGCATCGACATCGAAAAAAATAATCAACTCTTTTTTTGGAACAAGCAAGTGTGTGACCCAATGACAATGGATTGATATCGAGAAAGGCCAAGAAACGATTATCTCGGCTAGACGATATAGCTTGGAATTTCACGATTGATAATCTTAGTGAAAATAGAAGCCACTTCTCAAAAAAATATTAAGCTCCAATATTTACGATTTTCAAATTCCATTTTCACCAGCTGGTGTTTTCACTTTTGCTATGTCACCTTTCTTTTTCGTACCCAGTACAGGCGGTTTTTCCAATTGGAGATTGAGTAGAAATTTTTCCAGCCTTCAAATCCGCTTCTTCCTCACTTACTAAAGTGTAAGTCACAGAAGCTCCCGTTCTTTTTATTCTTGATTGTAACTTTTGAAAGGATCCGAAACTGAAGATGTATCAATTTTGGTTTCATCAATTAGCCTAGCATTACCAACAAGATCTTCAAGTTTAGCAATCTTCGCTTCCAAATGACCTTGGGCATCTTTGGCTGCATCATATTCAGCATTTTCACTAAGATCACCTTTATCACGCGCCTCAGCTATTTGGTGTGCAATATCCGCACGGCCCTTTGTCTTTGAAGGTGTTGAGCTCATTTGTCAGTTTATCTAAACCTGCTCTTGTATAATATGAAATTTTCTTGCTCATAACTTCTATCTAACTAAATAAAAAATTTATCCATCCTTTAAAAAACAAACAACGGCTTTTTTTGAAGCCGTTGTCCTTACGGTACAAAGGTAATTTTTTTACACACCCAAACAAATCAAAAAATGCCCACTAGCTCAGGTGTAATTGCTTTTTACTTGATCAAGTAACTCGTCATCAAATTTTGCTAGGTATAAGGTCTTTGCTTTAGTGAGCTGTTCAATTGTCAATCCTTTTGCTCCTCGCAAGTCAGCTTTGTACAAACTCGCATTTTCAAAATCAGCGCCCATCAAGTAACTGTTTTGCAAATTTGCTTCCATCAAATAAGCATTCTTGAAATTTGTTTTGATAAGAAAAGCGTTTTAAAATTTGCTTTGATCAAATAAGTATCATTGAAATTTGCTCCACTAGCATACGCTCCTTTCAAATTGGCCTGGTTAAGATTAGAGTTTTCTAAATTAGTCTGGTTCAATCTTGTGTTTTCAAGATTGGTTTCTATTAAAGATGAGTTGGTGAGGTTCGCAGAATTTAAGTTTGATGATTTCAAATTCACATGACTTAAATTAGTTCTTGCCAAGTGGCAATTCACCAAATTAATCTCATAAATTTTGTGACGGTTTAATCGCTTAATATTACCCACAGTTCTGAAAGCGGCTTCTTCAGATTCCCACAAACGAAAATCATCGATTTCATCTTTATACATTCGAATCTGTTGGCGAGTTTGACCATTTTGATTCAACCAAAGATCAAAATACCGATCACAGCAATATCAAAGATCATTGCCGTGTGCTTCCGCTAAAATTTGTCCCCAAAATCCGTGAAAGTCTTTAATGTAATAGCTCATGCTCAAACTAATAACCAGAACAGCAACACAGATTAAAACGATTGTGCTTGTAAGTAATGGCTTTTCGACAATCTCATCGAATTTATCCTGAATTTTTTGTTTGAAGCCTTTAGTTGACATCGATTAATAAAAACTATCTTAATTTATAGAATTTCTGACGAATTGAAAAACAAAAATAAAATTCACAAAAGGAAATATTTTCAATGATTTGAACAGAACATTACATCTGACTTTTACTTTTTCAAATCAACACTTGCACGGTCAGAAAATAAATCGTGAGGCCAATTAAATCGCTTGTCGTTGTAATGAAAGGTCCAGAAGCAAGCGCGGGATTAAATCCAAGTCGGTTGATAATTAATGGCGTAATTGTTCCAACAAATGATGAAAATAGAACAACGCAAAAAAGAGCAAATGACACAATGAATGAGAGTTTGTCATTATTGAAGAAGAGATAGGTAGATCCGAGCACAATCAGCGATAGCAGGATTCCGTTCAGTAAAGCAACACTAAATACCTTCACAAGTCTTTTCCACAGGCCCTCATCAACGTAATCTGGGCTAACCAAACTTTGAGACAACGAACCTGATGATTGAATGCCTACATTTCCTCCCGTAGCTTGGATGAGGGGCACAAAAAAGCGATGGCTGTAATTTTCGCCAGTTCTTGTTCAAAAAATCCCATAAACCTTGCACTGAGCATTCCACCAAAAATTCCGATGAGCAGCCAAGGTAGGCGAGCACGGCAACATTTCGCCATAAACTATCATCCTCCTCAACGTCTTCAGTAATACCACTCATTATCTGTCGATCTTCTTCAGCTTGATCGGTGATGACATCGACAACATCGTCAATAGTGATTCGACCAACAAGCTGACCTTGCACATTTACCACTGGTACTGATTCAAGATCATATTTCTGCATTACCTCGGCCACTTCCCGATCTTCCATATAAGTCTCCACAGAAATAATGTCTTCGTCAAAAATATCTTTGACCAATGTTTTGGAATCGGTCAAAATCAGTTTTTGAAGAGCTACACTGCCTAACAACTTATTACTACTGTCAATAACCCAAACACTATAAAATTTGGTCACATTCTCAGCTTGCTTCCTGATCTCATCAATACATTCAACTACTGTCCAAGTATCGTGAACGCAAATCAATTCTTTTGCCATCAATCCACCTGCCACATTTTCATCATAACGAAGCAAATCAATTACCTGTGACCTTAGATCAGAATCAATTGAGGCAATGATCTCTTCGCTTGTTTTGATGGGAAGTTCTTCATTAAGCAAGTCGGCCGCATCATCCGAATCAAGCTGATTTACGATTTGTATTAGCTCGTCCACAGAATAAATGGCGAGAAAAATCTTTTCTGGTCTCAGGCTCAAGGTCTTTAATAATCTTAGCCCTTATGTTTAATGAGAGAAGGTCGAGAACAAATTTTGATTCTTCACTATTGAATTCGTATAGCAGGGAAGTGACATCAGCGGGATTTACTTCTTCCAGACTTGAAAGAATAAATCGGCCATCACGTACGTCTAAAGGCTGCTGAAAACGATCGCGAAACTCTTTGGTCAACTCAAACTCTGCGAACTCCACCTGCTTGCTCAATTTGTACGGTCAGAGAAATAAACTGTTCTACACTCAGCTGCTCCGCTCTCAAATCCATTTGCGGCAGAGTCGTAATCTGAGTTGGTAAATTTAATGGTTTGAGTGCGTTGCGCAAGGTCTTCCTTCGGTTTTGAAAAGATTGCTTCACCACTTTTTTAAAAAAGTCCTAAGATCACACGGAAGTTGTTGCCGATCATTCCTTGTTAACCGTATCACAGCCGACATTACTTTAGGTGGAGGAAAAAAAACTCCGGGCGGCACTTTAAAAAGATATTCGATATCATAAAAGGTCTGGAGTAGGACGCTCAAAATTCCATAGGTTTTACTTCCCTCCTTTTCGGCAATCCTATCTGCCACTTCTTTTTGAATCATGCCAACCACCTGCTTCACTTGTGAGCGGTTATCGAGCACTTTAAAAAAAATCTGCGATGAAATATTATATGGAAAATTCCTATGACATTGATTGGACCTAATGTGAGCGCAGGTAAATCCAACTCCGAAAAAATCTCCTTCAATTATTTTAGATGAAAGTTGAGGATAATGTTCTTTCAAATATGCTACCGACTCACGGTCGATTTCAGCCAAATGCAAATCAATAGTTTTCTTTTCCAAGAATTGAGTAAGCACACCTGTTCCAGGACCAATTTCCAAAACGAAATCGCCCTGGTTATTTACGTTCAACGCCTCTACAATCTTGGAAGCAATGTTCTGATCTTTTAAAAAATGTTGGCCAAGAAATTTTTTGGGACGGACCACGCTATTTCATTTAAAAATTCAAAATTCAGTATTCAATATCGAATTAACTAACTTGCATCAACCTGATTTCAAAAAATGAATCCACAATCTCACGACAAACCACGTGTTGGTATAACTCTTGGCGACCTCAATGGCATCGGAACAGAAGTTGTCATCAAAGCTCTAGCTGATAATCGACTGCTAAATATTTTGACTCCTGTAGTGTACGGATCTACAAGAGCACTTTCATATTATCGAAAGTTGATGAACCTTGAAGAGTTTAATTATAGTCAAGTCAAAAACAAAGGGCAGTTTTTCCCGAAGTCGGTGAACGTTGTCAACTGTTGGGAAGATCAAATTGAAATAACCCCAGGTCAAGCTTCTAAACAAGGAGGGCACGCTGCATTGCTTTGCCTAAGAAAAGCAGTTGAAGAACTGAAAGAAGGATTGATCGATGCTCTAGTCACTGGACCAATTGATAAGAATACAATTCACAGTGATGATTTTCCTTTTCGTGGCCACACTGAATTTCTAACCCGTGAATTTAATGCAGGTGAAAGCTTGATGTTACTCTCAGGCAGTAAACTGAAAGTTGGATTAGTGACAGAACATGTTCCTGTAAAAGAAATTGCCAACAACATCACGCGAGATCGTGTCGAATTGAAAATTAGATTGCTGGAACTCTCTCTCAAAAAAGATTTTGGAATCACAAAGCCAAAAATTGCCGTCCTAGGTCTCAATCCACATGCAGGTGATGAGGGGCTTTTAGGAACTGAGGAAAATGAAATTATCAGACCTGTGATCGCGGACTTAAAAGCGAAGGGTAAGTTGATCATGGGACCGTTTCCTGCGGATGGTTTTTTCGCTTCGGGACAGCACGCCCATTATGATGCTGTTTTGGCAATGTATCACGATCAAGGTTTGGTTGCGTTCAAAGCAATCGATTTCGATAGTGGTGTAAACTTTACAGCTGGGCTTTCTATCGTTCGTACATCACCAGATCATGGCACAGCTTATTCCATAGCTGGAAAAAATCAGGCTGATGAAAATTCTATGCGACAGGCGATCTATTTAGCTTGCGATATCGTTAAGAGCAGACAAGCTGTTGCAACACCAGCTTAAACAGAACGCAAAACCTCAAATTGTTATTAAATTTGCCACCAACGAACGCGGAGATGGACATCGTAACTGAAAAACAACTGAATATCTTAATCCAATTAGCCGAAGCTGATAAGCACTTCGCTCAATCTGAACGTGACATGATCTTGAGGATAGCTAAGGAGAGGAATTTCCCTGAAGAGGCGGTGAATAGGCTAATAAGGACTCCATCGCCTATTGATTCGCTTGGTGCCCTTTCTAATGACCAGAAATTTGAATATTTGATCTCTTGTGTGCAACTGGTCTATGCAGACCATAAGATATTTGAAAGTGAGCTGATTTTTGTAAAAAGTATAGCCATAAAGCTGGGTTTCAAAAAAAGTGTGGTGGAGTTCTTACTTGAAAATTTTAATAAAAAGCCCATAACTGAGCTTAAATCGAAAGTTTTAGGAGATTTCCTCTAAGGGTAATGGCAATTTTTCAAGCCTAATCCATAAAAATCGTCAATCGATAGTCGAAAATCCCCGAAAACGTAATAAATTTGCGGTCTTATTTTTTAAAACGGGGATGGCAAGTAGTTATAGCGTAAACATTCTCGGCCTATCGAAAAACCTTCATCCTTTCGATTTTCAATTGGATGGAGAATTTTTTAAGAAATATGGCCAAGAGTTGGTTAACGATGGCAAATTTGTAGCCCATGTTACTCTCGATAAGCGAGAAACGTTCATTGAAGCTGATTTTAAGATAGTAGGCAACGCCAAGTTAACCTGCGATAGAAGCTTGGAAGAATTTGATTTTCCGATCTCTATCCATCGAAAAGTGGTTTTCAAATTTGGCGAAGAAGCTCGAGAAATCAGCGAAGACATATATGTCATTCCAAGTACGCAAGACAAACTTGAGCTTGGTCAGTTGATGTATGAATTTATCTCACTGCAGATTCCGATGAAAAGACTTCATCCACGATTTGCAGGTGAAGAAAGTGTCGATGGCTTGGTCTACTCCTCTTCCAAAAAAGAAGAAGAAAAACCGATGGACCCTCGATGGGAAGTGTTAAAAAAGTTAAAGTAGAATATAAATTTTTAGGTTATGCCAAATCCGAAACGAAAAACCTCGAAAACTCGCAGGGATAAAAGAAGAACACACTATAAGGCTGTTGCAAAGGCTTCAGCTGTATGCCCAACTACAGGTGAGCATCACCTGCCTCACAGAGCTTTCTGGCATGAGGGCAAATTGTATTTCAAAGGAAACGTGGTAATGGAAAAAGAAGTGCTGGCCTAATAGCCATGACTGACTTTTTACAAAGCCGAAAATTAATTTTGAATAATTATTGTAGCCATAAGCTGCAAGCGAATTAATATATCTTTACTGCCCGATTCGAAAATAATTTGAATCGGGCATTTTATTTTAAGTGGCCTTAACATTATGAATAAAATAAGGGCAGCAATCACAGGAGTAGGCGGTTACGTTCCCGACTATGTCCTAACCAACAAAGAACTCGAAACGATGGTTGAAACCACCGATGAGTGGATCACCAGCCGAACCGGCATCAAAGAACGCAGGATATTAAAAGGCGAAAATGTTGGCGTATCTATCATGGGCATCAAAGCCGTAGAAGATATGCTCGCTAAAACGAAAATCGATCCGAAAGAAATCGACTGCATCATTTTTGCAACTATTACACCCGATCTTACTTTCCCAGCCACAGCAAACATTGTCGCTACCGCAGTTGGCGCTACAAATGCTTTCAGCTACGACTTAGCCGCAGCTTGTTCTGGATTTATTTATGGCTTAAGCACGGGTGCTAGTTTCATTCAATCAGGAATGTACAAGAAAGTGGTTGTCATTGGTGGAGATAAAATGTCTGCCATTCTTGATTACACCGACCGCACTACTTGCATTATTTTTGGAGATGGCGCGGGCTGCGTGTTACTCGAACCAACAACTGAAGATGTTGGAGTAATGGATTCTATTTTAAAAAGCGATGGTGCTGGTGAAGCTTATCTACATATGAAAGCTGGCGGAAGTCGTATGAGACCCACACATGAAACTGTTGATAAGCGTCTTCATTATGTTTATCAAGAAGGATCTGCGGTGTTCAAATTTGCTGTTACGAATATGGCTGATGTTGCCGCTCAAGTTGCTGAAAGAAATAATCTCAATTCTGAAACGATCACTTGGCTTGTTCCTCATCAAGCAAACAAACGTATCATCGATGCAACTGCTAACCGCGTTGGCATAAGCGAGGAGAAAGTGATGATGAATATTGAACGCTATGGAAACACAACTGGAGGCACGATTCCCCTACTCCTTTGGGATTATGAAAAGCAATTGAAGAAGGGTGACAATTTAATAATCGCGGCATTTGGTGGCGGTTTCACCTGGGGAGCGATTTACGTGAAGTGGGCTTACGATGGTAGCCGAAAATAAATTGGTTTTGAATATTGAATTTTAAATTTTGAATTAAGTATGGCAACTGTATCAGATTTGAGTAAGGGAAATTTCATCCGCTATAATGGAGAAGTAGTACAAGTGGAAGAATTGCAACATCGCACACCTGGAAATTTGCGTGCATTCTATCAAATAAAAATGCGCAACGTTCGCAATGGTAAAATTGTTGAAAACCGCTTCCGTCCTGGCGATTCAGTAGACCAACTTCGTGTTGAAACAAAAGAATATCAGTATTTATATCAAGATGGTGAAAGTTTGGTCTGCATGGATAACCAAACCTACGAGCAAATCTATCTTGACAAAGTTCTGCTTGGTGAATCAGTTAATTATATCAAGGAAGGTGTAACACTTCTGATCGCTTTTGAAAACGGAACACAACCTATCACGGCAGAAGCTCCTGCTCACGTGATTGTTAATGTTACATATACCGAACCAGGTCTTCAAGGAGATACTGCCACTCGTACATTAAAGGCTGCAACTATTGAAACAGGTGCAGAAATTCGTGTACCTTTATTTGTCAACACTGGTGATAATATTAAGATCAAAACTTCCAACGGGGAGTATGTTGAACGTGTAAAATAATTTTCATGGCAGCAAACAAAACAAGCGGAGCAAAATCAAAAAAGAACTCCAGCTCATCTGAACAACAAAACAAAAATGAAATGAAAACTACCGAAATCAGAGATCTCATTGACTTCATTGCACAATCTGGTTTGAACGAAGTTGACATCGAAACCAAAGAGTTGAAGTTACATGTGAAGCGTGAGCCAGATCAAAAAGTATTGAAATCTGCTCCTGTCATGGCAGCACCAATGGCCGTAGCAGCCGCTCCTGCCCCTGTTGCTGCACCAGCAGCTCAGAGTGCGCCTGCTAAAGCGGAGAAACCAGCAGCGTCTGGAAAGAAAACGGTAGAGATTAAATCACCGATGATTGGAACATTCTATCGCTCTTCAAATCCAGATTCACCGCCATTTGCATCTGTTGGCGATAAGGTTTCAAAAGGACAAGTAGTTTGTATCATTGAAGCAATGAAATTATTCAATGAGATTGAATCAGAGGTTTCTGGAACAATTGTGAAAGCAATGGTTGAGAATTCATCACCAGTTGAATACGATCAAGTATTATTTGTTGTTGAGCCTGATTAATTAGTTATAGGTCAAGAGTCAATCGTTCTAAAATCAAGAACGATTTTCATTTAGCAAATAACTGATAACCTTTAACTGAATTCTATGTTTAAAAAAATATTGATTGCCAATCGTGGTGAAATTGCATTGCGCATCATTCGCACTTGCAAAGAAATGGATATTAAAACGGTAGCCGTGTATTCAACTGCTGACCGCGAAAGTCTCCATGTTCGATTTGCTGACGAAGCCGTGTGTATTGGCGATGCTCCGAGTAAAGATTCTTATCTAAACATTCCTCGTATTATTTCTGCTGCAGAAATAACTGGAGCAGATGCCATCCATCCTGGCTACGGATTCCTTTCTGAGCGCGCTGAATTTTCAGCGATATGCCACGAATACGGAATCAAATTCATAGGCCCAAGCCCCGCAATGATCAATGCCATGGGTGATAAAGCCACAGCGAAGGATACAATGAAGAAAGCTGGTGTGCCAACTATTCCTGGCTCTGATGGACTGCTAAGTTCCATTGAAGAAGGAATGGAGATTGCAAAAAAAATCAAGTATCCTGTCATCGTTAAGGCAACTGCTGGCGGTGGAGGAAAAGGAATGCGTATCATCAACGAAGAAAGTGAATTCAAGAAAGCCTGGGACGATGCCAAGCGTGAAGCTGGTGCAGCTTTTGGAAATGATGGTTTATATCTTGAAAAATTTGTTGAAGAACCACGCCACATTGAAATACAAGTCGTGGGTGATCAATACGGAAAAGTTTGTCACTTGTCAGAACGTGACTGTTCAGTTCAGCGCAGACATCAAAAACTAGTTGAAGAAACTCCTTCACCTGTGGTGACTCAGGAACTGCGCGAGAAAATGGGTGAAGCCGCTATCAAAGGCGCAAAGGCGATCAACTATGAAGGCGCAGGAACAATTGAGTTTCTCGTTGATAAACATGGCGATTTCTATTTCATGGAAATGAATACTCGTATTCAGGTTGAGCATCCAATCACTGAAGAGGTGACCAACTATGATTTGATTAAAGAGCAAATCAAAGTGGCAGCTGGAGTACCGATTTCTGGAAAGAATTATTTCCCTATGCTTTTCGCGATGGAGTGTCGTATCAATGCTGAAGACCCAGCGAACGGCTTTAGGCCTTCTCCTGGTAAGATTACTAATCTCCATAAGCCAGGCGGACATGGAGTTCGTGTAGACAGCCACGTTTATGCTGGATATACAATTCCACCAAATTATGATTCCATGATTGGTAAATTGATTGTTGCTGGTCAATCTCGTGAAGAGGTTATTACAAGAATGAAACGAGCTTTAAGTGAGTTTGTAATTGAAGGAGTAAAAACAACAATTCCATTTCATCTCGCTTTGATGGACAATCCTACTTTCCGTTCAGGCAAGTTTACTACGAAGTTTTTAGAGACATCTTTTGATTTCTCTCAATTGAAATAAAGGCTAAGCACTTAAAAAAAGCCTTCACTTATGTGAGGGCTTTTTTATTGAGTCCCATTTTTACAGCATCACCCGCTAACGTTTGCTGAGAAATTTGAACTTTCATTCCGTTTGAGCACGCTCGAATCGCTATCTTCGCAAACCTAATTATTAGAAAATGAAGACTATCAACGACATCAACTTTAAAAGCAAACGCGCTCTTATTCGTGTAGATTTTAATGTGCCACTTGATAAAAGTTTTAATGTCACTGATGATAACAGAATCCGTGCAACGATTCCAACGTTGAAAAAAATATTAAGCGATGGAGGAAGTTGCGTGTTGATGTCGCACCTGGGGAGACCAAAAGAGGGCCCTGAAGAAAAATACTCACTTAAGCACACCATCAAAACAACCGAGGGGTTGCTTGGTGTTAAAGTGAAATTCGCCAACGATTGTATTGGCGATGAAGCATTCAAACTTTCTTCAGATCTAAAATCTGGGGAGGTTTTAATCTTGGAGAATCTTCGATTCTACAAACAAGAAGAGAAAGGTGATGTTCCTTTCGCTGAAAAACTTTCCAAGCATGGAGATATTTACGTGAACGATGCTTTCGGAACAGCACACCGTGCTCATGCAAGTACAACAATCGTTGCTCAGTTCTTCAAAGAAAAATGTGCTGGTTTGGTGATGGCTGCTGAATTGGCTAATGCAAAAAAAGTTCTGGAAAATGCTGCGAAGCCTTTTACCGCAATCATGGGTGGAGCGAAAATATCTGATAAAATATTGATCATTGAAAAATTACTGGACAAAGTCAACCACTTGATTATTGGAGGTGGGATGTCTTATACATTTTTCAAAGCCATGGGTGGAAACATCGGAAAATCTTTAGTTGAAGATGATAAACTTGATCTTGCCAAAGAATTAATTCAAAAAGCTAAATCAAAAGGCGTTGAGCTTCACCTGCCGATTGATTCGGTTATTGCCGATAAGTTTGATGCAAATGCTAATACGGACATCTCAACAAACAACTCTATAAAAGCTGATTGGATGGGATTAGATATTGGACCTCAATCACGGGAAGTCTTCTCTAAAGTAATTGAAAGCTCAAAGACAGTTTTGTGGAATGGCCCGATGGGAGTATTTGAAATGGAGAAATTTGAAGCTGGAACAAAGGCCATTGCTGAGGCTGTTGTTCGTGCAACAAGCAAAGGTGCATTTTCACTTATTGGTGGTGGCGACTCAGCAGCTGCTGTTGCTAAATTCGGCTTTGAAGAAAAAGTAAGCTACGTCTCTACAGGCGGAGGTGCATTGCTTGAATACTTCGAAGGAAAAATTCTACCGGGAGTTAAAGCGTTGGAATAAATTAAATATCTCCCAACTGTGGTCGGATGATAACCTCTTCGACCACGCTCCTATCTGAAATTGCGTACGCATTGTAAATCACTTCGGCTACATCTTCAGTTTTCATAAATCTGGCATCTGGCAGATCAACCCCGTCCCAGCTCGCAGTTTTTGTTGCGCCAGGCATAACAGCGGTAACTCGGATATTCGATGGTTTTAGTTCTTCACGAAGGACTTTCGTAAAGCCCAGCAAGCCAAACTTTGCAATGGCATAAGAACCACCATTTGGATACGCTTTAATGCTCGCGATGGAGCACATATTAAAAATGTGTCCAGACTTATTTATTTTCATTTTTTCGATCAAGCCACGCGTTGTATAGTAAGCACTATAGAGATTTGATTCAATCATGCTTTCCAGCGCGCCATCTTTTTCGAGCATGGTCTCACCTGGGATGAAATGACCCGCATTATTTACCAAGACATTGATTTGCCGATTAAGGCTTAAAACAAAATCGAGTATATAATTTAACTTGATTCTTGTTTCGAAGTATCTGTTTCTTTTACAAAAACGTTGATTTTATATTTAGTTCTCAACATCTGATTTCATCTGATGAAGGTCTTTTAAGGACCTTGCACAAACCGCCAAGTCAAAGCCTGCCTGCGCAAATCTTTCTGCAACTGCCCTGCCTATTCCTTTGGTCGCTCCAGTTACAACTGCTAATGGTGTTCATCAAAATTATTTTATCTTTGAGCAATATAATACTTCCAAAGTGAATGAACATTTCTCTCAATTGACTTTGAAAACCTATCGGGCATGAGTGGATTTGGACGCTACATCATGTTTATTGGTTCATTATTTGTCCGAAGGGAATCATTTGCCACTTATTACAAATTGGTCCTTGAAGAATGTATACAAATTGGAGTTAACTCCGCTTTCCTTTTTATTTTGGTCTCCACTTTTATTGGTGCTGTAACTACTGTGCAGACAGCTTACAATATGGTTAGCCCGCTAATCCCTCGTTTTGTAATTTCTCAAGTAGTCCGTGAGATGACTGTTTTGGAATTGGCACCCACCATCATGGCAATAATCTATGCTGGTAAAGTAGGGTCAAGCATGGCAGGTGGGATAGGTACAATGCGGATCACGGAGCAAATAGATGCTCTAGAAGTTATGGGAATAAATTCGTCATCCTATTTAGTCCTTCCAAAAATCCTGGCTTCACTGATGATGTATCCTTTGTTGGTAATCTTATCGGGGGTTTGTGCGTTGACAGCTGGCTATTTAGTTGCGGTGTTTTCTGGCTTCCCAACCCCTACAGAGTACATCGAAGGAATCCGATACTCATTTAATGAATTTGGAATTACGTACGCATTGATCAAATCATTTGTATTTGCTTTTCTGATTGCATCGATTTCATCATACAAAGGATATTTTACACAAGGAGGCGCATTGGAAGTTGGTATTGCAAGCACAGAAGCTGTAACAACCAGCGTGATTGCACTTTTATTGTCCGACTATTTTTTAACTGACCTTCTGCTGCGATGATTAAAATCAGAAATATCTCCAAATCATTTGGCGACAAGATGGTCCTTGAGGGCATCAATGCGGAATTTCAGAAAGGAAGAACGAATCTCATTATTGGCTCCAGCGGAACAGGAAAAAGTGTTCTCCTCAAGTGCATTGTCGGATTGATAACTCCTGATGATGGCCGAGTGTTTTATGACCTTCGCAACTTCACTGAAGCTGACAAAGAAATGAAGGCAGAGATTCGCAGAGAAATTGGGATGCTCTTTCAAGGTGGTGCATTATTTGATTCAAAAAATGTGGAAGACAATGTAATGTTTCCTCTAGACGTACTCACCAAAATTCCTCCCGATGAAAAGCGAGAGAGGGCAAATTTATGTTTGAAACGAGTAGGCCTAGAAAATTCAAATAAGAAAGCAGTTTCAGAGTTAAGCGGTGGAATGAAAAAACGTGTGGGAATTGCGCGCGCCATTGTCAATAATCCAAACTATTTGTTTTGCGATGAACCAAACTCTGGACTAGACCCTCAAACGTCTATTGTTATAGACGATCTTATTCATGAAATCACGCATGAATTGGATATCACCACGCTAGTCGTGACCCACGATATGAATTCAGTAATGGGAATTGGAGAAAACATTATTTTCCTCTACAAGGGCCACAAACTTTGGGAAGGGCCAAATTCAGACATTACTCACTCGGGCGTAGAGGAACTCGATGACTTTGTATTCGCCAACAAAGTCATGAGCCAAATGAGAGAAAAATAACTGCTATTAATATCACTTATAACTACGCCAGGTTCAGGCGTATGTAAAATCTTGTACCCTTGTCGCTTGTCTCAAACCATATCTCACCACCCATTTGGCCTATCCCCTGTTTTGCAATAGCCAAGCCAAGGCCAGAGCCAGTTTGTTTAGTACTGAAATGTGGTAAAAATATTTTATCGCTAAGTTCAGGAGGTATGCCGATTCCGTTATCGGCAATTGTAACTAAACTTTCACCGTTTTTAATTTTAACGGAAATATCAATTCTCACCTTTGCATTCTTCTCACCTGATTGGAGGCCATTCAAAATGATGTTCGAAAAAATTCTACCCAATAATTTTTGATCGCCAAGAACTTCTATTGAAGATTCTTCCGAGTGAAAATAAAGATCACCTTGTGAATTATTTTGGAAAAGTGCACTTGTAGTTTTCAGCAAATCAACAACATCTACTTTTACAAGTTCAGGCGCAGGCATGGTAGCAAAGGAGCTAAATGCTGTCGCTATTTGATTTAAAGTCTCTACTTGAGACAACAGTGTCTGGATAGATTGATTGGTCTTGTCTTTAGTTAAGTTTCCATTTGCAATCAAGTATTCAAGTTGCTGCAAAGTCAACTTCATTGGCGTTAGAGGATTTTTTATTTCGTGAGCTACTTGCTGAGCTATTTCACGCCACGCATTTTCCTTTTCCCTACGTGCTAATTCGGTTTTACTTTGCTCTAAGTTATCCAACATTCGATTGTATTCTTTTACTAATAAACCAATCTCATCGTTGGTGCTCCATTCAATAGGTTTGTTGTTTGTCAAAAAAGTTGCCTTAAGTTTCTTTGCTATAAACCTTAACGGTGCTGTAAGTTTATCTAGTGCCAATATTGAAACAAATGAAAACAAAATAAATACGGACGTGAACGTGACAACGACATTAGAAAACACGTTCGCCTTTAGCGAATCTGAAGTCGGTTCAAAAAATGGAAGTTCAA
Source organism: Cyclobacteriaceae bacterium (assembly GCA_049840975.1). Classification (GTDB taxonomy): domain Bacteria; phylum Bacteroidota; class Bacteroidia; order Cytophagales; family Cyclobacteriaceae; genus ELB16-189. The sequence goes on along the minus strand of JASGIR010000068.1, from coordinate 7,532 downwards.
GAATTCCCAGTAGATTTCCAGTCTTCTTAGACTTAATTGCAAAGAATGAACTGTTATAGCTGAGTTGTCCAATTTGACACGGAACATTTAAATAATAAAATTTCTTTTCGTTAATCCTTTCCCAAGCCATCGAATTTATCATCGGCATCGCCAATTGACTTCGGAATATTGCTGGCTGGCTAGAGGCGATAAGTTCTCCTTTAGAATTAAACAGATTCATCTCAGCTCCAAGAGTCTCCGATAAGTCAAGCAACTTATTTTTCAATTCGCTCGCATGAACTTGATTAATACTCATAATGGTACCGAGGCTTTCAGTAATTTTCTGCCCCTTCTCTTGAATCTCTTCTTCATACTTCGATTCATTGGACTGGTTAATCATTTTTATTGCGATCGCACTGACAGCTACTAATGGAATAATAAAACCCGAATAAGTAAAAACCTGGATCCGAGCTGAGTAATTAAACGTCTTACCCTCAATTGAAAACCGAACAAAAAATAAAATCAAGGTGAGCCCTACCAATAAAATACCAACAGAAAATAGAAATGAAAAATTGGCTATTATATTGAAAATCGGATAAGCATTTGAAACAAGTACAATTCTATTACCCGTCTCATTCTCTTGAGCTATTAACCAATGTCGGTCTTGCTCTATTCCTTTTGAATAAAGTCTTGGGTCTTCAAATAAATGTAAATCAAAGTCACGCTCGAAATTAAAGGCTCCGAAATGGTCTACCAATACATCTTTATTATAACTAGCATAACTAAACTCCTTGTTTCTAAGCGACTGACTAAAGCGGCTATCTACCAAGAGGCTCGGATATACTTGTTGCTGCGAAATATGCTTGACCGAAAGATCTATTATTACATACCCGATCGCACTAGTTGCCTGTTCCAGCGAAATAATCGAAAGGTATCTTTTCAAAACTTCTGAATTTTCATTCTGAATTAAATAGATACCTTCATATGTTGTCTTGAAAGCATCATCTTGCACTGTCTTTATTGTTGTTGCAAAATCAGTTGTTGATTCCCCATCTGCAGGACTACCATCACTCCGATAAAAATTTATATTTACTTCGTAACGATTAAAATAATCACTCAAATAAAGCTGTTTGATTTTCTGTCGAGGTTCATTTTTAGAAAGCAAGGGATTTTCAACACTTGATGAAACAAACATGTCTTGCGCTATTTTTTCAGAAGCTTGATGCAAAAGATACTCTCCCAGGACATCGTTTGTAAATAGATTGCTTGCTGAGGTAAACATCGACTTAACTTTTTTCTCTTCAACAAAACGCCAGATTGCGTAAGCGCCTTGAGTGGCATACAATACAATTGCAACTACGATTACAGGAAATGTTCTGTATCCAATTGATGAAAGGGATCTAAAATAATTTGAGTAACCTAAAAACAAAAAGTAGAGAGTTCCAACAATTAAGGTTGCCCAATAGTCTAATTCAGAAAATAGAAAATAAGCCAAAAATAATAGAGCTCCAAGTCCTAGGGATATGAAAAATTGGTTGTGGGGCAAAACTAGTTTTGCCGTTCGCACAAAAATATGAACAAAGAAAAAAGAACTAAGTCCGCCCAATGCCAAAGCTAAAAGAACAGTCACTCTGAGTGACGTAAAATTCACATCACTTGTAACATCAAACGAAATGATCGAATCATGAAAAATAGATTCGATAAACAATTGAGGAAACAAGAATGAAAAGTAGGCCGCTCCTATCAGGACTGAACCGAGTATAAGTCCATATTTGTAGCCCTTCAATTTTAGCTGCTTAACGACATCGGTTTTTGAATAACAACCAAAAAGATATGTACATAAAATAAAAACAATGAGTGCATTGAGAAAAAAATCACCTGCCGATGCATTAAATGATGATGAGGCGAAAAATCGCGGATCAAATAACTCAGTATAAATCCATCTGCTCGGTACGGAATATTGAACCATTACTATTCTTATAACCGAAAGAAAACCTACCAACAACGCGAATGAAGTGAGATATTTTCGTTGTTGATGTAAACGTTTTACAACAATAAAAATGAAAATTAAAAATACTATCAGTGAACCAAGTAAAAGAATCCCTGACGTTGGGTTAGATATAAATGGGTCGCTTGGGATTTGAATTTTAAAAAGATTTGAATTTCGTAGCAGGACAAATTCACCGTCCGTTTGCGATACATCTGTTATTTTAATCCCATCAATTGGAAATATTCTTTTATTCCATTGAGGAGACAAAAATCGATTTGAGAGCTCATACCCCTGGTGTAGGGGAATTATCCCAACCAAAAACCGACTCTCATTTATCTTACTTTTAAAAGCAAGCAATTCGGAGCGAGAAACATGAATAAGTTTCCATTGAAAGTCTCCAGAAAGTTCCTGAACAGAGACAGGATACTCTGTGGAATTCCATTTCACGAACCTAGCGCTGTCAACTAAAAAAAATGGATGAACTACATTCATCCATTTAGATTCATTCAGAATCAATTGTGAATCTTTAATTAAGCTTTCAGTCTCTCGTGAGAGATTTACACTAACCTGTGAAGCAAGAGTTTTTTCAGAAAAAGTTCGTCTCTTGTAATAGTCATAAGCAACTGCTGAAGCCAGCAGTAAAAAGGCAAGAGTTAATAAAACAAATCGTTTTTTCATTCGGCTTAACAATTAAACCTACTTGAAATTATCGCATTGAAAAAATAGCTATTCCCTTGATTGCAAGCCTCCAAACCAATAGAGAAACAAAATTCTAGAATACCTGAAGCTTACTGGAATAAAGAGAATTGAGGATAAAATGATACCGAGAATATAGACCCACTCAGCAGGTTTCACGAAAAAATATAGAAGAAAAGTTACAGCAATAAAAATTGCAATGGTAAATGCGTAGCTAACGTACATCGCCCCGAAATAGAATCCAGGTTCAGGCTCAAAGCTTGCTTCGCATTTCTCGCACGATTGATTCATTACACTGAACTTGGTGACACGCAAAAGTGGGTATTTAAAAATATACCCTTCGCGGCACCGAGGGCACCTACCCTGCCCAATTGCTGTCAAGAGACTTCGTTGCATTTTTCTTGCTAGTTCGATACCAAAAATAGGCTAATACACTGATGAACAAATAAGGGGCCACAAATAGATATAAAATCCCAAAATTGATCCCGGCTGCAATACCAATATTTCCGTTACTGATATTGTTCTCAAGCGTTGCCTTGCACATAGCACATTGTGCTTGAACTGATAGAGTCAAGATCGAAAAAAAACAAATGGCTATAAAACTCTTCACTTATAATAAGGGCTTATCATCAAATAAACGATCACTCCCGTCACGGCTACATAAAGCCACAGAGGAAAAGTAAATTTAGCCAATTGCCTGTGCCTTTCAAAGTTGCCCGCAAGAGCTCTCGAGAAGGTGAACAAAACAAATGGGATTACAACTATGGACAAAATAATATGAGTAATTAAAATGAAATAATAGACATATTTAATGGCTCCCTCTCCGCCAAACTTGGTCTCCTCGCTAGTAATATGATAAAGCACATACATCACGAGAAAAGAAGCCGATAGACTGATGCAGATTTTATTTAAAATCTCATGCCTCTTCACCTTGCCATTCTTAATTGACCAAAACGAGATTATTAAAATAATTGCCGTGAGTCCGTTGATTGAAGCATAGATTGGAGGCAGAAAAGAAAAATCATATCCAGGGATTTTCAAACGAAAAAGCGCTGCAACCGCAACCGGAATTACTATAGAGAGTGCAATGATTAGTTTTTTGTAAGGTTCTTGTTTTTCCATCTCAATATTTTTCTAATAAAATTTTCAACTCAACTTCAAGGCGGTCGAGCTCATCCCGATTTTCTACTGAATAATAGCCTCTAATTCTTTTTTGTTTGTCGATTAAAACTGCATTCAATGGTTTTCCTAAAAATAAAGCGCACTTCTTTAGTCTGTGGACCACATCATACGGGAAGTTATTTAACGAAACCAGTTGAACGCTGCCAGTTCCTAAATCATCAATGACCTGCTTCACCGTTGTCAATTCATCTTCTTCTGACTCTACAATTAAAAGCACAGAGTTGTTCTTCCATTTGAGAATATTTAATAACGAATCGGATAAGTAATACTGACCTCTCGTTTTGATTTTACAAGTGTTGACAGAATCAGGCACTCCATCTTTATAATAAATTTGAATATCGAATTTATTCTCACCGAAGAATTTGAGAAACAGGAAGATTAATCCCGGTAGCAGCAGTGCAAGAAAAAGGTAAATAGCTTTTTTATTCATAAGAAATAAAAAAGGCTAAAGTTTATTCAACCTTAGCCTTTGTTAAATTTATTTTATGTCAATTCAATCCTCTCAAAAAATTAATGTCTGACATTTTCATGCCTTCATAAACAAAAGCCACCAGCATCCAAATGATAAATACCGTAGGGATCAAGATAGACCAGATCAACACTTTAGCCTCATGCTTCAAGTGCATGAATTCCCCAACAATGTAAAATGCTTTAACGATAGTCATGCCTACAAAGATCGAAGTCTTTAACGCCCCGGCATGCATAGTGAAAGCAACGATAAATTCAAAGATTGTTATCACCAAAAGAATGCCTGCTACTTTCCATAGCTGAGCTATTTTTTCTTTGTTGGGTGGCAATACCACCACTTGAGGTTCGTGCGAATGATGCGCCATGATTTTTATTCTTTAAACGAGATAATAAAATGTAAATACAAATACCCAAACAAGATCCACAAAGTGCCAGTACAGACCCACCTTCTCCACCATCTCATAGCTACCTCTGCGGTCATACATTCCAGTAACAGTTCTATAATAAATCAGAGAAATTCAGGCACACACCACTAAATACGTGGAAGCCGTGAAATCCTGTAATGAAGAAGAAGAAGTCAGCAAAGGCGTGAGGGCCGTATTGGTTTTCGTGGAGGCTGGCTCCGAAAATGGTTCTTGAAATCCATTCACCATTTACGAAATCTTTAACCACAGTTCCAGATTCAGTTCCAACAATAAAGTGCGTCCACTCCCAAGCTTGGCAGCTCAAGAAAGTGGCCCCACCAACGATTGTCCAAAGCATCCATTTTTCAACTGCTTTTCGATCCATGCGATGACCTGCTTCAACAGCCAACACCATCGTTACACTGGACATGATGAGTACAAACGTCATAATACCAACAAACACCAACGGCAACTCAACTCCATGTAAGAATGGTACTGCTTCAAACACCTTTTCAGGTACAGGCCAGTAGTCATGTGAAAACACAAATGCATGGTGATCACCCACATAAGCTGGATGTTGAGAACGGATTAATCCGTAAGTGATCAATAAACCTGAGAATGTAAAAGCATCAGAAAGTAAGAAGAACCACATCATGAGTTTGCCGTAGCTCACCCCCATCGGTGATACTCCGCCATCCCATTCTGTCCTTCCAGGAATTGTTGTAACTGTTGATTGTGACATGTTGATGAATTTACCTGTACAATAATAAGAAGATGAACAAATATAGCCAAAGGGCTCCTAAAAAATGCCAATAAGTTGTGCACATTTCCATTTTCGTCATGTTGCCAGCATGCGCGAAGCCCTTAAAAATTGCATTTAGCATGATGGCAAGAAAAACAACTCCACTAACTATGTGAACGACAGTCAATCCAGTGATCAAATAAAAGAATGATTCGGAAGGGTTTCCCACAAGATGGATGCCACTATCAACTAATTGTACGGCACCAACAAATTGGCCTAACAAGAAGAAAATTCCTAAAATAATAGTTATCAACATCATTACTTTAGCTGTGGCCTTTTTGTCTTTTTTCAAAGAAAAATAGGTCCACTGCATTGATACACTACTAATTATAATTACTACCGATGTTATGTAAAATAGAACCGGTATATCGAAATACCTCCAGTTCCCTTCAGCTTGACGAACAATGTACGCTGAAGTTAAAGCCATAAAAAGCATCATCACGCTCGCTAAGAAAAGCCACATGGCGAACTTTTTAGGATTCATTGCCAAAGGCTTCTTCGGCTCTTCAACTAATCTTAAGTCAATTCTATTTTCACTCATACTTTATCCAATAAATAAGCAATCTGCACTATCGGTAAATACAAAAACGAACCAAACATAATTACTCTCAATGCTGACTTACGGTTGCCGGTTTTCATCAATGAAAATGTTTGTGCGAAAAATGCCACTCCACAAACTGTAGCAACAATTGCCGAATTCAATCCAGTAATTCCAAATTTTGCTGGAAGCAATCCCAACGGAATCAGGAACATTGTATAGATCATTATTTGAATTGCCGTATTTAAGTCTTTACCTCCACCAGAAGGAAGCAATTTGAATCCTGCTTTTTTGTAGTCATCATCAGCCACCCAAGCAATCGCCCAAAAGTGAGGGAACTGCCACACGAACTGAATACCAAAAATTATCATCGCCTCATGCGATATAGAAGATGTAGCTGCGATCCATCCGAGGAGTGGTGGCAATGCGCCAGGAATCGCTCCAACAAAAACTGCAATTGGTCCAACTCTTTCAGTGGCGTATAAACAAAACTGTAAAGAATCATTGACACGATCGAAAGGATCACGGTCAATGGGTTTGTAAAAATGGTGAGAATAAAACACTGACTATTAAACAGACTACAGAGAAAACCGTTGCTTCGTTAACTGAAAGTCGGCCCGAAGGAATCGGCCGGTCCATGGTGCGAGTCATCACTTTGTCTAAAGTCACGCTCAATAATTTGATTAATACAAACAGAGGCTCCAGAAAGTAAAAAACCACCCAAAGTAAGCATCAACAAAATAGTCCAATCAATATTTCCCTTAGTTGCTAATCCGTAACCAAAGGCACAAGAAAAAGCTACTAAAAGCGAAAGCCTAACTTTCAACAATTCGATATAGGCCTTCGCTTTCGTGGAAACCAATTCAAATCCTGAAAGTGATTGTGTACTGATCATCTTGCTGTTTGCTTTCCTATTCTAAAAAACATAATCAATTGTAGTCCTATGACAATCGTAGCGAGTACTAAGTGTACAGGTTGCAAATAAGGAGGCACATTTAAATACGCCATCCCTATTCCCGTTGCCAAGGAGCACAAAATTAACAGGAACATGGCACGAGATAAAGTTTTTAGAGCATTTGTTTTCTGCATTTGCCACAATAAACCTCCGTTAACCAAGAGCACTAGCCATGAAAAAGCGCGATGCACAAAAAACTCATTTCCAAGAGAGCTAACCCATTCATTTCTCGTCATTGAATTCGCTAAAACGTCAATGGCGGCACGAACCTCGGTTCCTAGAAATGTCTGCAGGATTAAGACACCCATCGCCAAAATCAATAGCCACCGCGATGGGAAATTGCTCTGAATAGATAGTCTGGTCGCTCCTTTCAAAAAGGTAAATAAGTAACCCTACAATGACTAAAGCCAGAAACATGTGAATGGTAATTGTCCAGGTTGTAAGATTGGTAGAAACAACAATAGACCCGAACCATCCTTGAAATATTACACCCAGAAAGGTGGCCAATGAAATCCAAA
>JASGIR010000067.1:0-19680 GCA_049840975.1 Cyclobacteriaceae bacterium | reverse complement strand
TAGAGCAGACTTCTCAAATTTTGACACGGCTATGGTAAAAATGACATTGAGAAGAAAGGAGAAGTAGCATGGGAAGGCGTGGTGGCAGACGACGATAAAAATTAAAAAAAAACAAGTGTTTTTTTTCCACATTTTTCGTCTCGTCATCAGCCACTTCGTCTTCCCAGGCTTTTTTAAAAGGCTACTACAGAGAAAGATTCCTGGGCGAAAATGAGGCGAAGATTGACCGAGAACTGGGCGATTCCGTGCCTACCGTCGGGCGAGCCAGAAATCGACCAATTTCTCGTCCAGCCGCGTAAAGAAGAGTCGCTGGCTGCTAGCCGGGCGAGAATAGGGCGAGGATTGGGCGATTTCTGGCTCGCCCGACGGTAGGCATGGAATCGCCCAGCTCTCGGGTCAATCCTCGCCTCAAAATTCTTCAGTGTAGGATACTCGTTTGAAAAAGCTACTAACCAACTTGCTAAAATTCAAATGATTTGCCTTACCCAAGTGAGATGTCTAGCAAGTTGGCTAGTAGCCTTTTCAAAAAGCCTCTTCCCATGCTGTTTCTTCCCCTCTTCTCGTTGTCATTTTTAACCCGACCTAGGGAGGACCCTACGTCAGACGAAAACAACATCTACGGTGGGCGGATCGCAGAGGGGACATTTTTGTATGAAGAGGTAGTTCGCAAACTTGAAAAATTACACTATTGATTGATTATGGATGCAAAATTCTTTAGAAAAATATACCCCGGGTGTAGGTTGCAGGAGGACGATGACGATCGCCCTCCCCAGGTCTGTCTTCTTTCAATAACGCACCCGTATAAAAAAAATTGAGAAGTCTGATAGAGAGGCACGTAATGTCTCTGAAGCACGTAGATTTCTGGTATGGAAAAAACGCGCACGCACACCTAATCTCGATTCCCAACGCCAACACATCGACACTGTGGCAAAGCGAGAAACTCTCACAAGTTAACCGGTTCAAAACTATGCTTCTCAAGGATGGACAAAAAGAGAAGGGGGGACAAAAACGCAGGGAGAATAATAAAACAAGAGGGCTAGGGATAGAGACGACAAGCAAAAAGAACACACATGTATGGAAGATTCGGGACGGGGAAAGCGTTCGAACGAGTATCATTTAGATTAAAAACCATAGGCATTGATCTACAACGCCTACACCATTGTGTGCGCGTCGCATAGTAGGCAGGGAAACATAGAAGAAAGAGACTGTGAACTTAGAAATCAGACAAAAAAAACAGTCGAGAGAAGATTCCTTTTCAGATTCTCTATGCCAAATATCTAAATAACAATTTTCACAGCTCATATTTCAGAGAAACTAAATCGTAAATGAGAAAATGCAACTCAACGTGGGCAGTATTCGCGTTTTCGACTTTCAAACAAAAAAAGAAGAAAAACAAACAACAGCAGCAACAACAACAACAATAAAATCGATGTTCTAATGATGAAATGGAAAAATCGAATCCGATAATCGATATCATCGAGGCTGATCGGGACTGCGTTGAGATGCGAATCAAAAATGCAAATCCATCCGAATAGCTAATTTCCTCCCACCTCTCCATCTCTAGCTCATTCTTTTCCACCGACTATCTCAAAGTTCATGTCTTGCAGACCTAGGGAGGACTATCGTCGAGATGCCCCCTGCGACCTGCCCCCTATATATTTTCTTAAGAATTTTGTATCTCTAATCAATCGATAATGTAAATTTCCAAGTTTGCGACCTACTCCCCGTAAATTTTTTTCGCCTGACGAAAGTCCTCCCTGGGTCTGATGTCTTGTCTTTTTCCTCCGTTGTATCCACTCAGATTCGCATACTCTCTCGCCGTTTCGCCTAACAAGGAAACATTCTGAATTGTTTACTCGAATTTCGAGACTCATTTTTGGTGCTGTGCCGAAATCGATCACGCTGACTCCCGAATATGTCATCGACGATGGGAAAGCAGTTCGTTAATCTGCCTAAATTGATCCTAAAAAGTCAGTTTAATCGGGAGAAAATATTGTGCGAAAACCAAAGAACGCAGATATTAGGAAAATCAGCGTTCAAATTTAACACTGCGTACATCCAGAGTCATTTCTCGCTGCAGTGGGGGAGCATGGAAGAGAATGTCTATGCTCTCTCATATTTACACGCTATTTTTCCTGAGTCGAATAACTTCTTGCTGAAAATTTAGGCATGCTAACGGACTTATTCGCGTTTTTGACCACATATTCGGAATCAGCGTGGCCGGAATTGGGTAGTGTATCATAAATCAGCTCAGAGTTCGAGTCAGCAGTTCGGAATGCTACCTTGTTGGGATAGCTGCGATTCAGCGATACGGCGGCCAACGTCGCCGCGAACAGTCCTAAAGATGTGTTTCCAAGATTTCCTCTGTCGTCTCCATTCTTTTCCTCCAACTTTTGCGTTATCTTGTTCCATTTTCCTCTTCCTTCTCCCTCTTACCACACTTTATCTCATATATATATATATTATATTTTTGATTGAAACCTTTCTATCCGCCTTAATTTCGACAAATCTACATAAATCTCCGATTTTACATAATACAAACCACAGGCTAACATGAAGTATAGAAGTTTTTGCCTAAACCTTCTGGCCTTCATTTTAATCTATCTTTTTTTCATCAGCGAAAAAACTGAAATGCTAAAGAGGTGTTTGATGAGCGTTGATATAAAACGAACAAATAAAAAGGCGTACAGTTAGACCTTGGATAAAAATGATTGATAAATGATATCCCCGATAATAAACTGATATGGAAAAAGATGCGGCAGGCTGTTTCAATTCACGGAAAAAAGAAGACGCGAGGAATAGAAAACAAAGACAAAGAAGGCGTCAGCAAGATAATCCCAAACATGGGTGTGTCTGAAACATAGGAAACAATGAAATTGGACATTCGCCACTATTTCTTTGAAGCCAATAAAAACGATAGGAACAAATGCTTAACAATGCGAAAAATACACATTTCTTCCAACATTGCGCAATATTTGCTCAGCGTTTATAAAAAGGACACGATTTTGTAAAATTATTTCCTTTGCTAAATTATTAATTTTGTCGAAGATTCAAAATATATTGCAACATAAAAGGAAACAAGTTAAGATCAAAGATGCCTAACTATTAGCACTTTTCATCCATTATTTTTATCACCGCTCTCGCCAAATTTCTTGTCGGCTTAATTAACCATTTTCGACCAGAAAATCCGCCCAAATTTTCATTGTAGCGCGATAAAATCATAGGATTTCTTTCCAGGAAAGCCACCTTCGTCTTGGAATAAAAAATAACTCGCAAAACGAAACTATAATCTTCAAAATCGTCCCTAGTGTGGAGATAGGGAGCTTTCCTCATAATTTGTTTGAATATGAAAGTTGCTGAGATCAAAAGTTGCTGAAAATTTAAATTGTTGTGTTATTAGAAATATTGCAGTCATAAAGTGATGCTCGAACATAAAATTAAATCATAGCTTTCTCGATTAAACTTTGTCTCTCATGGGCAAGCCTTATACGTCCAGAATGCTTCCATAATCTGCCTGTTTGGAATCGCAAGATCATAAGTAAAGCTTATAGCGATCTGCCAAAGTACTGATAAAAGGGAAGTGTTCCCTCATCACATAATGGGGTATAGCTGGAAGAAACGGGCTAGAATAGTTCATGTCACTATTCTTATATTCGGCGTATTCACTGTATTCTTGATAAGAAAAATGCCTGAAGAAATCAGAAAGTGGGGTGGAATTTAATCAGCTTTTATATTTTATATAGTTGGCAAAAACGCGATAAGAAAGAGTGACAGAAAGTTGATTTCAAAGCCAACATAATCTACAATTCCTCGTCAACCTCATTGCACCTCTACTTATTCAGAATTATTTTTGAAGATGCCCAATTGCAAAAATGTTCTTATCTTCCGAACTGGTATTTAAGATCCTGACAAAGAATTTTCACATCTCTAATCATATGACACTTATTTGAAAGTAACGAATAATAGCTAGGAAAGATTTTACCTGTTATAGGTAAAAGTATGTCCCAGCTCCTTTGGGTAGTGACGGACTCAAATCTTATAAATAGCGTGTCATGCGATGAAAAAGTTTCCATATCTTATTGTCGGTTATATATCCTAGAGCCTAAAATTGCTGGAATTGCTGACCTCTTCTATGCAAGTTTAACGAATTTTTTAATGATACAATGACATAATCTATAGTATAGTTAGGGATAAGGAAAAAATAATATATTATTTGTATCATTTCCTCAATTCGGAGTGGTTGAAATTCGTGATATTTTTGATCTATTGAATTTAGGTAATCGTACAAACTGATCAACACGATGTCGTTGCGCGAGCTCGGAACCGGTATAATGCAGACGCATGTCACTTGGAAAGATATAGAGGAAACCATACATGAACAAATGGGAGTCAGCTTGAAATTCGATGAAAACCAAACCAAACTTGAGGAAATCGGAGAGAAAAAGGCACAAATTCCATGAATCTATTAAAAAATCGATAAATTTAGGGATTTTTGAGTCGAATTATTAAAATCGATAGCGTGTTCAAAGCTGGGGAGTGCGAAGAATTGAAAACGTAAGAATTTTGGTCATTTTTGAACGCTATAAGAAAATCGCCATACAATGCTGCAGAAGATTGCGATGGTGGGAAAATATATTAAAATTTTAAAAAAATATTCAGATTTGTGCTGAAAGTCAGCAGCATGACTAACACAATGAACATGATTGAATCCATGCAGAAGGATATGGAAATGAACGAGAAAATTAAACAAGAATTAGAGGAAGGATTTAAAAAATTCGAGATCCAGACTAGGAAGGTGGGTATAATTCAATTTCCTTAATATTAGAAAACAAATTCAGCTTCACAACAAAGAAGTCGACTTTCTTGAATCATTTTCGAAGGTGAAAGACGATAGAATGAAGCTTTCCAAGATCCATTTTACAAGAAAATTTTGGGATTCCTCAAACATAGGCAACTTGGAGAAACAATTGGAAGATGTAATTTCAAAAATCCAGGATTTATTGGAATGGAATTAGTAAACGGCATAAATTTTCCGATTTATGAAAACTTCGAGATTGACGAAGTTGAACAGGCATATTGATCTATTTTTCACAAAAAAGATAGACAATATAAATAATAGGTGCTTCGAGGGCTGGCCGCGATAAATGCGCAGAGCATATTGATGCCTGAAACAAGTCAGGAAGTAATCAAGAGGCTTTTGACAAAATTGTTTCTGATTTCACAGCCTCAGTTCAAAGCTCTTACTTAGAAATAACAGACGTTGTTGAGAAACCTACGCTTCCAATCACTGAAGTGAACAAAGAAACTTTGCTTTCGGATTGGAGTGAGATGAAAGACACGCACGATTTCTTCGGCATGTTGCGCAAGCATAAAGTGAATCGTTTAGATGCATTAATCCTCTCTGAAGGGAAATTCAGTTACCGCATTAATAAATCCTCCTTACAACAGCTGCTAGAGAATGCAGCAAAAGATCATTTGCCCATTATGATTTTCGCGGGCAATCGCGGGAACCTCCAAATTCATCAAGGGAAGGTTCAAACCATCCGTGTGATGGACAACTGGCTCAATATTCTTGATCCTGATTTCAATATGCACTTGCGTGAAGATCTTGCAGATTCTGTTTGGGTAGTAAAGAAGCCAACTACAGATGGAGTAGTCACAGGCATTGAAGTCTTTGACAAAAACAAAGAGATGATTGCGCAGTTTTTTGGACTACGCAAACCGGGAATCCCTGAATTGGAAGGTTGGAGAAAATTGGTCGATCAGTTTCCAAAAATCTAAAACACGAAACCTTACTGATTTAAAAGTGATCCGGTTCACGTCATATTGTTGTGTGTTGCTCTGTCCGTTGAGTCTGTATTCTCAAGTCGTTGAAACAGACTCTGTGAAAACAAAGCAATTGGATGAAGTAGTCATAACGGCTACACGCAATGAGCGAACGCTAGGAGCTTTACCAATGCCTGTTACACTGATTTCAAAATCGCAGATCAGAAATATGGGCTCCATGCGCCTCAATGATGTGCTCAATGAGCAGACGGGTTTAATCTCGGTACCTCAAGTGACTGGAACGGGAAACGGTTTGCAACTGCAAGGCTTTGATCCTGACTACACGCTGATCCTAGTTGATGGTGAACCTTTGATCGGAAGAACAACGGGATCTTTGGATCTCTCTCGTGTCACGGTTGGCAACATCAAGAAAGTTGAAATTGTCAAAGGTCCCTCTTCAAGTTTATATGGCTCAGAGGCATTGGCTGGCGTGGTGAATATCATCACCGAAAGACCACAGGGAATAAACGGCAACATCTACTGTCGCTGGGGAACAAACAACACGCTCGACTTGAGTGGCGATTTCGGCTTACGTAAAAACAAGTTGGGCATATATGTTTTTGGGAATCGATTCAGCACAGGTGGTTATAGTTTGATGCCAGGTACGCAAACTGTTTCGCCTTATCAGAACTATACACTCAATACAAAAGTGCTCTATCAGTTTTCAAAACGCACAGACTTTTCTATTTCGGGAAGATTTTTTGACGAACACCAGCATAGCCTGAATGTCATTGATACAGTAACAACAGCAGGTACAGGGCGCGTTACAGATTGGAACATCAACCCGATCGTGAACCATCATTTCACTGATCACCTGAAAATGACCGTTCGTTTTTACAACACCCAATACAAGACAAATTCAGAAACGCATAATGTTCCCGATGGAACTTCAGTGAGCGAGGATGATTCTTGCAAACCTTTCAGCGACCTGAAGTCAATGCAGAGTATTTTTTTAATGAAAAAAATGTTCTCACTACTGGCACGGGATATATTCATGAGACAGTAAAAACCAATCGTTATGGTGACGAGAATACTCGGGTTCAAGATACACGTTACGTTTTTGCTCAGCATGAATGGGCCCCGATTAAAAAACTGAATTTCATTTTCGGAGGGAGATACGATCACAACAGTATTTATGGAAGCCAATTCAGCCCTAAGTTTTCGTCCCTCTTTGTTTTGAATTCGAAAATCTCATTCAAAGGGTCTTTTGGTATGGGTTTCAAAGCCCCCGACTTCAGACAGTTGTATCTGAATTTTTCCAACTCAGCAGGTGGAGGATACAGTGTCTTTGGAACGGAAGTAGCAAAGGAAAAATTGGCTGAGATGAAGCAGCAAGGTCTCATAGGTTCTTACTTGGCTGATCCCTCTCAAATCGGAAACCTGAAAGCAGAGCGTTCAGCTTCTTACAATTTTGGTGTTAAAGTGAATCTGACTTCAAAGCTGGTTGCCGATGTAAATTTTTTTAGAAACAATGTTAGAAATCTTATCAACTACTATGAAGTAGCCGTGACCACAGACTACAAGGCCATTTACTCCTATCAAAACATCAACCGAATTTATACTGAGGGCATTGAATCAAATTTCAATTATTCGATTACTCCGGAATTCTCAGCTTCACTCGGCTATCAACTGTTGTATGCAAAAGATAAGGACGTAATCGAATCCATCAAGAATGGTGACGTGTATTGGCGCGATGCTTCCCTTGAATCGCATCGCTTGACAACAGGTGAATACTTCGGATTGTACAATCGTTCACGACACATGGGAAACTTCAAAATATTCTATGAGAATAAAACGAAAGGATACATGGCGAGTCTTCGTGTTATTTATCGAGGAAAATTTGGGCTTGGAAGTTCATTCGGATCGTCATCGTTTACATCCGGTAACAATGGAAATACAATACTTGATGTTCATGATAATTTTGTTCCTGGCTATGCCTTGGTGAATATTTCTGCTGCAAAGACTTTAGTCGCTCATTTTCGGATACAAGCAGGGATTGATAATCTTTTCAATCAAACAAACCCGTTAGCAATTCCAAATCTTCCTGGCCGCTTGATTTATGCAAGCGTGGCTTACACCTTTTTAAAAACGAATAACCATTAAACTTTTTATAACTATAAACAATCAATATGAAAAATGTAAAACTATCTCTGATCATTACAGTTCTGGCGGCATCCGCAACTATTTTATCATGCAAGAAAGACGATGCTGCACCAGCTCCGCTAACTGCTGTTACAGTGAGCGACCTTGAGGCTGATCCTGCCACCAGCTATGATCCAACTACTGGTGCTCCTTCTGGATATAAAAACAAGTTCACTTTCTTTAGTTTCAGCACGGGTGCTGTAGTTGCCAACTCCGACAGTGCTACAACCAAATGGGATATCGGATTTAATCGCACAACTATCATTGTAAATGCAGGCACCAGTGGACCTGGTGCAGGTGGCGCATTAATTCAGACTGGAACATTTTCTGATATAACCACAGCGCCAGATTCTGGATATAAAACGGATGATGTAAGTACTACTGCTGCTTATTTTGCCTCACAAACCCCGAACACAAATTTTGCTATTCCAACTGGCTCTGATGCAGCTTGGTATCATTACGATGCAACTGCACATACAATCACTCCAATTGCTGGCAAAGTCCTTGTCATCAAAACAGCTACTGGCAAATATGCCAAATTGGAAATACTCAGCTTTTATAAAGGAGCTCCCGCAACTCCGAATGCTTACACTGATCTGGACAGCTACTATACCTTCCGCTACAACTATCAAGCAAGTGGCAGCAAGAGTTTGAAATAATTGTTTTATAAATAATATTCTACATCAACTTCATTTTTGAAAATTGACTATGTGCGAAAGAACAGATTCATCATTTCAGATTTTGGCAGAATGTGCGGACGGTTATATTGGGTTGTGTTCTTGTTGCCATGAGTTTAATTATGTGTACAAGAATTTGCTGCTCACATTTAAGGAAGAGGATATGCAACAGTTTTTCGATTGGTTCATTGCTGCGCGAAATCAGCAAGGATTTGATATGGCCTTGGCAAATGGTCGCGATCATTTTTTCCGTGGACCAATTCCCAATTTATTCTTCGCATACTCCGCAGAAGAGCTTGATGAAATCGAAAAGCTTTACATCGAAACTAACTTGTTACTCGAGGCACGTAAACTTGTAAACATTTGAATCATACAATTTTTTGTTTTCCCCGGCCTGCACGGTTCAGACGGAATCGATGGGCAGCTTTTGAATACGTTTAGGTAACAAATAAAAATCAAAGGCACGGGGAGAATGAAAAATTTGAGACGGTGGATTACGCAATCAAGTGTCGATCCGAAGTCTTTTCCAGTGCAGAATGAAGGGCTCAAAAAAAGAAAAACCCTCAAGAAAATACCTAGAAGGCTTCTTGAGGGTTTTATTGTAGCGGGGACAAGACTCGAACTTGTGACCTTTGGGTTATGAGCCCAACGAGCTACCAACTGCTCCACCCCGCGATTTGGAGGCACAAAAGTAGAACCATCATCACTAAAAACCAAATAACAATCTAATCTTCCGAAAATAATGTTCGGGTCTGCTTCTATTTTGATGAGTTGGTTTAGTCAGAGGCATGATTTATTTTCACAAACCACCAACTTAATTCAGAAATGCAAACGATAAACCCTATTCAAGAGAAAGAACGAATTTTTGTTTTGGATGTAATTCGAGGCATCGCGCTGTGCGGAATTCTCATATTAAATATTGGGTACTTCGGCTTTCCATATGATAAAGCAGGGTTCAATCTCAATGTTCTGAGTGAAACATCTTTTGGGGATATTTTTTCGTGGTACACGACCAACTACATTTTGGAGGGTTCATTCCGCGCGCTTTTCTCAATGCTATTTGGTGCTGGAGCTATACTAATTATTTCTCGCCTTGTAAAAAATTCATCGGGGTTAACACCGGCAGACATTTATTACAAAAGATTGATATGGCTGCTCATCTTCGGTCTAATCAACGCTTTCGTTTTCCTCTGGCCAGGAGACATACTCTATACGTATGCTATTTGTGGACTGTTCATTTTTCCTTTACGGAACAGTTCAGCTTCTTTTTTAATCGGACTCGCAACAATCTTCATTTTGATTTTTATGTTCAAAGGTTGGCTCAATGCCCAAGGCCGATTGGAGATGCGTGAAAAAGGAATAGCTGCAGTGGCAATTAAAGAAGCAAAAAAGGATTCTCTAACGGAGGATCAAAAATCTGATTTGAATAAATGGAAAGAGTATCTTGATCAAAGAAAAATTGAAAACCTTCGCAAAGAAGCCAAGAAGGAAATTAAAGAGATGACTGATCCTTCTTACTCAAAAATCTGGTCTTACCTCAAACCAATCAATGTCAAGATTGAATCAACTATTTTTTACGACAATCTTTTTTTTGATGCCATGATTTTCATTTTGCTAGGTATGGCATTTTATAAAATGGGAATTCTTACAGGAGATAAACCATTGTGGTGGTATGTAATATTTGTAATTGTCGGTTACGGATTAGGCGTAGGTTGGGGCTATTATTTAGGTCATGCAACTCGTGTGTCGAACTTTGATTTCTTTGAGCGATACAAAATTGTGAATCCAATACTTGCATTGATGTATCAGCCTCATCGGTTGCTAGTATCACTTGGTCACATTGGCTTGATCACTCTCCTTTGGAAAAGCAATTTTTTCAATTGGCTTTTAAAACCATTTGCTAATGTTGGTCAAATGGCATTCACAAATTATCTCGGTCAATCGATCATTTGTACTTTATTTTTTTACGGCTATGGGTTTTCTTATTTCGGAAAGTTTGGCCGGTTTGAACTTTTTTATGTCGTAGGGGCAGTTTGGTTGTTCCAAATTATCTTCAGCATGATATGGTTGAGATTTTTTAGCATGGGCCCACTCGAGTGGATTTGGCGAAGTCTTACGTACTGGAAAGTGCAATCGCTGAGACGATAAGTTTTCAGTGAAATAAAATTCATTTCATCATTTCATTCCCTTTAGTAATTTCAACTTTCCTTAAAAATTGAATTGAAATGATAATCGATTTACGAAGCGATACTGTTACTAAACCGACACCCGCAATGCTCGATGCAATGATGAGAGCTGAAGTTGGTGACGATGTGTTTGGCGAAGACCCAACTGTAAATACATTAGAGAAAAAAAGCGCACAACTTTTGGGAATGGATGGTGCTGTCTTCTGTCCATCAGGAACAATGACGAATCAAATTGGCATCAAAGTTTTGACACAACCTTTTGATGAAGTTATTTGCTACAAGGGTTCACATATTTATAAATACGAAGGCGGAGGTCTGGCTGGTAATGGTAACGTAAGTGTCCGTTTGCTTAATGGTGATAGAGGCAGGATTTCTGTTGACGAAGTGGCCGCAAATATTAATAACATAAAAGATGCGCATCAGGCGATAACGTCAGTTGTTGCTTTAGAAAATACGATTGTTCGTGAAGCAGGAAGTTTTTATACTCTCTCACAAATTGCATTGATACATGACTTTGCACGATCGAAAAATTTGAAAATGCATTTGGATGGCGCACGATTATTCAATGCCCTTGTTGAAACGAATGACAAACCAGCGGATTACGGAAAATACTTTGATACAATTTCAATCTGTTTGTCGAAAGGTCTAGGCGCACCAGTTGGATCTGTTCTTCTTTACAAAAAAGAATTTGAATCAAAGGCAATAAGAATGCGTAAAGCGTTTGGTGGAGGAATGCGTCAAGCAGGATTTCTCGCTGCTGCTGGAATCTTCGCTCTAGATAATCATGTTAACCGATTGAAAGAAGACCACGGACGCGCAAAGAAATTGGGGAATGCGTTAAGCAATTTACCATGGGTAAAATCGGTAATGCCTGTGGATACCAACATTGTCATATTTGAAGTCGAAAAAAATTTGACACCAGAAAAAGTCTTGACAAAATTTAATGAACACAACATCAAAGCACTTGCATTCAGTGCTACTGAAATAAGATTAGTAACTCATTTGGATTTTAGTGACGATATGTTGAGCAAGGCAGTCGAATCATTCAAAAAAATTTCGTTTTAACGTGTTATTTTCATCGCCATCACCTTTGGCTGAACGGATGCGGCCTGCAACACTCGATGATCTCATCGGGCAAGAGCATTTGGTGGGCGCAAATGGAATTATCAGAAAAGCGGTGCAGACAGGAAATGTTCCTTCCATGATTTTATGGGGACCGCCAGGCGTTGGTAAAACTACTATTGCAAATATTATTGCTCACGATGTGAAGAGACCTTTTCACACGTTGAGTGCAGTAAGCGCAGGTGTGAAAGATGTTCGTGAGGTGATTGAGAAAGCGAAATACGCACAACGTGCTATTTTGTTCATCGATGAAATCCACCGTTTCAATAAATCACAACAAGATGCCCTGCTCGGTGCAGTTGAAAAAGGAACGATCACATTGATTGGCGCGACAACAGAAAATCCATCGTTTGAAGTTAACTCAGCTTTGCTTTCGCGCTGTCAGGTTTATACTCTAAAACCTTTAACTGAAAATGATCTTCTAAAACTTGTTGATCAGGCATTGAAACGTGATGAAGTTTTGAAGAAAAGAAAAATCGTCATTAAAGAACATCAAGCGCTTTTAAATATTTCAGGTGGTGATGCACGCAAGCTTTTAAACTTAGTCGAGTTGCTTGCTGAATCAGTTGAAGGTGATATCGAAGTGACTGACGAGCTTGTAATCAATACAGCGCAAAAGCACATTGCTATTTACGATAAGAGTGGTGAACAACACTATGATATCATTTCGGCTTTCATAAAGTCGTTGCGCGGAAGCGATCCAAATGCAGCGCTTTATTATCTCGCCAGAATGATTGAGGGCGGAGAAGATGTGAAGTTTATTGCAAGACGAATGGTGATTCTAGCGAGTGAAGATATTGGCAATGCAAATCCAACAGCGCTTGTAATAGCGACAACAACTTTTCAGGCAGTGAATTTGATCGGATATCCTGAAGCACAGTTAATTCTTTCGCAATGTGCTATTTATTTGGCGTGTTCTCCGAAAAGCAATTCAGCGACTACTGCAATTGGAGCAGCGATGAGTGCAGTAAATGAAATGGGCGATTTGCCTGTGCCTTTATCGATTCGCAATGCGCCAACGAAGTTGATGAAGGAAATGGGATACGGAAAAGATTACCAATACGCTCATAGCCATGAAAATAATTTCGCTGACATGGAATTTTTACCTGATCAACTTAAGGGGACAAAATTTTATGACCCCGGAAAAAATCCACGAGAGGAAGAACTAAGGAATTACTTGAAGAAATTATGGAAAGATAAATACGGATATTAATGCCGTATTAATTCTTACTTAATAAACCCTTCGAAGTTTTTGTGATCGCGATGGTAGAGCACCTCCTTCGGTAATGACTTAAAATAGTCGTAAGTGATTTTTAAACCTTCTGCTCGAGAAACTTTTGGCTCCCACTTCAGAATACTTTTGGCTTTCGTAATGTCTGGCTGGCGCTGCTTGGGATCATCTTTAGGCAACGGTTGATAAATTATTTTTTGCGTTGTGCCCGTGAGCTTGATAATTTCTTCAGCGAATTCTTTGATTGTGATTTCACTTGGATTGCCAATGTTCATCGGCAATACGTAATCACTCATCAGTAGTCGATATATTCCTTCGACAAGATCATCAACGAAACAGAATGAACGAGTCTGTGATCCATCACCAAAAATAGTAAGATCTTCACCTCGCAATGCTTGGCCAATAAATGCTGGCAATACACGTCCATCATTCAATCGCATGCGCGGACCGTAAGTATTAAATATTCTGACAATACGAGTATCAACTTTATGGTATGTGTGGTAAGCCATGGTCATCGCTTCCTGAAAGCGTTTGGCTTCATCGTAAACACCACGTGGGCCAACGGGATTTACGTTACCATAATATTCTTCTGGCTGTGGATGCACATTTGGATCACCATAAACTTCCGAGGTGGAAGCAATCATGATCCTCGATTTTTTAGCGCGTGCTAACCCTAACAAATTATGAATGCCGAGCGACCCAACCTTTAAAGTTTGAATCGGAATTTTTAGATAGTCAATTGGACTGGCCGGTGAAGCAAAGTGTAGAATGTAATCTAGATTACCCGGAACGTGAACAAACTTAGAGACATCGTGATTGTAAAATTCGAACTCTTTTAGTTTGAACAAATGCTCGATGTTGCGCAAATCACCAGTGATGAGATTGTCCATCGCAATAACGTCAAACCCCTCTTTAATAAAGCGATCGCACAAATGTGAGCCAAGGAATCCAGCCCCGCCTGTAATGAGAATTCTTTTTTTAGCCATAAATAATTTGTCTTCCGATGCTGTAATAGGTGAAGCCCAACTCTTTCATTTGAGCAAGATCGTAGAGATTCCTTCCGTCAAAAATGACTTTGTTTTTTAGCAACGATGCAAGTTTCTCAAAATCAGGGGTGCGGAACTCAGGCCATTCTGTGGCAATGAAAATTGCATCAGCACCTTCCGCTGCTTCGTATGGAGTTTCAAAGTAGAAATCTTGTCACCCAGAATCTTCTTCACATTATTCATCGACTCAGGATCGTGCGCCTTGATCGTTACTCCTTCTTTCAAAAGTTCAGTGATATTTTCAAGCGCAGGAGCTTCGCGAATATCATCTGTATGAGGTTTGAAAGACAGACCCCAAACGGCAATCGTTTTTCCTTTCAAAATATTCTTGAAATGCTCTTTTATTTTCGGAATCAGTTTTGTTTTCTGCGTATCGTTGATGGCCATAACGGCTTCAAGAATTTTGAAATCGTAGTTGACTTCATCGGAAGATTTAGCAAGTGCTTGTACATCTTTCGGGAAACAACTTCCGCCATAGCCGATTCCAGGAAACAAAAATCTTTTTCCAATTCGGCTGTCTGTTCCAACACCTTTGCGCACCGCATCAACATCAGCGCCAAGCAGCTCGCACAAGTTTGCGATTTCGTTCATGAAAGTGATTTTAGTTGCCAAGAAAGAATTCGCAGCATACTTTGTCAACTCAGCTGAACGCTCATCCATAAAAACAATTGGATTTCCCTGACGAACGAAAGGAGCATTCAATGTCTCCATAATTTTTCGCGCACGTTCCGACTTCGTTCCAATAACAACGCGCTCCGGCTTCATGAAATCTTCAACAGCAACGCCTTCACGTAAAAACTCGGGATTGGACACCACATCAAATTCTACTTTCGCATTTGCCGCGATTCGTGAGTGGACTTTTTCTGCAGTTCCAACTGGTACAGTACTCTTGTCAACAATGACGGTATAATCTTTCAATAGAGGACCAAGATCGTTCGCAACACCCAGCACATACTTTAAATCAGCTGATCCATCTTCACCAGGAGGTGTTGGCAGAGCCAGAAAAATAATCTTAGCGCCTTCAATTCCTTCGGCAAGATTGGTCGTGAACGAAAGCCTTCCCTGACGAATATTTCTTTCAAATAAAATTTCGAGACCGGGTTCATATATGGTGATCTTCCCGCTCTTAAGCTTTTCAACTTTCTCTCGGTCTATATCAACGCAAGTAACTTTGTTGCCCGTTTCGGCAAAACAGGTGCCTGTCACTAAACCGACATAGCCCGTTCCTACGACAGCGATATTCATATTTTAAATTAATAAGTCGGCAAAAATAGCCTTTTTCGGCCTGTTTACAGGAATTTTATGATTTCTAATGAAAACAAACTAACAGTCGTTTGGCTTTGAGGTTAAACCATTTTACTTTTGCGCCTCAATACAAACCAAACCAAGTTTATGGAAGTGATGACAGAGCATAAGGCTGAGATAAGTTTTGAGCCTTCAGAAAACCAAAAAATGATCGCTCAAATGGTGCGTGATTTCGGAGCAAAAGAAATTAGACCCAAAATGATGGAGTGGGATGAAAGCCAGCACTTCCCTGCAGATCTTTTTCATAAAATGGGTGGCCTTGGATTGATGGGGGTACTTGTTCCCGAAGAATATGGTGGCTCAGGATTTGGCTATCATGAATATGTAACAGCTATTGTTGAGCTCTCAAAAATTGACGGTTCAATTGGCCTTTCAATGGCAGCGCACAACTCGCTTTGTACTGGTCATATCCTTCAATTTGCAAACGAAGAACAAAAACAGAAATATTTACCCAAGTTAGCTTCTGGCCAATGGATAGGCGCCTGGGGCCTTACAGAGCCAAATACTGGGTCAGATGCCGGAAATATGCGTACCGTGGCTAAAAGGGATGGAGATCACTTTATTATCAACGGAGCCAAGAATTTCATCACTCACGGCAAGTCGGGAAATGTAGCCGTAGTTATTACCCGCACGGGTGAAATTGGAGATTCACACGGAATGACAGCATTTATAGTTGAACGCGGCACACCTGGTTTTTCTGCTGGTAAAAAAGAGAACAAACTTGGCATGAGAGCGAGCGAAACAGCAGAAATGATTTTCACAGATTGCAAAGTGCACAAGAGCCAAATGATTGGTGAAGAAGGAGAAGGTTTTGTTCAAGCTTTGAAAGTGCTTGATGGAGGGAGGATTTCGATCGCTTCATTGGGACTTGGTATAGCGATGGGAGCGTATGAGGCAGCTCTTCAATATTCAAAAGAACGTCATCAATTCAACAAACCGATTTCGACTTTTCAAGGAATCTCTTTCAAACTGGCTGAGATGGCAACAAAAATTGAAGCGGCTAAATTGTTGATCCATCAGTCTGCTGATTTGAAAAATAATCACAAGCCAATGAGCAAGGAGTCGGCTATGGCTAAACTTTATGCTTCTGAAATAGCCGTGGAGGTAGCCAATGACGCAGTGCAGATTTTTGGCGGATACGGCTATATCAAGGATTTTCCGGTTGAGAAATTTTATCGGGATGCCAAACTTTGTACAATAGGGGAAGGAACCTCGGAAATACAGAAATTGGTGATTTCCAGAGCTATTTTAAAGTAAGGTTTGCAAAATTGGATTGATTCAGACTATATTTGCAGCCCTAATTGATAAAACATGCTGATTATCAACATCAAAGAAAACGAGTCGATAGACAAAGCTCTCAAACGCTTCAAGAAAAAGTTTGAAAAAACTGGTGTTTTGAAGGAATTGCGTGAAAGGACTTCATTTACGAAGCCTTCTGTAAAAAGAAGATCAGAAATTATCCACGCGGCTTACAAGCAAAAGCAGTTCGCTTCGGATAACTATTAACATTCGATAGACATTTAGTCAACAATCCCCCGCTGATTTTATTAGCGGGGGATTTTTTTTGCTATCTTGAAAGACAAGCGGATGGGTTGTAGTTCATGGGTGATTCTTTTTTAAAATATCTCAAATTCGAGAAGCGGTATAGTCCCAAAACGGTTCTTTCGTACGAAATAGACCTGCGCCAATTCCAAGATTTCCTTAACAAAGAATTTGATAAGACTCCTTCCCAAGAAGCTAATCATTCATTGGTAAGATCTTGGATAGTAAACCTTGTTGAAAATAAAATCGATACTGTTTCCGTTAACCGGAAAATTGCATGCTTGAGGTCGTATTACAAATTTCTGATCAGGCAAGAAGCCATCACCAAAGATCCAATGGCCAAAATCAGAATCTTAAAGACGAAAAAGAAATTACCACACTTCGTTCAAGAAGCTGATACAGTTCAGGCTCTGGATAATGTTGTTTTTGAAAAAAATTTTGAAGGCCAACGAGATCAACTCGTGCTCGAACTTTTGTATGGCACAGGAATGCGTTTGTCAGAGTTAATTGGCCTGAAAGACGCAAGCGTGAATCTCCATGATCGGACGCTGAAAGTTCTGGGTAAAAGAAATAAAGAAAGAGTAATCCCATTTACTCAAAACATCGTTCAATTAATTAAAGAATTTCAGAAGGTGAGGAATAAAAAAATTGAAAGAAAGAATGATAGCCTGCTAGTTACTGAAGCTGGACTTCCGCTTTACCCTGTGCTCGTCAATCGAATTGTGAAAAAATATTTTGCCAATAGCAATGTTGAGAAAAAAAGCCCTCACGTGCTTCGTCATACGTATGCAACTCATTTGTTAAATAAGGGAGCGGAGATAAATGCAGTAAAAGATTTGCTTGGCCACAGCAGCTTGGCGGCAACGCAAGTCTATACGCACAACTCTATAGAGAAATTGAAAAAAGCATTTGATCAAGCTCACCCTAAAGCTTAAAGACTTTTATGTTCCACTTAAATTTTTAATGTTATGAAACTACAAGTTCACTCCATCCACTTCGATGCCGACAGCAAACTCATCGATTTTATCCAAAAGAAAGTAGACAAGTTGGAAACATTTTACGACCGGATGGTAGATGGCGAAGTTTTTCTCCGCATCAACAATGAAGGAATTGAAAACAAGACAGTAGAAATAAAAGTCAAAGTGCCAGGCAATCAACTCTTTGCTAAGGAACAAGCCCGTTCTTTTGAAGAGGCTACAGATTTAGCAACTGAAGCTTTACGTTCGCAATTAAAAAAATTCAAAACTAAAGTCAGAGATGGACGAGTCTGACAAAAATCAAAATAGAATTAAAAGCCATCTTATTTTGAGATGGCTTTTTTATTTTATCTGTTGAAGAATTATTTCTTTGGGTTACGAATTAGAATCTCAACCCTTCGATTTGCCCGCTTACCTTCTTCAGTTTCATTTGACTTTATTGGCTTGGAACTCCCAAACCCTTCGAAGAAAACTTTTTCGTCATCAATTCCCTTGTCTATTAAATATTGCGCGACAGTTTGGGCCCTGCGCATCGATAGAGTGACGTTATGTTTTTCGTTTCCAGTATTATCAGTGTGTCCGGATACACTTACCTCGAGCAGAGGATGAGCGGTCAAAAATGAACTGAGCGAATCCAATTGAGTGAAGTGCTTATTCTTCAGCTGGTAACTATTTACCTCAAATAACACATCGCTTAATGTGATCAGGCTATCTGATTTCAGTATGGAAGTTGAAGGTGTAATTGTTGCGACCCGAGCAGAATCTCTAATTATAATTGGGTTCTCTTTCTTCGGTTGTGCTGGTGCAGTTCTATTAAGGTGCTTATACACGCCCTTCCGCGCGTTGCGCTCAATTCTTCTCTTAAACTCCTTCATGCTAATGGCCTGCAAACTTTTTCTGCGCCCTATCATTTTCCGGCAAGGATAATGAAAGCAAAGTATTTGTTGAAAGATGTTATGAGGTCGAGTTCGGGCAAGCGCCCATTTATTTTTCTCACCAAGGTGAGATACTACATGTGGCGTAGTTGGGTTGCCATACTCCCTGCCAACATTTACTGGAACAAATGGACCTCTAGCGCATGAGAACAACAGAGTAATCACTGCACAAAAAATCAAGGAAACTAATTTCAGTTTGGGACGGGTCAGCATGTAGTGGGTTGTCACCAACTAACGGATCACACGCATTGGGATTGCATTAACCTGAGTTTGTTTTTTTGAAAGAACAAACAATGAAGGGAGGATACCTCGCGTTAACGAATTGGTTTATAAAAAAATCTCGTTGATCGGATAGTTGGTTGGCAACTATCCGCAACGAGGGGTTTGGTATGAAAGTAGGGTTAGGGCCGCTGTTATTTCACTGAACGATAAAGCGCATTTTTGATCTTATTTTAAAAAAATAAGATGCCACCGAAAAATAAAATTGCTCCAATCATCATTACGCCTTTGAGGGCGAGTTCGCTTAACAGTTGATTGATTGCATTGTAGTCCATAAAAAACTAGGCTGCGTTGTTTCCAGCTTTATACATATTTGCTGACAGTACCACATCTTCAAACTCAACATTTGTTGCTTTGAGCGAGTAAAGCAGTAAACGAACTTCTTTCACGTGAACTTGGTCATCAATTTCTG
>JASGIR010000066.1:0-9163 GCA_049840975.1 Cyclobacteriaceae bacterium | reverse complement strand
CAAAGCATTTGATCATTGTCGGTGGAGGTGTAATTGGTATGGAACTCGGTTCAGTTTATGCTCGCATCGGCTCGAAAGTTTCCGTTGTTGAATATTTGGACAGCCTGATTCCTACAATGGATGGCACAATGGGTAAAGAACTTTTAAAAGTGACCAAGAAACTGGGGATGGATTTTTATCTCGGACACAAAGTCACTGCACTTGAAAACAAAGGCAAGGAAGTAGTGTTGAAAGCTGAACCTAAAAATGGAGGCGCTGCAATCGAGTTGAAGGGAGATTATTGTTTGGTAAGCGTTGGTCGTAGACCCTACACCGATGGCCTTGGATTAGAAAAAATCGGAATTGAATTAGACAAAGGAAAAATTCCTGTTGACGATCATCTCAAAACCAAAGTAGATAATATTTATGCCATTGGCGATGTGATTCGCGGAGCGATGCTCGCACACAAAGCTGAAGAAGAAGGTGTTTACGTAGCTGAACGATTGGCTGGACAAAAACCGCACGTTAATTATTTGCTTATACCTGGAGTCGTGTACACCTCGCCAGAAGTGGCGAGTGTAGGTTATACTGAAGAGCAATTGAAGGAACAAGGTCGCGCCTATAAAATTGGGAACTTCCCATACAAAGCATTAGGTCGCGCTCGCGCTTCCATGGATACCGATGGACTTGTAAAAATTCTTGCAGACAAGACCACGGACGAAATTTTGGGTGTTCACATCATTGGTGCACGTGCAGCTGATATGATTGCAGCCGGTGTAGTAGCTATGGAATATCGTGCTTCTGCCGAAGATGTTTCCAGAATGAGTCATGCACATCCCACGTATATGGAAGCAGTGAAAGAAGCTTGCTTAGCTGCTACAGCAAACAGGCCGATTCATATGAATGCGGCTGTTACTGTGGTCGCCTGACTTATTTTTTGACTTGCATTATCTGTGGCAGACACCTCAACAAAATCATTCCCACCACAGGAATCAAAAACGCATTCAGTGCTTGCGGCAACAAGAACCAAAAACCAAGAAGCAATGCTGTTAAAATTGTGGTTGCTAAAAAATATTTTCTGAGCCACGCTGGTTTTTCTTTTTTCAATAAAATGAAAGCGATGAAGGCATGTGTTGGCAAAGCCCAAAGTAAATTGAAATTATTGGCCGCAGCTTTGTGATCGGTTAATGTCCAGAGAAACAGAAGTAAAATACCAATTGCACCTACCACGAAAAATAGTATCGCATCAAACCATCTCGATATTTTTTTTCTTTGCCAATCACGAAATGTGATGAGCGCTGTAACTGCAAATGTAATTCCGAAGACAATCCAAGGATGAAACCAATGAAAAAGGATTTTTTCTTCAGCAGGTTTAAAGACAATTATTTTTCTTCACAAATGCTGATGAAGTTGTTTTATTAGTTGCATGATCGAATGACCACTCGATATAATCTGGCAAAAACATGTATTCGTAAGGCTGTGCATGTTTGTCCATTGGCAGGCCAAGACAAATGTCAATTCCCAAATCTCCCCACGGTTGTTGATCTAAATACAAATCCGTGAGATTTCTGATTGTGTAGTTTGTTTTAATAAATGTAGAATCAAAAACGATTTCACCTTTCAAAGCTAGTTCAAGAGCATCGCGAACCTTGGTGGCACAGTTGTTATAAAAATAATCATAGCGATAGGTTTTATTTTCGGGCTGAAGATTATTGAATAGAAAATCTGAGACTTTTTGTTTTTGTTCTTGTGTTAAATTCAAAACCTGTTCATGCACAAACCTGTTGTGTTGAATATAATGGTCGCGGAAAAGATCGTAGGGATAAGCATCGACCATATAATACAAATAACCACGAGCAAAGTTGAGGTAGAAATGAGGCTGATTGAAATCGAACACGCCATAGTTAAATATGATATCCAGATTTCGAGCGGAATCATATAGCCGAATGCCACTGTGCCCAAATGCGGAATACAATTCTTCCTGACTTGGCCCAAAAGTCAAAATCGAGATAAATGAGCGTTCGCTGAGAATTGGCGTTTGAGAGAGCCCCTTTAAGTGAATGAAAAAGCAAAGGCCGACAAGAACAATTATTTTTTTCATGATCAAAATATCGGTCGAAGATAAGACAAATCAGTTTTGAAAAAGTAATTTTGAAACGATGGATAAGAGAATTGTTGATGGCTGGAATTTCGTACGGAAACAAACACCGACACGTATTTCGAATATGACGAAAGTGTTTTCTAGCTTCCAACAGTCAAAGTTTTCAAAAAATGCCAATCATCGCGGAATGCCTATCAGCATTTCGATAGAGCCAACTACTTCCTGTAATCTTCGTTGCCCCGAGTGCCCAAGCGGACTTCGTTCTTTTACAAGACCGACTGGCATGATGAAGCCTGAATTGTTTCAATCTGTTATTGATCAGCTCGCGCCATCTCTTTCTTATTTGATATTCTATTTTCAGGGTGAACCTTATTTGCATACATCGCTTTTGGAAATGGTGAAATATGCCTCTCAAAAAAAAATATACACAGCGACCTCAACAAACGCACATTTTCTAAACGATGAAAATGCAAGAAAGACAGTTGAGTCAGGACTAGATCGTCTGATTATTTCAATTGATGGGACTACTCAGGAAACTTACCAATCCTATCGCATTGGTGGAAAGCTTGATAAAGTAATTGAGGGGACAAAGAATATTTTAAAATGGAAAAAAGAATTGAAGTCGAAAACCCCCCACGTTATTTTTCAATTTTTGGTTGTTAAACCAAACGAACATCAGATTGAAGAAGTGAAGGCAATTGCTGAGGAACTCGGTGTCGATGAAGTGAAATTAAAGACAGCTCAAGTTTACGATTACAAAAACGGATCAGACCTAATTCCGACTATAGATAAATATTCTCGGTATAAAAAAGAAGACGATGGCACCTATTCCATTAAGCATGGCTTACTTGATGAATGTTGGAAGATGTGGCATAGTTGTGTAATTACATGGGATGGAAAAGTTGTGCCATGCTGTTTTGACAAAGACGCCCATTTTGTGCTGGGCGACTTGAACAAAAATTCCTTTGAGGAAATTTGGTATGGAGAGAAATACAACGAGTTCAGAAAATCACTTTTTACATCAAGGTCGGAGATAGAAATGTGCCGCAATTGCACTGAAGGAGCCAAGGTTTTTGCTTGAAATTTTAGGGTTTACCAGCCGGCCTGCATTCGTATAAAACCTTATATTTACTTTTTGAAAATAACCTATGGCTGTTCGTTTATTTTCGATATTGTTTCTATTGTCTGCGATGTCAGCAAATGCGCAATTTGTTGTCTCTCCGAGTACACCAATGGCTATTGGAAAGTCGGCCTCAACAGATATCGTAATTGAATCTATTGGCGATATAATACTTTCCGCGACCGCAAGTTTTAAGAATGCAAATGTTGATTTCCATTTGCTTGGAAGCGGTAAACTGATCAATGCAGGCACTAAACCTGACACAATAGGATCGATTTCCTTGAATGGAACAGGTGATTATTCAGTTCTAGGCAAATGGGTAGTGCTCGATGATATTGATTTTCAGCAGGGAGATATTGTAACGCCTACGGCTACTGTTCTAAATGATAGAATCACTTATTTGGGACCCAACTTAGGACAAAAGCCATCAGGTGGAGGCTCAGCGCAGTCTCATGTAGTTGGTCCTTTTTTTATAAAATCCACAGGCACTGTCACATTCCCCCTGGGAAGTGGTTCCGATTTTTATCCGGCTCAATTGATAAATCTAAATGATGCTAGCGCTATCTATGGAATGAATTATGTTGCCGCTGATCCAGGCATTCCAACAGATAGTCTATCATCTGATATAGACCAAGTTTTTACAAGCTGGCATTGGCGACTCGGAATCTTTAACAGAAGTAGCTTCGCAGGAGCACCTATTTCTTTGAGCTTAAACGGAGTTGAAAGTTTTATTGGGAGTGAAAAAGCCGTCATTATTGAAAAAGATAGCTTGGGATACATCAACAATCTTTTAGGTTCACTCAACAATCCTTATGTAACAAGTACTTCAAATGTTTTTACGAAAGGCGGCATCTACGCCATCGCATCTTCAAAGGATGTAAGTATTAAAATTCATAAGTTAATCACACCTAACGGAGATGGTCACAATGAAAATCTTGTCATCGAAGGAATTGACTATTACAATAAAAACGTGAACCCAAGTACTTCAAACAAGGTCACTCTTCTAGACCGATGGGGCGCCATGTATTTCCAAAAGGATAACTTCTCAAACTACAGTACGGATGTTGCCCAGCAGTCAGATTTCGATTATTCTAAATTGAGCAACGGAAATTATATCTGTATTGTGGAGTTTACTGATGCATCAGGAAAAACGCATAAGCCCAATCTTCAAATGATTACGGTCATTAAATAAATTGGATGAAGAGAATTCTACTTTCAATATTTTTTCTTTCCGCATTATTTGACCTCAGGGCTCAAGACATTCCTTTATTCAGTCAAAAACTCACTAACTCATTTATTTACAACCCGGCTATGGCTGGCCACTCATTTGGTTCAGCTACGTTTTCTTATAGAAGCAACTACTCTAAAGTTGAAGGAGCACCCGTAAATTACTTGCTGAGCCTTCATTCACCTTTTGCTAATGGTCGATTTGGAGCGGGCTTTAATATCTATCAGGAAGAAGTTGGGATCTAAAAAATACATATTACTCAGGCGCGTTTGCTTATCACATCCACTTCAATAGATTTTCTACTATCGATGGGAGTATCAGGCGAATACAATAAAATGACCGCCAACTACTCTTCAAGTGATTCATACATTGCGACAGATCCACTTATTCTAAATCTTAAAGGGAAACCTGATTTTTCTACAGGCTTCATGTATCAAAACCGATTTATTCAAGTTGGTTTAGCTGTGAACCGATTATCATCAACGTGGTTGCAGAGCAAGGAAAATAAAACGTTAACTAACTTTTATTCAGGATCAGTATTGGGAATGATTCCAATGAGAGGAAATGAAGATTTGCTTGAGCCCTTTTTCGCCTTTCAGAAATTTTCAGGATCAAACAACACTTACAACCTCGGACTTTACTATACCTACAATAATATGATTACCGTAGGTGCAGCAGGGCGAAGTGTTGTGGCAACTAATCTGTCTGGTGGAGCTACCACTACGCCTACCAACTTAATGAACTTTACTTTAGGATATCACTTATCGAAATATTTGATGGTTGGTTATTCTCACGAAAATATTTTAGGAGGTGTTGGTGGATTTGTGGGATCTACAAATGAGTTTACTCTTCGCTATGATTTTAGTGATCAATCCTACAAAGAAAAATTCAAGTCAGATTATAAGAATGCATTGTCGTACAGAAGAAAATCCATTAATGCATCTTCATCAAAAAGAAACGCTGGTGGACGCTCACCAAAGCAACTAAGCAAAGCTCAAAAACGTGTGGCGGCATTCTCGCCAAACAGAAGATACCAGAACACTCAGAAACTTTCGGGAGGCAAAAAAGCACCGATGAAAAAGCCTAGTAAGGGTAAAGGCAAATACAAATCTCCTACTAAGCGTAAGAAGCCTTCGTACAAAAAGAAGAGATAACTAATTACTCTTTAACAGCTATCGGGAAGTCATTACCGTGAATGTATCCGGTAGGATATTGAGACTGTCCGCCATATTGTTTTGTCAGTTCAGGTACTCGGTCTTCCATGTAGAACTTGATTTCATTCACCGTGATTTTCTTGTCGCCATTGTCTGCTTTACCATCGAGAGCCTCTAACAATGCGTAAGTAAACACACCGTGTTTTAACACATCAAACTCAGTAGCAAATTGTTTTGTGCCTGAGGATGCAATCCAAACTACACCAGAGCTGCGTGCCAGTTGAACTATGGCTTTCTCATCACTAGCCACAGCACGCACGTTCATTCCTTTCAATGCTCCACCTGAATGACATGCATCCATCAACACAATTTGTTTCGTTGATCTTATTTGAGTGAGATAATCGCGTAATTCATTTCCGCTCAAGCCTTTGTTTTGCAATTGATCTGGATCACCGTAAAGTTTAGTAATGTTGGTCGGAACAAAATAGAAAGGACTATCGCCATCCTTGTCTTTGTGCTCTTCATCCAAACTACCGTGACCAGCATAGAAGAATACAAAAACGTCTTCAGGTCTAGCTTTGGCAATAATGGCTTTGAAACCCTGAACAATATTTTCCTTAGTAGCATCTTCATCGTAGATCTCAATTTTGTTCACGGACTTGAAAATATGCCCACTGCTTTCAATGAGTTTATTAGCAAATGCTTTTGCGTCAGGTTGTGCGTAATTCAGATTGTAGGCAGCGTTCATGTATTTGTTGATACCTACAATCATCATGTGTAAAGATGATGTAGCCATGATTTGGCCAACATAGTCAACTTTCAAAACTTCAGGTCTTGACTCAATTCTTTGATAGTTGACAACTACGATTTTGAATTCGTTAGTTTCATTAAGCAAATCAATCTGATAAATCTTAGTTGATTTTTTGTCTTCGCCAGCTGACTTAAACTCATTGTCACTGATGATAAGTTTATCATTTTGATAAATATTTACTTCTTTAACACCGCCACCACCATCGTAAACTTCAACCGCAATAGGTAACGATTTCTTTTCGGTGACTAATCTTCCTTCTTTATATTTTACGCTAGTATTGTCAATGATGGCTTCGGTGGTGAAGAATCCTGCGGATGGTCTGTGCAGACGCGATAAATCAAAGATGCGCTCGCCTTCTTCTTTCAAAATATCTTCCACACGTTTACCCTGTGCAATACTTTTCTCCATTTGCTTAGGGCGATAGAGAATATCAAAATATTGTTCAGCTGCATAAAAGTCAGCGAGCTTGCTCACGCCCCGATTCAAATGCCACCCGAAGTACTGACTTCCGGAAGAGGTGCAGGCAAAATATCCTTTTCGCGCCCAGCACACCCACTCGTTATCTTCAGTCATGAAAAGCGTAGCAAATGGCAGCACCGTTTCGCCAAGATTTTTATAAACTTCTTCAATGCCTTTATAAGTTTTATCTCCTTGCTGTTTGAGATAATCAATAACTGTTTTCCACGCATTACGAGATGGTTCTTTGGTCAACGAATCCATCGGAAGAGACGCAAAGAAATTGGCCCAGTTTTCATCAGGAAATTTTTGTCTTAGACTTGGCGCAGCACCTGTTTCAGAAAGTTTCCAAAGAATGATGGTTTGATCTTCACTACCGGATGCGAAATAGCGCCCATCTGCACTGATTGAAATTGCACGTATGCCACTGGTATGACCAAGAAATTCCTTTTGAAAAAAGCCATTTCTATCATACATCTTCAAAGACAAATCACTCGCTACAATAACAAACCCATCAATTGTCGATTGAAAATCTAATATTCGACCATCGATAGCTGGATCGTTTTTGATCACTTTTCCTTTTGGAAGACTTATTTCTGTTTCTGAAGTCTGATGCAGACCCTCATTAGGATCTTTTACTGGAGGAGAATATTTGGGAGCGGTTGCATTCAGCTTCATCAAAAGAAAATCAAAACTGCGCTTGAAATCGTTTGGCTTTCCGTTCGGTTGTTGCGAAATGAAAAGCTCAAGACCAGTTCCAA
This sequence comes from Cyclobacteriaceae bacterium, assembly GCA_049840975.1. Lineage (GTDB taxonomy): Bacteria > Bacteroidota > Bacteroidia > Cytophagales > Cyclobacteriaceae > ELB16-189. The sequence goes on along the minus strand of JASGIR010000066.1, from coordinate 1,553 downwards.
AAGCTAAATCCTGAACTGCACTTCCTTTGCCTCTGATTTTACGAATCGATTTTCCATTAATTGGATTCCACAAATAGATTTGCATTCGTTATTTCCACCTGCAGAAGCGACAATATAGATTTCCACTCTCTGTCGGACAGAAAACAGCCGAGAATACGGTGTTGTCGTGACCATTGAAGTCAGTGAATTTCGTTCCACCAGGCAAACTGAAACTCATTCCTTTGCCGGTATCGTCAAGTGCAACTAGAATTTTGGTGTCGTGTGAAAATGCAATGGCATTGATGTTATGGTCAACAAGAAATTCTTTAATGACTAGCTCATCATTTCGCCATAGAAAAAGTTCTTTTGTAAAACTGCTACTAGCGAGCATCGTTCCATCTGCCGAGTAGTTCAGTTTGTTGATTTCACCCTTATGTTTTCGGAGCAAGCGTGGAGTGGTTTTTACAGCTCCCTTTTCGATTCCTGCAAGATTGAAAACTTGAATCTCGCTTTTCCCTTCGACTGCTACTGCAACATCATTTGTGGAAGGATTTACGCTCATATATTTTGCTGGTCCGCCTACCGGAATAGAAGTGGCCAGCTCATAATTCACACCCACAGTCCATGCTTTTACGGATCCATCGTCACTGCAACTGACCAAATACTTGCCGTCTCCAGTGAACGCAAGACTATTAATCACATCCGTGTGGCCAACAGCCGCTGCCGTTTGTGTATTCTTATTTAAGTCAATAATCGCTATATAAACTTGGTTGTCGGAAGTGGTGAATCCGGCCATCGCAAAATATTTCCCATCAGGTGAAACCGCTGATGCGTAGAGCATTCCTTCAAACCCATCACCGATTTCGTAGATTCCGAAAACTTTTTCAACATTTCCCCAGTATTGAAATTCCAAACCCGAGCAGTCTTGTCTTCGGAAACAGAAATTATTTTTTCTCCGTCAGGAGTGAAGACGAGGTTTTGAACTTTGGCCGAATGGCCCATGGAATTGATGATAATACGCGGTACGCCTGTTTGCGAAAACGCAGATGTAAAGACAAGCCAAAACAGACAAGCGGTGATTGAGCGCAGGTAATTCATACGGTGAGGTTTCACCTAGGGTACCTACCATTTTTAAAGGTAAGTAGTCCTGCTAGGCTATCACATCTTAAGGCGAGCGTTCAGCCTTATTACGATAGTGAAAAAAACCGTGTAAAACAGCACAACTGACAAGCAACACAGATGAAACATTTCCACGAGTTTTAGTTTAACGATACAAAGAAATAGCTCTTTTCTCTTGAATCTTGGTATAGGTATTCGAATTAATGCTGATGTAAGATTTTGTGACGAAACTGGACAGAACCCTTAATTCGGTGTAAAAGGATATTGTTTGTTAAAATCGAGGCCGGGCGCTGATATTTGCGGCCAAAATTGGATTAAACGAATAACGATGAGAGCTCGATTTTATCTGTTGGTTCTGGTGCTTTTGGTTCAGAACTCTCTTTTTGGTCAGTCAAAAAATGCAGGAATTCCACTTAGGTGCTGTTCGGATTCTATCGTGTTTCCCTATTAACCTT
>JASGIR010000065.1:0-63877 GCA_049840975.1 Cyclobacteriaceae bacterium | reverse complement strand
CGCATCAAAAGGTTAATAGGGAAACACGATAGAATCCGAACAGCACCTCATCACAAGAAGCTTATGATCTAGCAAAGGAGTTGAACTACGCAGACGGAATGGCTCAATCCCTTCTTAACACAGGATTGATCGAACTTACGATCGGTAAGGACACCCTCGCAAGGAAAAAATTTCGTGATTGCATTTTACTTTGAAATCAATCTAAAAATGAAAAGACTAAAAGGAAGTGCCATCACCTACATTGGGCTTTCCTTTCAAAACAATGATCATCTTGATTCAGCGGATGCTTATTACACTAAAGCATACAAGATTTTAAAAGACAGCTTAGACCCGAGATATCTTTCTTTCCTGTATTTGCAAATGGCAAAGTTACGAGAAGCTCAAGAACAACCCTTCTGTTCAATTGCGTTATTTAAAAAGAAGCTGGGAGATAAGAAAAAGATTGAACGACAAGAGATTTCTAATTTATGTTGGAAGGGACCTAGCTGTATTTTATACAGAACAAGGTGACTACGCAAAGAGTACTTCAATCATCAATGAAATACAAGTAACACTTGGAAAAGACACTGTCGACAACGAAGAGATCAGTATAATAAATAAGGAGCGAGCTATTATTCACGCCAATCAAGGAAACTATAAAACGGCACTAGACTTATTTGCCAAAAGTGAAAAGGTTTTATGAACAAAACGCGTCCAAGATTGAGTTAGTGAATCTGTATACCGATATCGGTCATGTTCTCTCTTATAGTTCGAGTAATTATGAAACGAGTTTGAAATATTTTTTTAAAGCAATTCGTATTGCTGAAAATCAACATTTTCCTCGCGAAGCAACATTGCTTTATGCTCGTATTGCATGGGTGTATTATTTAATGGAGCAGGATAATTTGTCTGAAGAATTTAGTAACAAAGCATTGAATCACGCAGGGAAGATATCAATACGAGGAAGCTTCCGCTTTAAATTTATTGGGAATGCTGGCCACGCGCAAAAAAGCAAATGAAGCAGCGTTTGATTATCTCAATCGAGCTTTGATGATTCGTCAAAAAAATAATTATAAAGCAGCGGAAGCAAGCACACTTTTGAATATTGGGACTACTCTTTGAGCAAGTTGGCAATTTTATAAAAGCAGAGGAGTATGATCTTAAAGGCTTGCGACTCGATGAAGAGCTGAATAATGCGGTTGATATTTGCTATGGTAATTAGAAGTACTCGGCAACTCTATGTAAAAATGAAAAAATTTGATAAGGCTCTGTTTTTATTTGAACAAAGCAGAGGTGATGGCAAAGAAAATTAAGGCGCAAGATATTTTACGCGATGTATATCATAACAAACGTGACCTTTATCGCAGATACAATCAAATTTTAAAGAAGCGTATCAATATTCCATTCTTATATGACAAGTGTTCACGATTCACTTATTCAATCAAAATTTGAGCAATCGTATTTCTGCAATGCAATATGATTTGAATTGGATCAAAAAGATAACAGATCAAAATTGCTCAATCAACAAAACAATTGCAACAAGACTTATTGGAGACAACAAACTGAAATTCGTCAGCAGCGGTTTGCAATCATTATTGTCGTAATTTTTTTGTTGGCAGCTCTGCATCGTGTCCTATGTAATTTATCCTATTACCAAAAATGTAAAGAGACTAAACATTGAAGTAGCCGAACAAAATGAAGAGATAACAGTTCAGTCGGAAGAATTGCGTAGAATCGAATGAAATGCTTGGGAAAGTCTGAATCGAGAAATATCTGAGCAAAAAGAAGAAATACAAGCGCAAGCCGAAGAGTTGTTGGAGAAAGCAATCAGGCGATCGGTCAGAATCAATGAAGGGCTTGAAGAAAAATCAAAGAAAGAACAAACGAACTTAAAGAAGCCTATCGGAGCTGGACACTTTTTTTTACAGATCATCACACGATTTAGGAGACCACTTAAACTTTCATGGGATTGGCAGAAGTAGCCAAAGTCATGGTAAAGGAGCGAATGCGCTCGAATTTTTTCAAAAGTTAAAGATACAGCACAAAATTTGGATAAAATGCTTATGAAGCTTCAGTCAGTAAGCCTGGCAGGTAGTGATGAGTTAACTAAGAGCGAAAATCAATTTTGATACCTTGTTCGCAGCCGAGATCCACAACTTCCAAAGTGAAATAGTCCATAAGAAAATTCACATTGATGTTAAAACAAAGATCAAAGAACATTCTATTCATATCCGTTCTGATCAAAACCGTTGTTCAAAATCTAATTGAAAATGCAATTGCTTTCTCATCGGATATCCAACCAAAAATTCTTCTTTCTGCAGGATCATAAACGATGAAGTTGAATTGAGAGTAGCTGATAATGGTCAAGGAATTGACAACAATTATCTTCCTCGCGTTTATGAAATGTACTTCAGGGCGAATGAGAAAAGTACAGGAAACGGACTTGGATTATACATTGTGAAAAAGATGGTGGAAAAGCTTCAAGGTAAAATCCATATTGAAAGTGAAATGGGTAGAGGTACAACCGTTACTATTCACTTACCCAATCGAGAGAATTATATTTTCAAATAAAAAGGCCGTCATTAGACGGCCTTCTTTTTTTATTTCTGACTGACATTGCCATACCAGTTCACTTTTCGAGCAAAATACATTAACGCACCCACAATCAAGAATAATCCGATGCTTCCCAAAAGAAGTGAGAAATCTTGTTGTAGCACGATAATGAAAATGAATAAGTAGAAAATGATCAATAAAGCTGTGAAGAGCGCTACTAATTTTTTGTCTTCAAGAATGAAAAGGAGTAGAAGCATATCAATGCAACTGTGGCGATAGATGAAATAATGTAAGCGTAGTTGTATCCAACTTGTTCAGAGAAACTAATCAGCAGTGTATAATAGATAATCAAGGCAGCAGCGATTAAAATATATTGAAACGGATGTATTTTGATTCGCCTTGTTATCTCAACTAGAAATAACGCTACAAACGTAAGAATGATCACTAAATGCCCATACTTTGAGGTGCGGATGCTTTTTTGATATTGGTCCACAGGCACGAGTAGTTTGACACCAAATTCTGATCCGCTTAGACGAGTGTTGGTTTCGGTCCAGGCCTGCGCAAACGGCCTGTTGTAGTGCAATATCTTCCAACTGGCTTTAAAACCTTTTTCAGAGATTTCCCTTGACTCTGGCAGGAAGCTTCCGTCAAAGCTTGGATTGTCCCACGTGCTGGATAATTCAACTGTAGTTGTTTTCCCTGTTGGATTGAAGAATAAACGACTGCTCCCCTTTAAACTTAATTGAATGGAAGTATTTGCTCTAAAATCTGCTCCGACTCCCAATTTAACTTCGCAATTATTCCGTTACTCGATAGATTCGATTCATAGTCGGGAGCTATGCGTGCTCCATAAATTTCACTGTGTTCGCTCGGAAATTTTTGAACCGAAATTCCAATGGAACTTGAGGGTTCAGTAGTTTTTACTGAATCGCCAACTTTGAAAACAGGATTTTCACTTATACCTCTCAGGTCGGTAATAGAAAAAATCATTTGAGCATCCTTCCATAAAATCATATCATCGGCAATACTTAATGATTTGAAATCAGGTTTCGTGAACGTTGCCTTCGCAGTCATAGAAGAAGAATAAACAACGGCATCAAATATTCCACGATGTAGCTCATTGGGTGTCACTTCACCCTTGATGTCCAGTGACTCAGGAAGCAGAAAATATTTCTCAATAGATTCCTGGATTTCGATTCCATCTTTTCCATGATCAATTTTTGTTTTCTTCTTGTAAGGAATAACAAGGATTGGCCCCGAAAGAGTCTGACTTCCAGACCATTTGTCGGAAACTTCCTGCATCACACTTTCTGCGCGAACCTGTCGTTCTTGCATTAAGTCTTGAATCCAAGACGATGGGATGAGCAAAATCAAAACTAAAAAACCAATTGAAACAAGTTTTACTGTGATTGATTCCTGTATCCACAGGTTGAATCGTTCAAAGATATTGGGTTGATTTTCCATATTTATTTTATTTAAAAGTACTTTTGATTTGAAAGTTATTGAGTAAAAAAATTATTTCTTTTGCTGTCTGATTAACTGCTCCAACCCATCCAAATGGATTTTGAATACTTTTTTTCCCTTTTCTGTCGCTTTGAATCGGGTGTTTGGCTTCCTGTCGATGAACGATTTTGCAACCGTGATATATTTTTCTTTTTCCAAAACTCGCACATGAGTAGCCAGTGCACCATCGGTAATGCCCAATACTTCTTTCATTGAATTGAAGTCGTAGGATTCATTGGCCACGAGCACCGACATGATCTGCAAGCGCACACTATGCTCCAAGGTTTTGTCCAGATGTTCAAATGGATTTTTCACCGATCGTAGCGGAAATACATTATAGCTCCGTAAATAACATGCATCAGCCCAAATCCAATCGCCCATAAAATCAAGCCATAACTTGGAGCAATTGCTGCTGCTATTCCAAGGATAATTTCAGTGGCGCCTAAATATTTTATTTCCCTGAAAGTACTTCTGCTACTTTGTATAAGAGCTAGCCCGTAAAAAATCAAGCACAAAGGCGCAACCAAAACATAGTATTCTCTTAGTAGCACGATGACTACGAAAATGCCGCCTGAAAAAAGAGGAGTAAATAGATCGAGTAGTAATTGCTTGCTTGTGCTGCTCCACAAGGATGTACCAATTTTATTTGACTTGAACCAGCTGAATAGAAAGCCAGTGGCGATTGCGGCCACAAAAACAAAGAGAGCTGTCAGTTCTAACCTGAAGATTTTAGACGGATAATCCAAAATCGAAACGGGATAACCCCAGGGAGGCATTGGTGCATAAATCACCTTGTAAGCGTAGGCAGCTCCGGCAAGTGCATAAAGGCCAGAGAGCACTCCAGAAAGCCCGCTCAATGAGATAAATTTTACAGACCTCTCCATTACCGAACGAATGGAGGCTAGATCTTTTTCGTACTCATTAATTTCTTTCATCTAAAAGTACTTTTGATTACAAAGTTAACTACGAAATCCACAAACGCAAATGATCAAGTAGGGTTTCAAGCAAAACTACTTTTGTGAGAGGGAGACGACCAATTTTACGATGATTTCCGTAGCAATTTTTTCACTGACGATCTGAGGCACCTGAATATCATGGTCAGCTAGTGGCACATTGAAACTAGAATTAATGGTCATCACGCCTTTTTCTATTTGTACTTTGCTGGGAATAATTCGTGATTGTTTTTTTCCGTGAATCACCAAATTGCCTTTGGCACGAACATCATAAGTTCCATCTTTAGTGAAATCGATAGGATCAATAATTTTCCCAGAGAAAGTCGCGTCATAAAATTTATCCGATTCCAAATATTTTTCGTTGAAATGCTCTTTTTTGCAAATTGCTATTAAAGCCTTCGAATGACTGAATCTTTACAATGAAAGCGAACTGACCATTCGCAGGGTCAATGATACCCTGAATCTTTTTCGATTTTGCATTGATCAATTCAAGTTTCGCGTTGGAAGTAAAACTGACTTCTCCCTCAGTAGCGGAAAATTTCTTTTGTCCATAGCCAGTTAAACTAGCAAGAAGACAAAGTATTAAAATGAATGGGGGAGGCGTCATTATTTTGGAAGTGTTATCCGCCATATACGCTGGGTTGGGGTTGTGTTTAAGTTTTTTGTGCGATGAACAGCTATAACTTAATATGGCTTTGAGAAGTTCAGTAACACCTAGTAAATATAAAAACTATTGGCAAATGGCAATCCAGATTTTATACAAGCGTTATCTTAACAAAAAATTTGAAAATCAAAGTTGACCATATCATTGTAGGACAAGGCCTTGCTGGCTCATGCCTAGCATTGCAGCTGATAAGCCGTAAAAAAGAAATTGTCATTTTTGATGAACCCTCGAAAAACCGATCTTCTTCTGTTGCCGCAGGTCTGTTCAATCCAATCTCTGGCAAGTGGATGACAAAGGCTTGGATGGCTGATGAAGTATTTCCAGAACTTTTCTCTTTTTATCATGAAGCCGAGAAAGAACTTCATTCAAACTTCTTTTATCCACGGCCAGTATACAGACCATTTATTTCAATCGAAGAACAGAACGAATGGATGGCTCGCAGTGCAGACCGCGGGCTAAAAGATTTTATCGAAATAGTTTATCTCACAAGCGCTTATGGCGAATTCACAGACGATCTTTTTGGAGGAGTTCTCACCAAATATTCGGGATATCTTGATGTCAATGGATTTGTCGGTGGCGTGAAAAGATTACTTGTTGAGAGGGAAATCCTATCAGGAAGGTTTTTTTGATACCGCCAAACTTCAAATTTCAGATGAGCAAATTGTATATGAAAATATCGAGGCAGACTCAGTCATTTTTTGCGATGGATTTGGTGCGAAATCAAATCCATTTTTTAACTGGCTTCCCATTCGGGCACTAAAGGGAGAAACTCTTTCTGTTACGTTGAGTAAAAATCCAGACTTCATTTTAAACCGAGGCATTTACTTGTCGCCAAGTGCCAAGAATACATTTACGATTGGTGCTACCTACAAACCGAATGAAAGTACACCAGGTATAACTGCTGAAGGTCGTGCCGAGTTGGAAGATAAGGCGTCCAAGCTTCTGAAGATGAAATTTGAAATTCATCACCATAATTGGGGCATAAGACCCACCACCCACGACCGTAGGCCTATCCTTGGGGCGCATCCAGCACATAAGAATATTTTGATTTTCAATGGCCTTGGAACCAAAGGCGTCAGCTTAGCTCCCTATTTTTCGCGCATTATGGCGACTCACTTGATATCCAAGCTCAAAATTCCAACGGAGGTAAATATTGAGCGATTTAAAGCGTTATATTCGAACCTTAGTTCTGATTCAAATTCCTTATGAGACAGGTGTACCGGTTGTTGTGGGCAAGCGCTTTCCTCTTCTTCTTTTCTAATCTCAACGCTCAGCGATCTACTGAAACTTTCGGTCGAAATCGAATTCAATACAAAGATTTTGAATGGAAGTACCTGAGTTCTGAAAATTTCGACATTTACTTCTACGGTGAAAGGAAAAAACTGGCCCAGGAAGCTCTCCAATATTTGGAGTTAGAATTTGAAAGGATCACTGATTTGCTCGGATATTATCCTTATCAAAAAACAAAAGTCTTTTTATATAATTCAATCACTGATTTGCAGCAAAGCAATGTGGGACTTAACCATACACGTTTTGTTGTAAGTGGCGAAACAGAATTCGTGAAGCCTTATGTTGAGATTGCCCACCCTGGAAATCTCGATGAGTTTAAGGATGAATTGGTTTTCAAAATGTCCAACCTCATCGTTAATGAAATGATGTTTGGAGGAAGTCTGCGAGAGATGTTTACCAGTTCAGTGCTACTCAATCTTCCCGAATGGTTTATCGATGGTACATCATATTATGTAGCTCATGGCTGGAATAGCGAAATGGACGATTATGTTCGCCAGTTAGTAGTAAGTAAGAAAGTAAACAAAGCGCTTCGACTTACCGACAAAGAAGCTGCCTTGGTAGGTCAATCGATTTGGAATTACATCGTTGAAAAATATGGGAAGAGTAGCATCAATAATATTCTGAATTATACAAGGATTATTCGAAATGAAGAACGGAGTATTTTGATAACTCTTGGAATTCCTTTCCGTCAATTGATGAACGACTGGAAAGAATTTTACAAAACGCAAGAAAAAAGAATCTCACAGAGTTACGTGCCAGTTTCAGACTCCCTTCAATTAACAAAACAAAAACGCCACCAAGTGACTTTCACTACGGTGAAAATTAGTCCTGATGGCAAAAGCATTGCGTATGCAATAAACGATCGTGGAGTTTTCACGGTGAAAGTGAAATCCCTAGAGAACGAATCAAGAGACGGTTATTTTAAATGGAGGCAACCGGGTTATAAAGCAAACGGTAGATTATCGTGTGCCATTGCTCAGTTGGGCAGATGCAACTACTCTTGGTGTGATTGGTGTAAAAGACGGTCAATACATTTTTTGGTTGTATGATTTAAAAACGAAGACCAAGTTGCCACGCGAGCTTGATAAGTTCAGTAACATCCGAAGTTTCAGTTTTTCTAATAACGGCCGACTAGTAATTGTGAGCGCAGATTTTGAAGGACAAAATGATTTGTTTTTGTTGAGTAGTAGAAGAGATAGAACCAAGCGCTTGACCAATGACGCTTTTGATGATCTTGATCCCGCATTTATACCGAATTCGAATACAATTGTTTTCAGTTCTAATCGTGCTACTGATTCTTTGACAACAGATATCAAAGCCTTTCAAAAATTGTCGCCTTATTACAATTTGTTTTTGTACAATATCGACACTACAACGAATCGCCTAAAGAGAGTCACACATACGCTTAGCAAGGATTATCACCCGAGTGCATTTGATTCGCACAATTTTTTCTATTTGAGTGATCAACGTGGCATCACGAATTTATTTAAATACAATACTGAATCGGGTACTTATTCACAAGTCTCGAATTTTAATTCGAGTATAAAAGATTATGATATCCACTATGATAAAAAATTATTGTCGCTGGTGATAACCCAAGACTTACGTGAAAATATTTTCATCAAACATGACTTCGATGTCAATCAGCAGGTGTTTACACCGCCAACAAGGCGTAGAGAACTTCAGCAAGCTCGTTTGATGGTTGAGCGGAAAAAGAAAGAGCCAGTCAAGCCACAATCAATCAAAGATTTGATTAATGCGCGGATGAAAGAACGTCAAGACTCCACAACTGTAAAGCCAAAGCCCGTTGAAATCAAAAAGGATTCAGCCACTTTAAGTAAGCAGAATAAAAGCGGAAATCAGTACGGATAATTATTCTTTTGACGATGAACCAGCAAAGCAAGTTGAACAGTCTAAAGTGATAAGTAAACCTGTAGTGGCTGCAACGCCTGAAAAGAAAGCACTAAATACTGACGATTATGTTTTTGAAGACGAAGCAGTAAAACAAAGCAATAAACCAAACGATGTATTTCTGACACGTTATGCCAAAGCACGCGAAGTAAATAAAGTGCAAGGTCCATTTCCGTATACACCAAAATTCAGTTACGACAATTTGGTCACCAATGTGGTGATCGATCAGCTTCGTGGCACGAGCCTTCGACTAGAGACACAGATGAACGATATGCTCGAAAACTATCGCTTTAATTTAGGCTTGCAAGTGGCGATGTCTGATTTATTCTCTTCCTCTTATTTGAAAGGCGGAGATGTGTTTGGCGAATTTCAATATTTACGCAAAAGAGTTGACTTCAGTGCAAGGGTAGATCGAAAAGTAATTTATTGGCAAACTAAAGCCAATGAACTTCAAGGGAACGCAAATCTTAGTGAAAATCAAAAATATTCTTGGCAGAAATTTGAAGTAGGTGCCTCTTACCCCATATCTGTACGCTCACGTGTTAGTTTAAAACCTTTTGTGGGCTACACAGAATTTATCGATCGAGGCAACGCTAACGGCAACGCCCCGATAGACTCAATGAAATCGCAGACTCAATTTTACACTGGCGCAAAAATGGAATTTGTTTACGACAATTCTGTAGTCACTGGTCTTAACATTATTGAAGGTACTCGAGGAAAAATTAGTGCTACAACTTATCAGGCTATTGGTAGCTCTAAAAGAAATTTTGGTCAGATATATGCCGATGTCCGTCACTATCAGAAAATCTACAAGGAAATTGTTTTCGCAGTACGTGGATATGCAGGTACTTTCTTTGGAAATGCTCCTAAGAAATATATGCTTGGAGGCGTAGATAACTGGGCATTTAACAACAGCAACTACTCTGGTACTAAGAACCCATTGGTTAATCCAAGTAATGTGTATAATGAAAACCTTTTGTTTTCAGAATTTGCAACTAGTCTTCGTGGTTTTGATTATGCAACACAGTACGGTAATAGTGTAGCCCTTGCGAATATTGAATTCAGGGTTCCGCTAGTTCGGGCGTTGGCAAGTGGCCCCATCACTTCTAATTTCTTCCGCAATTTACAGTTCACCGGATTTTATGATATTGGTTCGAGCTGGACTGGAAAAATTCCGTTCGGTAGTGCTGGTCAGGGGCAGGAACGCGAAGTCAAATCACCTCCATATACAATTGATATTAAAGAATATATTAATCCGTGGATATACAGTTATGGAGTTGGATTCCGCTCTATGATTTTTGGATACTATATCAAATGCGATATGGCTTGGCCTGTAGTTAATTATCAGGTACAAGACCCTCGCCTGCAAGTCAGCCTAGGGTTTGATTTCTAACGAAGCGTTTTTTTTCGATACCTTCGTAATTCTATGATTAAATCAATGACTGGCTTTGGCCAAATGATAGCCAATGGTGAAGCCAACACCAGTGTCGAAGTAAAGTCACTAAACTCCAAGTTTCTTGACCTTTCTATGAGACTTCCTAAAAAATTTGCCGACAAGGAGCAAGAAGTACGTTTGCTGGTGGCTGATATTTTGGAACGAGGAAAAATTTCTATTTTCATTGAATCACAACGCTCAGTGGCAAGTGAATTCACTCAACGCTACGATGAAAATCTTTTTGTTTCCAATTACGAAGAGTTAAAAAAACTGGCTGACAAAGTAATGTCAGGCCACGATTCATTATTTCAATTGGCTCTTGATTCTCCTGGTGTTAAACAGTCTGATGCTCCAGAGACAGGCGATGAAGGCGAATGGCAAGTGATTATTTCTTTATTAAAAGAAGCTGCATCAAGATGCAATTCGTTTCGTGAAGCTGAAGGGAAAATCCTAAAAGAAAAGTTGAGTAGTTACATTTCAAATATTGAATCTGGATTGGATCAAGTAACGAAATTGGAACCTTCTCGAACTGAAAAGATTAGAGCTAGGCTTAAAGAAAATATCTCAGGTATTGGCATTAAAGAGGGAGTCGATGAAAATCGATTGGAACAAGAAATGATTTACTACATCGAGAAACTGGATATCCAAGAGGAACTCGTGCGTTTAAAAACGCATTTGGATTATTTCTCAAAAGTGATGGACGACAAAAACTCGAATGGAAAAAAATTAGGTTTCATAGCGCAAGAAATTGGAAGAGAAATAAACACAATTGGGTCTAAGGCCAACGATGCTTCCATTCAGAAACACGTTGTTGAGATGAAAGATGAATTGGAGAAGATCAAAGAACAATTGAACAACGTTCTTTAGTTACCTTCTTCGCCTGGCCGGTTTTTTCGGGCCACCGCCACCTCCGGTAAAAATTATTCCTACGGAAAACTCAAAACCAGTGAAATCTACTTTCGCGTTCTTGTAATCAACCGATTTTGTTTGAAGTGGACCAGCCATCGTTCCACCGGAATAAGTTCCTGTCAAAGGAAGTTTAGCCGTTCCCATTAAATAGTTTGTTTCAAGAGAAATTCCAAATTGATTAGTTATGTAGATGGTCAACTCACCACCAAAATGATAGCCAAAACCTGGATTATTTTTAAAAGACAAATCGGAATTAGCAACATCCCAGTTTTCATATTTTCTGATGGCGCGATCGAAATTTCCGTAATCTAATTTCTGCCCCATTCCGTAAAAGAAAAACCCACCTCCCTTGATGTCGAACTTTACATTCTTTCCAGTGAGTTGAAAAACCAATTCGGCTGGAACGAATAAAGTGAAATTGGGGCCAAGCAATGGATTTTTAGACTCATAAGGAAGATCAATAATGTTTAGGCCTGACATCCGATAAAGAGTGGCTCCAGTTTGCACGCCCACAAATCGATTAAAATTAAAACCGACTCCACGAATAGAAAAAGGACTTATCGGTGTTGAAAAGTATCCATTGCGCGGAACAAAATAAGAAAACGACAAGCCTACATTTTGTGCTTGAGTGGCACTTGCCAGTGCGAGCAAAAAGACTATAATTAATTTTTTCATTGATATTATTTTTGAAGTGTCCAACACGTTGGCTTCTCATTCGTGGATATTCCGTTCGAAGATAAATTGAATCTTTCTATTTTTAGGGATTAACGCACTTCTTATGAAATACTTGTTATCGATAGTCCTCTTGCTTTCTGTTTTTTCGTGTTCAGAAAAAAAACAAACCGCTGACTTAATTATTCGGGGCGGAAAAATTTATACAGCAAATGACACACAGTCCGAAGTGGAGGCAGTTGCAGTAAAAGGAGACAAAATCATTTTTGCTGGAAAAGAAAGCGAAGCCAACGAACTGAAAACGGATCAAACTCAGATTATCGATTTGGAAGGTAAAACAATGACTCCCGGGTTTATTGAGGGCCATGGACATTTACTTGGAGTTGGATTTCAAGAACTGACCCTAAACCTTGCCGACACAAAAAGTTACGAAGAGCTTGTGGAGCGAGTGAAAGATGTTGTATCAAAATCTAAACCCGGTGATTGGATTATTGGTCGTGGCTGGCATCAAGACCATTGGCAGAAAAAACCTGCAAAACTGATCAAAGGCTTTCAAACACACGAATTGCTAAGTTCCGTTTCACCGAATAATCCTGTGTATCTAACTCATGCTAGTGGACATGCATCGTTCGCAAATGCTAAAGCGATGGAGATTGCAGGTGTCAACCAGCTGTCGAAGGAACAACTTCAAAAAAATTTAGGTGATGGAGGAGAAATCATTCGTGATCCACTTGGTAATCCCACTGGAATTTTTGTGGAACACGCACAAAACTTAATTGCAAAATTCCGCCCGCAACCTTCGATTGAAAAATTGACCAAGGCGATTGATCTGGCGATGGAAGCATGTCTGCGCAATGGCATTACAGGCTTTCATGATGCCGGCATTGATCGTGGCTCACTTATGTTGCTTAAAAAATTGAGAGCCGAGAACAAACTGAAGATAAGATTGTACGAAATGCTTTCTGGATCTGACAGAGGGTTGATTGAAGAATACTTTAAGAAAGGACCCGAAATAGATTCAGCGAATTGGCTTACAGTCCGCTCTGTAAAACTTTATAGTGATGGTGCTCTAGGATCTCGCGGAGCATGGTTGCTCGCTCCGTATTCAGATCGTACTGAAACATCTGGGATGCCGCTAATGTCAATGGATTCGGTATTGAAAGCTTCACGTGAGGGACTGAAGGCGGGTTTCCAAATTTGTACTCACGCAATTGGCGACAGAGCTAACCGCGAAATTTTAGATCGCTATGAAATTGCTTTTAAAGAAAATCCGGAAAAATCTGAGGACGCTCGTTTCAGAATTGAGCATGCTCAACATATAGACCCACAAGACCTTCCAAGGTTTGCAAAACTGGGAGTTGTTCCAGCTGTACAAGCTATTCATCTTTCCTCTGACCGACCTTGGGCAATTGAAAGGCTAGGAGATAAGCGAATTAAAGAAGGTGCTTATATGTGGCAGTCGTTACTCAAATCTGGTGCACATGTCGTTAATGGTACAGATGTTCCTGTCGAGCCGATAAATCCTATTGCGTGCTTCTTTGCTTCTGTTACAAGACAAACTTTGAAAGGAGAACCGGCTGGTGGTTATGAGCCTGAAGAGAAGATGACTAGGGCACAAGCATTGAAATCGTACACACTTGATGCAGCCTATGGAGCATTTCGAGAAAAAATGAAAGGATCAATTGAGAAAGGAAAACTGGCTGACTTCACCATTTTCTCACAAGACCTAATGACAATTCCAGATGACAAAATTCTTTCGACTGAGGTCAAGATGACAATTGTTGGGGGCAAAGTAGTCTACGAAAAAAAATAGAAGGGTAGAAAGAGATAAAAATAAAAATGCCCTGATATGAATCAGGGCATTGAGTTCTTATAGGCTGAGATCCGAATTAATCGTTTCTGCGGTATCCACCTGAACGGGCAGGACGCTCTTCACGAGGACGAGCTTCGTTCACTACCAAGTTCTTGCCCAGAAATCACGGCCGTTAAGCTCGTTGATGGCATTGCGGCCACCGTCATCGCTCATCTCAACGAAACCAAAGCCACGGCTACGTTGCGTAACTTTGTCCATGATAATCTTTGCTGAAGCCACATCGCCATATTGGCCAAAAAAGCTCCTTCAACTGATCCTCAGAAGCTTTCCAAGGAATGTTGGCTACGTAAATGTTCATTTTTTTTTAATTAAGTGATAAAATGTTCTTGCTAACTCAATAAGGCCGGGCTGACAATAAACTGATTGGATTTGGAATACTACCAGGTGGGATTTATATCATTAACGCCCAAAGGTAACAATAAATAATCCTAAAATCCAAAAATAAGGCCTTGGATGTCAATTATTTTGATCCATTACGTTCTAAATGTTCTTGCGGTGGCTCAAAATGTCTTCTTGTTAATTACCCCTTGATCGGTCTTTATTTATCTGGTTATGCTTCGTTAAGGATATGATTTTGAGCTGAGGAGGTTCTATTTTCTCACTCTTTTATAGATCAAGCCACCGAAAACTAAAAGGAAGGAAAGAAATAAAAGCCCACCAACGAACCAAGGGAATTTCATTTGACTGTGGGCCACTACAAGAAGTACAATAGCGAAAAGGAAAAGGGTTGCGACCTCATTCCACATTCTTAATTGTGATGAAGAAAATTTAAAAACACCTTTTAACTGTTGTTTGTAAATGACATGCAGAGAAATGTGATATAACAAAAGGCCAAATACAAAAATGATTTTTATTACGAGCCAACCTGGAATTCGATCTGTAAGTAATCAGGGTGAGCCATGTTCCATAAAATGACTGTTATAACGCAAGAGGGCCATGTTATTCCCAGCCACAACCTTTTGATCATAATGGAAAACTGACTTTGTAAAATACTTCGTTCAGGTTCAGATTTGTCCTGTGCTTCGCGATTGTAAATAAATAATCTGACTATATAGAAAAGCCCAGCAAACCAGGTGACAATGAAAATGATGTGAAAGGCTTTGACGTAGAAATACATTCGAAAAAAAGACTCAATAAGCGCGATCTACGCTGCCAGATCCATAAACTTTTTTGGTGACCTCTTTTGTATTGCCTTTGTGTTTTATGGTTCCGCTTCCGAGGACAATAGCATCAAGATTATTAGAGACTGTGATTTCACAATTACCGGAGCCACTAACTTTTACTTTGGCTTTTTCAAGTTCGCATGAAAAGGCATTCAGACTTCCGCTTCCGCTCAAGGTGACATCATTCATTGTTGCATAGCCTTTCAACGCAATATTTCCAGAGCCGCTCACATCTGTTTTTAGATTATTTCCTTTCACATCGAGATCCATACTTCCGCTTCCGGAAACGGAAAGACTTAAATTATCAGAGGCAATTGAGTTTTCAGAAATTATTTTTCCGCCACCATTGACTTGCAAGTCAACGATGTTCTTCATACTGACTGTAACTTTCATCACAGCTTTCAGTTTGATGTCGTCAATCTTTGACCATATGCTTTTATTTGGATTGTCTGGCTTACGGTCTACATTTATCATGAGCACTCCGTCCTCAACAGAGATTTTCGTCAAAGCAAAAATATCAGGGTCAGCCTCGACAGAGACTTCCTGTTTGTTGGTTTGCTTTAAATAAACAGCGTAGTTGGAGTTCACAGAGATGCTTTTGAATTCGGAAAGCTCAAGCGTTTTTTTGATGGGTTGGGCGAACGCGATAGAAGCGACAGATAAAAGCAACAACGAAAGCACGATCAAGACAAGGATGAAGTTCAGTTTTCTCATGGGATTTTGATAATTATAATCATTTGATCCACAGAAAATTGGGGGTGTTTGTACATAAAATAAGTTGAGATTCGCCAAAATTGCAAGGATTACGCCCAAAAGTTTAAACTAGAGCTAAATTACTTTTTGGGGCTTCGGAAGATTAGGCGAAATATTACTATGAAAGCAGCTAGCCCGATGCAAAGCATCAGCAGGACTCCAGGGGTTACTAGTTCTACACCGTGCATTAAAATCTTATTCTGGCCTGAAATTTAACATCATTTCGCGAATCCCCTTGAATGACGTCTCCTCCAGAGCCAATAGTTTCCTGATTGAAATACTGCGTGTGTGACCAACGGAGCCAGACATCGATCTTTTTTGT
Source organism: Cyclobacteriaceae bacterium (assembly GCA_049840975.1). Classification (GTDB taxonomy): domain Bacteria; phylum Bacteroidota; class Bacteroidia; order Cytophagales; family Cyclobacteriaceae; genus ELB16-189. Next base: position 47,897 of record JASGIR010000065.1, on the reverse strand, counting down.
TATCCGATAGTGAAGTATCAAATAGTTCCTTATCCCCTTGCCATAATAAGCTGGTAACGTAAAATTTAGCCAGGCGTCTCGTTCGTAAACATAGAATCTGTTGTCGTAGTCATCGGTATCGAATATGGCATAGCGTCCCGCGATAGCCCACCGGCCGAAATCGAAAGATGCATCTTGGGCAATGACCGTACCCGAGGTTGTCATTCCGTTAAATGAATAATTGCTAAACTGAAGCCTTGTCTGAAAACTTAGTTGAGGATGGGCTAAATATTCACAATTGATCAAATAGCTTTTCTTTGTGCCATTCCCTACGAAATAAAGATTGCTTTCTACACCTGTGTTTCTTGCCTTGATTTCTTCTTTGGCCTGCAAAAAAAGCGTAATCGTTTTTGTTGGTCGAAAATTGAATCGGAGTAGCCAATCACTTCCATCTGAAGGAGAATAAACTCTGTATTTTAACCAAGGAAAAGTGAACAAATCAAAATAACCTGCGACCGAATATTTTTTATTGAATGAATATTTCCAGCCCCAGTAGACTCCAGATTCATTTTGGGGAACAGAATTTTCTGCGATAGCATTGCTGTAAAAACTGTAAAAGTCTTTATCAAATTTTCGGTACACGATTGTTGCATCCAATTTTGAAGTCAGACTTGCTAGAATTCCAGCAACTAATGCTCTGCCATTATTTAATGTTTGAGCGAATTCACTAAAGAATGAGTAGTTGTTAAAATTATAATTCAAGTAAGCACCAACATTCGTGTTTGCATTCCCATTGAATGAAAATTGATTGTAAATAGAAGGAGTTCGTTTCATCGACACATCGAAGGCTGTGTGATGGAAAATTAGACCCGCATCTATTGCCTGTTTTTTAAATTGAAGGACGCTGGCGAAATTATTTTCTGTAATGGCGTTTCTATTACTAATCTCGGTGGCCGTCCGGTGCAGTCCAGTATAATTGATTGAAGAAATGAAATCGAGGGAAGATGAGGTTGTATCTTGTTGCAAACTTCCATCACGACCTCGTGAAGATGCCATTGTGTGTAACGTGAAGTTCTTAGTTAAAGAATAAGATATTGCCGTGCCCCGAAAATAACTTGCTTCATAAGTTGACGAGTAAGGAAGAAAGCCAAGGTTGGCTTTTCGCATGGTGATGACGGCTTCTCCATTTTTCCCAATTCCAAAAAAAGATCCTAGAACAATCCCTTGACCAAATTGCGCTTGATAGTCACCTAAAATCAGATTCTTTATCCGGCCTTTGTTTAATGCTTGAATGTGAAAGCTTAAATAATCAAACCCGTAATATTTTTTGGTCGGATTCCATTCCAATTTCTCGCCAGCATCTTTTTTTAGCGTAGCGCCCAAACTGAAATCACCGACACGACTTACTCGAAAGCGAGCGTAAAAATTATCTGGGGAGCCTAAATATTTTTTTGAAGGAGATGCGGTTTCTGTATATCCAATTTGATTTTCTGTAGTTCTTCCATAACGTAGTAATAAATAATTGTTGGGTTCAGAAATTATTCTTTTAAAAATACTTTTGTTAAATGATTGGGCTGCATCAGGAACATAAACGAAAGGTATGATTCGCAAAAATGTTTCTCGGTCAAAGATGTTTTGTAATTCATAAACTGAGATAAAAGGTCCGACTTCATTTCTGAAATTAAAAAACGCACTGATTTGATCTTGCTTTAAAATGTACAGCGATCGAAATTGCTCATCTGTCACATCGTTTAAATTCAGGGGATGTGAAATCAACTGCAAAAAGTTTTCATATAAATCCTGATAACTAATATCGAGGTTCTGAGAAGCAAAGATTTCATCGACCAGATGACTTGGGTTTAAATCTTTGCGGGGATAATCTTGCGCAATTCCTTGAAAGGATATAAACAAAATAAGAAGCAGAATTGAGCCTTTCACTTTTTTTGCTTCGATGGAATGATATAGACGGCCGAACCTTGATGTACTGCACCTACCAAGCGATTGAAAATAACTGCGTAGTCAAATTTTATTTTTGACTTGACTATTCCTAAGCCAAAATGTGCGCTGTTGGGATTAGCTGAAAAGCCAGTTCTAAAAAATACCTTACGATAGATTGCATATTCGATTCCACTTCGCCATGTTGATGAAAATTCTAAATCTTTCTCAATCTCCGAAGTGATAAAAATTTTCTCATTTGGCTTGAAGCCTGCACCAATAACTAATCGTGTAGGCAACCTCGATCCATTAATGCCGATGAGTTTCGATTGAGTCAAGTTGGTTACGTAAGCGCCAACAGAGATCAGTTTCGAGATTTGAGTAATGCCACCAAAATCAAAACTAAAGGATAAAGATGTCTCCAAACTCTCTGCCCGATATTGAATGTAATTTGCCTTAGCCCCGATCGATGTGTTACCTATGGTATTGCCAAATCCTGTTGAAAGAATATGCTCGCTATAGACGTCATCACCAAATTTGAATACCCCAATTCCGACAACACCAATTGTAGAAGGAATATTTATGTTTGCAGACATTCTGTTTGCACCAATAAGGGAAGGATGAATTTCATAAGCGAAACCTGCTGACGAACTTGTCGCTCTTCCGAGACCACCAATATTGTTTGACATTGTCCATTCGTCTGTTATTGTTGAAGAAGCATAACCAGCGCCTGCTGCTCTCGCTCCCATTAACGTGTTCACACTTTGCGCAGCGCAACCGAATAATACAGCATGATGTATTAAGATGGTAAGTATAGATTTGATCATTCACGATTGTCAATATCAACAAGAAAGCGATTTGGGTAACAGAAAATCAAGAGGACTTTTCCGTTTGTACGAACTATCTTTTCACATGCGCCTATTCCGTTTTTCCAGTTGTTTCTATCGAGTATCTTGCAAAGATGAAATGGTATTTAACCGTGATTTTTATTTTAACCAATGGTTTGCTGATGTCGCAAGAGCTGGTGAAGGAGTATTATTCTTCTGGTCAATTGAAAGGAGCTGGCAGTGTGATCAACGGAAAGAAGGAGGGCGAATGGATATTTTATTACCCTTCAGGCAAAAAGAATACCATTGAAAATTATAAGGAGGGAAATCTTCATGGCCAAGTCGTTTATTTTTATCCGACTGAAAATATTCAAGGTCGTGAACAATGGATGGATGGAAGAATGCAAGATTCTGCAGTTTATTTTCATCCGAATGGCAAAGTCAAGAGTAAGGGTTTGTTTAATCAGTCCCAATATTTCGGACAATGGAAATATTTTTTTGAAAACGAAATACTCGAACGCATTATCCATTATCAAAATGGATTGCCTGAAGGTGTTACTTTGATTTACAATGAAAATGGTTTTCTAATACAAGAGGGAAATTACCAGAAAGGCTTTGAAGAAGGAGAGTGGAAATTTTATTCAGACAATGGTGAGTTAAAGTTTTATGGATCCTATCAGAAAGGAAAACCAATAGGTATTTGGTATGAAATCAAGAAAGGTCAGAAGAAAATCTACAAGAAATATTAAAACTCTTTGCGTAAGCTCAAGAAAAACCCACGATGATTTTGGTTAGTGAAAGTATATTCAGTGCGTATTACAAAATCGTAAACCATCACGAAATCAAATCCAAAGCCATACCCGCCAATTAGCTTGTCTGTCAATTTTGTATTGAGGGGCATTGGAGTATTAGTTGCTGGATCCACATAGTTTGAATAGTACGGATAGTTTTGAGCATATCCCCAATCAGTGAATGTTTTTAAATAAATGGAAAGCGGGAAATATTTCAGCTGCTCGCGAGGCATGATGCCCATACTCCACACTTTGTAGAAAATTCTTTTCTTCAATGTGGTTTTGTTCAGAAGAAAGAAAGGAGTTTCTACGACATAATTCTCAAAGCCCCGAACATATTGTCGTTTGTAACCCATGCCCGCATAGAGCGCGTATGGTTGGGAAGCAGGAGTGGCCCAGTAGCCTCCTGTAAAATTCGAGAGAAATATATTCTTCTTGAATGCAAAATGTCTTGCGTATGAAAGTCCCATTTCAAGCAAGTTGGCATTTCCTTCAAATCCTAATCCTGTTTTTTGAAGGTAAGCGTTGATTTGATAACCGCGTAGAGGATATTGCACTACATCTCTGTGCTCAGAGTTAAAGATGTAACTCACTGTCGCGTATTGCAATTGATTCCTTCCTTTTTGCCCGAAATAATTCGGGTTTAAAAAATTTACAATTGTGTCCGCGACTTTTGTCGAACGAAATCCTACCTGAAGAGAATGCGTTTCAAAAAAATTCTTCCTATAAAAATAGGTGATCGAACCTCCCTTTGTGGTCTTTAGCTTCTGATTTGATTTCAAATACTGAAGTACGTGTGGGCTGCTAAAATCAGTTAAGTTTTCGGTACTGATAGCGAGGTTTTTTGGTTCCGAATAATCGAAGTTGAATGACAAACCCCTCTTCTGTTTTTTGTCGATATAGGGAATGCGGTAGGAGAGTTCGTATCGCTGAGTGAAACCGAATTGGGCTATCATCTGCAGCGTTTCATATCGGCCACGAAAATTGTATCGAGTCAGGTTCAATCCATAATTGATTCGGCTCGGATCATGGTTGTAGTTGTTCCACCATTCGCTAAAATTTCTGTCAGAGAGCTCGAATATAGGTATTGGGAAAGTGTACCATCGCTCAGCGACCTCTATCAATAAATCGATTTGATTATTTGGCAACTCTATGCTTCGAACACTTACGGTGTGAAATAAACGAAGGTTGTAGATTTTTCTTTTGTCCCACACTAACTCATGATCGAGGCGTTTTACGCTAATAGTGTCGCCTACTTTTAAAGTGAGCTCTCGCGAGATGATACGATCTTTCGTGATTTTATTTCCGATAATCATAATTCGATTCACGGTGAGCACACGCGATGAATCGACCACAGGTATAGTATCCACTTGGCTTCCACCCATCAATCCCAAAAAACCAACAATCAACCCCAACATGGATACTAAAATAAGGTAGTGCTAAATTATTATTATGGAGCGTTCTGAATTTCGTTTGAAGTATTTCTGTAAGACCGAAGTAATACAAGCACACCTACCACAACCAACGGTATACTTAGTATTTGTCCCATGTTTAATGTCATTTGGTCTTCGAATGAAACCTGGTTTTCTTTTAAAAATTCGTAAGCAAAACGTAGGCTCCACAGAATGATCATGAACATACCAAAAATACGGCCTTCTGGTAGGTTGGCTTTGTAGCGAGACCAATACCAAAGCAGAAAGGCAAAAAGCAGAAAGCATGAGATAGATTCATACAACTGGGCAGGGTGACGAGCGATACCGAAAGTCCGCACACGAGCACTAAATGAACCATCATCTTCTTTTACCATTTGGTATTGAATTGGGCTACCGGTTGGTTCGTCTATGAATTCGTTCAATGAAGTCAAGTAGAATTTTACCTCTTGATTTATGAAATTGATGGCGCGTTTCTCTTCCGAACCTTTTTTAAATAATATTATCAGATCAAGCGGAACGCGAGAGTTTTGACCCTCTGGAAGATTTGCAGCTTTTATTTCAAGATATTCCACTGGATTTTGCCCATTGTCATTTCGCATGATACTTTCTGTCACGCGATTAACGAAAACTACACTCAATGGATTGCTAGAAGGTTTCCCAATAATTTCAGAATTGAAGAAATTTCCTAGACGAATGAAGCATCCCGTAAGGCAGACTAAAATCACGATACGGTCAAGTACTTGAAGATAGTTTTGACCGGGTTTCCTTTTTCGGCTATAAAGCCAAAGGCCAAATAAAATACCAATTGCAGCACCGTGACTTGCTAAACCTTGCAAGCCAGTGAATCTAAAAGGATTGAATTCAAATGGAAGGAACACACCTAGTGGTTCTTGCCAAATTATTTCTGGCTGGTAGAAAATGATATGACCTAGACGAGCCCCCAAAATGGTAGCCACCAGCATGTAAATTGTTAGAGTATCGACATCGCGCTCAGGCTTTCCCTCTTGCTTATATATGTAATACAGAATTTGTTGACACACCAAGAATCCTAACGCGAAGAGGAGACCGTACCAGCGCAACGCAAAAGCGCCTATCGAAAAAATTTCAGGACTACCGTTCCAAATGATAAAATCGAACATAATTATAGAATGTTATTGACTAAGATCGGAAAATAGAGTTTTCGGTTTAATTAAACGGCAAAGATAGCAGATGCCGTATAAAGGCCAACTCAAGATTTTTTGTCTAGCTCTTCTAATTCTTCCTTGAAATTGCCGCTTAAAATAGGGAAACGGCACCAGCTTCTAGGGTCTACATTTAAATCGTCAAAGTGAAAAGAAGGAGCAAGTCGTTCGCGTTTCCACTGGTTGGCCGACCACATTTTGAAAAACTTTTTGATGTGATTCTTTAGGAGAACCTGATCAGGGTATTTTGAGGAAAGCTCGAAATAAATCTCGGACGGTTTTTTTCTATCACGAATGCCCAGTTTTTCGATATCGAGAAGAACAGAGTAGGGCATCAAGTCTTTCTCATCCGTCTGCGCCCGTTCTTGAGGACGAAGTTCTGCAGTCGGCTGAAGATTATTCACGTAGCTAAGCCCGGAATGACCTAATTCTTTCTCAGCCCATTTTAACCACTGCAAAATAAATGGCTTGTCAATGCCCGCGATAGGAGCGAGACTTCCGCTAGTATCTCCGTCCATGGTTGCATAACCCACATCGCCTTCACTGCGATTTGAAGTTGTCAATAAGACGGATTGTTTCAAGTTGGCAAGTAACCAAATGATTGGTGAGCGTGCACGAGCTTGAATATTTTGTTTGGCTATGTCATCAGTTTCCCAAGAAAGTTTCCTGGCAAGGACTTTTTCAATTTTGCTTTCGTAGGAGTTTACCTCATCGTCAATTGACCAATGATAAAAAGTAGCTCCAATGGATTGTGCTAATTTCTCAGCAGCATTAAATGTTGATTCAGATGAATTTTTTGTTCCTTGATATGCGCAAGAGAGGAGTTGGCCAACAATTTCTTTTTCAGATTTTAATAAAGGTAGACTCACACTTTTACAAAATTCTTCAACTCCTAAATGCTTGATTGCTCTTTTCACCATTTCAGAAACTAAAATGGCGCAACAAGATGAATCAGCGCCACCGCTCAAACTCAGTACAAATCCTTTTGCTTTACTTTTTCTCAAATAATCATAAAGAGCAAGTGTTGCAGCGCGCGCAAATTCTTCATTCTTTTCTTTGCTATCGTGAATTGGAAGTTGAACTGTTTTTTCTGGTTCGGCAATATTGATTTCGGAAGTAAGCAGATTGAATTTTTTAAAAGACAATCTTTCGTTGACAGCAATCAATTTTCCTTTTTGTGCGATAATGATGTCTCCATCATAAATCATTCGACCGGCTTCGTTGCCCAAATGATTCACAAATAAATAAGTGCAATTAAAAAGTGACGATCCGTCAACAGCTACTTCCTTTTCTCGCTGAATACTTTTTCCAAATGCAAAATGACTGGCGCTCCCATTGAGGATAAGTTCAACTCCTTTTTCTTTCAAAAGATAGCCTGGTCTTTTTTCTTTGGCCCAACCGTCTTCACAAATTTCAAAACCCGTTTTTATACCATGAAGATCATAAGTAACGTCACCTGCTAAAATAATTTCGTTCCCTACTTTTATTTTCACTGTCTCGGTAGGTCTCCAAGCCACAAACCATCGCGGCTCATAGTGAACGCCCTCACGAGGTAAATTTTGCTTCAAAGTGATGCCGAGAATTTTCCCATTATCTACCATGGCTACACCATTGTAGGTAAGACCATTAATTCGAATCGGTAATCCGATGGAAACAGAAATTCCGGAACAATGGGATACAATTTCAATTAATTTTTGAATCGCTTTTTCACTTAGCCATTCGCTCAAGAAAACATCCTCACAGCCATAGCCCGTAATGCATAGTTCTGGAAGGCACAAAATTTTTACACCTTGCTTTTTGGCTTCATTGATGGCTGCCAAAATATTGCCCACATTATTTTCCCAATCCATGGGAATTTGGTTCAGTGTAGCTCCGGCTATTTTTATTACTCTTGTCAAATCTGAATGATTACATTTTTATTAACTGCTTCCGCCCAAAGAGAGTTTCAATGGTTGCAAAAATATCAAAGCCAAGACAAAGACTTTCTATAAAGGCTAGCTATTTTTAGGTATTGGAAACGAAACTTTCACTGGAGGAATTATCCCGTTACAGCAGGCATTTGGCTTTACCTGACTTTGATGAAGAATCTCAGTTAAAATTAAAGCGTGCCAGAGTCACCATTGTGGGTGCAGGTGGACTTGGCTCTCCTGTATTGATGTATTTGGCAGCATCCGGAATTGGCTCTTTGAAAATTATCGACCATGATGTGGTGAATGAATCAAATTTGCAGAGACAGGTTCTTTTTTCTACTGATGACATTGGAAAAAATAAAGCTGAGGTCGCTGCAAAAAAAATGAATAGGTTAAATCCTCTTTTGGAAATAAAATCGATTTCAGAATTTATTACCAGCAAAAATGCACTCTCTCTTTTAAGTGACACTGATATAGTTGTTGACTGCACTGACAATTTCCAGACTCGCTATTTGTTGAACGATGCATGTGTTCTGCTAAATAAATTCTTGGTTTATGGTTCAGTCTTTAGATACGAAGGACAAGTTTCGGTTTTTAACTTTAACAATGGGCCTAACTATCGTGACCTATATCCGATTGCGCCAGAACCAGGCTCGGTTCCTGATTGCGAACAAGGTGGAGTTTTAGGTGTGCTTTGTGGAGTTGTTGGGAGTATTCAAGCCAATGAAGTTATTAAAATTGTTACTGGAATCGGTGAGCCACTTTCTGGCAAACTTTTAATCTTTGATTCTCAAACAAACGAAACAAATGTCTTCGCTATTTCTAATCAGAACCAAAAAGAAAAAATAAAAAATCTCATCGATTATGACGAGTTTTGTGGACTTACTAAAAAGAAAAATTCAATGAAAGAAGTAACAGTACAAGAGCTAAAGAATTTGATTGACACTAAAGCTGATTTTCAATTGATTGATGTGCGTGAACCTCATGAATATGATATTTGCAATCTGGGTGGTGAACTTATTCCGCAAGCTGAAATTCCACTCAACGTGGATAAGATTTCGAAAACAAAGCAAGTAATACTGCAGTGTCGAAGTGGCGCACGCAGCGGAAATATGGTGCAGTGGCTCGAAAAAAATCATGGCTTCACTAATCTTTATAATTTAAAAGGTGGAATAAAAGCGTGGGCAACGGAGATCGACCCTAGCATGCCAACTTATTGATAATTTGAATGAGCGAAAAAAAAGATCCGATCGAATACATAAGCCATTTGCTGGAAAGCAAGTCAACGGCAAAACAGGTTACTTATAAAAACTTGCTTGCCGCATTTGAGCAGCTCGGCAAAGAATCAAAGCGAGTGATCGGAGAGCTCAAGAAAAAATCTAAACCAGGCGATGATGATGTGACTCTCGATTTTAAAAAAATCAGTGAGCACGAGTTTAATGTTAAGCTGGCGGGCGACCTACTCGTATTTGTGTTGCACACAAATATTGTCACTTTTGATGAACAGCATCCGGTGATGCAAGAAGCATACATTAAAGAGAAAGAGGTGAATCGCTATTTTGGTCAGATCATGATTTATAACTTCATGTCTGATTCAATTAAATACAATAGAGTAAATGACCCTGGATATTTGCTGGCTCGTTTGCTCATCAATCATGAAGGTCGTTACGTAGTTGAAGGTGAGGGAAGACTCAATGCTATGTCTCAAAAAATTTCAGAAGCGCCAATCTCGGAACAGGAACTTAATATTTTGGTAAAGCTTGCTTTGATGATTGCCATTGAAAATGATTTGATGGCACCTCCATTTCCGCAAGTGAAATTCATCACGCTATTTCAAAAAATAGAAAAGGCGCAAGAACTCGGTGGAGGTCAAAAGATTGGTTTTCAGATGAGTTATCAAAATAAAACCGAAGGCTAAATTATTTTTTAAAAGTTGGGCGATTACCAATACGAATTCATGCTATAAAAAGTTATATTTGAAATAGCTGCCTGACTATGCACTTCTTCTTAAAAAAAATCTCAACGTTTATTTTATTGTCGTTTATTATTTCTGCTTGCGCTTCGAATCATACTGGCTACAAGCCAAAATACAAGAAGCCCAATCCGAACAAACCTCTGCCTTGTCCATTAAAAGATTGTAATTGATATGCGAAAAATAATTATCGCCATCGATGGATATTCAGCTTGCGGCAAAAGCACTACAGCCAAAGATGTTGCTGCGATTCTAGGCTATCGTTACATTGATTCTGGTGCTATGTATCGTGCAGTGACTTTGTTTTTTTTAGACAACCATATATCGCTCACCAATCCCAAGGAAATTCAGAAAGCATTATTCGATATCAATCTTTCATTCCATTTTAATTCTCATGGAGCTTCTGATATTTTCCTGAACGGAACAAACGTGGAAAAGAAAATCAGGAAGATGCGGATCTCGGAAAATGTAAGCCCTGTAAGTACTATTCGTGAAGTGCGACAAGCAATGGTGGCTCAACAACGAAAGTTCGGAAAGGAGAGAGGCATTGTAATGGACGGGCGTGATATCGGCACAGTTGTATTTCCTGAAGCTGAGCTAAAACTATTTTTAACCGCTGATATTCAAACTCGCGCCTTCCGCAGACAACGTGAATTGCTTGAGAAAGATCAGTTGGTTGACCTTGACGAAATAATCTCAAATATCACAGAACGAGACAGAATTGATAGCACAAGGAAAGAAAGCCCACTGGTAAAAGCTAAAGATGCAGTTCAACTCGACACAACTCATATCACCATTGATGAGCAGGTTGATGAGGTTGTTCGAATGGCTTTGACAAAAATAATTCTGAAGAAGTAATTTATTTTAGATAAAAGACTCCTTTGAGCCTCGCTTCTTCCCAAGGGCGCTGATTCCCATTCGATTTTTTCTCAACAGCATTTCTAGTATTCATGAAGATGTCTTCTATGCGCTGCGAAATCTGAAGCTGCTTTACTAATTCTCCGGTATACAGTCCGTTTGTCCCGTCACCATCAGAAGCAGTTGAGCCAGGATCGGTAGCGTAGGCAATCAGTGTTCCACTCGGTGCTTGAACTCGCGCAAGACCGGAGCCTCCACGTTTTCCAGTTGGAAATGGGTTGTTTCGGCAGGCATCAAGTATAATCATGTTCAAACCTTCGTCATTAGTGAACTCCATGGTGCGAATAATACCTGTTACCGGAATAGCTTTTTGTTTCACATCCAGAGCAGATTGAATATTTGCATCAACAGGGATCAAATAATTTGTTCCATCGACTTCGAGACCGTGGCCAGCATAATAAAAGACAGATATGTCAACATCGCCAATACGATCGCCAAACGCATAGATAGCATTTTTGATTTTTTCATAATCACCATCTAAAATAGATATCACTTCAAATCCAAGATCTTTCAGTGCCTTGGCCATAGCTGACGCATCGTTGACAGTGTTCAAAAGTTTATTTCCGTAAGTATAGTTAGCGTTACCAATTACCAATGCCATTCTTTTTCCTGAAGAAGAAGTCGTTCCTTTTGAAGGGGCAACGTCAGGTTCGCAAGTGAGATAGAAATCTTTTTCAGTCGTGATTGATTGCGTGTTTTGAAGAGCAACACGCACGCGATTTTTTCCTTTTGTGAGATTAACAGTAGCTGAAAAATTTTTGACTAGATCGTATTCTGCAGGCTCACCATTGATAAATACTTTGGCAATTTTCTCATTGCCTTGAATAAGGCCTTCGATTTTAAGAGACGATTCTTTTACGATTTGTTCGCCATAATTTCTGTTCAAAGAAGGCTTGATGATAGAAATATCGGCTGGATTATTTCGAACAACTTCATATAAATAAACATTGCCAGAAACCGTACCCACAGCAAGATATTGATTGTCATCCGAGAGCGAAATGCAACTTGGTTTTTCATCCACAGCTACACTGCTGGCTGTCTCAACTTTTTCCAGGTTTAATAAATTGATAGTTCGCGAGTCGGTTGAAAAATAAGCAACATGATTTGGACCAGGGCCAAAGGCCATTCCATCGATTCTATAACGAGTAGCAATTCTTTTAGCTTCTTGTCCCGAATTCCAATCGTAAGCGAGTAACCAATTCCTGCGTTCCAGTCGATTGGTTGGAGCTTGAACTCCACCTCTTGGCAAAAACACTTCTTGCATTCCTATGAGAAAACGATCGCCACCACTATTGGCTCCTGCTGAGTGAATGACGGAACTTGAGTTCGCGAATTCACCGCTCTTCAATTTCAGTTGACGTAAAAATTTTTGATTGAGTGGATTCCAAGTGTATGCATCACCTAATTCTGAAATCAAAGAAAGTTGTTGACCAAAGCGATCATAGCCGAGGAAGGCTACATTTTTTACTTGACCTTGACCTGGGCATCCTACCTAAAGTCATACCGGTCTTCAGATCAAAAATTTCAATTTGGTTGTCCTTATTAAAGGAAGTTAAGTATTGATGCGTAGGATCGAGGCAAGCTTCTTTGATATTAGGTGCCAAAGGAGTTGACACTGATTCGGTAAACGACCCAACTTCATAAATCCAGAGCTTACCAGTCTTATCGAGGGTCAGGAATTTTTTTCCGCCATCGATAAATTCTTGGATTGCTACCGAGCCTGTAAATGAAAATTGTTTTGTAGGAGTAGTCTCGCCCACTTTGCGGAGCGAGACTATATTTTTTTCATCAGCAACAGAAATCCATTGCGAGTCATCAGAAAAAGAGATGGATGTTATTTTTTTCGTGCCAGCTGAAAATTTTGAAAGAGGAGAGACATAGATGTCTTGTGCAAAACTTTTGGTGGATACCAAAACAAAGCACACCCATAAAATCTTTTTCATTAAAGGAAGAATTATTTTTTGAACAGATAACCAAGACCTATGTTGAAGATCAGCAAATTGGTGTTGCTATAAAAACTGTAGCTGGGACCCATGTCTACGTTGATGTTTTCTGTGACAAAATATCTTAAGCCTCCTTTGATACCGAAACCTAAAGCGGTTTTCTGTTTGCCAGTATCAACGTCAATTGCTCCAGTATCAACTATGAGCTGACCACCAGCATACGGAACGAGTTTTGCATTGTCAGTCAAAAATGAATAGTTGGCAAATGCGGAAAATTTAAGACTGGTTTGTGAATCTCCGCTATACTTGACAAAGGAAAGGATAGGTGAAACACCGAGTTCGACATTGTCAGTAATAAATTTACTGGCATTCATATACAATTGACCAATGCTAACTGTTTGTGAAGAACCACTGACACTTACTGTCATGCTTGTGTAGGAAAACTGTGCCTGAGCTTGGATATCACCTTTTTGCTGCTGACCACTTACAGCGAACGTGACTCCTGTCATGAGGATTAAGGAAAGAATTTTTTTCATTGGGGGTTGAATTAAAGTGAAACATTACTGAAGATAATGAAACAATTACTCAACCGAAAATAAAACGTGCGCTATTTGGTCTTATTAGCTTCGGCTCCTCTCTTGAGTGCTAAAATAACTCCGCGCGCTGTCTCTAAGTCTTTCACTGCAAAGTCGAGAGAGCTTACATAAGGCTGAATTTTTCCGTCTTTGTAGGCTTTAATTATTTTGTTTTTAAAGTTGGTCTCAAATGCTACAAAGATTCCTTTTCCCTTAATTGAAAAATTGACACTTGTTGGATTGATATCTGAAAGATTAAATTCATAGACTTCTTCATTAGAAGCTGATGTCTTAATAACGATGTTGGTATATTTTATTTTGTTTTGATTCCCTTCTTCCGCATAATCCAAAACTTGTTTCCTGGTCATTTGGTCAATTTGGGTTTCGCCAATGGAGCTTTTCAGCCAAGCGAATGATTCAGCGGGAGAACTTCCGAATGGTTCTTTGTAAGCATTCTTACAGCCATCAATCACTTTATCAATCAATATTTTTACACGTCTTCCTGTTTCATAGTTAGCTACATAGATATCAGCATCATCTTCGAAACTTAGCTTATCATTTTTCTTCAAAGCGATCAACTTTTCTTTCTTCATTACAGGAAGTTCGAACGACATTTTTTCACCTGAGACTTGAAGCTTTACCAAGTTGTTGTTGATATCCATCCAATTAAAATCATGGATGTTCGAAACAGTAGCGCTTGCAGATTGTTCTGTTAATGAAAATGTGGTGAGACATTTTGGAGTTATTGTCTGTCCATAAGTTTTGTCATTAATTTTTACATCCTTAACAAACGATGATAAGGAGGCCAACGCTTCATCTAAAGATTTTGGAGAAGGAAGGTCAGCGTTAACTTGAGCAATTGCCAACGGCACTGCAATTGTCAGTGCGGTTTTGATATCACGCGCTTCATCAACGTTGTTGGCATAAAATGAGAACTCCGACACAAAGGGTTTTGAAGCTCCGTCACGCATTAAATTAATTGATTTGATACGTTGAGCTGTTTCCACCTCAAGTTCAAACGTATTTCCAGATACTTTGAAATTGAGAGTGTTTAGATTGATATCAGCTAAGTTGAAAATAAAATCTTCTTGGTGTGAAGTCTTTCCATCCGAAATAATTTGAGTGAGTTTTAAGCTTCCAACGTAAGTGTCTTTTGTTAATACTTGGCTTACTGATTTAGAAGTAAGATTTACTGCCTTCACATTTAAAGTCAACCACTTTACGGTTTCATCATAACCATTCAATTTTAATTTACCAGCCGTAATTTTTTCTGCGATTGGAATTCCTTTCTTAATCATGTCGACAACGTCACGAGCATGATCAACATTTTTTACGTGAAGCTGTACTTCGTTATCATAAGGTTGGACGTCATTGTTTTTATAATTTTTTACCAGCTTCTGTTTATTCTTTACTGTAAGGATCACGAGAATGATGTCTTTCTGTGTTTCCTGTCTAACCGTATAAGGATCAATGTCAGCGAGATTAAATTCTGAAGCGTAAGAATCTTTGTTCCTTTTAAATCGATTTCATCAAAAGCGTATCGAATAGAAGAATACTCCAGTAGTTTGATCTCTTGTTCAAAAGTCTTTGAAGCCGTCTCTACTTTAGAAAATGTAGACTGCAATTTGCTGACAATGCTATTCAAATCATCTTGAGCAAATAATGTTAAAGATGATGTTACAAACAGAAAAGAGAATAAGATCTTCATGAGGTTTGGTATTTGAAGCAAGTTAGTTGATGCTCCCCAAAATAGCCAAACCAAGCGGTGATTAAATCGAGCTTATGAATTAGATTTTACTTCAATCCATAACGATCTATCATGAATACCAAAGCGGCCATAGCAGCGGCACCCATTTCCAGCTCTCTGGGACTGACTTTATCAATGGTATCTTCAGGTGTGTGGTGATAATCAAAATAGCGCTGTGAATCGGGTAGTAGCCAATCAATGCGGTGCCCAAAGAACTAAGAGGACCTATGTCAGCGCCACCTCCAGGTCTATCAAAATCGGTAAGGCCGTAAGGTTCAAACAGAGGCTTCCAGTTTTTGATTTTATTTTTCACCACATCATCGGCTGTCATTGTGAAGCCCCGCGGAGTAAATCCACCTTCGTCCGATTCAATTGCCACGATATGATTTTCATTTTTTGACTTAGCGATTTCGGCATACTTCTGGCCGCCACGCAAACCGTTTTCTTCGTTCATGAACATCACTGCTCTGATAGTTCTTTTTGGTTTGATTCCAAGAACTTTGAACAGACGTAATACTTCAATTGATTGAACGCAGCCAGCACCATCGTCATGAGCACCTTGGGCTAAATCCCACGAGTCTAAGTGTCCGCCAATGTCAATGATTTCATTTTTGTATTCACCGCCATTGATTTGTCCAATTACATTGAATGAAGGTGCGTCCTCCAACATTTCGCAATGTGTTTCAATATAGAGTTGAACATCTTTTTCATCTTTCAAAAGTTTCGAAAGCAATTCAGCATGTTTAGTGCTCACAGCTATTGCTGGAATTTTTTTCACATCCGCAGCATAACGAACGCCACCCGTGTGCGGATAGTCTTCCAAATTCACACCCATCGAACGAACAATGACGGCTGCTGCTCCAAGTTTTGCAGCTTCAGATGCGCCTGCTGCCCGCTGATCGACTGCTCCTCCGTAAGCAGCGAAAGTGTGAACGTGTGTTGGGTCCATGGGGCGGTTGAAAAAAACGATATTTCCTTGGATTGTTTTCGCCCCCAGAGATTTAAGCTCATCAAAACTTTTGACTTCAATAACTTTTCCAGAAACGCCACTTGGGCCTGTGCCTACCGAGTTTCCTAAAGCGCAGACTGACAAATTAAATGTGCCGATCTTTTTTGAATTAATAACGCGCGCTATTTCTTGCTGACCGCGCACCCAATGCGGTACCATGACAGGTTGGAGCCACACAGAATCAAGATCATAAGTTTCCATCACGTGTCGACTCCACTCGACAGCTGCGGCAGCGCCCGGAGAGCCAGACAATCGTGGGCCAATTTTTGTGCAGAGGTTGTATAGCATTTCATATGACTTGCCTCTGCCTAAAGCCTCGTTGAAAATCTCTTTGATGCCCTCTTGATCTTGGGGCGTTTGTGCATTAACTGCAATTGAAAGAATGGTCAGAAAGAGAATTGATATTTTTTTCATAGATGAATAATTCAAGGATTTGAGCAAACAATATTGCGAAAGCATTTTAAAAAGAAAATATAATTTTTGAGCAGATATTACGCCCCATGCCATAAATGCCGTAACGGCCGTTAGGAGTCAGTGAATAATATTCGAAATACTTTAATCGGCTCATGTTTGATTGGTAAACCGTATCAAACAAGTTGTTGACCTGCAATTGAAATTGAAGGCTATATTTTTTTGATTGTAAAAATGAGACTCTTGCACCGATATTTATTAAGGTATAACCTGCAGTCTTTGTTTCAGTGTTGAACAGGCCCAAATACCGGTTTTGCGCTGCATTGAAGTCTGCTTCGGCAAACGCATTTATCGAAGAGATCAATTTTGATTTCAACTTAAAATCCTGATTTAGATTACTGATCAATCGGGCAGGCGGAATGAATGGTAAATATTCACCTTGTTGTTTTTTATTTTCAAAATCGTTGTTGCGATTGAAGCCATAGCACAATGCTACTTGGTTGTTGAAGCTTAGGCCGCTGAAAAATCCAGGTTTCAAATTCAATGAAACCTCAAGGCCGTAAAGCTGAGCTGATGCCTGTTGGTACTGTATGGTTTTATTCCCCTGTGCGTCAGTGATAGGTTTTCCAACTGCATCTGTCTTTTGATTTAGATAAATATAATTCTGGATGTTGTTGTTGAAAAAACTGACTGATGAATTAAGAGAGTGAAAGTTCACAAAAACGCCAATGTCTTCTTGCCAATTGAATTCCGGAATAAAATTCCGATTCCCTAAATAATGAATGTGTGCACCTGGGTCTAATCCATTAGAAGCAATCTCAGCAATGTTCGGTGCACGATATCCACGGGCGATATTCGCTTTGAGGCTGATGTGTTCAGTCCATTGAAATGTTGCGCCCATGCTCGCAGACACACCGTAAAATGATTTAGCTAAATTTTTAAATTGAAGCGTAGCGTTTGCGGTATCAGGAAGAGACACATGTTTAAAAAATCCTGTAGTTGGATTTTTGGCAACGAAAAAATCTGGAATTCGCAAACTGCGTTCATCCACTCGTATTCCACCGCTAATCACCCATTTAGTACTCTTCCATTGTGATGTAAATGATGCACCGAAATCGCGCAGCGAAAAATCGGGGATTGGAAAGTCGGTAGCATCTTTCACTTTATTGTTTTGCCACATGCCTGTGATGCCCAGGGAACTTTCCACTTTTGATGACCAAAGTAATTTGTATCTCAAACTATAATTAAATGTGTTAAGCCGAACGTACATTCCAGCTTGCTGCGGATCCGTAGGATGATCATATTCTCTTCTGATATTTTGAGAAGCAGCCAGCAACAAGCTCACATCACCTTTGCCAATTTGATAATGATTGTTAGTGTAAACACGATAGTGCTGTATGCGTTGATGCAATGGACTGAGTGTGTATGAGTTTAATTCGGTATCGGAAACAACTGGACGATTTTTGACATTATCTTGAATTCCTTCGTAAACCTGTTTAGTGAATTTTCTTGATAGAGAATCACGACTTCCATCAGGTATGCCTTGCAAATTGTCATATAATGTAAGGTTGAGGTGCGAGAACCCTGTAACACTTTTATAGCCGAGAAGAGCTGACAGATTTTTTTCTTGAAAGCCGGTATTATAAACACGCCCGTCAACTTTGTTGGAATAATTTTTGGCCAAACGCACGGAGCCTCGTGCGGCCCACAACCAGTGTTTGTCTCCATATCCAATTCGAAATCCATTTCCAACTAATCCATTGTTACTTTGATATTCTGAGAGCCAGCGCCCATCGATTTTTCCATCCGAATTTTTGGGAATGTATGGCAATAAACTGACCACGCCTGCTAATGCATCCGATCCATAAATAAGACTTGCAGGCCCCTTCACTACTTCTGCTTTGTCAATACCATAATTATCAGCTTCGATGCCATGTTCATCGCCCCATTGTTGCCCTTCTTGTCGCACGCCATCGTACAACGTAAGCACGCGGAAATAACCCAGTCCACGGATAAATGGTTTTGAAATATTAGGACCTGTTTTCAAAACATTTAAGCCTGGCGTATTTTTTGCAAGCACATCGATAATGTTGTTCTCATTCGCTCGCTCGATCATTTTTGGAGTAATGTTGCTGATCGATATAGGATTTTCTTTAATAGACGAAGTATGCATTGTCCCAGTGACGATTACTTCCTCTAGGGCAGTAGGTATAGGTTTTAATAAAATTTCACAGTTCGTTTCTCCACTTACGTTTATGGTGTCGCTTTGATAACCGATGTAAGAGAAAATCAATTGATCATTGCTAGCTATCGCAATTTTAAATTTTCCATAGGAATCGGTAACGGTTCCTTGTTTTGTCTTGGTTGAAAAGATCGAACATGACACAAGCGGCTGGTATGTGTACGCGTCTTTTACAGACCCTTCAATTGAAAGCTGGGCGAAGCAGTTAATTCCGCAAAACATCAGATAAGCAAAAAATGCTTTTTTCATTAGCATAAATAATATTTTAGATTAGTCTAAAATATTATTTATGCAATGTTAATAATTATAAATAAGATATCCCCTTAAAACCTTTAAAAATTCTTTACCAGCTTAATGTTAATGTTCCGCCCCATATTATAAATGCCCAAATTACCATTGGGCGAAGCTGAGTATTGTTCAAAGTACTTTAACCTACTCAGGTGGTTCTGATAAGCAACGTCAAAAAGATTATTGGCGAGAACATAGATGTTAATAATTGATTTCCCGGCTTTATTTTTGAATCCTGTTCCTACGCCCAAATTTATTAATGTGTAGCCCTGGGTTGGTGTCTCTGTGTTGTCGTAAGTGAATACCCTGTTCTGAGTAGCGGTGTATTGTATTTGCGCCTTTATAAATGGCTTGTCAAAAAGTCCACTTTTTTCAGCCCACTCATATTTTAATTCCGAGATGTATCTGAAGGGCGGCATGAATGGAACATATTCTGTAGCGCTAGTTCTTTGTGCTCCCTTAAAACTATAATTGTCACCATAGATCAACGATGCCGAGTTATCAAAATGAAGCTGTTTTATAATGTGAAAATCGATGTTAGCTTCAAAGCCGTACAAAATAACTTTTCCCTGTTGAAATTTATAAGTTGGGTAGCCGATACTGCCGCTAACGCTCAACGAGTCTTTCCCTGATGCAGTAATCAATCGTTGGTTGTAGATATAGTTTTCAATCTTGTTTAGAAAGAGACTCGCTCCTGCATTTACTGTCTTTGAAGTGTACGACATACCCACATCAATTTGATTGCTGAATTCAGGTTTGAATTGTTCGTTTCCAATTTGGTAAAGATTGGTTCCAGGATGTACTCCGTTGGCCGAGATTTCTGAAATGTTTGGAGCACGATAACCGCGCGATAAATTTAGTTTTATGGCCCACGCTTCATCCATTAAATAGCTGAATCCCAAACTTCCAGTAAGGCCGTTAAAAACAGTGGAATAATTGCTAAATGGTTTGTCGGCCCCAACGATGTCAGTGCCACTCACAGGTTGATCAAAACCACTTACTGGATTTGGCTTCGTGTACAATTCCTGATTGTTGAATTTTCGGAGATCATATCTGAGGCCTCCGGCAATATTTAATTTCCCATAATCTTTCTTGATGGTAACAAAACCTCCAAAATCAAATTGATGGTAAGATGGGATTACAAACTCACTACCTTTGGTGACGTCATTCACTTGATACATTCCATTTGCACCAACAACGGTTTCCCAGCCTTTCCATTCTGAAAGAAAGTATTTCACATTATATGTGATAGTATTTAATTGTAAATACAATCCTGCCACATTTTGATAAGGTTCTTCGGGATGACTGAACTCTCTACGTACGCTTCGCTGAAAACCGAGATCAACATCCAACCTGCTATTGTTGAAAAAGAAACTGTTTTTTAAGTATGCTCTGTAATGCTGAACTCGCTGGTGCAAAACGGTGATGTCGTAAGAATTCAATTCACTGTTTGTCACAATAGGTCTATAGCTGTCAGCTTCTGTTATTTGTTTTGTGAATTTTCTAGATAGAGAATCGCGACTACCATCTGGGATTTCTCGGAGATTATCGAAGAGAGAAAGACTCAAATGACTGAGCCCCCATTTCTTATGAACTCCTATAAAACCGTTGGCATCTGATTCTCTAAAAGCTGTTCCGTAAACGCGACCATCGATGGGGTTCTGAAAATCTTTGGCCAATCGTTGTGAAATTCTTCCTCCCCATTCAAAACCATTTTTATTACCGGTAACAAACACAGAGCCGCCAAACATTCCATTGTTCGTTTGATATTCTGTGGTAACGTTTCCTGATAACTTATTTTCAATGGCAGGTTGATTAGGGATCAGATTTATAACTCCTGCGATGGCATCAGAACCGTACATCAGGCTTGCTGGACCTTTAATGATTTCCTATTCTGTCAAATGCATAGTTGTCCATTTCGATGCCATGTTCATCGCCCCATTGTTGTCCTTCTTGTCGCATTCCATCATACATAGTCAGAATGCGATTGAAGCCGAGGCCTCGGATAACGGGCTTAGATACATTAGGTCCCGTAGTAATTGCATTTACTCCCGGGATTCTTGCAATGGCGTCAATAATATTGGTGGAAATATTGGTGGTGAGATATTGCCTGTTCACGGAGGCAATTGACAATGGCGATTTTTTTATTTCAACTGCTTTAGACGAGCCAGTGACAACCACTTCAGCAAGTTCAGTTGCGCTTTCGCTCAATTCGAAATTGCCGATGGAAGCCCCTTGAACCGATATTATCTGAGAAAAAATTTTGTAGCCAAGTGCATTAACCTCTACCTGATAAGTAGCTGCAGGGATTTTCTCGAAATGATAATTCCCAGATGAATCGCAAGTTGCAAATGCGTGCAAATCGGGTATTGAAATAGTAGCAAAAGGGATAGCCAGCTTGGTTTCTTTGTTAATTATTTTTCCCGACAAACTGTTTTGCCCTAAGGTTGGGAGTGCTAAACATAAAGGCAGTATATATATAATGATATGATTTAGTTTCATCTGTATTTAATTTAAATAGGAATACAAGCAAGAGTTATTGCTCGTATATAAAATGAAAAATGAAAATGGAATTTATAGAGGAGTGGGGGGAGCCCTGCCTTGAATGAATGATGGCAGATTAAATACAAAGATGACTACAAGCGCACGGCTGTAATCAGCAAACAATGCTTGAGTGTTTACAGCTAGTTCTTCGTGAACAAAAGCATGATTGAAGCAATCAATTGAACATACTTTGCAATGTTCATCATGTTTTTGAATAGCCGCCTTGTCACCTTTTAAAGGAGCGGTAATTGATTTGTTGTCATGCACATCGTGGTTTCTGTGAAAGAAATTCACGCCCACTTGCGCGAACATCAACACGCTTATGAGGAACAGCGAAAAAATATGTGCACTGCGATTTTTCAACACTACAAAAGTAATAGACTGTCTGATTTTAACCTATGCAATTTTATAAACGGCATTTGAACTCACTTTTATTCAAAATTGTTTTGTTGCTAACTTGCGTTAGAAACAACAATCAACATGGCTTATTTATTTGATTCTTTTGATGGGTGGAAAAAATATTGCGTTGACAAGAATTTTTCACTTGCCCAAACGGTGCTTGAATATGAACTAGATCAAAAGGGCCGTACAGAAAAAGAAATTACAGATGGTTTGATGAAAGCGTGGTCGGTAATGAAAGATGCCGTTCGTAGCGGTCTTGAAGAAGACATGACTTCGCGTTCAGGAATGATCAACAATGGTGCAAAAAAAGTTTTTCACCATCCTGTTACTGTTCTTTCACCTGAATTTCAAAAATTGATTTCAAGAGCGCTTGCCGCCAAGGAAGTAAATTCTTGCATGGGCAGAGTGGTGGCTGCTCCAACAGCTGGAGCAAGTGGGATTATGCCAGGAGTGCTTTATACATTGCAAGAGATTCATAAGATTGACGATCAGAAAATTTTAGAGGCAATGATGGTGGCCGCAGGCATTGCAATCATCATCGAACAAAAAGCTTCTATTGCTGGGGCGGTTGGAGGTTGTCAAGCAGAAACGGGAACAGCTGCTGCCATGGGTGCAGGTGCAATTGTATATTGTTTGAATGGAAACATCGATCAGGTTTTCAATTCTGTGGCGATTACTATTCAATGTATGCTTGGGTTGGTCTGTGACCCTGTAGCTGGACTTGTTGAGATTCCCTGTGTAGTTCGAAATGCAAGTGCGGCTGCCATTGCCAACAGCTCTGCACAAATAGCACTTGCCGATGTGAGCAGTGTGATTCCCGTTGACGAAGTAATTGAAGCTATGGGAGAAATTGGAGCAAGCATGGAAACTCGATATAAGGAAACTGCACTTGGAGGTTTAGCAGCAACCAAAACCGGACAAGCCATCGCTAAGAGAGTTTTGATTCGAGATATTGAAGTGCTGCCTGATGAAAAATAATTTCAGGATTAGCTAAAGAAGTACTTCACGACATCCAGCCACTCTAAGATTTTTGGTCCAAGCCAATAGATGAGAGACGTAAAGACCAATGCCCAGCCAACTGCACTGATCAGCATAATTAATATTATTTGATTTTTTGGTTTTCCCATGCTCACAGCGATGATTGTACCGCCAATCGGAGTGAGAAATAATGGAGTTAAAAACGCGATTCCGCCCAATCCGTATTTCGCAATGAAGTCTCTGAATTTTGTATGCGGTTTTTCACCTTCCTCCTTGGTTGAAAAAAAACGTCTCAATAAAACTTTGCGCAACCAATCACCGAAATAGGTAAATGATATAACGCTAAACATCATTCCACCGATAGTTGCAAGAAAGGTTGGGACGAAATGAAGATGTGTAAAATAGCCTAACGTAGGCCCCAAAATAAATTTGACAGCACTCCACAGAAAAACGTCCAACACCTTTAATATTTCCTCAGTCATCGCAATTGGATCAACTACACATTAAATGGAAAGGGTTAATTTCGTGAAAATAACATTCTTGTTTATCCTGTGAAAGCATCAAAGAAAAATAAAAATCAATTTGAACTACTGAAGCGATTGTGCGAAATCCATGCGCCTTCTGGGCATGAAAAACCCATGAAGGATTTTTTGTTGGATTTTATAAAAAAGGAAAAGAAAAGCTGGAGAGTAAAACCTGAAGTTATCGAAGGCGAAGATTTTCAAGATTGTTTGATTTTGAAATTTGGCAAACCACGTACCGCCATTTTTGCTCATATGGATACTGTTGGTTTTACTGTAAGGTATTTCAATCAGCTACTTTCAATTGGAAGCCCTGATGCAGATGCCGGAACAAAATTGGTTGGCAAAGATTCTCTTGGTGCCATTGAATGTGAACTCGAATACGATAAGGAGAATCATGCATTTTACAAATTTGGGAGACCGATTGATCGCGGAACTTCTCTCAGTTATAAAATTGATTTTCAAGAAACGTTGGATTTTATTCAGTCACCTTATTTAGATAATCGACTTGGTATATTCAATGCTCTTCAGGTTGCGAAAACAATGACTGATGGCGTGATTATTTTCAGTTGTTGGGAAGAGCATGGCGGTGGTTCAGTCGGTTATCTTGCAAAATACATTTACAAAAAATGGAATGTGCGCCAAGCTCTTATCTCGGACATCACTTGGGTTTCGGATGGCGTGGAGCATGGCAAGGGAGTTGCAATTTCTTTGCGCGACAGAAATATTCCTCGTAGAAGTTTTGTTGAAAAAATAATTTCAATCGCAAGGAAAAATAAAATTCCCCATCAACTCGAAGTAGAAGGTTCAGGCTCAAGCGATGGAGGTGAACTGCAGCGCGGAAACTTACCTTTTGATTGGTGTTTTGTTGGTGCACCTGAATATGGAGCTCACACACCCCATGAAAAAGTTCATAAGCTAGATATCGAATCCATGATAGCTCTTTATGAAGCTGCAATGGAGCAGTTATAACGCAAGGGCTTAAAAAATCACGTTGAGATATATATCGCTATACTAACTTCGCGCCAAATTTATAGTCTATGAGAATTTTAGTTCTTATTCTTTCTATTTCATTTTTATCTGTTCGGGCTCAAAATGGCTTTCCGTTCAGAGCCATCACCTATGCTGAACTGCAGATGAAGGAGTACGCTAAAGACACATCGGCTGTTGCTGTAGTCCTTAACGAATTTGGTGAGGTTAGAATTGCCAACTCTGAGCCGTATAATTTGATATTTGATTATCATGTTAAAATTAAAATCCTGAAGAAGGAAGGTCTTGAGCAAGCCAACTATGAAATTCCTCTTCAAATAAACGGATCTGAAAAAGAGCTAATTAACGAAGTCGAAGCATCAACTTATAACTATGAGTACGGAGTTATTAAAGAGTCGAAAGTTGAAAAGAAGAATTTCTTTACTGAAAAGACAAACAAGTATTGGGATCAATTAAAATTTACTTTGCCCGCTGTTACGATCGGGAGTGTCATCGAGGTACATTATAGATTAGAGTCACCATTCTTGTTTAAGTGGAGACCCTGGGAATTTCAAACTGAAATTCCTAAAATGAAGAGTGAGCTTTGGTCTCACATCCCTGGAACTTACATCTATAACATTGTATTAAAAGGGCCACTTAAATTAACTAAAGATGAATCGTCAATTGAGAAAGAGTGCTACACTCCAGGAGGAGGAGCGTCTGCTGATTGTGTTTTATTAAAATATGCAATGATCGATATCCCAGCTTTTAAGGAAGAAAAGTACATGACAGCCAAAGTAAACTTTATGTCAGCTGTTAATTTTGAACTATCCGAGATAAGGAGATTTGATGGTAGAGTAGTTAAGTATACCGAAGAATGGAAAGACGTAAATTCTAAACTCCAGGCGGATGAAAATTTTGGCGACCAGATCAAGCAAGCGAAGAAGATCTGGGATGACCAAGTTGAAATATTGACGGCTGGGGTTACAGACCCATTAATGAAAGCAAAAATCATTTTCAACACGATAAAGGAATATTATCTGTGGAATGAAATATATGGGCATTTTACTGATGTGGGCGCTAAGAAGGCCTATCAAACAAAAAAAGGAAATGTGGCCGACATTAATCTATCATTGGTTGGAGCTCTTCAATCGGCTGGCCTGATTGCAGAGCCTGCCCTTGTTTCTACCCGTGCCAATGGTTTACCTACTATGGTCCATCCAGTAATGACGAGCTTTAATTATGTAATCGTAAGACTTACTATCGGTGAAAATCAATACTGGCTTGACGCAATAAATAAGCTACATCCATTTGGTTTTGTCCCTGAGCGATGTTTAAATGGTCAGGTACGAATTATCGGAAAAAATTCGGATTGGGTTGACCTTAAACCGAAAGACAAAGATAAAGAAGCAATAGAGGTAAATATCTCAAAGGATGACGATGGGTATCTTACAGGCAATGTAAAAATCACCCACTTCGGTTACAATGCTTATGACAATCGGAGAAAGTTTTTTTCATTTTCATCTGAGCAGGAATATTTAAAAAGCCTGATGAAGAGATGGAGTAACATCGAAATTTTGAGTTACATGAATTATGCTGCAGATTCATTGGAGCAACCTTTTGTCGAGAAGATTAAGTTCAAATTCACAGATGAAGCATCGGAAAGTGTGCTCTATATTTCCCCCTTCCTTTTTGACCGTTGGGATAAAAACCCATTTCGTTCCACTGAGCGAAACTTTCCCGTTGATTTTGGAGCACCTTTGGAACAGGTCTTGATATTTTCTTTAGGGGTTCCCCAGAATTACACGGTTGATGATACACCTAAAAGTACTGCACTTAGTATTCCTCTAAATGGAGGCAGATATCTCTTTAGCGTGGCCAGATGAATTCAAGTGTTAAAATAACTAGCCAACTCAATTTAAATAAATCAGTGTACTCTTCATCTGAATACCATTACCTACGAGAACTGTTGAACAGGGTTATTCAGACTCAAGATTCTCCTATTGTTCTTAAGAAGAAATAGCTTCAAATAATTTTAGCGAAAGCTCTTACAGGAAATGTGCCCACGCCAACAAATTTTGGTGGCACAGCACTAAACTTGAATTTCTTCCCACGAAGCAAATGTAAATTGGTCATGTGCTCTGTGATGAGTATTTCATTTTTTAATAACGCGGTGTGAACTGGTCTTGAATTGGATCGAGTGTCATCAATGTTATGACTGTCAATTCCAACTAGCATTACCTTTTGTGAAACAAGAAACTGTGCAGCTTCTTCTGTAAGGAAAGGATGATTTTCAAAATAAGCATCAGTACGCCAATGCTTGCTCCAGCCCGTGTGAACAAGAATAGCTTTCCCTAAAATATTTTGATCTACAAAGAATTTTTTCCCAATAGATTGGATTCCTTCCGCATCAATTAAAACTCCATCCAATTCTACGAGTTTCTCCAATTGAATTTGAGAAAGATCTTTGCCATCAGCGAAGCGATGAAATGGGCAATCGAGGTAGGTCCCCGTGTTGGATACCATTTCGATTTTTCCAATTTGGAATTCAGTACCTGAAGCGTAATTTTTTCGGGAATCCTCACGGCTTAGGTAATCACAAATAATAGGAGCGGGCAATCCTTTATAAGTAATCATGCCATTTTCAATTGAATGGCTAAGGTCGATTAGCTCCACTATTTCTTGCTTGAGTTAAATAGCTTTTCTTTTTCGTCTTTGCTCAGGCTTTCATAACCGCGATCAGAAATTTTATCAAGGATAGCATCGATTTCCGCTTGCGATGGTTTTTCCGAAGAACTCTTTGCTCTTGGCTCCGATTTTCTGTAAGAGACTTTTACTTTACTTCTTGGCTTAAATAGATTTTTGAAACCTTGAAGAATGGAAGTGATCCAACTTCCCAAATTCACACCAGATTGTAATTGTTTGATATAAATGAAACCCATTAATGCGCCACCCAAGTGCGCAAGGTTTCCTCCTGCATTAGTTCCAACAGAACCCAGAAACGAAATGAAGATATAAACAGCAGCAATGTATTTTATTCTAACTGGACCAAAGAATAAGAGAAGAAAAGTATAATCAGGAAGGAGCGTAGCAGCACCAACCATGATAGCAAAGATTGCGCCTGATGCTCCGACCATTCCTGGAAAACTATTCGATTGAGAAACGAAATAAGGAACAGTATTGAACATCAATAAATAGAAACCTGCGGCAGCAAGCGCCCCTAAAATATAGAGTGCAATCAGTTTGTCACTCCCTAGATATTCAACAAATAACCGACCAAACCAATACAATGCGAGCATGTTGAAGAGGATGTGAAATAATCCAGATAAATCATGGGCAAATGCATAAGTGATGATTGTCCATGGTCGAGTTAAAAATTCATCAATAGTTGGTGGGATAACAAACTGTTTGTGAATGATGATGAAAATGTTCTCGAAACCAAAAACTGTCGGCAATACCAATATAATTCCAAGCACAACGAACACTACAACGTTGATAATGATCAATTGTATGTGAGCATTGTTTGGTCTACTGAACGCGTTTTTGAATTCTTCGAACATGTAAAACTTATATTCTAAATCAGTTAATAAATTTAATTTATCATCGGCTAATTGGCTAATCGATAACAGAGTTACCTGCCTGAACTACGCCAATAACTAATAATGATGAATGCTACAAATGCGCCTCCAAAGTGAGCAAGGTGGGCTACCGTTCCAGAGCGATCCATGAAATAAGTTATTCCTCCCATAACAAACACCATGTATTTTGCTTTAATAGGAATGGGTGGAAACAACAACATTAATTCCATGTTGGGAAACACCATGCCAAACGCCATTAAGATTCCATAAATTGCTCCTGAAGCTCCAAGCATTGGGCCACTATGCCCAGGAAAGAAAAAGTAATTCACAGTGCCGAAGATTATCCCCGCACCAATTCCAGTAGCTAGATAGAAAAACAAAAATTTCTTTTCTCCCCAATAGGTTTCAAGTATTGGAGCGAAAGAAGCGAAAGCAAGCATATTGAAAAAGATATGGCTGAAGCTTCCATGAGCAAACATGTATGAGAAAAACTGATAAGGTTTAAAGTAGGGCGTGCCCAATGGCCAAAGAGATAGGTAGGCAGTGAAATAATCCGACACATTTTGCAAAACGAAGACGATTACGTTAATGATTATCAGTGTACGGACTAGAGGAGTGATGTTGAACATAAAACTTATCGGGTAAAATAGTTTTCAATCTTAGACGAGTCGAGGGTGAAAAAAGTTGGCTTTCCTTCCGGTGAAAAATTGGGCGTATTGCAGGCCATCAAATTGCTAACAATGGATTCCATTTCTTCAGAAGAAAGCTTTTGATTTGCTTTGATGCTGGCACGTTTCGCCAACGCCTGAGCCAAATTTTCACGTAGCGGCAACTGAAGTTCAGATTGATTTTTTTTGAATTGCTCTATCAATCCTTCAAACAATTCTTTTTCACTTCCCTGAACATCAACTGGTGTTCCGGAAACGAGCAAAGTATTTTTTCCAAAAACTTCAAATTTAAATCCAAGCGCTAGTATTTCTTTTTCCATTTCCATGGCGAGTGCAAAATCTGGTGCGCTAAGCGAAACAGTTTGAGGAAACAAACTTTGCTGGCTGTTGCCTGGTGTACCTTTCAGTTGAAGCAAATATTTTTCAAACAAGATTCGCTCGTGCGCTGCTTGCTGATCGATAAACATTACTCCGCTGCGTGTAGCCCTCACTATATATTTTGATTGGAATTGAAAAACGCCTTTCTCCGTTTCGGATATAGACGCTTTTTCTGGCAAATTAATTTCAGACTCGACTGTTTTTAAAGCAATTTCTTTTTTATCGAATAAACGGGATGAAGATTCCTGCTCAAACATTTTGTCCCAGTTCTGCAGATTGGATCGCTGCAATGTTCCGAACTGCTCATTGTAGTACTGTTCACGAGAGAGCGGCTGATTGCTGACTTTACTCATCAGATTGACATCAGCTGCAAAATCAATTGCGGGTGCAAGGTTGTGAGCTCCTAGTGCTTGTTTTACTGCACTCCAAACTACTCCATAAACTGTTCGTTCATCATCAAATTTGATTTCCGTTTTTGTGGGATGAACATTTACATCTACATGTTTTGGATCAATTTCTATAAAGAGAGTATAAAACGGAAAGTGATTTTCTTGAAGAAGACCTTCGTAGGCACTTGTTACTGCATATCCGAGATAATTATTTTTTATGAACCTTTCGTTGACGAAAATAAATTGCTCTCCTCGTTTTTTTTTCGCTAGCTCGGGCCGCCCAATGTAACCGCTGATTTTTATCAATGAAGTTTCTTCTTGAACAGGTGCCAACTGACTTTGATAATTTTTACCAAACAAGTTGACAATCCGTTGACTCAGTTTTCCAACAGGCAGATCGATGACTATTTCATCTTCTTGGATTAATGCAAAAGCGATGTCTGGGTGAGCCAATGCAAGGCGTTGAAACTCGTCCATAATGTGACTCATTTCCACACCATTTGATTTCAGGAAATTTCTTCGGGCAGGGATGTTATAAAATAAATTCTTGACGCTGATGCTTGTTCCTTTTTCGCATGCAACAGGTTCTTGTTTTTTTACTTCCGAACCTTCAACAATAATTAAAGTGCCCAGGTCTTCGTGAGCGAGTCGAGTTTTCATTTCCATTTGTGAAACTGCTGCAATTGAAGCAAGCGCTTCACCACGGAAACCCATCGTCCGCAATCGGAATAAATCTTCTGCAGTTCTTATTTTAGAAGTCGCGTGCCGCTCCAGGCTCATTCGCGCATCCGTTTCGGTCATTCCCTGGCCATTGTCGATCACTTGGAGCAGGCTTTTACCGGCATCTTTGATAATCAACTTGACCGAAGTGGCGCCAGCATCGATAGAATTCTCCATCAATTCTTTGACAGCTGAAGCCGGACGCTGCACTACTTCACCTGCAGCAATCTGATTAGCAATGGAGTCGGGGAGGAGTTGAATTATATCGGGCATGACTAGCCCGAAAGGTACGAACTAAAGACCTTTTTTTTAAAATCCTTTTAGGCATATAACAACTCTTTTTTGCTCTTATCTAGTGAAATCAGATTTAGTTCGGGAGCCAAGATCACACTAACTTCATCCCATGTGCTCCATTCTTTTAAACGTTCCAATTTCACCGACCCAGTCAAATATTGATGGCCGTTGCCTTGATAACCTCCTTTGAAATTTTCAAAATCTTTGGATGAAATCAGTTTGCCTGTCGGAAAGCTCACAATCACATCAACTGCCGCATTGTTTGAAAAATCAAGATTGTCGCCTTGTGCTGTCTTTTTGTATTCGTAACGATAATTGTAAGACAGTGCCGACACATCTGAGAGCACAGCAGATCCTGTTGGATAACTTCCCGCTCCTTTGCCAATGAAGACTTGCTTTTCAGCAAACGCGCCTTCAACCAAAACAGCATTGTATTCATTTCGAACGGTAGCCAGCATGTTGTCTGCAGGAATGTACTGAGGGATTACAAATCCATAGATTTTTCCATCGCTCTTAAATGCGCGTGCTACCAATTTTATTTTGTAATTATTTTCTTTAGCGAACTTCAAGTCAACTTCATTTATTTTATCAATGCCGATGTTGATGATTTCTTCCGGGCGAAGGAAAACACCAAATGTATGTGCAATTGCGATAACCAATTTGAATTTTGGATCGAAGCCTTTCACGTCAAGCGAAGGGTCTGTTTCTGCAAAACCTAAATCTTGAGCGCCTTTTAACGCTTCGAGATAGCTCTTCTTTTTCTTCAAAGACTTTTGTGAGAATATAATTCGTGCTTCCATTGAAAATTCCTTCGATGCTTGTGATCAAGTCGTTGTCGTAATATTCTTCAAGGTTGCGAAGGATTGGTATACTTCCGCATACAGCTCCTTCGTATAGTACGGAACGATTGTAACGTTGCTGCAGATTATATATCTCAACAAGATTTTCGGCCAACATCTTTTTATTGGCAGTAACAACATGCTTCCCATTTTGTAAAGCTGATTTTACAATTTCGAATGCAGCTGCCGCATCGTTGATTAACTCAACAATTACATCGATTTCCGGATCGTTAAGGATTTCATCTTTATTGAAAGTGAAAATGCTATTTTCTAAAATGCGTGATTTGCTTCTGTCTTTTACGCAAATCTTTTTTATTTCAGCTTTGATGCCGTGAGTTTCACTTAGCACATGATAGAGTCCTTGGCCTACACAGCCAAATCCAAATATTCCGAGTTTCAATTTCTTCTGTTCCACTTTAAAAAAATTAATATTGTTCAACGATTAACTAATACTTCTTCCCATAAAAAACTTCTCACGATTTGTTTGAGCTGGTCGAATTCTACCAAGAAACCATCGTGACCAAAAAGCGAATTGATTTTTTTGAAGCGAGCGTTGGGAATATTCATCGCTAAAAATTTCTGTTCGCTGATAGGAAAAAGAATATCACTTTCGATTCCTACCACTAACGTTTCGGCTTTAATTTTTTGAAGAGCAGCTTCAATACTTTCTTGCCCTCGTCCAACATTGTGGTTGTCCATCATTTTCGTGAGTAGCCAATAAGTGAACGCATTAAAACGATTCGCCAGTTTCTGTCCTTGGTATTGCTGATAGGATGACGCACGAAAAGAATCGAGCTTATCGCTATTTTTTTCGAATTGGGTTTTAGCAAATCCTTCGTACGCACGATAGGAAATCATAGCCATTGCACGTGCTGCTTTCATTCCTTCAATTCCTGCGCGCTCATCATCTTCTTTCCATGTTGCATCAGCGGCAATTGCCATCCGTTGTGCTTCGTTGAAAGCAATTCCCCAAGGAGAATGAAAAGCATTTGTGGCTATTGCAATCACTCGATCGAAAACATTGGGTTGTTCGATAGCCCATTCCAATGCTTGTTGCCCTCCAAGCGAGCCGCCAATTAGCGAATGAATTTTGTTGATTTGTAAATGCTCGCGCAATAAATCAAATGAACGAACTACGTCACGATTTGTGAGCTGAGGAAAATCATGAAAATATTTTTCCCCAGTATCTGGATTTATAGATAGCGGACCTGTTGATCCATAACATCCACCCAATGTATTGGCGCAGATGATGAAATAATCGTTTGGAGAATACAAACTTCCTGAATCGAAAAATCCCCCCCACCAATTGGTGAAGTCGGAACTTCCAGTAAGTGCGTGACAAACCCAAACTACGTTGTCGCGATCTTTGTTCAGTTGACCATAGGTTGTGTATTTGAGTTGGAAGCCGGGAAGTTTCCCTCCGACTCCAATACAAATTCACTGGGATAGTGAAATATAGAATCTGATTTTATCATTTGACTGCTAACTCTTTTTCAAAAACTTTTTTAAAGGCTTGCTCAAAATCTGCTTTGATATCATCGATGTGTTCAATCCCAACCGATACACGTAGCAGCGTTGGAAGTACACCAGCGGTAATTTGCTCTTCATCA
The DNA here is from genome assembly GCA_049840975.1 of Cyclobacteriaceae bacterium. Taxonomy (GTDB): domain Bacteria; phylum Bacteroidota; class Bacteroidia; order Cytophagales; family Cyclobacteriaceae; genus ELB16-189. Next base: position 14,846 of record JASGIR010000065.1, on the reverse strand, counting down.
GAAAGCTGCTGATGTGTTGTTGCTGATGGTTGAATAATCAGTGTTTTTGCATCACCCACATTAGCTAAGTGACTTACTAATTTCAAATTATCGACAACGGCTGCAGTATTTTCCTTTGTTCCTTTTACCGTGAATGAGAGCACCGCACCAAATCCATTTCTCAAATATTTTTTAGCGAGTTTGTGATATGTGCTTGATGCAAGACCAGGATAATTCACCGTCTCGACATTTGCTTGCTGCTCGAGCCATTGTGCTAACGCCAAAGCATTGTCGATGGAGCGTTGCACACGAAGCGAAAGCATTTCCAATCCTTGCAACAACAAGAATGAATTGAATGGACTCAACGCTGGGCCGAAATCACGAAGGCCCTCAACTCTTGCGCGAATAATGAACGCAATGTTAGGAAGACCAAGCGGATTATTTTCCCCGAACACATCCCAAAATTTCAATCCATGATAACCTTCACTTGGCTCTACGAATTGAGAGAACTTTCCATTTCCCCAATTGTAATTTCCTCCATCAACGATGACGCCACCGATAGATGTGCCATGACCGCCAATCCATTTTGTGGCAGACTCAACTACAACATTGGCTCCGTGTTCAATGGGGCGGAACAGGTAGCCAGCTGCGCCAAACGTGTTGTCAACAACTAGAGGTAAGTCATGTTTTTTGGCCAGTGCTGCAATGGAATCAAAATCAGGAATGTTGAATCCAGGATTTCCGATTGTTTCCAGATAAAGCGCTTTTGTGTTTTTGTCGATTAGTTTTTCAAATGCTTCTGCAGAATCTCCTTCCGCAAAGCGCACCTCTACACCTAATCTTTTGAAAGCTACTTTGAATTGGTTGTAAGTTCCTCCGTACAAAAACGAAGTAGAAACAAAATTGTCGCCAGCCTGTAAAATGTTATTAAGCGCGATGAACTGAGCTGCCTGACCAGAGCCAACAGCGAGCGCAGCCACGCCACCTTCAAGTGATGCAATTCTTTTTTCGAACACATCTGTGGTGGGGTTCATAATTCGCGTATAAATATTTCCGAACTCTTTTAGCGCAAAAAGATTAGCTCCGTGTTCGGAATTTTTGAAAACGTAAGAAGTAGTTTGATAAATAGGTACTGCGCGTGAACCAGTTGTTGGGTCTGCCTCTTGGCCAGCATGTAATTGAAGAGTTTCGAAACGTAAGTTTGACATGATTGAAAATTTTTAAATGTTATTTGATTTGATTTTGAGATGAGACTTAACCGTAGCCATACCCGTCACCCGGTTGACCTTAGGTTAGTTTTGTCGTTGAGAAGCGCAGAGCTATCGATCAACAACAAATACTACAAATGCATGTGCAAATGGCACAACACATTCGTGTATTGATACAAATCGAAATAATGAATCTGGAGAGAGAATCAGAGGGGGAGCTGAGGCCTTCGTTTTTGGTTTGAGTTGAATTTTTCATTTTACTAATCGGTTTATCGTTCCCCAAAGACCTTCTTCGGGGCAGGCCTTAGCACCTTTCTGAGGTTGCTAGCGCGTCATTGAGCCTGTTCTCTCAGCGCTTCTTTATAAATCGATTAAGCGAAGTGCTCCATCGATCTGATAGCACAAACGTATAGTGGTTTGGTAGAGTTTCCAAACGTTTCCAAAAAAAATGTTAAAAATATTTTATGAACTGACGAGTGTTAGTTGATTAACCTGCTCACCCAAAATGGCCGACCGACTTTACGAATGATGAAAATAAAATAAGAAATCAGTCTTATTTTGGATTTAAGCAGGCAACACTACTGTGAAAGTTGAACCTTCGTGGAGCTTACTTTTCAATTCGATTGTTCCGCTAAGTCTTTCTACCGCGCGCTTTAATATATATAGTCCAAGGCCAGACGAACCTTTTGTTCTTTCACTCGCCCGATAGAACATATCGAATATTTTTTCCTGATGGGTCGGATCAATACCCTGACCATTGTCTTCTACGGCAATCGTAATAAAATCATTTCGCCTTTGAATAGATACTTTTATAAAAGGATTATTATTCTTCGAATACTTGATTGAGTTTTCAATCAGATTTTTGAAGAATAGTGTTAATGATTGCCCACTCGGAAGCGTAATCTAAATTTTCATCGATCTCTTTGATGAATTTTATATTCTTGAAATTTTCGAAATAACTGTAGGACAGAATACACTCATCCACCAACGAAACAAAATTGATTTTCACTTTTGCATCTTGGAGATGTTTCATCTGCGTAAGTCCAATCAATCCCATCACAATTTTATTGATCCGATTGGTTTGAGATCGGTGCATTCTAAAATATTCCAAAGAAAGCTCATCGGTCACTTCCTGCTCAATCAAGTTGTGCAAGCCCATTAATGATGCAATCGGTCCTTTTAAGTCATGCGACACCCGATAGAAGAAGGAATCTAATTCAGCATTTTTATTTTCGATGATCTCTCTTTTTCACGCTGCACTCGAGCTTCAATTTCCAGACCTTCAATTTTAGATTTTTCCTCGTAGCTTTTGATCACATGAAGTGTTTCTGTACTGACTACCGCTTCCCTCAGTTGTAAATATTTTTCGAGATACTCGAATGAATCTTTCAAATTGCCTTCGTGCTTTTCGAGAAGATAAAGTTGATAGTAGGCCTTGATCGCAATAATTGATATTTGCAATTGCTTGGCTTGTTCCAATGCTCTAAGCAAGAATTTTCTCGACTTATCAAAATCATTCATCAAGAAATACGATTGCCCAATTTTATTGCAAACCATACATAACCCAAGCTTGTCGCCCGACTCTTCATGGAGGGCGAGTGATTCTGAAAAATCTCTTTCAGCGAGATCGTATTTTTTTTGCTTGGTAAAGACTTTTGCTCGACCATAGATTGCGAAAGCGAGGCCACGTCTATCGCCCGATTGCGTTTTCATGGCAATCGATTTTTCGATAAGCTCACTAGCAATTTCAATTTTGCCTTGTTTCAGATATAAACCTGAAAGTGGATTGTACGCATTGGATTCAGAATTGGTGTCACCTGTCTTACGACTTGCTTCGATACATTTTTGGTATGCGTGCTCAGCATTTTCATAATCTTGAAAATACTCGTACACCGTTCCAGTTGATTTTAATACACGTGCGAGATTATGAAAATCATTCAGCTCTTCGAATATTTTAATACTCTGGAGCATGTATATCAGACCTTTCGAAAAATTGTCTGTTCTATAATAAGTACTTCCGATGTTATATTTTGAAAGAGCAATGCCACATTTTTCCCCAATCTCTTCGTAGTAAGCAAGCGCATCGTATGCGTACTTCAATGATTTCTCGAACTCACATCGAATGAAATGAAAAAGAGAAAGGTGGTTTTTTAACTTAGCATTGCCTGAGGGGTAGTCAATTTTCGAGCATTTTTGAAGGGCATCTTCAGCAATATGAATGCTTTTGCTCAAATCGCGCACACGCATGTTGTATGCGGCCTGAATCAGCTCGTCTATTTTCTCAGTTGAAATTGAATCGGTTGTGGGTGTGGGGCCAACCATGTCCACGAATATAACAATGCCTTTTTAAAATCTACGCTCTTTCTTTAGCGGATATTTGTATCAATGGATAAAAGGTGGCCTAGGTCAGCATGCCACCATCTACTTGAATTACTTGACCGGTTATGTAGGCCGACATGTCGGAGGCGAGGAATACGCACGCGTCAGCAACATCTTCCGGACGACCGCCACGTTTTAGCGGAATCGCATCGCGCCAACTTTGAACTACTTTTTCGTCAAGCTTACCTGTCATTTCTGTTTCAATGAAGCCTGGAGCAATGGCATTTGACCGAATTCCACGCGAACCAAGTTCGAGCGCAACTGATTTTGTAAAGCCAATAATCCCGGCTTTGGATGCTGCATAGTTTGCCTGCCCGGCATTTCCCTTCAACCCAACAACAGAAGTCATATTGATGATTGAACCACTTTTTTGTTTCATCATTGGTTTGGTAGCTGCCTTCACCGTGTTGAAACAAGATTTCAAGTTCACATTCATGATTTTATCCCACGCTTCTTCATTCATTCGAAGCAAAAGATTATCCATGGTAATGCCTGCATTATTGATGAGAATATCGAGCGACCCAAACTCTGCCACCACGTCATTGATTAGTTTATCCGCTTGTGCAAAATCAGAGGCATCAGAACGAAACCCTTTTGCCTTTACACCCTTTGAAGAAAGTTCATTTTCCAGCGCCTGACCTTGCTCAACACTAGACAAATACGTGAATGCCACATTAGCGCCTTGTTCAGCAAATTTGATAGCGATTGAACGGCCAATTCCTTTTGAGGCACCCGTGATGAGCGCAGTTTTATTTTGTAGAAGTTTCATTTTCTAGAATGTTATTAGGATGGGCAAAACTAACTTTTTTCTACATTAAATTTTGGATTAATTTGGCACCGCATTTTAAGACAAAAAAATTTAACAGAAGATATTATGGCAAACTATGATCTTATCGTTATCGGCTCTGGCCCCGGTGGTTATGTTGCGGCAATTCGCGCTTCGCAATTGGGAATGAAAGTGGGTGTGGTTGAAAAAGCCGAGTTGGGTGGAATATGTTTGAACTGGGGTTGTATCCCGACCAAAGCATTGTTGAAAAGTGCGAATGTTTTTGAATACATCCAGCATGCTAAGGATTACGGTATTGATGTGAAAGATGCATCAGTTGATTTTGGTGGTGTAGTAAAGCGTAGCCGCGAGGTGGCTAACGGCATGAGCAAAGGAATTCAATTCTTGTTCAAGAAGAATAAGATCGACCATATCGCAGGAAACGGAGTTCTTAAAAAAGGAAACAAAGTTGAAGTGACCGATGCGGCCGGAAAGAAAACAACTTATGATGCGAAGAATATTATCCTTGCAACAGGTGCCCGCTCACGTGAACTTCCCGCTTTGAAAATCGATGGAAAGAAAATCATCGGCTATCGCGAAGCAATGGTGTTGCCTGAGCGTCCAAAAAAATTATTGGTAGTTGGATCTGGCGCGATCGGAGTTGAATTTGCTTACTTCTATAATACAATGGGTGCCGAAGTAACTATCGTGGAATTTTTGCCGCGAATTGTTCCTGTTGAAGATGAAGAGGTTTCTAAACAATTGGAGAAGTCGTTCAAGAAATGGGGATGACTATCTACACAAACTCAGAAGTTACCGCTGTTGATACAAAAGGCAAAGGATGTGTTTCTACTGTAAAAACACCAACTGGAGAAATTAAAATTGAATCTGACATTGTTTTATCTGCAGTCGGCATCGCAACTAATCTGGAAGGTATCGGTCTTGAAGAAGTTGGTGTGAAAACTGAAAAAGGAAAAGTTGTTGTAGATCAATTCTACAAAACTAATGTTCCAGGCGTTTATGCGATTGGTGATATTACTTCAGGACCAGCTTTAGCGCACGTAGCTTCAGCGGAAGGAATTATCTGTGTTGAAAAAATTGCTGGTCAGAATCCAGAGCCACTCAATTATAATAATGTTCCTGGCTGTACTTATTGCTCTCCTGAAATTGCATCAGTTGGCTATACAGAAGAAGCTGCGAAGAAGGCAGGATATCAAATCAAGGTCGGCAAGTTTCCTTTCACTGCTTCTGGTAAAGCAAAAGCCGCAGGCGCGCCTGATGGTTTCGTCAAAGTAATTTTTGATGCGAAATATGGTGAGTGGCTAGGAGCACACTTTATAGGCGCCAACGTTACTGAAATGATCGCTGAAGTTGTAGCGGCAAGAAAATTGGAGACAACGGGTCATGAGATAATCAAGTCTGTTCATCCTCACCCAACCATGAGCGAAGCAATCATGGAAGCAGCTGCAGCTGCCTATGGTGAAGTGATCCATTTATAAGCAATCAATTTTAAATGATTTAAAGAACTCCGTTGATGAGCCGGAGTTTTTTTGTTTAAAAGAAACCAGCCAAGACCCGCATTCATTGGATTGATTTTTTTTATGATAGTTTTGGAATATCTTAGATTACCTTTAAATACATATCAGCTCAGGCAAGCACCATATTGAAGAAGAGCAACTCGTTGCAAAATTAAAAGCGCAAGACCGTTCAGCGCTCGAATATTTGTACGATCATTATTCTGGAGCATTGTACGGAGTCGTTTTCCGAGTTATCAGAGATGAAGATGTTGCTCAAGAAACATTACAAGATGCATTTTTGAAAATCTGGGACAAGATTGATTCCTATGATGCCTCCAAAGGCAAGCTATTCACGTGGATGCTCAATCTCACTCGAAACCTTGCTATCGACAAAACTCGCTCAAAAGAAATGAGCAAGAGCAAAAAAACCGAAGACCTTGATCTTGTCGTAAATAGGATTGACAGTCAAGAACAATCGGAATTGCACGTAGATGCCATTGGGTTGAAAGAGGTGTTGAACAAACTCCCCGAAGAGCAGCGCTTTGTAATTGAACATTTGTATTTGAAGGGCTTCACCCAATCGGAGGTAGCCGAGGAATTCAACATTCCGTTAGGAACAGTGAAAACTCGGACCAGATTGGCATTAAATGAATTGCGGACGATTTTGAAAATAAGTTGAACATAAAGGAATACATATCGAGTGGAATTTTGGAAGCTTATGCATTAGGTGAGCTGGATGATATTGCGCGTATTGAAGTTGAAAAGAACTTAGTTCAATACGCGGAGTTGAGGGAAGAGCTTTCAAAAATTGAAGAAACACAAGAAGCCTTGTTGATGAAACTTGCTGTGACTCCGCCTTCATCAGTTAAATCAAAATTGATGCAATCGGTTCAGCCGAAAGGCAAAGTAGTTTCACTGGAGAACTCGTCCGTTGTTGTGTGGAAATATGCAACAGCAGCATCGATTGTAGTTGCTCTTGGCTTAGGATATCTCGCTTACGATTATCGTGGCCGATGGAAAAACTCGGAAGTAGCTCTTAACGAATTAATCGCACAGAATCGTCAAGTAGCTCAAGATTACAATCGCGTGAACCTTCGTCTTGATAAGATTGAAAGTGACCTGAAAATAATGGACAATCCTGCTTTCACTAAGGTGGTGATGAAAGGAACTCCTAATGCTCCTCAGGCGATGGCTTCTGTTTATTGGAATGATAACACGAAAGAGATTTTCTTAAGCATCCAAAACCTACGCGAACTCTCTCAAGAAAAACAATATCAACTGTGGGCTGAAATTGATGGCAAAATGGTTGACGCAGGTGTATTTGATGGAAACGTTTCAGGCCTTATCAAGATGAAAGAAATGGCCAAGCAAAATGTAACTGTCTTTGCGGTAACGATTGAACCACGAGGAGGAAAACCTACGCCAACAGTTGAGACTATACAAATGGCGGGAAGCGTCTCGAAGACCAAAAGCTAGATACCACATCAAAGGTTAATTTTCTCTTTTTCTTCATTTTGAGAAGAATCCAAAGCAACTAATTGCTTCGTATATCTGTTTATCGATTATATCTGTCACTCGCAGATTGGCGAAGAGAAGCAGATTGATTTTTAATGAACTTCAAAATCCATTTTTATGAAAACCTTAACAATGTATTCCTTCCAGAGAACTCGCATTGTCGGTTGGCTCATGATGCTAGCTATTGTGGCGTTTATACTTCTCAACGTAAACATGTTGTGATGGCAAAGCGCGGCATTAGTGTTAAAAGTTATTATCAGCGTGCCAAAATTTTTGGCTATCTCGCGCTGATGATTTCAGTTTGGCTAATAGTCAGGTATTTCGTTCAGTATTTTTTTCGGTAGATAGTACGAATTGCATTCAAAATCCTCAGGTCACAAGCTTGAGGATTTTGTTTTTTGTATGGTTTTAGTGACTAGCAATGCATTAATTTTGAGTCTATAAATAATTTAACCTATGCGATTTATTTTGGCCGCCTTTGCTATTTTTTTGATGCTGAATGTCTGTGCACAAAATCAGGATTCGCTTCAGCAAGTAATTTATCAATCTGCCTTGCAAAAATTGAAGCAAGGAAGTTATGCCGAAGCCTCAGCTCAACTATCTCAATTAATCGCGACCAATTTTTCAAATAAAGAAGCATACGTGAAACGCGGCATAGCTGATTTCATGCTCAATGATTTCCAAAAAGCGAAAGCCGATTTTGATGAAGCGGTAAAAGCAAGGATTAATACAGAAGAACTTTTTGAATACCGAGGTTTAGTTCGATATAAGTCTGAAGATTATGCAGGGGCAGCTGGCGATTTAGATAAAGCTGTTTCAATGGGAGCGAAGGGAGCCGAAATTTTTGCCACTTTAGGAAATGCGAAATTCAGATTGGACAACTATAAAGATGCTATCACAAATTATGACAAAGCGATTTCAGGAGGTAAAAACGAAGCGATACTTTTTAACAACCGCGGGAAAGCAAAATTAAATCTCAAAGACTTGGCTGGAGCGGAGAAAGATTTCTCTGAAGCCCTTACGCTCAAACCCGACTATGACAAAGCGTTGGAAAACCGTGCGGATGTCAGATTTCAATTGAAAGACTGGAAAGGTGTTGCCGCTGATTACGATAAAATGATTTCTGCTGGACGAAGCGACAACGATTTTTTTCAAAGAGCAGGAACGGCAAAATTTAATTTACAAGATTACAAAGGCACAGCCGAAACTTTCAATAAGCTTGTCAGTAAAGGTGTGAAAGATAAGGAGGTGTTTCGAATGCTAGGAGTTAGTCAGTTCAACCAAAATAATTACGCAGATGCATCGACTGCACTCGCGACTGCCGTATCGATGGGAGTGAGCGACAAAGATGTATTCGAGCAACTAGGTACATGCCAGTTCAAAACAAAGGATTACGCTGGCGCAGTGCAATCGTTGGGAAGAGCTGTGGCTTTGGGTTCAAATACCAAAGAAATTTTTCTTTACAAAGGAATTTCTGAATATCAGCAGAAGGATGTTGAAAATGCTGTTAAAGATTTGGAGAAAGCAATTTCGATGGGTGCTTCTGATTATGATGCATTCAAAGATCTTGGTGATGCAAATTTTCTGAAAAGCAATTTCGCGAACGCTATTAAATATTATGATAAAGCCGTAGCGCTTTCACAGACTGATGCGGTTGTGTTTAACAATCGTGGAAAGGCAAAAGCAACCGTTGGCGATTTGCAAGGATCACTTGCCGATTTTGATAAGGCAATCTCAATAAAAGCAGATTATACTAAAGCGTTTTCAAATCGTGGAACGGTGCGTTTTAATTTGACTGATTATAAAGGAGCGGCTGAGGATTTAGATAAAGTGAGAACTAGTGAAGGAGAATCTGCAGAATTGCTGCGCATGCTTGGCGTCTCAAAATATAATTTGAAAGAAAGTGATGCAGCAAAGAATTTTTTGGAAAAGGCAATCAAAGCTGGCGTGAAAGATTCCAAATCGAATTTGTATCTCGGTTATCTTCGATTTGATGCAAAAGAATACAAAGGTTGTATAGAATCCCTGAATGCAGCCGAACTTGGCGGAGAGAAAGAAACTGTTCTTTATGAAAAACGTGGCAAATCACAATTTGAAACCAAAGATTTTGGAAGCGCAATTACTGATCTGGAGAAAGTTGCCCAGGGCAATCCTGATTTGACGACACTTGAAGATTTAGGGATGGCGTATTTACAACAACAAAAAACGAAAGAAGGCCTGAACTATTTAGAAAAAGCAATTATGGCGAATAGCCAAAATAAAGACGTTTACTTCCAAACGGGTAATGGTCGTTTTAAAGATGAAAATTATGTTGGTGCGATAACTGCTTACGATAAAGCAATTTCACTGGGAGCGAATGATGAGATCATCTATAATAATAGGGGCAAAGCAAAATTGAATTCCAACCAGCCCAAAGAGTCTCTACTGGATTTTGACAAATCGCTCCAAATAAAAGCCAACTATACACAAGCATTGAAGAATAGAGCTGCTGCAAACTTTCAATTGAAAGAATGGCAGAAGGTTGTTGCTGATTTAGCAACAGTTGTTACCGCGGGCCAAGCTAGCGCGGACGAATATTCAATGTCAGGGCTTTCAAAATTCAATTTGAAAAACTACAAGGAAGCAATCGATGATTTGTCAAAAGCTATCAATGCTGGAGCGAAAGACAAACAAATTTTTATTGCACGCGGTAATTCTTATTTCGAAAATTCAGATTGTGCAAAAGCAGCACCTGATTTTACCAAAGCAATCGAAGCGGGAGAAAACTCTCCTGAAATATTCTTTAGAAGAGGATCATGCAAATTCAACTCCCAAGATTATAAAGGAGCATTTCCCGACCTAGATAAAGCCATTAACACGGGTTTTACAGATGCTACCGCTTACGACATGCGGGGTTATTGTAAACTTGATAATAAAGATTTTGAAGGATCAATTTCTGACTTTGATGCTGCCATCGAAAAGAATCCAAAACTGGCGGTTGCATTTTATCACCGAGGAGATGCCCGTTTTAGAAACAATAATTTTGGAGGAGCAATTCAGGATTATACAAGCGCAGCAAATCTGGGAATTGATGACCCAGTTTTATTTAACAATCGTGGAAAAGCGAACTTCAACTTAGAGCAGATTGACAATGCTATTAATGATTTTGGACTAGCTATCGCTAAGAAAAATGATTATGTGCGCGCTTATGATAACAGAGCTAATGCCTATTTGAAAATAAAGAAGAATGCCGAGGCAATCAAAGATATGCGTCAAGTAGAAAAACTAACAGAAAAGCCAGACGTTGATCTTTATACCAAACTAGGTGAAACTTATTTTGAGGAAAAAAATTATGTTGTTGCACAAGAGTATTTTGACAAAGCTGTAACGGCTGGTAACAAAGACAAATCGATTTTAATGAAACGTGGGAAATGTTTCATTGAGCAGCAAGATTTTCAATCGGCAATAACTGATTTTGATGCAGCTTTGAAGGCAGGCGAAAATTCGCTTCAACTCTATTTGGACCGAGCTCGTGCTTATGTGGGTTTGCAAAATAGGAAAGCAGCTCTTGAAAGTTTAGCGAAAGCAATTGCACTCGATCCCAAAAATCCTGATGTATATTTCAATAGCGCGATTATAAAGGAAGAAAGTCAAGAGTTTGAACAAGCAGCTATTGATTACGATAAAGTGATTGAACTCAACCCGAAAGATGCAGCCGCATTTGCGGGTAGGGCGAACTGTAAAGCAGAACTTGATGACTATGGCGCAGCAGTTTCAGATATGGATGATGCAATTGAAATTGATGGAAAAAATGCTTCTTACTTTAAACAACGTGGTAATTTCCATTACCAACTGAAGGATAAAGAAAAGGCCTGCGCAGATTGGAAAAAAGCTGTTCAGCTAGGCGATGCTAAAGCCAAATTCTCAATAGATCAATACTGTAAATAGTTTTATCGGCTGATTTTCGGGCTTTAGATTCTAAATCAGAAAAAACTTACACCTGTCAGCCAGCGGTAGTTTTGGTCGCTGAATTGCAGATTACTTAATTGATTTTTACGTTATCTATGGAAAACAAAACTTGCATGAAACGAATTGTTTGTCTGTTGGTGGCAGTGGTTTTTTACTCATTCGTCTTTGCTGAAAATGATCTTACTGGAAAAGTGGTTTCTGTAATCGATGGAAACACAATCGAATTGATGGCACAAGACAACGAAACTTATAAGATTTCTTTATTTGGAATTGATTGCCCTGAAATCGGTCAGGATTATGGTGATCACGCAAAGGACTTTTTGCAAAAAATGATTCTCAACAAAAAAGTCGATGTGAGACTTCAAGGGAAAGACAGATGGGGAAATAGTCTTGGCATTATTTTAATTGATGGAAAAGTAGACCCAAGACTAGAATTATTGGAAGCTGGTTTGGCCTGGACGTCCGAGCGAAATCCAATAGTAGAACTTGAATCAATGAGAGAAAGGGCAAAAGAAAATGGGAAAGGCTTGTGGAAAGATAAGGAGCCCACGCCACCCTGGATCTATCGCAGACAGCAATCAATGGCGGAACCCAAATTCCGATGAAATAAAAATCAAAACCAATCGTTATTACCCCAGCTATGAAAAAAATACAGCTGGGGTTTTTTATTTTTGGTTTTAGTCTTCTATTGTCATTTGCTTCTAGGGCACAGAGCAATTCGCTTGGTGATCGAGCACCAGAAGTGATGGAAGATCGTTCGCAAAAGAAATACAAGCCGAAGGTCACTCGAAAACAGAGATTACTTTTTAGGAAACCTAATGTTCGTCATACGGCTAGGTATCAATATTATGACCGCGTTGAAGAAATGGCCAAGGAAAAGCAGCAGATTTCGCTTCAAAAAGAAAAGCTACTTCCTGAACCCATATTTCGGAGTTCAGGTGAATATGATTTCTATAAGCGTGTTGAGCTTGCAGCAAAAAACAAAAAGAGAATCCTCCGTGAAATGTCAAAACCCCAATATTCCGATTTCACTTATTTCGGTCATAAGCGTAAACCTAAAAGACATTTGCCTTATGCGATGAGCTATTGCAAAGAGTGCGGTATTAGGCATTAAACTGAATTGAAATCACTCACATTATTCTCACCTTACTTTTTTCTTTCTAGAATCTAGAATCAAGTAACAAAGATCTATTTTACTAACTTGTGCTTGATGAACATCGCTTCATACATCGAGCACACCAATCTCAATCCAACGCTAACGATTGCGGAGATTGATAAACTAGTAGAAGAGGCAAAACAATTTGGTCTATTAGGAATCTGCGTTCCTCCCTTTTGGGTTAAGCGAGCGAAACGCGAAATTGGTGCGGATGGAATTCTTCTTATTACTGTCGCGGGCTTTCCGTTAGGCTATTCAATGACTGAAACAAAACTTGATGAAATCAAAAGAGCGATTGATAATGGAGCAGATGAAATCGATGTAGTGTTGAATATTTCTTCTTTCAAGACTGGAATCCCCTGGACGAAAATTGAAATTGCGAAATGCAGTAAGCTCGCCCATGATCATCAGAAAGTTTTAAAAGTAATTATCGAGACAGCTTACCTTTCTGACGATGAGATTGTGGAGGCGTGTAAAATGTGTGCAGATGCTGGTGCTGACTTTGTAAAGACTTCTACAGGTTTTGCCCCAACCGGAGCAAAAGAAGAGCACATTAAATTAATGAGAGCCTCACTTCCATCATCTGTTGGAATCAAAGCTTCTGGTGGCATAAAAACGATTGAACAAACTATTAAGATGATTGAAGCCGGTGCAACTCGAATCGGCACTTCATCCGGAATAAAAATTGTAGAAACTTCAAACCAAAAATCATGAGTGAATTTATTTCCATTTTCCCTGAAGAAAAATCTATTCCACAATCAGCTCAGCTTCCTTCCAAGCTTGAACAACGTGAGTATTTAATTAACGGCCAACTGCTACAATGGCAAGGACAACTTAATCCAGTATTAAGCCCCGTGTTTGTAAAAGATGGAAATGAGTACAAACAGAAAGTAATTGGTAGTACACCTATGCTTACTTCAAAAGAGGCTTTGGCCGCTTTGGATTCAGCTCTTAGTGCTTATGATCTTGGGCATGGCGTTTGGCCGATGATGACTGTTTCAGAGAGAATTCATCATGTAGAAATTTTCTTGTCAAAGATGAAAGAAAAAAGACAAGAGGTTGTAAATCTGTTGATGTGGGAAATTGGCAAATCACAGAAAGACTCTGAAAAGGAATTTGATCGTACTTGTGATTACATAGTCGACACGATTAACGCTTTAAAAGATCTGGATAGACGCTCTTCAAATTTTGTTCAGGAGCAAGGAATCATGGGACAGATTAGACGCGTGCCACTTGGCGTTGCTCTGTGCATGGGACCGTATAATTATCCACTGAATGAAACCTTCACCACGCTTTTTCCTGCGTTGATTATGGGTAATACCTGTTGTATTTAAGCCGAGCGAAGTATGGCGTGCTGTTAATAAGACCATTGCTGGAAGCGTTTCGCACAAGTTTTCCTGCAGGAGTCATCAATGTAATTTATGGTCGTGGACGCGATACCCGCTTGGAGCTTTGATGGAAACAGGCAAGATTGATGTGTTTGCGTTTATAGGTACAAATAAAGGTGCAAATGAATTGAAGAAAGCTCACCCAAAATCTCACCGATTGAGAGCTGTCTTAGGACTTGATGCAAAAAATTTGGCGATTGTATTACCTGATGCTGATTTAGATGTGGCCGTTAGCGAGTGTGTGCTTGGATCATTGTCGTTCAATGGACAGCGTTGTACAGCAATCAAAATGATTTTTGCGCACAAAGATATTGTAGAAGCATTTTTGAAGAAGCTTTCCGATGCCGTGAGCAAACTGAGGCCTGGAATGCCTTGGGATAATGGAGTTGCGTTGACACCTCTACCTGAACCCGGCAAAACAGATTTCTAAAAGACCTGGTAAATGATGCAGTTGCAAACGGAGCAAAAGTAATCAACCCAAACGGAGGAGAAACCGTCCACACATTTTTTTATCCAGCGATTTTATTTCCAGTGAATGATAAGATGAAGATTTATTCGGAAGAACAATTTGGTCCGGTGGTACCAGTTCGATCATTCGAAAATGAAGCTGAAGTAATCGAGTATGTGCTCAGCTCAAACTTCGGACAACAGTTGAGCATCTTCGGTAAAGATTCAAAAACGATAGCTCGACTAATTGATTCTTTCGTGAGCCAAGTGGGAAGAATAAATATAAATACTCAATGTCAACGTGGACCTGATACATTTCCATTTAATGGAAGAAAAGACTCAGCCGAAGGAACATTGTCAGTAGCGGATGCACTTCGTGCATTTTCAATACGCTCACTCGTTGCCACAAAAATCACAGACGACAACAAAAAAATAATAGGAAATATTATTCGCAATCGTGAGTCTGCGTTTTTGAGTACCGACTATATCTTCTGATGAAGCATTTAGGTGCTGTTCGGATTATTGTGTTTCCCTATTAACCTT
>JASGIR010000064.1:0-47424 GCA_049840975.1 Cyclobacteriaceae bacterium | reverse complement strand
TTCTTTCTCGAGTCAGAGTACGTATGTTTCAACTGGAGTAGAAGTAAAATTTGACATCAATGTAATGCGGCTCTTGCCTCAACTCGATATAGGTTTCCGGTATCCGAAAGGCTTAACACCATCAACTTCCTTGTTTGAATTGTTGATTGGCTCAATAAATTTCTCGATCGAAATGAAACAATTTCACTTTACTCTAAAATCAACTATTTTTGAGGTCTTTAAAGATTGTAATCGTAATTTCTAAATCATAAACGCAAATGGCTGAAATAGTACGAATGCCCAAAATGAGCGATACCATGACCGAAGGGGTTATCGCAAAATGGCACAAAAAAGTAGGAGACACAGTGAAGTCGGGAGAATTGATGGCGGAGATTGAGACTGACAAAGCCACGATGGACTATGAGTCGTTTAATACAGGGACTGTTTTGTATTTGGGCGCCAAGGAAAAAGAGGCGGTAAAAATAAATGATGTGCTTGCTATCGTGGGGAATAAAGGAGAGGACTTTACTTCCCTTCTAGCGAGTGCCACTACGTCAAGTGCTTCCGTAGGTGGAAAAACAGAAACCAAGACGGAAGTTGCTACAGCAGTCGCGGAGGCCCCAGCAATTGATACATCAGGAATTAAAGCTGAGATTGTATTGATGCCGAAAATGAGCGATACAATGAGTGAGGGCGTGATCGCAAAATGGCATAAGAAGATTGGCGATACAGTAAAGTCGGGAGAGTTGATGGCGGAGATTGAAACTGACAAAGCCACAATGGACTACGAGTCCTTCAATTCTGGTACACTATTATATGTTGGAGCCAAGGAAAAAGAATCTGTAAAAGTAAATGATGTACTTGCTATTATCGGTGAAAAAAATGCTGACTGGCAAACACTTTTAAAGGCAAATCAATCGAAGGCTTCAGGTGGATCAAAAGCTGCAGCTACACCTGCTGCTACTTCTGTGGCTGCACCAGCTCCGTCTGCAACGAGCTCATCTAATGGGTCAGCATCTTCCAATGGAAGGTTGAAGGCTTCACCACTTGCCAAGAAAATGGCAAAAGATCTTGGCTACGATATCAATAAAATTCAAGGGACGGGAGATCACGGAAGAATCACTAGGCACGATGTCGAGAATTACAAACCGTCTGCTGCTCCTGCAAAATCTAGCGATACTAAATCTGCTGCCATTGTGCTTCCACAAGTTGTAGGTCAGGAGAGTTTCGAGGAAGTACCAGTTTCTCAAATGCGGAAAACAATTGCAAAACGATTGGCCGAAAGCAAATTTTCAGCTCCGCATTTCTATCTCACGATGGAGATCAACATGGACAAGGCTGTCGAAGCTCGCAAGAGCATGAACGAGATTGCGCCTGTGAAAATTTCTTTCAATGATATGGTAATTAAGGCTGTTGCTGCTGCTCTTCGTCAACATCCTGACGTGAACGTGAGTTGGCTCGGAGATAAAATCAGAAGAAACAATCATATCCATATTGGAGTTGCTGTTGCTGTAAAAGATGGATTGCTAGTACCTGTGATTCGTTTTGCTGATAACAAGTCTTTGTCTCACATCGCTGTGGAAGTTAAAGACCTTGCTCAAAAAGCACACGATAAAAAATTGCAGCCAAGCGATTGGGAAGGCAGCACATTTACAATTTCAAACCTCGGCATGTTTGGCATTGAAGAATTTACTGCGATCATAAACCCTCCGGATGCTTGTATTCTTGCTGTGGGCGGAATTAAAGAAGCTGCAATTGTCAAGAATGGTCAACTTGTTGTTGGAAACATTATGAAAGTGACCATGTCTTGCGATCACCGTGCTGTAGATGGAGCTGTAGGCTCTGCCTTCCTGAAAACCCTGAAAGGTTTGCTTGAAGATCCAGTCCGGATTTTGATTTAATCTATGCAACAAATTCACGCTACAACCATTCTGGCCGTTCACCACAACGGCTCGGTTGCTATTGGGGGAGATGGCCAAGCTACGTTGGGTAACACCATTGCGAAAAGCAACGTAAAGAAAATACGTAAGCTTCAAGATGGTAAAGTTTTAACTGGCTTTGCAGGTTCAACTGCAGATGCATTTACATTACTTGATCGTTTTGATGAAAAACTGAATGCCTATGGTGGCAATATGAAACGTGCTGCAATTGAGTTGGCAAAGGACTGGCGAATGGATCGTTACTTGAGAAGGCTTGAAGCTATGCTTATTGCGTGTAATAAAGACGAGATATTGATGCTCTCAGGAAATGGTGACGTAATTGAACCAGATCATCAAGTTGCTGCAATTGGTTCTGGTGCGATGTACGCTCAATCAGCGGCTTTGGCTTTAAAAAAACATGCACCGCATCTTAGTGCTGAAGAGATTGTAAGAGAAAGTTTAAATATTGCAGCTGACATCTGCATTTACACCAATCACAATTTGGTGATTGAGAATCTAGTGTGAGGTAAAACAAAATGAAATCAGATTGGCTCCCATTCTAAGAGCCTCTAATCTTTTTGCTTCCGGATCATTATAAATTCTCTGATCTTCCCATCCGTTGCCAAGGTCACATTCAAAGGAATAGAAAAGAATTAATCTTCCTTCATAAAACATGCCGAAGCCCTGAGCGGGTTTACCATCATGCTCGTGGATTTTCGGAAGTCCATTTGGGAATTCAAATTTCTGATGATAGATAGGATGAGTGAATGGAATCTCAACAAGCTCTAATTCAGGGAAAACCTTTTTTAGTTCAAGACGGATAAATTTATCCAAACCATAATTATCGTCAACATGAAGGAACCCGCCACCGATAAGATACTTTCGGAGGTTTGCAGCATCGGAGGTGGAAAAGACCACATTTCCATGACCTGTCATGTACAAGTACGGGTAGTCAAACAGCGCTGGGCTTCCTACTTCAACAATATCTTCTTCTGAACTTATTGAGGTGCCTAACTCTTTATTAGAGAATTTAATAAGATTGGGTAGCGCAGTTTTGTTGGCATACCAGTCGCCACCACCATTGTATTTCAGTTTTGCAATTTTTAGCTGTGCCTGAGCCCCTGAAACAACAAAAATCAATGTAAGCCCAATTATTTTCGGAGCCAGAATATCTTTACAAATTCTACTAAAACCTGACATTTATTTTTTTATTAAATGTGTTAAACCTTACTTAGCCTATTCATTCTAAGGTTCTAAATCCGATGAAAGCTATCAATAATATTTTTAGCATAAAATATTTGGCCATGGTTGCCCCAGTGCTTGTTGGGGTATTTTTTTCTTGCGGCAATGGTAGCGATATTCTTGACTCTACTGATACTCAAAATATAAATTCGGTTTCAACCTCATCAGCATTGTTTAACGAAGGATCAGACATGTCGGCCAATGTGATTAAGGGCTTGACTGTAGCACAATATTCGGGTGCTCGCGTTAATGGGGAAGTGATTGCTAATTTAGGCCGGTTTGATGGTAGATTGGCCTGCGCGCACATTACCATCACTCGAACCGGAACCTTTCTAAATCCTTCAGGAACTATAACTATCAACTACGATTCCCTTACAACCTGTTCTGATAGCATCGGTGTGAAGCGGAGGGGTAAGATTATTATTTCTTATTCGGGAAGGAAATGGAGTGTAGGCTCAAGCGTGACAATCCAATTTCAAAATTTCTATCGTAATTTTTCTAAGATTGAAGGGACTCTTTCAGATACAGTTCTAAATGCAAACGATACTACTTCAATACAATTTGTCTCTCGTTTAGATGATGGTAAAATTACTTTTGCTGATGGCGACTCTGTAAGTCGTTCTCATAAACTAAATCGTACTTGGCACAGATCTGTGATTCGCGATAATAACGAATGGCTGGTTTTAGGCGCTGCAACTGGAACGAATAAAAAAAATGGTCAGTATGAAATGGAAATCACAAATAACAAACCGCTTGTTTACCGAGTGATTTGTTTGAAAAGTAAGATTTTCATACCTGTTAGTGGAGAAGAAAAAATTTATGTTGGGAAAAATAATTACACGATTGACTTCGGAAGTAATGTTTGTGACAACTTGATTACAGTCACAGTCGGAAGTAAAGTGAAGGTTATCGCGGTAACTGCCGATGGCAATTAAAAAAATGACCGACTCTTTAAACCTTATCAATCAGAATTGATCTGATAGGAAAACAATTCAAATTAAACCTCTATGAAAATTAAAAATGTTTTTTCGTTGAAGACCCTTGCTGTAATAATGGTGGCGGGTATCGGGATGTTGGCATCTTGTTCTAAGAGTAATTCAGACAGCCCATTGGGTGGCACTGATTCTCAAAATGTTAACTCTGAATCTGTAGCAGCCTCCTCAACAGATGAATCAGCTGATATGTCAAGTTCAGTAGTTGGCGGTGTGAGTGACACAAAACTCAGTGAAGGATCCAGAGTTTCAGGTCATATTGAAGGTGGTCTTTTCGATGCTCGTTTAGCTGGAGCAACTATTACCATTACTCCCAATGCGGATTCTGTTAAAGCAGGAAAAGTGTATGGAACAATCACAATTGATTTCGGAACTGGGATTACCGTGAATGGTGTTACAAGGAAAGGAGTTATCAATATTGTTTATTGGGGGCATCGTTGGGCAGCTGGCTCTTACAGAACTTTAACTTATTCTAACTACTATAGAAATGATATTAAAGTAGATGGAACATTTAAAATCACTAATGTTTCTTCTGATTCAACTACTCAATTTACTTTCCATCATCAGCTGACTGGTGGTTTGCTTACTTTCCCCGATGCTACTGGGACTACCGTTCAACGTAATTCCGATTACTTGGTGGTGTGGGATTTTTCAGCAAAGACAATTTCTATCGAAAACAGTGGAGCAACAAGTGCAACTGGTGTGACAAGAAAAGGCTTGGATTATTCAATGAATATTATCTCGGCATTAGTTTATAAAGCGTCTTGTCGCACATCTGGTGTTTTTATCCCAGTAAGCGGAGAGAAGACCATAACCACAGATTCAAAAACGTATGACATCAATTATGGCGATGGCACATGTGATAATTCAATTATTGTCACTATCGGAAATAAATCTGTAACAATTACAGCCGATTCAAACGGCAATTAAGAGTTTTTTGTGAGGTTGGGGGGTGTGAAGCCCTCGCGGTTCCGCGAGGGCTTTTTTGTTTTCTTTTTCTTAGGTTATTTGCATGAAAAATTAGCCGAATGAAGCAGTATTTAGATTTGATGCAGGATATTTTAGAAAACGGTGCCATTAAAACAGACAGAACAGGCACTGGCACAAAATCTGTTTTTGGCAGACAACTTCGATTTGACCTGTCTCAAGGCTTCCCACTCGTTACGACAAAAAAACTTCACCTTCGCTCCATAATTTATGAACTGCTTTGGTTTCTTAAAGGAGAGACGAACGTAAAGTACTTAAAAGATAATGGCGTTACTATTTGGGATGAATGGGCAGATGAGAACGGAGATCTTGGGCCCGTTTATGGAAGCCAGTGGAGGAGTTGGCCATCACCTGATGGACGAAGAATTGACCAGATACAAAATGTAATTCAACAGATTAAGTCAAAACCGGATTCCAGAAGACATATTGTATCAGCTTGGAATCCAGCAGAAGTTGATCATATGGCTTTGCCGCCATGCCACGCGTTGTTTCAATTTTATGTAGCCGATGGGAAACTTTCATGTCAGCTTTATCAAAGAAGCGCGGATTATTTTTTGGGAGTCCCTTTTAACATTGCCAGTTATGCTTTGCTTTTAGAAATGTTTGCACAGCAGTGCGATTTAATTCCTGGTGAATTTGTATGGACTGGTGGCGATGTGCATCTGTATTCAAATCATTTTGAACAAGCGAAACTTCAGCTTTCACGCGATCCTTTTCCGCTGCCATCGCTGAAAATAAAACGCAAGCCTCAAACTATTTTCGATTATCAATTTGAAGATTTTGAGATCGTCAATTATCAATCGCATCCGTCAATCAAAGCCCCTATAGCTGTTTAATCTATTTCTGCATGGTAAATTATAACCCCAAAGTTTGGCTCGATTTGATTTTTCATTCATACAGCAAACAAGTACTTAAAACTTTGCTGCCCGCACTTGCCTTTATGGGGGCTTTTACCGCAGTGGCATGTTATATTTTGTTAGAACATGTAAATGAATTTCCGGCATCAACAACCGTCCACTCATTGTTGGGTATTGTATTGGGTTTGTTCCTGGTATTTCGTACCAACTCAGCGTATGATCGCTGGTGGGAAGGCCGAAGACTCTGGGGAGGACTTGTTAACAGCACTCGCAATTTTGCAATGAAGTTAAATGCGGTGTTGCCAAAAGATCATCAAGACAGGATTTGGTTTGCTAAGATGATTGGCAATTTTGTTTTTGCGACCAAAGAAAATTTGAGAAACGGAGTGGACTTCAATGAACTGGATGTAGATGATCAGACATTTGCGAATGAATTAAAATCTGTAGCACACAAGCCCAATCATATTGCATCAGCTCTGTACAAAAGGACGGATGACTTGCACAAGAACAATGTCATTACTGGTTTTCACTTAACTAATCTTGACAAAGAATTAAAAGATTTTATTGATTTGATGGGAGCTTGTGAACGGATTAAGAAAACACCTATTCCATATTCCTACACGATGTATATCAAGAAATTTATTTTCATTTACATCATCACACTTCCCTTTGGTTTTATTCCCACACTTGGGTATTTCACCATCCCAACAGTTTTACTAGTGTCTTTTATTCTATTGAGCGTAGAATTAATTGCAGAAGAAATTGAAGACCCTTTCGGTAGAGATATTAACGATTTGCCTACCGATGAATTGGCTGAAACGATTCGAAAAAATGTAAAAGAAATTCTCTGCTGAATTACTTTTTAAAATCAGAATCGAGAATCTTATCCCAAAGCACGGAACTTACCCCATAACCTTTGTTAGGTTCGTTGAAGTGATGCCTCATGTGGTGTTGCTTTAGTTTTTTCAGAATTGGATTTTTCAAATTCAAATGATGAAACGCGTAGTGCGACATGTCATAAATCAAATATCCGATCAGGAAGGCAGAAAAGAACGAAGGCAACCACGAGGTTGGGAGTACCGATTGAAATAAATAATAAAAGCCTAAAGCGAGAGGAATACTTACCGAAGGTGGCATTACCAGACGCAAGCGATCGTTAGGGAAATCGTGGTGAACACCATGAAAAATGAAGTGCAATCGCTGACCCCATTTCGTATTAGGATAATAATGGAATATAAACCGGTGGAGAAAGTACTCAGTGGCTGTCCAGAAAAGCAGGCCAGAAAGGAAACTCAGGAAGAACGTAACTAAGCTAAAGCTTTCGATTGTAAAACTTCTCCAAAAGAAGAAGCCAATTACGGGTACGTAGATAATCAACGGTACACTAAAATGGACTTTTGATAGTGGTTCAAGCCAATCGCTCTTGAACATACGGCTCGATTCTTTCGACTCAGAAACAAAGTTTTTCATTTGACAAATGTAAAATGAATTTGCTTCAAATTTTTCATTCCCCATCAGGGCGTTTTTCTTTATGAAATGCCGAATAGCCTTGAAAATAAAATTTGCTTGAGCATATATCCTTTTGCCGTAATATTGCGTTTGCATCAAATATTCACCCAATATGCCTGAGAAAAGCAGCGTTTTTGACATGATTGGCCCAGTAATGATTGGCCCTTCTAGTTCCCATACTGCTGGGGTGGTGCGTATAGCCAGAACAGCTATCAAGATTTTGGGAGGAGTGCCAGAAGAGGCTGAAATAATATTCTATAATTCTTTTGCCAGAACCTATGAAGGTCACGGAAGTGATAGAGCTATTTTAGCTGGCCTCATGGATTTCGAAACGGATGATAAGAGGATCAAGCAGGCCATCGAAATTGCTGGTGAATCTGGGCTTAAATATCATTTCAAGTCGGTTGGCAATGCGTCAACACTTCATCCTAATTCAATTCGATTGAAGTTGAGGAGAGGGGCTAAGGAAGTTGAAGTGCTAGGAGAAAGCAAGGGCGGTGGCATAATTAACGTAGCCGAAGTGGATGGCTTTAAGGCAGACTTTACAGCCAACTTACACACGATCATTATTTTTGCAGGAGATGTGAGGGGTAGCATTGCCTTCATTGCCAATGTTCTCGCGCATGACGACTGCAATATTGCGACCATGTCAGTATCGCGTAAAGGAAAGAACGATATGGCTTGCCAGGTTATTGAAATGGATTCGGGAATCAAGCCTGTAACATTTGAGTATTTAAAAAGTCTTAGTTGGATAAAAGAAGTAATCTACATACCCCAGATATGAAAAAAATTGTACTTCCCATTTTTATTTTCATCGGCAGCATCTTTTCAGCACACGCTCAGCAAATGACTTTACAAGAGTGTGTGAAAATAGCTTTGGATAATAACCTTACCGTAAAAAGAGGAGTCTATAATGTTGAAACAAACAGAGTTGGCTTGCTTGGCGCGAAAGGAAATTTTTTGCCTTCATTGAACTTAAATACTTCAGCAAGTCAAAATTACGGCAGGAACCTTAACCCTGTAACGTACCAATATTTTCAAGGAGTAACCAAAACGGTTAACCCTTCTATCACTAGTCAATTGACGTTATTCAATGGATTGAGAATTCAGAATACGTATCGCCAGAATAAAAAGAGCCTTGAAGCCGCTGACTTGGATTTGGAAAAAGCTAAAAACGATGTGATTATCAACGTAGTTACAAACTATACGAATGTTATCCTGAATAAGGAATTGTATGAGAATGCAAAGTTCCAACTCAACTCTAGTCAGCAAACACTTGAAAGAATTGCAAAGCAAGTTGCTGCTGGTGCTCTTCCTAAAAGCAATGAATTGAATCAAGAGGCGGTGGTTGCTACAAACGAAACCAATATGATTACGCAAGAGAATGCCTATAACTTGTCGATGCTATCATTAAAGCAATCGATGCAAGTGCCGGCTTCAAATCAATTTGAGGTGGTAGTTCCGGGAATTGCTATGGAAGATTTAACGATTACTCAGACTCCTGAAGAAATTTACTCGATATCGTCTCAAACGCTTCCTCAAGTTCGTAGTGCGCTTCTCAAAGTCGAAAGTGCACAATTAGCATTGAAGGCAGCGAGAGGAAGTTATTATCCAAGGTTATCTGCAAACTTTGCAGCCACATCAAATTACAACAGCGCATCCGATACAAAACGCTATGGAACAGATCCAAACACAAAAGTTCCGTATACTATCGGTTACGTTAATGGAGATCAATCACAACCAGTAACCACGCTAGTATCTAATCAATATTTCATTTCAGATAGCTATCATGTTAAGGACCAATTGACAGACAACCTCTATAAAAACGTAGGCCTAAGTTTGTCAATTCCACTCTTCAATGGTTTTCAGACACGCACAGGTGTACAACAAGCAATCATCAACAGAGAACTTGCAGCGATTACTGTGAAAGAAACTGAAAATACTTTACGTCAGTCGATAGAAACAGCTTACAATAATGCGGTCGCTGCGGCTAAAACTTATGCGGCTGCTACAAAGCAAGTCAATGCAAATGAAGAGGCTTTTAGAATGACAAAACAACGTTACGAGAACGGTGCTGCCACATACGTGGAATTCCAGGTCTCATCAAATGATTTATTCTCAGCGAAATCTGCTTTATCAAGAGCAAAGTTCAGCTTGATTTTGGCTAAGAAGATCCTTGAATTCTATCAAGGGAAGACTATCGATTATTAAGAAACTAAACTCTAAACTCTAACTTCCAATTTTCACATGTCTAAACAAAAGAAAAAATCCAATCGCCTGATGTATTGGGGTATTGGTGCACTTGTATTCGCAATTTTTATATTGATTGTAGGCAAATCGATGGGTTGGATTGGCAAAGCAAAAGAGCTTGAGGTGGAAGTTGCCAAAGCGAAAAAGGTTTCGATAACGGAGAAAGTAAGTGCATCTGGCACAGTTCAGCCTGTCACAGAAGTTAAATTGGCTCCAGAAGTTTCGGGCGAAATCATTGAGTTAAATGTAGAAGATGGTGACTCTGTAAAATTAGGACAGCCGTTGGTAAAAATTCGTCCGGATATTTTGAAAAGCCAGCTTGAGCGGACAGAGGCTGGACTTAGCCAACAAGAAGCAAATGTTGAAGCTAGCAAAGCAGCTCTCTCTGTAGCACAAGCGAACTTTACAAAAGCAGAAGCGGATTACAAGCGTCAAGAAAAATTGTGGAACGAAAAAGTAATATCTGAAGCTGACTGGCAAGCAGCGATTCAAGCTTACCAAGTAGCTAAGAATAATCTTGCGTCAGCTAACAAGAATTTGGAAGCTGCAAAATTTGTTGTGAGCAGCACAGAAGCTTCCGTTAAGGAAGCCCGTGAGAACGTTCGTAAAACAACAGTTGTAGCGCCAATGAATGGCATTGTTTCCAAACTAAGCGTGAAGAAAGGTGAACGTGTAGTGGGTACTGCAACAATGACTGGAACTGAGATGCTTCGCATTGCTGACTTAAGCAAAATGGAAGTCCGAGTAAATGTTAATGAAAATGATATTGTTCGAGTTCATTATCGTGATAGTGTTCTGATTGATGTTGATGCTTACTCAACTGCAGGCAAACAGTTCAAAGGTATTGTTACGAACATTGCAAATACAGCTAAGGACAAGACTTCTACAGACGCAATCACTGAATTCGAAGTTCGAATTTTGATTGTGAGTGCGTCATATCAAGATCTGGTGAGAGCTGGAAACAGATATCCTTTCCGTCCTGGCATGACAGCAAGCGTTGAAATCATTACTAGCAAAAAAGACAATGTATTGTCAGTTCCTTTGGCAGCCGTAACAACTCGTAATCCGGATGAGAAGAAACCTAAAGTTGAGCAATCAAATAATGATGACGATGATAAACGTACGGTGACGAATGCAAGCACTAAAACTCCTGAAAAGAAAGAAGACAAGGTCGTCCTTTTCGTTAACGATAAAGGAAAAGCAAAAATGATCGAAGTTAAAACGGGTATCAGTGACTACGACAACATTGAGATTATATCAGGAATAACAGATAGCGTGGAGGTTGTTACGGGACCGTTCCTTGTCGTGTCAAAGCGGTTGAAGGACGGGGATAAAATCAAAAAAGCAGGTAAAGTCGAGAAAAAAGAAAGCGACAAGACAGCAGGGAAATAAAATAACGATAAGTTCTAACGTGAAGTTCAAGGTTTAAAGTTTCGCTTTAAACTTTGAACTTTTTAATTTTATAGAATGATCAAACATCCTTGGCACGAAACTCCAATAGGGGAGAACCCACCCGAACATATCAATGGTATAATTGAGATATCAACAGGTATGCGGACAAAGTATGAAGTTGATAAAGAGACAGGATTACTAAAATTGGATCGAGTACTTTATTCAGCCGTGTATTATCCAGCGAATTATGGATTCATCCCTCAAACTTTGGGCGATGATCATGATCCACTGGATATTATGATACTTTGCCGTGAACCAATTCATCCATTGTGCCTGGTTCCCGCTCGTGTGATTGGAGTTATGAGAATGATTGATCAGGGTTTGGGTGACGAGAAAATTTTAGCGGTTGCTGAAAATGATGCGAACACAAAGCACCTTAATGATATCAGTGAACTCGAAACGCATTTTAAGTTAGAATTGAAAGAGTTTTTTGAGAGCTATAAGAAACTCGAAAATAAAGTTGTAACAGTTCCTGATTTTCAAGGAAAAGATATTGCCATGAAAATAATCACTAACGCGATCGAGAACTACAAAGCGGAATTCAAAAAATAGATGCCGCAATTTCAGTCAATTCTTATTATTCAGACCGCATTCATTGGTGATGTGATTTTAGCCACAGGCCTAATTGAAAAATTGCATCAACATTATCCTGAAGCAAAAATTGATTTTCTATTAAGAAAGGGAAATGAAGGGTTACTTGCTAATCATCCATTGCTAAGGTCAGTATTGATTTGGGATAAAAAGCAATCGAAAATTTCAAATTTGTTAAAGATCATTAGCCAGGTTAGAGCCAATCGTTACGATTGCTTAATCAATGTTCATCGATTTGCAAGCTCTGGTTTCATCACTGGTTTTTCTAACGCTAAAATCAAGATAGGATTTGATAAAAACCCTCTATCATTTTTCTTCAATAAGAAAATCAGGCATGAGATAGGAAGTAAACATGAAGTTCAACGCAATCATCAATTGATTGAAGAATTAACCGATTCGCAATTTGCCAAACCTAAATTATATCCATCTGCTGCCGATTTTGAAAAAGTAAATAGTTATAAAAAGGGAAAATATATTTGCATCGCACCGACTTCCGTTTGGTTTACAAAGCAATTACCCGCTGAGAAATGGATTGATTTTTTGAGATCAATCAAGAATAGATTCACGGCAATCTATTTATTGGGAGCACCATCAGACAATCATATTTGTGAATCCATTCGATTAGCTGCTGGAAGCAATGAGATACAAAACCTTTCAGGAAAATTATCTTTTCTAGAGTCGGCCGCTTTGATGAAGGATGCTGAAATGAATTTAGTAAATGACTCTGCACCGATGCACATGGCTTCTGCAATAAATGCGCCCGTAACAGCCGTGTATTGTTCAACAGTTCCTTCGTTTGGATTTGGACCACTATCAGACAAATCTTTTGTTGTGGAGACCAAAGAAAAATTAGATTGCCGTCCGTGTGGACTTCATGGTTACAAAGATTGCCCTCAAGGACATTTCAAATGTGCTTACACAATTCTAAATGAACAGATGGCGGGTGTGTTAGAATGATTTTAATCGTTCGTAGACCTTGTGAATCGGTAGTCCCATAACAGTAAAATAGGATCCAACTATTTTTTGAATAGCGATCATGCCAATAAAATCTTGGGCACCGTATGCCCCAGCTTTATCATAAGGCTTGTAGTTATCGATGTAAAATTCAATTTCTTCTTGCGTCAATTCTTTGAAAGTTACATCAGTCCTATCATCAAATAGTTCCATTTTTTCTTTAGACAGCAGACAGACAGCAGTGATTACGGTATGCGTTTTTCCGCTAAGGAAACTTAGCATTTCAATCGCCTCGTTTCTGTCGGCAGGTTTATTTAGGATTTTGTTTTGAAGAATCACCACAGTATCAGATGCAATGACTACTTCATTAGTGATCTTTTGCAAAAGGGCTTTTGCTTTTTTTTCCGCGAGATAAGTTGGGATTTCTTCAACCGGCATGTCATCGGGAAATGATTCATCGATGTGTGGTGGGTCAATAGTAAACTCTAACCCGATTTCTTTCAATAAGAACTGTCTGCGTGGCGATGCGGACGCAAGAATAACTTTTCTTTTGTTCATCAATGCGACTTATTGATAAACTCGAACATAGTCCACCAACATTTGTTGTGGCCAAATGTCCGGATCGATGCCTTTCATTGCTCCCCAATTTCCTCCAACAGCAACGTTGAGAAGTAAGTGAAAACGCTTATCGAAAGGCCATCCTTTGAAATCGTCTTTTGGATTTCTTTTTACTGAGTAAAAGATTTTGTCATCGATAAAAAAATCTACTTGATTTTCTGTCCAGTCAACTCCGTAAACATGAAATGTATCCTGGCAATCGGCTAATGTAGTTTTTCCTTCTTGCTGCGTTTGCTTCACATGGTTGTATGTAAATGAGTGCAGCGTGCCATGGATTACCCCAGGATCAAAACCCACGTGCTCCATGATGTCGATCTCGCCACTTTCTGGCCAGCCACCATAACTCCAATCCGTGGAGAGCATCCAGATTGCTGGCCAAGTGCCACGGCCTTTTGGAAGTTTGGCCCGAACTTCAATACGTCCATATTTCCAATCGCCTTTGCCTTTTGAAATCAATCGGGAAGAAGTGAATTCTTTTCCGTTCATCGGCTCTTTTCTGGCTTCGATGATTAAGTTTCCATTTTCAACTCTTACGTTCTTGGAATCACGAGTATAAAACTCTGCTTCGTTGTTTCCCCAGCCACATACATTAGGGCAACCATCGCCCAGATCGTAACCCCAATGGGTAGTATCAGGTGAGCCTGTGTAATTAAACTCATCTTGCCAAATCAGTTTTCTTTTTTCAGGGAAAAGTAAACTGGAAACTTGCCAAGCAGATGAAGCCAATCAAAATCAATGGATATCCAAAATTTTTCACGATTCTTTTATTTTTTTCGAAAATACGAAGGCTAGAG
This sequence comes from Cyclobacteriaceae bacterium, assembly GCA_049840975.1. Classification (GTDB taxonomy): domain Bacteria; phylum Bacteroidota; class Bacteroidia; order Cytophagales; family Cyclobacteriaceae; genus ELB16-189. The sequence goes on along the minus strand of JASGIR010000064.1, from coordinate 33,280 downwards.
ACAAGAAAACAGGCTTTATAAAAATTTTGATTTTAGTCGGTAACCTTTGTGGAAATCGCTAGTTTCCCTTACAGAACCCCGAAAATTTGGAAGCGCTTTCAGACAATTACTTGATGGGCAAGGTGCGGGACGGTGATCCTGATAAACTAGGCCTGCTTTACGAAAGGTATAAACGCCCGTTGCTGGCATTCTTTGTCGGTATGGTAAGAGATAAGGAGTTAGGTGAGGATTTGGTGCAGAATACGTTCGTAAGGATTTTAAAATATCGTCATCTTTTTAGAGGCGATGGTGACTTCAGAACATGGATGTTTCACATTGCGCGTAATGTGAAGAACGACCATTTCAGGAAGAATAAATTGCCTCAAGAAAAAATTGAAAAATGGGAGGAGCGTATTGAAGATACTGACAGTCAACTCGCTGCATGGCAAAGTAATGATGAACAGAAAATGTTGATGATTGCTCTCGATAAATTACCAGAAGACAAAAGAGAGATATTGTTGCTGAGCAAATTCCAAGAAAAAAAATATAAAGAAATAGGCGAGATACTTGGGTGCACAGAAGGAACAGTAAAAGTGAAAGTGTTTAGGGCTCTTCAGGAATTGAAAGCCATATATCAACAAGTTGAAAAATTAATGTGATTGTTATGGAAAAGAATAAAATAGATGAACTACTCGCTAAGTACAATGAAGGATTGACAGATCCTTCCGAGATTCAGCAATTGGAAAAACTAATTGAGTCTGGTGAGGTCGAATTGACTCAGCTTCATGAGCTTTCAAAATTTGATGAGAACGTTGCAAAGATTGTTGAACCTACACCTTCGCAAGAACTTGATAGCAGATTTTATGAAATGCTAGCGAAGGAAAAGCAGGCGAAGACTAAAAACGATTGGTCCTTTGCATGGCTGTCGATGGAATCTTGGTTTGGTAAAGTAGTAGTGGGCGCAGCGTTGGTCATTGTAGGTTTTACTAGTGGATTGCTAACCCAAAAAAGTAGTGGTGGCAATGAAGAAGTAAAAACATTGGCACGTGAAGTGACTGATTTAAAAGAGATGATGATGATCTCAATGCTTGAGAAGGAATCGGCTACAGATCGCCTGAAAGCGGTGAGCCTAAGTGAAGAGATTCAAGGGCCAAGCAAAAAAGTAACAGATGCACTTTTCAAAACGCTTAACTCAGACCCAAGTGTGAATGTAAGACTTGCTGCACTTGATGCTCTCCATAATTATGCAAAGTCAGCGAGTGTGCGCGAGGGTTTAGTTCGGTCTATTGCGATGCAGGACTCTCCTTTAGTACAAGTGGCTCTGGCTGAACTTATGGCTAAGATGCAAGAGAAATCATCAGTAAAAGAACTGAAGAAAATATTAGAGCAAAAATCCACTCCACAAGAAGTGAAGCAACGGATCACAGAAAGTATCAACGTCCTTATTTAAAGTTCAGGTTATGAAAAAAATGATAATTCCGATTTTATTTTCAGTGACGTTGCATGCGCAGACATTCACTGACAAACTCACCAAGGAGTTGAAGTTCGAAAAAGTAAACGCTAACAATACGCTAGTAATAGCAAATCTCAATGGCTCGATGAAAGTAGAAGGTTATGATGGCGATAAAATTATCATCGAGGCAGAACAGAACAATAAAGGCGAAAACGGATGCGCGTCTCGAACAGGGAAAAAAGGAAATGCAACTCACTCATATCGATAGGTTAGATACTCTGATTGTTTACGTTGGTGGTGGTTGTAGTCATTTTGGATATTATAACAATCGAAAACACAACAATGGCTGGTCCTATCGATGGAACTGCGATGATGGCGACTGCAACCCTCCTTATGACTACGTTTTTAATTTCGTAGTGAAAGTACCAGCTGGAATTAATGTTGAAGTATCAACAGTGAATGATGGAAATGTTTCTGTAGAGAATGTAAAAGGGGCAGTGAAAGCTAACAATGTGAATGGCGCCATTCGGTTGTCATCGCTTGCAAGGATCAACTTATGCGTCAACAATCAATGGAGATGTAGATGTTGAGTACACACGTAACCCTAACGGAGATTGTAAGTATTACTCTTTGAATGGCGATATCAATGCCCAGTTTGTGAAAGGACTAGCAGCTAATGTGAGTTTTAAAAGTTTCAATGGAGATTTATATACTAATGTTCAGGGGCTCGAAGGATTGCCAGCAATGATTGAAAAGAAAGAAACCAATGAAGGATATAATTTAAAAATCGGAAGAAACCGCTTCAAGTTTGGCCAAGGAGGAGCGCTGCTTGATTTCGAAACCTTCAATGGTGATGTAATAGTAAAAGAAAAATAAGTAAAACAAGAAAAATAGAATGTTATGAAAAAAGTGTTAATCGCGATGATGGTGTTGATGGGTGCAGCATTGAAAGCGCAAGATTCAGGAGAATTTACGGTGCCATTTTCTAACCCATCGGGAGCAATAAAATTAGTTGTTGACATCAAAACGGGTTCAGTTAAAATTAAAGGCACAGCTCGCAAAGATGTCTTAGTAAAGTACGAAACAGAGAAAGATGAGGACGATGATCGTGACCGTAATCGTAACCACGACAGGGACAATAAGAGCAACCACGATGGTCTCAAAAAAATTAGCGGTGGTACAATGAATCTTGAAGCGTCTGAATTTCAAAATACGATCAAAGTGACTTCAGACAATTGGAGTAATAAAATTGAAGTGACTGTGGAAGTGCCCTCTACTATCAACATGAAGATAAAAACGTACAACGATGGCGATATTGAGGTAAATAATATTATTGGAGTCGTGGAACTAATCAACTATAACGGTGCAATTACAGCCACTGGAATTTCAGGCACTGTAGTAGCAGAAACATACAACGGTGATATCAAAATTGCTTATGACAAACTCACACCTGATACGCCTCTATCGTACGCAAATTATAATGGTGACATTGACCTGACATTTCCAGCGGGATTTAAAGGCAGCTTCAAGATGAAAACAAAACAGGGCGAGATTTACTCGGGTTTCGATGCACAAATTCAAAAGTCGAGCCCAGTAGTTAAGCCTGAATCAAAGAGCGGTGTTTATCAAGTGAAGATCGATGATTGGGTGAAGGCAGAAATTAATGGCGGAGGCCCTGAGGTTGTTGTGCAAACTTATAATGGAGACATCTACCTGAGGAAAAAATAACCGAATTGATTTAAACAAAAAGGCCAGCAGTTGTTGGCCTTTTCGATTTGTATTAATTTTTAAATGCACTCGTTACTCAGAGCGGGAAACGAGGCTCGAACTCGCGACCCTCAGCTTGGGAAGCTGATGCTCTACCAACTGAGCTACTCCCGCTTGTCAATTGCTAATGTATTAAACTTTAGCCTCAACAAAAATTATTTGCTTGGTTGAAATTATTTTCAGTCCAAACAGCGGCCTTAGGAATTTTACTCTTCTAATTACCTCATAAGTTACAAAGCAACCAGCAAGTGTAAATATTACCGTAAATGCATATTGCAATTCTACAGCAATGTTCATTTTGAAAATGAATGAAGAGCCCAAGTAAAGGAAAATCATGTGAAGGATATAAATTGGATAAGCTGCTTCACTTAGGTATGTCAATACTTTACTAGGTCGGTTGAGATAGAGATTCCCAAATGCTAGAACGGAAAGCACCCAACAGTTGGATTCAATTGGCAACAAAAAATCATAAGTCAGTATTTGGTTTATTCGCAAAGCAAAAAGTGAAACCCCAACCGTAAGAAATAACCAGCGCCATTTGACAATCATTTTTAGAAAGCCCTCACCACTCAATACAAAACAGAAACCAAAGAAGAAAGCGAGCATTCCCAGAAAGAATCCGTGCGCAGTCATCACATAAAGTTCATATGGTCTTGGATTGATAATAAGAACTTCAGCTATGAAATGCTCCAATTACTGGAAGCAGACCAAGAGGTGTGCTCATCAGTTTTTTTAATCCGTTTATAAGTTTTCCATTTTCATGTTTTTTCAAAAAGAAGAATAGTGGAACAAATGTTAACACGTAAATGAAGATGTTGCCCAAAAACCAAAGGTGCGCTGGATTTGGAGTGTAGATGTTATCCATGTTATAATATTCTCTCCAGATGTAAAGATGGATGGGTACAATACAGAAAACCCCGAAGATAAAAGGCACTAAGATCCGCTTGGCGCGTTCGAGTAATAGCTCTTTCCAGTTTCGGTTTTGAATGGCAAAGTATACTCCCATGCCAGACACAAAGAATACGAGTGGTATTCGCCAGATGTTCAGCATAGCCATGGGTGTCCATAGAGACACCCAAGGTTTACTGTTTGTAATGAACCCGATCATCATTCCCCAGGGTTGAAATCCAATGGCTGTGTGATAGATTACGAGCAAGCCGATAGCGATTACTCGAATCCAATCGATATCGTATCTGCGGTTAGAGGTTAGCATGGCAATTCGTTTTTCTATTGAAATCTATTTTAACATCGCAGCAATTTCGGGACGAGTTTTCTCGATGTATGCGTAGTCGAGTTTTAACCCCATTGGACCAAGTGCATTGCCCAACATATCGTAAACAGACTTTACATCCTTAAAAGGTGCCAAAACAGATTCGTAAGCAGTTGACTTGTAATTATTTTTTATAGTCTTGTCTGCGCCTTTGGCCAAAAGCATTTTTACAATCTCTGGTCTACAAAAGAATGCTGCTGTATGAAGAGCTGTAGAGCCATCATTGTTTTGGACATTTAGTTTAGCTCCAGCATCAATAAGCGTTTTCGCGATGTCAGTTTTTCCAAATACAGTTGCGCTGATAAGAGGGCTTGAGCCGCCAAAAGGATCTTTCACATTAATATCAGATCCCGCAGCGATGTGTTGTCTCACAGCCTCAAGGTTGCCAGTAACAACAGCTGTATGAATATCTACTTGAGGCGGTTTTACACTGCTTTTACTAGTCTGTTCTTGGGCGTTTTCTTTTTTGTTTTGGCAAGAAGCAGAAGTAAGCAAGGTTGTGAACATGGCAATTGCAATTGCTACTTTCTTAGAGTTGATTTTTAAAGTTTTCATAATTGTGCTTTTAGGTGAATATTTTTGATGAGGCAAAGAACGAGTGGAAGAGGCAGGTAGGAAGAGCAGTTTTGCGGCCAAAACCATCAAGTTTCAAGAAAAGGATATAACCTATGGCGCATCAGTATAAATTATGATGCAAATCCTCTTTTTTGATCTAAAATTGAGGTTTTACTCGAGCTCTTTTTTACTCCGTCTGTCGACAGTATTTTTGCCGAGATCACAATCTGACCACCAAAAAATGACCGAGTCCCAAGAACCATTGGAAGATTTCCTAGGCCAAGTAAAGGCTATTATCGAGCAGAATATGGCGAATGAACAATTCGGTGTTTCTGAGTTAGCTGAGGCCATGCACATGAGCCGGTCAAATTTGCTGAGGAAAATAAAAAAAGAGACCAAGCTTTCTGTAAGTCAGTTGATAAACCAAGTCCGTCTGAGAAAGGCAATGGACATGCTCAGAAAATCATCATTAAACGTTTCGGAAGTATCACATCAAGTAGGTTTCAATAGTCCATCGTACTTCATAAAATGCTTTCGCGAATTTTATGGCTATCCGCCAGGTGAGGTCGGCAAACGACCGGATGTTGAACCTGTACCGATACCAAAGAATGGAGGTAAATTAAAAACAGTGATTGCTTTTATTGCGGGAGCTGCTGTTCTGGTTGCTATTTTTTATTTCGCGAACCTTTGGCCTTTCTCTAAACAAAAGCCTACGGATAAATCCATTGCGGTATTACCTTTTAAGAATGAAAGCAGTGATTCGACTAACGTTTATTTAATTAATGGTTTGATGGAATCGACTTTGAACAATCTTCAAAAGATGAAAGACCTGCGAGTCATTAGCCGTACATCAACAGAGAAATACAGGAACAGTAACAAGTCAATTCCAGAAATGGCAAAAGAACTTAGTGTGAGTTATTTTATTGAAGGGAGTGGGCAGAAGATTGGAGATCAGATATTATTGCACATTCAATTAATTGATGGCTCGACTGATCGCCATCTGTGGTCAAATCAATATAAACGTGAAGCAAAAGACATTTTTCAATTGCAGCAGGAGATAGCAAAAAATATAGCCGATGAAATTGAAGCTATCATCACACCAGAAGAAGAAAAGAGAATTGAAAAGAAACCGACAGAAAATCTAGTTGCTTACGATTTATTTTTAAAAGGAAAAAATTTAGAAGCCCTTGGCGGTGAGAGTAACCTTTTAAAAGCAGCTGACTATTTTAAACAGGCAACAATTGAAGATCATGAATTTGCAATGGCTTACGGAGAAGCTGCGATCTGTTATTACAACCTCGAAATTTTCCAGTCGGATAAAAAACATTTGGCAGAGATTAGTGATCTCGCTGACAAAGCGATCTTGTACGATTCAAAACTTGGTGAGAGCTTAGTAGCGAAAGCTGTTGATTATCTAGCGAAGAAAGAATATTCGTCAGCAGAACCGTATCTTGAAAAAGCTCTTGAATATTATCCAAACTCTGCACCAATACTAGGTTTCCTGACTGACTATTACGCGATTTATTTCCCTAACACAGGAAAATATTTGCAATATGCTTTGAAAGGAGTTCAATTGAATATTGCATCTCTTGATTCGGTTACTGCTAGTTACACTTATCTCAGGCTCGCGAACGCATTGATCCAAAATGGTTTTGTGGATGAATCTCTGAAGTACATTGATAAATCTTTGGATTATAATCCGCACAACCTCTTTTCAAAATACGTACAAGCATTTATTCTTTTTGCTAAAGATGGAGATGCAAAAAGGACTCGTGATTTACTTTTGGTTGAATTCAAAAAAGACACCACCCGATTTGATATCCTTCAAGACATTGGAAAGATTTCCTACTACATGCGCGATTATAAAGGCGCTTACAACTATTATAAAAGATTTCTTGCCATTCGCGAATCGCGACAGATGGATGTTTACCGACACGAGAACCTTGTGATTGCGTTTGTGCTTGCTAAGGCAGGATTTATCGAGAAATCAAAAGAATTAGTTGAGGGTTATAAAGCATTTATTGATACTGATAAATCAATTTACCACAACTTGGGTCTTTCGGGATATTATGCATATTTAGGCGACTCAAAAAAATCAGCGGAGTATATGAAGCTTTTTTCAAAGGAAGACAATGTACAGTTTTGGATAATTGCCTTCCTTGAGTCAGATCCGATTATGGAGTCGGTCAAAAATAATCCGGAATTCAAGAAATATTTTGATGAATCTAAATCAAGATTTTGGAAATCACACGATGCATTGAAGAAGATACTTGATGCAAATGAACTTCTAGGAAAGTGAGGGCTTACTATCTAAAATCTTTTTCTTAATCCGATTGCAATTGTGGAGATAGTGATGTAGTTCCCAACATCAAAAATTACTTCTTGCCTTGCCAAGTCAAGACTCGTTAATAAAATAAAGTTGTGCTTAAGTTGCTTCGACCAAGCGATGCCGATGCGTTGAGATTTTAAGACGTAAATACCATCCGTTGAAAAACCCGATCCAGTTTGGAATCTTCTTTCATCTGGTGAGAACCCAATGCTTGCAGTTAGACCCAAGTACTGGTCTCTGTTTTCAAAGTATTTTCTGAAGATAACCGTAGCCGATGAAGATGTTCCTGTTTGTGAGTTGGGAGTAATGTAGGGTCTAAGTGAAAGCCAATAGCTTTTGAAGTACCAACCGACCGAACCTGTGTAAATAACCACATCTGAGCTGCCTCCGAAATTGAGATATCGAATACCGGCAGATGCCTCAAAACTTTTAGGAAGTCGTGTATAAATTTCTGCCCCCACACGATGTTTAGGAAACAGGTCTGTAGACGAGTATCCGTAGTTGAGATATGCGTAAACACCGTCAGCAATTTTTGGATAGAGATCGACTTCAGTTTGAATTCCATTTGTATTGAACCGATTAGCGTAATTAAGTCGCACGATAGATGTACCCCAACTATTTGTTCGACCTAACTGGACTGAAGCATATTGAGCTGGATTAAATGTTTTGCTGAATAGATCAAAACTATAAGAAACTCCAGCGAGATATTTTAATCGCTGAGTTTTTATGCTTTTCAGAAGAGATAATCCCTTTTTATTCGCGGGGTCAATTGTTAAAAGCTGATTGAGCGTAATGAGTGCATCATCTTGTTTGTTTAAGCTGTTTAAGCAACTCGCTCGTTTAAAAAGAAAGTCTTCAGAGTTAGGGTAGGTTTTAAGTGCAGCGTCTGATATCTCAAGGCCTTTGTCATATTTTGAATCCCACATCTCCACATCTATGCTTGCGTTTAAGGCGTCTTCGTAAGTAGGCGATTTTGCCAGAACTTTTTGAAACTCCTCTCTTGCTTTGTCACGTTGGCCATCCCAAGCATAAGTTCTGCCGAGCAGAACGCGTACATCATGGTAACCAGGACTTTTTTCCAAAATGTAGTTCAGCATGGTCCGAGCTTCCTCACGATTTCCGCTAAAAGCTTTTTCCCTCGCTTGTAGAAAAATTTCATCCACAGTGAGATTCTTCCATTCTTGCGCGCATAGCAAACTAGGCAGTGCTAGTATTGTTGCGAGAAATATTTTCTTAATAGTTTTCATTGTAATCTCTTTTGCAAATCATTCGCCATTTCTTGTTGAGGTTGCTGAGATAATATTGCTTTAACAATTTTTTTTGCTTCACTCTTTTTACCAAGGCCAATTAGTGCCCTCGCTTGACGAGCCATTAGCTCTAAATCATTTGGATTATTCTCTAGACCTTTCATTACGTACTTCAATGAATTCTCATTTTGACCATTCCAATATTCAATATCAGCTAGCGCATTATAGGCATCTGCATATTTAGGATTTCGAGTTAGCACTTGATTCAAAAAATAACGCGCGGTATCATATTTGGATTGCCAGGCAAAAACGCGACCTAATAAAACACGTGCATCATGATAGTTAGGACTCTTGTTGAGAAGAAACCGTGATACAATGGAACTTTCTTTGTAGGCTTTATCAAAAGCAAGTTGTCGTGCTTTAAAAAAAAGATCATCTGGCTTTAATTCGCTTAACCGGTTTCCTGTGATGTATTTACTTTCATCAGGAGCAAAGACGAATTTGTTTTTTGCTGTGAATGTTGACTTATCAAGTCTATTGTTTTCAATAGCGTGTATCGACTTGGCTTTGAAATTTTTTAATTTTTGTTTCAAACGAAGTGATACCTCGGAATCGGCAACTGGCTCTAAATCAAAATTGGGTTGTATTTCAAACAAACGACCCTCCGAAAGGAAATGAGTTCCCTCAATGTAATCTATTGTTTCATTTTTATTTCGAATCAGAGCGATGTCAACATTGCTTGAAAAGTGAGAGCTGGTTGAGAGCGAATCAGAAATAAAAGGCATTTCACTCGGAAACGTAAGTCCGTAGTTCTTTAACAGAGAAAGGAGAGATGGTGTGACGGATGAATGTGTAACGAGTGATTTAAACTGTACAGGTTGTTTGAGCAGCGGTGAATAAATAATCAGCGGCACATGAAATCTTGAAAGTTTGTTGCTTGGTGGAATTGGAATAAGTCGGTGATCTCCTGTTATTACAAAAATGGTGTTTTTGAATGTTGGAAGCTTGGCTGAAGCATCAAAGAATTTCTTGATTGCGTGATCTGTGTACAGGAGACAACTAAAAATGTTCTTGTTTCGAAAATAATCTTCATTCCCCGTTTTATTTTCGCCTTTGATAATTTTATCGAATTCAGAGTTAAATGAAGAATCAGGTACTTGAAAGGGTTCGTGCGTGGACAGTGTGAGATAAATGTCTAATCGTGGAGAGTCGTTTCCCTTGGTAATGATTTCATTTGCATAAGTAAAAACCTCATCATCTCCGAAGCCCCAAGAAAAACCCCCAGAGTTTAAACCCATCTTTCTGTATGACGCAGGAAATTTTCCTTCATCAAGTGTAAAATCAATTCCTTCATTTTCAAGAAAGACATCCATGTTGTCAAAGTTTGGATTTCCTCCATAGAAAAAATTGGTCTTATAACCATATGGCTTAAGAATACTGATTATCGACTGGTGTGCTGGAATTTCGCTGTAACTCATAAAGCCATCTTTTCCGTAAGGCAGTGATCCAAGTAAGCTCGGTAGAACGCCAAAAGTTCTTCCTGCATTGCTTAAAGCATTGGGCCAGTAAAGACTTTTTTGTGATAAAGAATCTAGAAAAGGAGTGAAGCCACCGAACTGAGAATCACGGCCAACAAAATCACGACCTAACCCTTCGATGATCAGAAATACAATAGTTGGTCTTTCCTTTTCAAGATTAAAGTATTTAGCCAGATTACTGTTGTAATCTACTTTGTGAAGGAAAGGATAATCGTTGTCACCAAATTTTTGATCTTGTGCTTCTGTAAGATATTCCCAAGTGCGCCTTAAGAAAAAATCTGTCTTGTTTGCAGCGAAATAATATTCAACATCATTGTTGTAAGATTCTGGTGTTGGCTTTATGCCTATTAAAGAGCAGGCAAGCATTAAGAAACCAAGAGCAAGACACAATTTTTGATTTAAAATTTTTCCATACTCTTTTTTTAAGGCAAGAATATTTAAAAAGATAAATGCCGCGACAAACAAAAAGAGAATTACAAAAGTCGATGCGTTTGTCCCCCCGGATGAATTCAGTACTGTTTTAATATCGCGTATCGAATAGCCAAACAAGTCAGTGCTTAATGGAATTAAAGTCACTGAAAAATACTGAACCAAACAGAAGGAAAGTAATATAAAGAGTGTAAGCAGAATTACAGAAATGATATTAGCCAGCTTATTATTTATGATTGAAAATAATAGATGAACTATCAGAAGAATGCCAGCGACTGAAAGCGAAAAGAAGACATCATATATCAAACCTTGAAACTCCAGACCTAATGCATTTTTATTGCCAGAGCTAATTAGGATAAATTCATAAACTCTAATTGCTGATATCTCCGCAAGGAAAATCAGCGCTAGGATTATAAAATCTTTCAGGCCATTAATTAATTTCTCTTTGATCACCATATTATGCAGCCTTCTTTTTGTATTTAACAAAACCTTGACGCGTCATTTCTCCCCACGATTTTTTTCCTTTGATTAAATCAATATTTCCTTTTAGTGACCACCACACCACTCTAGGATGAAACCACAATGGCTCTATTAGTGCAATGCCAATCATCTTTAACACATCTCGTTTCTTGGTGTATTTGAAAAAGGAAGTTTCTTCAGCAAAAAGAGCAAACATAGACATGAAAAAAGCAAAGCAATAAACAGCCAATGTGAGTGAAAGGAAGAACAACCAATTCACTTGACCTATGATGACTAGAAATAGAAAGAAAACAAGTCCAGAGAATTCGATGAAAGGAGAGAGGTATTCAAAGAAAAACCAAAATGGGTAGCTCAACATCCCCATCAAGCCATAACGAGGATTGAGGAAAAGCTTTCTATGAATCTTTAAAGTTTCAAAAGTGCCACGCGCCCAACGGTTACGTTGTCGACTGAGGATCTTAGTGCTGGCTGGTGCTTCCGTCCAACACAAAGGATCAGGGATATAAGCTACCTTATAGGTCAGATTATTTTCATGCATGTATCTGCGCATACGCACTACAAGCTCCATGTCTTCACCGACTGTGTTATGATTATATCCGCCACAAGCAATGGCTATATCCCTTTTGAAAAGACCGAAGGCACCAGAAATCAAAAGCAGACCATTTAAACGACTCCATGCCATTCGACCCAATAGAAATGCGCGGATATATTCTAAAACTTGGGTCCTTGGCAAAAGCTCTTCAGGTAACTTCACTTCGATCAAACGTCCTTCTTCCACCACGCAAGAATTTGCAATTCGAACAACTCCACCTGAGGCAATCACTTCAGGCTGTTCAAGGAATGGTTTCACCATTTTCAAAAGAGCATCGGGCTCAATAATGCAATCGACATCGATGCAGGCAACTAAATCCTTTTTAGAAAGATTGAGTCCAACATTTAATGCATCGGCCTTGCCTCCGTTCTCTTTATCTACAACAACCAGTTTTTTAAATGCACGGTTCTTTGACTTGTATACCCCACGCACGGGCTTGGCTTGAATTGGACTTTGTACATCAAAATTCACTTTCACGAGGTCAAACGCAGGTATCAATTTTGCAAGTGTGTCATCTTTACTTCCATCGTTGATGATAATCACTTCGTAATTGTTATACATGATCGAAAGGAGAGACTTCACATTATCTATTATCGTGAGTCCTTCGTTGTAAGCAGGAGCAATCAACGAAATACCTGGAGCCAAAGGTGACGATAAAATCATTTTATAGTCAGTGAAATAATTTTTTCGCATGTACCTACGCATTTCAAATAGCGAAAGGATACCAAGGAAAAGATAAGCCGAGGCAATGGCTACTGCATAGATGAAGATTAGCGTGTTAACAACAAAATAAAAAACTGACCACATGAGCTATAGGTTGTTATTGAAGCAGTGGATCCTCAACATGATTAATTAATGACTGCAGCTTATTATTCATTTCTACGTTCGTGTTTATAAGCTCGTTGTTTCGCTCCATTGCCCGACATGTTGAGCGCTCGCGCTGCCTCAAACCTGACGCTGTAGTCGGGATGACTTAAATATTTCGCCATAAAACTCCAGTGAGATTCTGAGTAGCCGATTTTACCAAGACAAGTAACGGCTTTCCTGCTCACATCAATATCTTCCCAATGATTCTCAGCACACGCTACAATTTTATCCGCCTGATCATGAATTTCAAGTTCTCCGAGAGTTTCGATAGCAGCAGTTATTTTAGTCTTTTCTTTATCAAGAAGCTCAACCAATTTTGACCCAGAGTTTAGTTGTCTAAATCTTTTCGTCATTTCAATCGCGAATAAAACGACATCAGAATTGGTGTGATTAAACCATTGACTAAAGTCGGGCAGATTGCGTTTGTCCGAATTGCTTAGATGCTGGAATATTCTCATCGCAATCCACGGAGAAAGTGGAGCGTAGTATTCATGAAGAAATGATAAGGAAAGACCCTGATCCAATTTGACCATGGCCATTAATGCCTCTTCTCTTACCGTTTGATTTCGATGGTTTATTAAAGATTTGATTGAAGGAATTGAATCTGTGTAGAGCATTTGGCCTAGCTCGGAAATTCCTTGTGCCTTTATATTCCACTGAAAGCTTTTGAGCTTTGCCAGTGAAAGAGAGCTGAGGTTTAATTTTTTAAAAATACTGATGAGATTTTCTGCAGAAGACCCTGCGACACTTTTTTGTAACCCGATGATTTGGTCAATCATCACTTGCTTTGAAAGCGATGAAGTTCCCATGTCTTTGCCTAAGTCTTTCAAGTAAAATTGAGAAGAGGAAAGCTGCATCGAATCCGTTCCTTCCAGCAGCATGATCATGTTCAATGATTTTTGGAAATCGATTGCGCAAGTTCATTTCCCTAACTAGTTTTTCGTTCTTCGCCAGCCGACTCATAAAAAGAAATAATATGAGAAGTATTGCTAATGAAAAGGCAATTAAAGCAATGGTTAGAAAACACCTGCACATCGCTGGGTAGGTTATCAAAAAATGCTACGGCAAAGATCATGCTTGTAGAAGTCTTTTGACCCTGATGGCGAGCTCTGCTGGACTAAAGGGTTTGGAGATAAAATCGTTTGCGCCAAGTTCAAAAGCCTGAAGAACGGTGTTCTTTAGACCCTCGGCAGAAAGCATAATAATTGGTGTCTGAAGCTTGAGCTCCTTTCTGATGTAGGTAACAATTTCCAGCCCTGAATGGAAAGGCATGTGGATATCAGTAATCACCAGATCGAAGGCCTTTTGACGCAAAAACTCCATAGCCTGGCGGCCATCAGCGGCACGGGTCACCTCACCCATGTTTTCACGCGAGAGTTTAAATTGGATCATGCTAACCAAGACATCATCATCATCACACAAAAGTATATTCATAAAGACCGAAAAGTATATACGGATTTTCGAACTTAATTAGATTTTGGAAAGTAATTTATTAATTTTTCGTAATGAAAAACACCCTCCGGTCCTTAAGGTCTAGGTACGTCTTGTTTATATTTTCTGTGGTGTTGATCATTATCGTTACGCAAGCAATCATACAGTATTCTGCTAAACAAGCAAAGTGAGGATGCAAAGTTGATCAATTTGGCCGGAAGACAGCGCATGTTAAGTCAGCGCATCCCGAAATTGGTCATGCTCTTATATTTTAAGGGCCAAGGTGAGGACTTGCGCGCTGCCTATAGTTTGGATAGTCTCAAAGATCATGTTCAAAAGTGGTATGATGTTCACTACTATTTAATTAAACAAAACCATGAAATCGGTAAAAGCAAAAAGGTCGATTCTTTGCTTTCAATTAATACTCCGAGACTCGCAGAAAATCTATAAGGCCTGTCAGAGAATTTTTGCTGACCCTCAGCAGGAAACTTTAAGAAGGGCAATTATAGAAATTACAGAAGTGGAACGCCCGTTTCTGCTCACCATGGAGACAACTGTTGGAACGTACCAACGTGAAGCCGAGGAAAAACTTACGTACGTCAAATCTATTGAAGCTTTACTTTCTTTTCTTGGCCATAGTAATTCTCGTTCTTGAATTTATTTTCATCTTTTCACCTGCCGTCATTGGCCTAAACACATCCAATGAAGAATTGCGTGAGTTAAATAAAGACTTGACGATTGCTGTCAGTGACCTTCAATCTTCAGAAGAAGAGATTAGATCTAACATGGACCAAATCCATGAATTGAAAGAAGAGCTTGAAAAAAGTGAGCTAATGTATCGAGGCTTGGTTACGGAAGCTTCCGATATGATCTATGAACTTGATCAGGAAGGGAAGTTTTCCTACTTGAATCCAATAACAGAAAGTGTTACAGGTTATTCTAAAGCTGAATTGTTGGGTAAACTCTATTCAGATGTGTTACATGAGAAAGATCGTGAGCGTGTGATGCAGTTTTATAGAAGGCAGTTAGAAACTCAAGAACCGGTCACCTATTTGGAATTTAGAATCAGAACCAAAGAAGGCAATGTGGTTTGGGTTGGACAAAACGCCAGAATGTTATTTGATGAGAAATGGGTGTACAGAGTCAGCGTAGTCTCTCGGGATATTTCTGAAATCAAAAAAGTAGAAAGTCAATTAAAGAGTGAGCGCCTTTTGTTAAGGACAATCATCGACAATATTCCAGTAAACATTTATGTCAAGGATACGCTGTCAAGAAAAATATTAGCCAATAGAACTGAGTATGAATATGTAGGGGCGAAGCAGGAAGAAGAGATTTTAGGAAAAAGTGACATGGACCTTTATCCTTCGGAGTCAGCGCAGGTCTCAATGGAAGAAGATGCGCGAATCATCAGTGGCGAATCAATGCTGAATGTTGAGACAGTGAACACAAGAAAGGATGGGAGTAGGACTTGGTTTTTGGTTTCGAAAGTTCCGTTGAAAGATGACAACGACAATATTGTTGGGCTTGTGGGTATAAGCATCGATATAACAGAGAGCAAAAAAGCTCAGGAAGCATTGAAGCAGGCGAAAGAAAATGCGGAAGAAGCAACACTTGCTAAAAGTAGATTCTTGAGTATGATGAGCCATGAAATTCGAACTCCTCTAAATGGAATGATAGGTCTCACGAATATTCTGAGTGACAGCAGCCCGAGAGAAGATCAAATTGAAAATCTCAAGCTTTTGAAATTCTCAAGCGAAAATTTGCTGACAATCATTAATGACATTCTTGACTTCAACAAAATTGAAGCTGGTAAAATGGAGTTGGAGAGCATTCCATTTAGTTTGAACGAAATTATTGACCAGTACCAAAGGATGTTGCAAGTAAGAGCAAATGAAAAAGGTATTGAACTCAAGACGGACATTGATCCAAAAGTTCCGAAATATGTTCTTGGAGATCCTGTTCGCCTTGGTCAAGTTCTTAATAACCTAATAGGAAATGCGATCAAGTTTACGGAGCATGGTTCTGTGGAAGTTAAGTTGGAGGAGTTGCAGACTGAAAATAAACTTCATCGAATTCGTTTTTCTGTTAAGGATACTGGCATTGGAATTCCAGCTGATAAAGTGGAGTTTGTTTTTGCGGGATTTACGCAGGCAAGTAGTGACACCACGCGTAAATTTGGTGGAACAGGATTAGGATTATCAATTACAAAAAAATTACTCTCACTGATGGGATCTGAAATAAAAGTAAATAGTGTTTTGAGTAGTGGTTCAACCTTTAGCTTCGAATTATTAATGAATGAATCTGATGCTCTTTTGCAAGAGACTCAATACGAACAGCAAACGCATAAGATTTTAAATATACTTGTAGTTGATGACAACCAGGTCAATCAAATTGTATCTTCCAAATTTTTGAAAAAATGGGGACACTCTGTCTCTACTGCGAGTAGTGGTGACGAAGCGCTAGAACTTTTAGATAAAACACAATTTCAGATTATACTTTTAGATCTGCAGATGCCTGAAATGGACGGCTATCAGGTGGCGAAGGAAATCAGATCAAGAGAAGAAGACTATTTTAAGAATGTTCCAATCATTGCTTTGAGTGCTGACGTTCTCAGTGAAGTCAAGGATAAGGTAATTGCTTCAGGGATGAATGACTACCTAAGTAAACCTTTTCAGGCGTTTCAATTGCAGCAGATTATAAACAAGTATGCCGACAAAGTCGATGTTGTCCACAGCAATGGTGTGCTAAAATCTAAAATTGGCCAACTGACTCAAGGAGATGAATCGTACACTGCTGAATTGACGAAACACATTTTGGCTAACTTAAATGAACTTAAAGATTCCATTTATATTTCTGCAAACTCTAATGATGTCACCGTTTTTGACAAGGCTCACCACAAGTCGAAAACGACTTTATTTATTTTGGAAGATGAGAGAATGGATAATCTGCTTTCTGCCATGAAATCACTTTTCGCGAGCGGCCAATTCAATCTGGGTGAAGATCTTAAAAAAAGAATTGAAACCGTATTTGGTGAGGTGCTTCAGGAAATCACATAAGCATCACTATCGCTTCCCAAGGACGCAATTTCTTTTGATCCTCTTCCGATTTATAGTTTCCTATAATTATTTTATCTGAGCGTAATTTAACAGGCGAGTCTGTTTCATTATTCGAAAAATTCAAAAGGACACAAACGCTTTGAGTTTCGGTTTTTCTATTAAATAAAAACACGGATTCATTTTGAGTTTCAACTATTTCAAGTTTTCCTTGGGTAAAAGCATTGAGAGTTTTCCTTGTCTTCATGATTTTTTTGAAATAATTCAAGATGGAATCAGAATTGCTCACCTCGGAAGAAACATTTATGGAATTGTAATTAGGATTTATTGGCATCCAGGAAATTCCAGATGTAAAACCAGCATTTTCTTTTTCATTCCACTGCATTGGTGTACGTGCATTGTCTCGACCTGCATAATTAGCTTTCTTCAAGAAATCAGTTTCAGACTCGCCTTTTTTTTGAGCTTCGCGCCAGCCATTGATAGTCTCCACATCTTTTGATTCAGCCAATGATTTCAGTTGAAAGTTTGTCATTCCAATCTCGTCTCCTTGATAAATAAAAGGAGTTCCTCGCATAGTTAAAAGAAGCGTTATTAATAATGTGGCTGACTCGTGATGATATTCTTTGTCATTACCCCAACGAGATACCATTCTTGCGAAATCGTGATTACCAAGAAATACACTTCCCCAACCTCGTTTTTCAAAAGCTGTATTCCAATCTGAAAATACTTTTTTGAATTGCGTCATTGACCAAGGCTTTGGATCAAACCTTCCTCCGGGGCCTTGATCTAAAAACATATGACCGAAATGGAAGATCATTGATAAGCCATCATTCTCATTAAGATATTCAAGAGCATTTTGTGGTGAAATTCCTGGACCTTCACCAACAGTCATGGTTTGGAATTTGTCCAATACTTCATGACGGAGTTCTCCAATGAATTCTTTTATTCGTGGCCCGTTGGTATAATATTTTTCTACTGTTTCATTGAAGCTATTGGACGTGGAGTTAGGAAAATCCGTTCTCTTACTTATTGCTGAAATGAAATCAAGTCTTAATCCGTCAACGCCTTTGGCTAACCAGAACTGTATCATTTTTTTAAGTTCTTCACGTAGCGGCTTATGCTCCCAATTTAAGTCGGGTTGTTTTTTAGAAAAGAGGTGCAGATAGTATGAATCGGTTGTTGCATCAAATTGCCAAGCGCTGCCTCCAAAAAATGATTGCCAATTGTTGGGCGCACCATTTTCATCTTTCTTCCAAAAATAAAATTCACGGAAAGGATTATTTTCAGATTTTTTCGATCTTTAAACCACTCGTGTTCATCAGACGAGTGATTCAATACCATATCCATGATTAGTTTTATTTTCCGTTGATGCAACTGTAAAAGGAGTTCGTCAAAATCTTGCATCGTTCCGAACTCTGGCTGTATAGAGTAATAGTCGCTTATATCGTAGCCGCCATCATCATTGGGTGATTTGTAAATTGGATTTAACCAAACAGCGGTCACGCCAAGACTTTCGATGTAATCTAATTTACTGATGATGCCACGCAAGTCACCAATCCCATCTCCATTACTATCGCAGAAACTTCTCGGATAGATTTGATAAACAACTGCTTCTTTATGCCAACTCATGAGTTTCCGAATTTATCCGTGATGTAAAAAATGATGCGATTAGTAGCAGTACGCCTGCGAATAGAATAGCATAGGTTGGATTGCCAAAAAGAAAATTCTTAAACACAAACCCGAATGTAAGTGTTTGTAAAATCATAGGCACCACAATCATCATGTTGATAATACCCATATAAACACCATACTTTTCTTTCGGGATACTACCGACAACCATCAAATAAGGAACACCCATCATACTTGCCCAAGCGATGCCAAATCCAATCATGGGTGCAAAGAGAAGAAATTTACTTTCAATAAATGATACAATGAAAAGCGAAATAGCAGCGACAGCTAAACAGATCGTGTGTACTTTTTTAGCTGAATATTTTTTTACAAGACTAACCAAAGCGAATGCTGAAAGAAAAGTGACTATGTTGTAAAAGCCGTTTACTAGACCGGTCCAACCTACAGCTTGTTCATAGAGTGGTTTATTGTTTTCGGATGTAATATGCCACACTGATTTTGCAATGCTGTGTGAAATAAACTGCCAGTAACAAAACATGGCATACCATTGAAACAAATAGACAACAGCTAATTTTTTTAATGCTGTTGGCATTTGATTTATGGCTGAGAAGATTTCCTTAAGAGGAGTAAGAATATTTATCCGATTAGATCTTAGTTCTTTAAGTTCTGTTTCAGTGGGAGGAATTTCTGGAGTTGTGTAAACCGACCAACCGACAGAAGCAATCGAGCAGATGGCTCCAACAAAGAATGACCCGAACACCCAATAAGGAATCGCAGCCTCGCCATTTTCTGTCGTAGTTGACCCAGTGATCCATCGTTGAAAGAAATAGAGGGAAAGATTGGCAAGAGTAATTCCTAATCCAGTGAAAAAACTTTGAGTAAGAAAACCCATAGGCCGTTGTGCATCGGAAAGTTTATCAGCCACAAATGCACGGTAAGGCTCCATGGCAGTGTTGTTGGCTGCGTCTAAAATCCAAAGTAATCCGGCTGCCATCCAAAGTGCGCTGCTAAACGGAAAAATGAAAAGGCAAATGCTACATGCCAAGGCTCCGATTAAGAAATAGGGTTTCCTACGGCCCCAGCGTGGATGCCAAGTTTTATCACTCAGTGCGCCAATGATGGGCTGAATTAATAATCCTGTCATCGGTCCAGCTAAATTCAATAACGGAAGTTCTTCTGGTTTAGCATCAAGAAAAGTGTAAAGAGGATTTACTGCCGACTGCTGCAAACCGAAGCTGTATTGAATGCCAAAAAAACCAACGTTCATGTTGATGATTTGCCAAAAGGAAAGAGACGGCTTTTTGGTGAAGGACATTGGGGTTATTCAATTTCTAATGTAATGAAATTATTTTTTGCCAAACGCAGTACATTTACTTTAATGAAACCAAGTTTTTGCATTTGCTTTGGAGAGGTGCTGTGGGATATTCTACCGCACGCCAAAATACCTGGAGGTGCTCCAATGAATGTGGCATTACACTTAGCGAACTTGGGCGTGGATGTTGCTATGGTAAGTCGAGTTGGAGAAGATGAACTTGGTCAGGAGCTGAGAAGATTTTTACACCAACGGCAATTCTCTGATCAGTGGATTCAATCGGAGAAAAATTTACCAACTGGAACTGTTCGAGTAGATGTTTCAGATAGAAATAATGTGCGTTATGAAATTGTCCACCCGGTAGCTTGGGATAACATCCAATTTTTAGAGGAGATGAATTTATTGACGCCTGCTTCTGCAATTGTGTTTGGGAGTTTAGCATGTCGTTCGATGGCATCTCAGCAAACATTATTGAAGCTATTGGAAACAATTAATGGTATAAAAATTTTTGATGTCAATTTAAGATCGCCTCGCTATTCAAAGGATTTTGTTATCGCATTAATGGCGCACGCAAATATTTTGAAAATAAATGAAGATGAGCTAGATATTATCAGCTCTTGGTTAAATGCAAATCATTTATCGATAGAAGAGAAATTACAAGCGATAAAATCAAATTTTGAATTTGACTTCCATTCTCTTGACACGTGGAGCAGAGGGAGCAATGTTTCTAAATCAGAATGGTATTTTCTACTCGAAGAAATTCACTGTAGAAGTAGTCGACACGGTTGGGAGTGGAGACGCATTCCTGGCGGGTTTTGTAATGAACTTGATGCTCAATAAACCAGAGCAAGAGATACTGAATTATGCATGTGCTCTTGGAGCGTTGACCGCTACGCATCATGGGGCAACTCCACTGATAGCAGAAAACGAGATTATCCATTTAATGTATTCAGTTTGATCTGAAGCAATTCCTTTAATTTATCAATTTGACGCATTCAGTATTAATTCTCCATTAAATGAAAGTCGTTTCGGCTTTGAAGTTTGAGACTTTTGTCTAATTTTATTCTGTCTTTTACTGGAGTTGATTACGTGGGTTGGGTTAGTAAATCCAAGACCTATGATGAAAGTTAGCTTACATCCCTTATTTTTTAAGGACATTCACCTCTCCTTACCGACCCTGATTTATCAATTCTTCACAGGAACTCATTTCTCTTTTAGTTCCATGAGATCTATTCTCGCCACAAACCAAACCCAAGCCCTATATGAAATCGTTCTCATTAATCAGTATTTTTCTAGCCCTCCTTAGTCTGCAATTATATGGTCAATCGAGACCAAATGTCGTAGGCGCAAAAAGCACAAGGATAACTTCAGATTGGACTTTACTCTCAGACAAAGACAATCTTGTTTTTCATTCTCGAACGGAGAATTGTAATGGCCAAAATCTTGTATTGTTGAAAGTTCAAAACAATACAGGTAAGGAAACCCACGTGTTTGTATCACTTGCTGTGCAAGATGGACGTCATGCGCCAAAGCAAGTTCTAATATTGAAAGCCGGTGAAACAGTTGAGACAGCATGCGCGCCATCTAAAGTGCCATTCATGCCTGTGCATCTTCGACAAGGTCAAGAGCCCATCGTGAGCCTTGAATATTCCATCAACAAACAGTTATAACATCCGATTTAAAATAATACGGTTATGAAAAATATTTTCATTTTTCTTTTGGCAGCATTTGCCTTAGTAACAATAAACGTCAATGCACAACAACCCGGTGAACTTTGGGGAGTTACTTACTACGGTGGTGCTTATAGCTATGGTGTACTGTTTAAAACTGATCCAGATGGCAGTAACCAAGTGGTTAAATATAATTTTGATGGAATTTCAGGTAGTTATCCTTTCAGTAACCCTATTCAGGCTTCGAATGGAAAACTCTATGGGATGGCTTACGGAGGAGGTGCTTACGGTTTTGGAGTTATTTACGAATATGATCTTACTACTGGCACTTACAGTGTAGATTATAATTTTGACAATACAAATGGGGGTTATCCTTATGGCAGCCTGACACAAGGTGCAAATGGGAAGCTCTATGGAATGACTTACGGGGGAGGGGCATATGGTTGGGGTATCATCTTTGAATATGATCCCTCAGCTGCAACGTTCACAAAGAAATACGATTTCAATAATGCAAATGGTGCTTACCCTTTAGGTAATTTAACGTTGGGCTCGAATGGGATACTTTATGGCATGGCGGAAATTGGTGGAGCTTATAATTATGGAGTAATATTTGAATATGACCCCGCTACCAATACCGTAACCAAAGACCATGATTTTGATTACACGAATGGGGGGTATGCTTCTGCGTTCAATGAACTGACAATGGCAACCAATGGCAAACTTTACGGTACAACTTATACTGGAGGAGCCAATGGCGTTGGTGTGTTCTTTGAATTTGACCCTTCCACAAAAACTTTTATCAAAGATTTTGATTTTAATTCGTCAATAAGTGGAAGCAACCCTTATAGTACTCCGATACAATCTTCAAATGGAAAACTTTTCGGGACGGCTGTTAATGGCTTGGCTTGGAATTTGGGCGCGATTTATTCCTTCGATCCGTCTTCTAATACAGTTGCAGCAGTTGGAGCGTTTTCAGGAGCTAATGGCTCATATCCTTTGGGAGGCCTAGTGCAAGGAACCAATGGGAAATTGTATGGTATGACGCAATCTGGAGGTGCTGCTGGCGGTTACGGTGTGTTATTCGAATTTGATCCTGATTCTTTAGTCTATACTAAGAAATTAGATTTCAATTATTCAAATGGAGCTTTCCCTCAATTTGGTCATTTGATTGTCCTTCAGCCGCAGTCTGCCCCAGCGGCTCCGGTCACTACTGCCGCCACTTCAATCTCTCAAAATAGTTTCACTGCCAACTGGAATACAGTGAGTGGTGCTTCTAATTATTTGTTAGACGTTGCCATTGATTCTACTTTCTCTCCCCCAACTTCTTATGTCTTCAGCAATCTTTCGGTGGCATCTAATTCATCTCCTGTTACCGGCCTCCAATCGGGCATGAGTTATTATTACCGTGTCAGGGCTTCAAACTCATTTGGTCTTTCTGCCTACTCCAATAATATAAAAGTCACAACACTACTTCCAGCTAATACGCTTGATTCACTTGCTCTAGTAGATATGTATAACAACTTAGTTGGTGGCAATTGGATTAATCAGGGCAACTGGTTCCATGGTCCAATCTCTACTTGGTATGGCGTGACTGTAGATTCAACTGGACGAGTTATTGGAATTGATTTGCGAGGTAATCGATTAAGAGGAGCAATCCCTTCATCTTTCACAAACCTGACAGCTCTTCAAACGCTAAGGCTTCAAAATAACTCGATCACTCAATTGCCTTCAGGTTTTGCTTCGATGACTTCTTTAAACTTCATAAACATTAGAGGTAACAATCTCAACTTTGATGCGCTAGCCCCATTCATCTCCATGACAGGGATTAATTATAACCCTCAAAATAATTTTGGTTCTACATTGTCTGCCAACCTAATAGTAGGAGGTATAGTATATCTTACTGATCCTTATGATGGTTCGTCAAATGTGTATCAATGGAAAAAAGATACTGTCGCAGTAGTAGGAGCAACCACTAGCTCTTATCAGTTCTCTTCATCTGCCACAGCGGCCAATGCAGGAGTATACGTACTGTCAGTAACTTCACCACTTGTTCCTGGATTAACCATCAACAGCAATCCAATTACGGTCAACATTATTCCGATACCTCCTGCGTCAGCGACAACTTATTTACTATGGCCAGGAAAAGACGGTGTTTCTAATGATATTCCTGCCAACACAGTTGGAAGTTATTGGGGAGACTTCGATAATGACGGAGACGAAGACATCTTGTTAAACAATTTTTCAAATCCATCCAGTTCCGCGGAACTATATCAGAATAACAACAATGGAACGTTCACTCGATTAACGAATGCAAATCTTCCGACAACGTCAGGCGTAAACTACGCTTGGGCTGATACAGACAACGATGGCTACCTTGATATTTTTTCATCAGAAGGATGGAGCGGCTCGAATGCTCGGTCCGGCATTTTCAAGAACAACGGAAATAAGACTTTCCAACCTGTTGCAGGCGATACAACTTATCTTGGAGGTAGCCTTGCTGACTATGATAATGATGGCTTAATTGATTTCGTACCGACAACAAATGATCTTTCTACACCTTTGCTTCAAAATCAGGGGAACAATAGATTTAAGTTGATACCCAATGTTTTCAACGATGCCTCTGCATGGGTAGTGGTGTGGGCTGATATTGATGGTGATAACGACCAAGATATTCTTTTCGGGGGCGATGATAATGGACGTTCTGGCCTTTACAGAAATGATGGATATGGTACTTTTACTTTCCTCAACTCAAATACAGTCAATACAGATAGTGAAATAGATGCAGTAGAGGGAGCGTGTTGGGCAGATATTGACAATGACATGGATCTTGATTTATTTATTCTTGGCCAGAAATGCAGGTTCTATTTTAATGATGGTCATGGGAATTTTACGGCTGTATCAGATTCTCTTGTTTTAGGGGGTGTGAAGATTTACGGTCAAGGTTCAACTTTTGGAGATATCGATAATGACGGAGATCAAGATTTATTTATTAACGACAAGACTCAAGGAACAATTCTGTTTTTGAATAATGGCAATGGTACTTTTTCTCAAGTGAGTGCAAGCCAACAAAGCTTCATTCCAGTTATCTATCCAGGTTATACAACAGTATCATTGGCTGATTACAACAATGATGGGTTCCTAGATTTGTTTGCTCCTTCCTGGAGCAATGAGCAGTCCTCTCTCTTTATACAAGAATAAAAAGAATACTAAGAATTGGATAAAGATTAAGTTACAAGGAACGCGATCAAATAGATCAGCTATTGGAGCGAAAGTGAAAATCTTCAGTCAGGGCAAATGGCAAATGCGTGAGCTATCTGCTCAGTCAGGGTATAATTCACAAAATAGTTTGATTGCACATTTTGGTATCGGAACAGCAACGACTGTAGATTCCTTAGTCGTACAATGGCCATCTGGCATAAGACAAGTTCAAGCAAATATTGCGGCCAAGAGATTGGTCAAAGTGGTTGAAGTCAACCCCGCTCCTGAATATGTAACATCACCAGCGAATGGAACTGTTAACACCAACGTGTCACTGAAGGTTACTTCAAGTACGCTTAAAGGGGCTTCAACTTACACGATTGAACTGAGCCCAGACCAAACTTTTTCGACAGGAATTATTTCAATGTCGGGAACAAATGCTCTAAACTTTACAGGCCTTTCCTACAGCACAACTTACTACGCACGTGTAAAATCAAACTTGTCTCCATTGTATGGAAAAACAACTAATTTCTCCACTGCACCTGCCGAATACTTCTCTTATGTTAAGAATCCTGTAAACAATGCTACTGGTGTTGCGACTAGCCTTAACGTGGTTGTAAATACAGTGATTGGTGCGACCAATTATACAGTCGAACTCAATTCAGATTCAGCATTCAATGCTACAACGGCTCTTGTTCAAACAGGAGCGAAAACTACTTTTATGTATTCTGGTCTTCACTACAATACTGTTTATCACACACGCGTGAAAACTGATTTGTCTCCAAATTGGGGTGTAATAAAATCCTTCACTACGAAGAGGGCTCAGAGCTATATAACTGCTCCAATAAACAATTCAGTGAATGTTCCTTATGTGACAAATGTATCGACAAATACCATACTAGGAGCCACACTGTATACAATCGAATTGAATCCTGACTCTACTTTCAACGCAACAACAGCGATAGTTAAGTATAGTTCGAACCATACCATTGGATTTACTTTAGCTTACAATACAAAATATTATGGAAGAGTCTCAACGGATGCAGACCCGGGATCATGGGGCGTTACTAAAGTGTTTACAACTGGAGATCCTTTAAGTCTCGCCTATGTCACTAGTCCAAAGAATGGTTCGTCAGGAGTTCCAACTTCTGTGAGCATAACAAGCAATGTTGTGCCAGGTGCCACGCACTATACAATTGAACTTAATACTGCAAGCGATTTCTCAGGCACACCCATTGTTAGATCAGGTATGAGAACAATTTCGTTTTCAGGGCTTGCTATGAACACAACATATCATACGCGAGTACAAAGTAACTTAGCGCCAGGACAGTGGGGAATAACAAACACAACATTCACGACCGCATCTCCTGGAGCAAGAAGCACTGATTGGAAAGGCGATGATGAGGAGGAGACTCTTGAATTTGGGGCTCCAGTTTTGAGTGTATATCCTAATCCAGTAAAAACAACATTTACGGTACATGCTCAAACGGATAATCAAGATGTTCTTTCGATACAACTGTATGACATGACTGGAAAAGAATTAAATAGGTATCAAGGGCAGACAAACAACCTGTTAGAAATTGATGGGCGTTCACTCGTGGGAGGAATGTACATCATACGAGTTGCTACAAGCCATGGGGTAGATGTTAGAAAGATTGTGAAGATAGAACCTTAGCGAAGGTTTAAACTTGATGAGTCAGTTTACGCTCGATTGGGCGTAAGTTGACTCATCGTTTTTTTATAGGCTACTTTCTCATAAATATTTGAATTCCTTTTTCAAAACTAGGAATAGCTGTTCCCATGTGTTCTGAGCTTTTATAGACTTCAGTTTCCACATCAATTGTTTTATCTGTTAATACAGATACTATTTTTTTGAGGTCGTTCGATTGACTTTCCGAAACTTCAAGTTCTCCGACAGTCATATATAATTTAATGCCTGCTTTTCTTTCCCAATTTCCAAGATGCTTTTGAATCTCGTCAATCAAATAATAATTATGGTAATATATCGATGGACTTGCTGCAACATATCCGTTGAAAACAGATGCGCCTGCTAATTGACGAGTTAGAGAATACAATACAAAATAACCGCCCAAAGAATGTCCCGATAATAGTACGGTTCATTTGCGTTCTATAGGTTGAATCAACGTACTTAACAATTTTTGTCTTTATAAAATTGTAGAATTTATCGCCTTGTCCACTGCGCTTAAAACTATCCACGGCAAGAGCATTAGGATAAGTATAGTCACGATCTCGCAATGAGTCCATCACGTAAGCGTTTTCATAACCAATCCCAACAACGATTGGATCGATGGAAATCTTTTTGTTTTGGATATAACTATCCACCGAACTAGCTACTGGATCAAAGAATGCATTACCATCAAGAATATAAATTACAGGATACGTCTGCTTTTTGTTTTTTGAATAGTCTTTGGGCAATCGTACCGAAGAGACTGAACGGCTCTTTTGAAAAGTCTGATTTTAAGGTAGCTGCGGCTGCCGTTTCTTGTCTTCAGGCTCATCAATAGCATTCTTGTCTGTAACTGCATTTATGTAAAGACAATAGTGATGAGGTGGACGAGTCCACTGTCCTAAACTTGTTCTTCGGAAAAAGCTTTTAGATGAACCTCCAATCTTCACTTCATAAAATATCTGTTTGGTGTCTTTCTTGTTATCAGGGATAAATTCAAGGGCTACAAATACATATCCTTTAAGTAAGATGTTAGAATTTGATAAATCGAATTTTAACCAGCCTTCTTTAATAGGATGTTTTTGTAAAATACTTTTTTTTCGATAATTCTTTCACTGGGTGTGTTCTCGTTCACATCATACCTGTAAAAATTGATTCTGAAATTTCCGCTGTCAGGCCTTGATGAATTGATGTGAAGATGGAGCGATGTTATTTGAGCAGTTGAATTCCCAAAATTGATTACCTGACCAATTTCAAAACTATCGTCCTTCTTGAAAATCCCGTCAGTAAAATGAATCAGGCCTCTTTTTTTAATTCCATATTTCTTGTAACAAGTTTTTCGCCAATGATAACAACTTCTTTTAACCGAGTTTCTTTTTCTTTTAGATGTATGGGTGCCGCTTTGTCAAGAACAAGTTCCTTGATCAACTTGCTTGACTCGGTATAACCAATGATTGAAAAAGTTAAGCTGTCATTTATGAATTCTGATGGAATTTGAATAGAAAAGGGATCTTTTACTGGAATGTTTTCCAATATTTTTATTTCTGATGCCGATATTCACATAAGACAATGATTTTTTATTTCTGGCGTCTACTACTTTGCCAACTATTTGTGCTTGAGAAAAACCGTAGTTACTGATACCTAAAAACAATAGGTTTATCCAGATAATTTTAAGATAGTCATAAGTCAAGGTTGAAATAAGGATGAATCACTTGACCAAATAGTTTTATAGTCCCTATTTCTCTTTGAGCTTTTATTGTTTGCTGATACGAAATAATAGTGTTGCACACTTTCGAAATGCCTCTAACTAATTAGTTTGATACTCGATGGCGTTCTTCTTCTGACCCGGATTTGAAATCGAGAGATTTCAATTTGTTGTTGCCAAAGTTTAATGTGTATACAAGACGGATGTACTCGGCGTGAAAATCGTATGTTATATTAGTGTTAATACCACTCTGTGGCACATAAGTGTTAAGACGCCACCTTCTAGTGTAAAGTATATCATCCATAGCTAGTTTTAGTGAGCTGCCTCGCCCAAATTTTTTCTGAACTGCAGCATTGAGCGACCCTAATGGTTTAAATTCTGAAACACCTAAGAAACTCTTTGACTGATAGAAACCAGACACTTCGATTGAGAATTCTTTTGGCAGTTTTATGATGTTCGTCATATCAGCATTGTCCGTAGATAGTCAGAGTAAAGTTCTCTGGCAGGTGCGATGTTTCTGTTACTTGATATCGAGCGCTTAAATTGATTTGAATTTCCCACCAATTGGCAACACTGAAATGAGTACGAAGCAGAAAGGGATAGCGTGTTGAGATAGCGCATATTTTGTGAGCGATAAATGGTGTTGCTTGTTCCACTTTCTCTTTCCGGTTGAAAAAAACTGATTTTCCTCTTTGTGAGTGACTGAATTGAACCGATGTGATCCACTGTTTGTAGCGGTAACTTAATTGAATCGCGTCTGAAATGGATGGCCATAAAGATGTATTGCCAGCTGAAAATGTGTTAGGTCCCCAGAAGAAAACGAATGGAGCAATGTCATTATAGGTAGGTCGTGTAATCCTTCTTGAATAAGAAAATTGAATGTCCTTTTCTTGTGATAATTCTCTTTTCAAGAAAAGACTTGGAAATAAATACCCGTATTTCCTGTTGATAAGATCTTTTTGGGTTGGTGTGCTAATAGAAGTGTGGGTGTATTCGTAACGTAAGCCGCCTGAGAACTGTATATTATTATTGAGTTTCATACTTACTGACGAATAAGCAGCAGCTACTTGTTCGCTCATGGATGAATAGGAAGTGTATTTTGTGTCTGTTATCCATTGGTTGTTCTCAAATCGAGTGACCAATACGTTGTTATCAAGTAGCGGATGAGAACAAATTTTGCACCACTCTCTGAATTTAAGTTTCGGAGATGGGTCATATTGATAATCAATTTTACCAACGAACATTTTTATTGGAGTGAGCTTTGCTAAGATTGATCAGAGAAACATCTTGTGTATTGTTCTCCACATATTGAACGTTGTTGTTGTATCTGGAAGGATTATCGTCATGATAGTATAGATAGTCCGCATTTATACTGATTTGATTTTTGTCATTGAGCTTCGACTGCAATGACAATGCACCGGTGGCGCTCTGCCAGAGATTTTTTTCATAGATGCTCATGTGTGTGAGCACAGTGGAATCAGGTTTAACTTGATTAATATCTGTAGTGGTGGCATTCATTACCCAATTTGATCTATATCCAGTGAGTTGAAGCCCTATGGAAGTTTTCTTACTTGACGTTCATTCAAACCTTCCGGATAGATTTTGAACCGGGGTAGATATTATCGCGGACGCTATGGTCCATGTCTTGAATCGAAATCTTGGTTATTTCCTTGTGAACTCATGTCCAGCGTGTGAACATTATGTATGCTCAACAGCGAATAGTCCAATGAGTAGGCAAATTTGTTTCCTCGATGTGCCAGATTGAAATTTCCTCCAAAAACTTCTTTTGCTCTTTGGCCAAGTGTAAATCCAGCAGAACCATGTGTTCCTAAGTCAGCATTTTGTTTTGTTACAATGTGAATGATTCCAGCATTCCCTTCAGCATCGTATTTAGCGGGAGGGGTACATGATGAACTCAATCTTCTCTATGTCTTCGCAGAACTCATGCCACTAAGCATTTGAACAACAACGGTTAAAGGCAGCTGGACTATTTTTTCATTGATCATTATTCTCACACCTGATTTCCCGTTCATGTTTATGGTGTTGTTTTGTTGATCAACGATAATCCCAGGCGATTTTTGTAGGATCTCTAATACTGTGTTACCAGAAAATGAAATTCTACTTTCTACATTCATTACAAGGCGATCTAAATGCTGTTCAAACAAAGGCTTGTCAGCTTTCACAACGACTTCGTTTAATTGAGTAGTTTCTTCTTCTAGCGTCAATGAGCCTAGGCTTATATTTTGCTTCGATTGTACTTCGACCTTCGACAACGTACTTTTTTTGTAACCTACAAAAGAGGCCATCAATAAGTAGTTACCGTTTTTCACATTGTCAATGACAAATTTCCCTGCGTCATCAGATATCCCACCTTTTGCAAAGCTGGAGTCTGTAGCGTTAAGTAACATCAAACTGACAAAAGGCAATGGCTCTGCCTTAGAGTTAATGAGTCTTCCTTCTATTTTGGATTGGGCAACAACGAAAGAATTACATAATAGAGCAACAAAGAGAATTGATGTTTTTCTCACAAGGGGATATTTTAGTTGGGCGTTTAGTTCTTGACAATCTTGCGAACTCGTATTCCTACTGCTCACTATTCCCCTTTGAATCTCCTATTTCAATCTCATATCTTCTGCCATTCTTGCTCGCTTTGTTTCCGTTATTATCTACAACAGTCCTGTTATGGATGTCTTTACGAAAGTAATTAATTTCAATCGTGTTGCTAAGGATTCTCAAAAGTATATCTGCCTTAGTGTGAGTTAAAAAACTCGAGCATCGTAGTTAATGCATTTTGACTGTGTATCTTCTCGCCATTCTCAAGTGATTCCTTTGCCATGATTGTCGCCCTGTTCCGCATCTCAATTTCAAAACCGGATATAGCGTCTTGTAGATCATCATACTTTTCAGAGGTAAGGCATTCAGTCAATTCAAGTGCATCAAGCATGGCCATATTCACTCCTTCACCAGCAAACGGAGGCATCACATGAGCTGCATCGCCAATCATAGTGAGGTTAGGCAATGCTTTCCAAGTTTGATCGAGCGGCATACAATAAATAGGTCTTGGTATAAAAGGTAAGGCAGTATTTTCAAATAGCTCATGCCAAATACTATTCCATTCAGAATATCTTTTTTGACCATTCGAGCATTTGTGCTTTATCTGAAAAGGTCTAGCCGTTATTTGCAGCCCAATTTTCGTCTGCTTTGAAGCTGAGATAGAAACCTATTTCACCATTTCCTTTCTGACCCATCAGTATGTTCTTTTCGTTACCGAAGGCCATTATCTTTCCACCGTTGAGCAATGCTGTAATGTAAGGCGAACCGTTCTTTGCATCGTAGATATTTCCCTCAAGCATAGTAACACCAGAATAGAAAGCTCTTATATCCGTTATATATGGACGAATTTTAGAATTGGCTCCATCGGCACCAACAACAATATCTGCATAGAATGAATGCCCATTTTTAAAATGCAGCAACCAACCTTCACCTTGTTTGTTCATCGAAACGAAATGACTGTTCCACACAACGGTTTCTGACTGCAATGATTCCAACAGTATCCTTCTTAAAACTCCTCGGTCTATCTCAGGACGAAAATGTGCATGGCCGAAATTTTCATGCTTGGTTTCATGATCGCTGAATAATATTTCAGCTTGCTCATTCGTTATGATCATTCTGTCAGCTCCGGGAAGGAAATTATTTTAAACTCGTTGAATAGATTTGCTTTAATGATAGCTGCCAACCCCGAGTCATCGTGTAAATCGAGTGGTGAACCCTGTACCCGAGCATTCTTGTCAAGTCTCTTTCAAACACTTTTACATTGCGCCCTTAAGCTGCAGGAGCCTGGCTAATGTCAATCCACCGGGACCGCCACCAACTAATGGCAATTTGTTTGTCATTCAATAACATACTTTAAATTTTACGTACAAAATTACTGTTGGTGGAGCAGAAAATTGTATAAATCGGTCGTTTTGATTTCTGAACAGTCTCAGGGTGAAACCCGAGAGTTTTTTCATTTCTTTGATGAAATGCGATTGATCGGAGAAATTTAGTTGCGAGAAGTCTTCTTTTGATGTGCTGGAACGATGCACTGAAAACGAGGATGTTACAATATGCTTTCAATGAAAGCCCAAACTGCTGGTTAAAATAGCGATTGATTGCCGCTGCTCCAGGACACTTTTTCAGAAAGCTACTTCCACATATCGCTCTATTTGAAGAATAAATGAGATCACAATCACCATAGTGTTGCTTCAAAATGGAAATAGGAAAAGAGATTATTGATTGAATAAGATAATATACAATTAATGAATTTAAAGCTGATCATTGAAGAAAGAAACGAAACAGCTAAATTAATGCTTCACTATTTTCATCAAACTAAAATTGATTCCTAAACCATGAAGATACTGCTAAAAGAAAAGCTTTATCCTTAGCTTTAAAGCGCGTCTCAGACCTAGGGACGACATTCGTTAGACGAAAAAAATCTATGGGATCTAAGTCGAAAATTTGGAAATTTGCGTTATTGATTGATTAGAGATACAAAATTCCTAAGAAAATATATAGGGCGTTGGCGCAAGTGACTTCTAGACTTCTTTTCTAAGTCTGGGATCAACGAGAGTCAGATGAAAAAGCAATAATAGACTGTTGATAAATGTATATTAGATTCTACAGTATCTAGATAGTTCTGATTCTTAAGATGCAATCTTTGAAAAGAAATCCAAAAAAAGGTCGGGCAACTGCAAAAGTAATTCGAATCACTATTAAACCCATATAACTGGATACCCCCTTTGACTCTAATCACAAAAATGGAGATCAGACCCCGCTCCTCAAGTGGGCGGAGGTTATAGACGTTTATGTTTGGAAAAAGATGTTTCCGTAGGTACAAAGAAGTTTTTGCTATGCATTATTTTTCAAAAATTTTAAAAACAATACTTGCAATTAAACTCTATGTCTTCTGATCTATTTATTTAAGCTGTTTAATGACATTCTTGTAGTAGGAGGTGGGTCCTAAGTGAACATTTAGGTGCTGTTCGGATTCTATCGTGTTTCCCTATTAACCTTAGCAATACGAACTGAACGAAGAGACTACATAACCAGA
>JASGIR010000063.1:0-9492 GCA_049840975.1 Cyclobacteriaceae bacterium | reverse complement strand
AAGGTTAATAGGGAAACACGATCAATCCGAACAGCACCTCCCATTCTTGTAGTTCCAACTTCGTGAATGATTCTTCCAGGTGCTTCCAATCCATAATCATTTTCAGGACCGTCATCACCCCAAGTCACAATACCACCCATCTTGTGAATGATTTCACGGAAAGTGTCTTTCATGTGCTTGGCCTGCTTTACTTCATAATCACTCCATTTATAATGGAATCGAAGGACAGGAATTCCGTACTTATCGACAGTGTTCGGATCGATTTCGCAATAGTTGTCTTCACGTGCAATTGCTTCACCACGACCGTCCATTCCGAAGTAAGCACCATAATAATAGCGGTAGTCATCTTTTAATGATGCCCCATAACCACCCGCTTCTTTTTGTTTGCCGTCACGGCCTGGATATTTTCCGTTGGTATTTTGCATTCCAAAACCGAATCCATAGCCTGGCATTCCCATTCCACCATAATATTCAATATGATAACCGCGAGGGAAATCTAATTTCTTGTTATCAAGCCACCAAGGTGTATACACATGTAGTCCGCCCACACCATCTTCGTTGTAACGTTTACGGCCTACAAGTTTCGGAAGGAACCCGCCCATACCTGCGCCAGTTGAGTCGTGCAAATATTTTCCGACAACATTACTTGAGTTTGCAAGACCGTTAGGATTTTGTGTTGACTTAGAATTCAACAACAAACGAGCAGACTCACATGCACTAGCTGTGAGGATAACTACTTTACCACTCACCTGATATTCTTGCATATCGTCTTTGCTCACGTACGACACACCAGTCGCTTTGCCTTCGCTATCTGTAATGACTTCGCGAGCCATTGCATTTGCAAGCACATCCACATTACCAGTTTTGAGAGCTGGATTACTAAACATGATGAAGAAGAAAAGTCAGCATAGAATTGACAACCTCTGTTACATTGTGCGCAGTAAACACATTTCCCTCGTTCATTATTGATTGGTTTAGTCAATATGGAAAGTCGAGAAGGAATGACTGGAATGTTGATCGAGTTGGCAGCTTCTTTAATGAATACCTCATGTAGACGTGGCTTAGGAGGCGGAAGGAAAATGCTATCAGGATCGTTTGGTAAATTTTCTTTTGAACCAAACACACCTATCAGTTTGTCTACTTTATCATAGTATGGAGCAATATCATCGTAGCTAATTGGCCAATCATCGCCCAAACCATCAATGCTTTTATGTTTGAAATCCTTTGGGCCAAATCGTAGCGAAATCCTTCCATCAATGCGTACGACCACCCAACATGCGAGAACGAAACCAATCGAACTTGGTGCCATCTTTATGGGTATAAGGTTCGCCATCAAGTTGCCAGCCTCCGTAGGCCGCATCAAAGTCACCAAAATTTCTAAACTGTGTGCTAGCGCCTCTTCGTGGAGATTCGTATGGCCACTTCAGTTGCGTAACATTTTTTGCAGGGTCATAGAGAGGCCCTGCTTCGAGCAACAACACTTTTAGTCCGGCTTGTGAGAGCACGTAGGCTGACATACCGCCACCTGCGCCTGATCCCACAATGATTGCATCGTATTGTTTTGGATTTTTTTTGATTTGAAAATCGGGCATTGCATTAGATTTGAGTTCCTAATGTAGTCCGTTTTTTTTTCTTATTGGAAATTTTTTTTGACGAGAGGAATCGAACAGGTGTTAGTCTAGACGGGCTTAGTGATTTTCTTTTTTCGGTACGGGATCATAACCACTTGTGCCCCAAGGATGACATCGAGCGATGCGCTTTGTTCCCAACCAGATTCCTTTAATCACGCCCCATTCTTGAATCGCTTCAACTGCGTATTGTGAACACGAAGGTGTGTGCCTGCAGTGAGCTCCTAAATGAGGGGAGATCGCATATTGATAAAAACGAATCGGCAGTATGAAAATTTTTTTTAGCATAGCTTGCTATCTGGACCAAGCAGCATCAAGACTCAATCTCGTAACTCATTTCGCCATCTTTTCCATCTTTCAGTTGAACTCCAATGGCCTTGAGATCGTCACGAATTTTGTCAGAGAGTGCAAAGTTTTTATCCGCGCGTACTTTTTTTCTTAAGTTGATGAGTACGTTGATAGTTCCATCTAACAAACCATTATCAGAAGAAGTTTCTTCATGCAAGCCAAGAACTTCTTCCATTATTCCGATGTACGTTGATTTGAAGTGTTCGAAAATGTTTTTATCAATCGAATTTATTTTCAAATTACCTGACTTCATATCATTAATTCTAGAAGCCATTTCGAATAGGACAGCGAGAGTTTTAGCAGTATTAAAATCATCGCTCATATTCTTAAAGCAATCTTCAGCAAGCGCGTTGAGCTGATTGCCTAATTCAATATTTGCAGCTTCTTCTTTTTCTTGATTTATCTTTTTAATTAATGAAAGAGCATTGCTAAGTTTTTTAAAACCTTTCTCCGCTGCATTCAATGCTTCATTAGAAAAATCAAGTGTACTTGAATAGTGCGACTGCAACATAAAAAAGCGAACAGTCATCGGGCTGTAGCCTTTTTGCAAAAGCGGATGACTTCCCGAAAACAATTCCGAAGGCAAGAATGAGTTGCCCAGTGATTTGCTCATCTTCTGGCCATTCACTGTTAGCATGTTCGAATGAATCCAATAATGAACAGGTTTTTTACCATTCGCTCCTGTGGCTTGCGCAATTTCACATTCGTGGTGAGGAAATTTTAAATCCATTCCTCCTCCATGAATATCAAATGTCTCGCCCAAATATTTTGTGCTCATCACCGTACACTCGATGTGCCAACCAGGAAAACCATCGCCCCAAGGAGAAGGCCAACGCATGATATGTTGTGGCGAAGCTTTTTTCCAAAGTGCAAAATCAATCTTCTCCCTTTTTTCATCTTGGCTGTCGAGCTCGCGACCGCTTTCCATTAATTCTTCGATATTTCTTCCAGAAAGAATTCCGTAGTGATTTGATTGATTGTATTTTTTTACATCAAAGTAAACTGAGCCATTGGCTTCATAGGCCAGACCAAGTTCAATCAGTTTTTGAGTAATCTCGATCTGCTCAACAATATGCCCAGTTGCAGACGGTTCAATGCTTGGAGGAAGAATATTGAATTGACGCATGACGGTGTGAAAGTCTTCCGTGTAGCGTTTCACAATTTCCATCGGTTCCAGTTGCTCCAGACGTGCCTTCTTTCCAATTTTATCTTCACCTTCATCGGCATCGCTTTCTAAATGACCAACGTCAGTAATATTTCGGACGTAGCGAACTTTATATCCGAGAAAACGAAAGTATCTAGAGATCGTATCGAAAGTCAAAAATGTGCGAGTATTTCCAAGGTGGACATAATTGTAAACGGTTGGGCCGCACACATACATCCCTACAAAACCAGGTGTAATTGATTCAAATTTTTCTTTTTCGCCCGAAAGGGAGTTGGAGAGATGAATGGGGTACTTTTCGTAGAGCTTCATAAACGATTTGAACGGGCGAAGCTACAAAAAGACACGCGTATTTTAAGCGTTAAGAAAATCTTAACAAAGTCAATAGCCGTTTGCTGCCATGAATTTTTTCAAGTTCTCCTTGGCGAGTGATCTGATTTTATTTCTAACGATTGGACTCCAACCCAGTAAAGTACCTGATGTTCCCAATGCCATTCTGCTCCAGCGCCACAAGTCAAAATAATCATCGTGGCGAAAGATTTTTTCATCTTTGAATTCAAATTTGGCGTCAATCACATTATGCACTTGCCTTCCTGTTCTTGAAAAGGGATAGTCAGCCTCCCAATGGCAGGAACCGGAAGATGAATCAGTTTTTATGTTATCAAATCGAATGACCAAATCTTTGGCAGAGGAAGTCAGCATGTGCCACATTGCTTTTGCTTCCTTTCCTTTTAAATTTTGAAATACAGGATCGTTAAAGGAGATCTCATCGTGATAACATTCTTGCATTGTCTTCCAGTCTTTGTTTTGAAAGGCACTGTAAAATTTTCTGATGAGCTGTTCCATAATGAAAAAAGCCCCTCGCTTTGAGGGGCTATGTTTTTTTTAATTTTTCTTTAACTGATCAAACTTAGATTCTGCAGGCTTCACTTTTGGGAATGAATTGTTGCTTGCATCGATGTCAGCCAGGTCAGTATTTGGATCAACAACGATATTAGTCACTTCTTTATCTTTGACAAAAACTCGTGTAACTTCGTTTTCATTCAATCGCCAAATCTCAGCAGGTAGTTTTTCGGTTTCTTTGGTGCCATCTTTATATGTCCACTCTATAATAATAGGAGTAACAAGCCCGCCAACGTTTTTGAATTTCAGTTGGTAGAGGTTCTTCCCTTCCAAATTTTTCCTTACCGCATTGTCATCCAAACGGCTTAGGAATTGACCGTAATTCTGATCTGGCGTGTTCGTAATAGTTAAAGGTTTTGGTCCTTGGCTAAAATCTGTTGGCTCGTTTTTATTTTGAGATGAGGCTAAATCTCCTTGCTGTGTTTTTGGGGTTTTATTTTCAGGATCGGCAGCCTGGCTATTCATCTTAAACCATTTCACTTCACTTAGTTCGATATCAACATTGTCTGTTCCGAAGAACCAGCCGCGCCAGAACCAATCCAAGTCAACAGCGGAAAGATCTTCCATGGTACGGAAGAAATCTGCAGGACGTGGGTGTTTATATTTCCAACGGTTAGCGTATTCTTTAAATGCACGATCAAATAATTCAGGACCCATTACAGTCTCGCGAAGAATCTCAAGCGCTACTGTTGGCTTCTGATAAAAATTACTTCCAAACGCCATGAGTCGCTCATTGTCTGATGTGGTCATGATTGGGCGCATTACGCTCTTGTCACCTTTCATGTAAGGAACAATATCCTTTGGTGTAGTGTGATGGAATTTTGGATAGCGTTCAGCTTCAGTTCTAGTTTGTAAAAAAGTATTCAGACCTTCGTCCATCCACATCCATTGACGCTCATCGTTGCTCACAATCATAGGAAAATAATTATGTCCTACTTCGTGTACGATCGTGCCAACCATTCCCGCAAGGGCTCCGTCTGACATCTTTCCATTTCTTGGTCTTCCACCATTGAAACTGATCATTGGGAATTCCATTCCAATGTTTGAAGTGTTTACTGAAATAGCAACAGGATAAGGATAGTCAAATGTATATTTTGAATAAATTTCAATTGCATTCTTTACAGCTTTTGTTGATTCTTCAGACCAAGTTGGTAAACCTTCTTTAGGATAGAATGACATACACAGCACGGTATTGGTAGGAAGTTTTACGGCTTGAGCATCCCAAATAAATTTGCGTGAGCTTGCGAAAGCAAAATCACGAACGTTGTCAGCTTGGAAGCGCCAAGTTTTCTTTCCAGTCGCTTTTGTTTTTTCTTTCGCCTTAGCTTCATCTTCCGTTACAATCACGAAAGGTTTGTCGAAAGATGTTTTTGCTTTTTCAAGACGATCAGCTTCGGTAGCACTCAACACTTCTTTTGGATTTTGCAACCATCCAGTCGATCCAATAATATGATCAGCTGGCACAGTGATATTCACTTTATAGTTTCCAAATTCGAGTGCGAATTCTCCGAGGCGTTGAAACTGTTTGTTTTGCCAACCTTCGATATCATCATATTGGCACATACGTGGAAACCAATGCGCAATCAAGTAGACATTATTATTGTCTTCTGGAAAATGTTCATATCCTTCACGCGACAACAAAAACATAGCACGGTCGGTAATGGCATAGCTCCAAGAAATATTGAATGCGAAACTTTCTCCTGATTTAATAGGCGTAGGCAAATCAATTCGCATCATGGTATTGTTAATTGACATTGGGAGATTCTTCCCCAACTTATCAGTAATCGAATTGATTACATAGCCAGCTTCAAATTCAACAGGACGTGTGAGATATTGAATATTCAGAGAAGGAAGTGTGTCCCTCAAGTTACCAAAAGCACTTCCAAAATCTTCATTGCCTTTTTTGTTCACGTTTTGGTCCAATTGAAGCCAAAGAAAAGACATTGGCTCAGGTGAATTGTTGGTGTAGGTAATAGTTTCTTTGCCAATAAGTTTATTGTTGGCTTCATCAATTTCTGCGTCAATCAAATAGTCGGCACGTTGTTGCCAGTATTTGGCTCCAGGGGCACCACCACCTGTTCGAAATTCATTAGGTGTGGGTAACAAATAATCGAGTTGTTCAAATTTTCCTTTCCATTTTTTATCTGCTTGAGCATAAATAATTGAAGTTGCAGCAGAAATGAAAATAATAGCGAGGGATAGAAATTTTTTCATGTTTCTGGGTTAGTTTAAAACAAACTTACTGTAAAACCACCGATCAGCAAATCGGTATTTGGTTCAATGGCTTCTTAACGGAAAAAAGGTTGGATTGGCTGTCTCAAATTTTGGTTTTTAAAAAAATGTAGATATTTGAGCCCTTTGAACTGAAATTTTATTGCATGTCTAAGAATTTAGTGATCGTTGAGTCTCCCGCAAAAGCGAAAACCATTGAAGGTTATCTTGGAAAAGATTTTAAGGTAGCATCGAGTATGGGACACGTCCGTGATTTGCCAAAAGGCAAAGATGCGATCGATATTGAAAACGATTTTGAACCTACGTATGAGGTCTCTCCAGATAAAAAGGAGGTAATAAAAAATTTGAAGGCATTGGCCAAAAGTGCTGAGATGGTTTACCTCGCTTCCGATGAAGACCGTGAGGGAGAAGCAATCTCTTGGCACTTGAAAGAAGTGCTTGACCTGAATGATAAAAAAACGAGAAGAATTGTCTTTACTGAGATAACTAAAAATGCAATTCTCAATGCAATAAAAAATCCACGAAACATTGATATCGATTTGGTAAATGCGCAACAAGCAAGGCGCGTTCTCGATCGATTGGTGGGTTTTGAATTGTCTCCAATTCTGTGGAAGAAAATTAAAACAGGATTGTCTGCAGGACGTGTGCAGAGTGTGGCCGTGCGATTGGTTGTTGAGCGCGAGCGTGAGATTGATAAATTCGATACCAAATCTTCATTCAAGGTTTCTGCAATTTTTGATCTTGGAAAAGGCAAACAATTGAATGCAGATCTTCCTGAAAAATTTGAAAGTGAAGAAGAAGCGCTGAAATTTTTAGAGTCATGTAAGGGAGCGAAGTTTAGTATTGGTGACTTGCAAAAGAAGCCAGCTAAAAAATCGCCTGCGCCTCCATTCACAACTTCAACATTGCAACAAGAAGCTGGCAGAAAACTAAGTTTTTCTGTGATACAAACGATGGTGGTCGCACAGAAGCTTTACGAGGCAGGAAAGATATCATATATGCGTACTGACTCGGTGAACTTGTCAGATGAGGCAGTGGCTGGTGCAACAAAACAAATTACTTCTGCTTACGGAAAAGAATTTGTTCACGTAAGGAAGTTTAAAACAAAATCAGCAAGTGCTCAAGAAGCCCACGAAGCGATTCGTCCAACTGATTTTTCTGTGACCGACCCAGGGATGGACCGCAACGCGCAGCGCTTATATGATTTGATTTGGAAGCGAGCTATTGCGTCACAAATGGCCGATGCGGAATTAGAAAGGACAACGGCAGTGATAACGATTTCTACTAATCCACGTACGCTTTCTGCACAAGGTGAAGTGGTGAAGTTTGAAGGATTTTTGAAAGTCTACTTAGAATCTCAAGATGAAGATGAGGGTGATGACGAAGGAGGAAAAGTTTTGCCGCCACTCACTGTCGGGCAAGTTTTGGATTTGAACGAATTGTCTGCTACTCAAACATTCACCCGACATCCGTCAAGGTATACTGAAGCGAGCCTTGTAAAAAAATTGGAAGAGCTCGGTATTGGTCGTCCATCGACTTATGCGCCAACGATTTCAACAGTTCAGAAGCGTGGTTATGTTGTG
Organism: Cyclobacteriaceae bacterium; assembly: GCA_049840975.1. Lineage (GTDB taxonomy): Bacteria > Bacteroidota > Bacteroidia > Cytophagales > Cyclobacteriaceae > ELB16-189. The sequence continues at coordinate 1,636 of JASGIR010000063.1, read as the reverse complement.
AAAGAGAGTCGCGAGGGTGAAGAACGCAAGTATAAAGTTCATTCACTTAAGGACAATAAAATTGCAAGCAAGACTGAAACGGAAATTACAGGAGCCGAAAAGAATAAGTTGTTCCCTACGAACATGGCCATGATTGTCACTGACTTCTTGGTGGAACATTTTTCAGAAGTAACCGATTATTCTTTCACTGCAGAAATCGAAAAAGAGTTTGATGAGATTGCCAGCGGAAAATTGAAGTGGCAAAAAATGTTGGATGGTTTCTACAAACCATTCCATAAGATTGTAACCAAAACAGAAAAAGTTGAACGATCTTCAGTTCAAAATAAAAGTCGCGAAATCGGTGTTGATCCTAAAACTGGCAAAAATGTTTACGTAAAGCTCGGTCGTTTTGGGGCTTATGTACAAGTGGGTGAAAATCCAGATGATAACGGAGGAGAGAAACCAAAATTCGCTGCGCTTCGTCAAGGACAGTTCATCGAAAATATTACACTTGAAGATGCACTTGAGCTAATGAAGATGCCTCGGGATCTAGGCACATTTGAAGATTTACCAGTAGTGGCTAACATTGGTAGATTTGGTCCGTACGTACTTCACAACAAAAAATTCGTTTCTATTCCAAAAGGAGAGGACCCGTATAGCATCACGCCTGAAAGAGCAGTTGAGTTGATCATTGCGAAGCGTGAAGCTGATGCCAACAAAACGATCAAATTATTCCCGGAAAATCCAGACATCCAGATTTTGAATGGAAGATTTGGGCCATATATAAAGGCTGGAAAGAAGAATGTAAAAATTCCAAAAGGCAAAGTTCCGGCAGAGCTTACACTTGAAGAATGCGTGACTCTAGCTGAGAATGCTCCTGAGAAGAAAGGAAGATTTGCTCCACGAAAAAAGAAAGGAGAATAACTATTTCTGTTTGAAATAATCTTTCTTCTTGAAAATCTCTCTCAGAATTAAGGGATTTAGCAGTACCGCTTCATTGTTGATTTTTCCAACAAGAGATTCATTTCCCTTTTCGAATGGGAAAATGGTAAGCGGATAAATTTGACTTGCCACATCTTGAATTTGAATCGTCATCAAAGGCGACTTGGAGAGCGCGGTATTGTATTTCTTTACTTCAACAGAATCAAAACTTCTACGCTCGAAGTTGGAACAGGGCATCCATGAAGCGGTCAAGCTTTGTTGTGTCTGTTGCAATCCCTTCAATCCCAAATAGACCTTTGCTGAAAGATGCCTTGAAGTTCTGCTTTCCATCGGCCAAAAAGGAAACTTCAAGATCCTTAATGTTTTGCCAATTGAAATTGAAAACGCGCTTGTTGCGCCAATCGTTTGCAGTCAACTCAAAAATAGAAGCGATATAAACTCGATAACCGGGAATAGTTACCAAATAAGGATTGCTGTCTTTAAAAGGAAATACGTTTCAGTTTGCTGTGCATTTCCTTCAGACCAAAATTCTTTAGTTAATTCATTTTTCAAAGCACGACACTTTAATTCCGTGAGAGACAATTTACTTTTTAGAGAATCTTGAAGATGACTTGCAACTTGTCTCTCACGGAATTAAAGTGTCGTGCTTTGAGGAAAATGAATTAACTAAAGAATTTTGTCTGAAGGAAATGCACCACAAACTGAAACGTATTTC
>JASGIR010000062.1:0-28961 GCA_049840975.1 Cyclobacteriaceae bacterium | reverse complement strand
CACATGATTTGGTCTTGTGTGATTGTAGACTGATTGATGAGATTGGCAATGTTGTGACGCAATCCTTTTATAATTTGAATCATTCAAGAAATGGGTTACTAAAAAATTTTTTTAAGAATTCATTTGTTGGCTGCTGCATGGCTTTTAAGAAAGAGATATTAAACAAAGCCCTTCCATTTCCAGAAGGAATTTCGATGCATGATCAATGGATTGGGCTTGTGGCACAGAAATATTTTAGAGTCAATTTTATCCCCCAAATATTGGTAGACCACAGAAGACACTCTGGCAATTTCTCTACCACAGGAGGGAGGAGCAAAAATTCTCTAGAAAAAAAAGTAATTTCAAGGATTAAGCTGGCCGAACTGTTGTTGAAACGTTGAATGGAAAAGATATCTGCATCTATTGTAGTTTATAAGACTGAGCCTCAATTGCTGCTTCGTGCCATGGACAGTTTTCGTAAAGGCTCGCTTTCAGGTAAACTTTCCATCATAGACAATTCGCCAACGGACGAGCTTAAAAAGTTTTGCCCCGAGGATGTTCAGTACATTTTTAATGGAAAAAACCTTGGCTATGGCAGGGCACACAATATTGCTCTCCGAGAAAGTCTCGACCAATCTTTATACCACCTCGTTCTTAATCCAGACGTTTGTTTTGACATCGATGTAATCGAGAAGCTTTTCCATTTTATGGAAAGTCAGCCGCAAGCAGGTTTGGTAATGCCAAAAGTTTATAGTGATGATGGTAGCGTACAAATGCTGTGTAAGCTTTTGCCTACGCCTCTTAATTTGGCAGCAAGAAGATTTAATCCATTTGAAAGGTTGCTAAAAAAACTCAACGATAGATATGAAATGAAAGAGAGTGGCTATGACAGTGTCATGAATGTCCCATTTCTTTCAGGATGTTTCATGTTTTTGCGGACGGCCGCGCTTAAACATGTTGGGCTTTTTGATGAGCGCTTTTTTCTCTATGCTGAAGACACAGACTTATCTCGTAGAATTCACGAAAGCTTTCAAACTCTTTTTTATCCAGATGCATCCATCACGCATATTCACGCGCGTGGGTCATATAAGAGTTTTGATCTTACTTTACAGAACTTGAAGAGTGCTTTCCAATATTTCAATAAATGGGGTTGGCTTTTTGATGCAGAACGAGTTCAAATTAACCAACGTGCACTTTCTCAAGTGTACGAATCAGAAGTACAAACAAAAGCGTTGACAGAGGCAGCAGCAGCATGACACAGTCGAGAAGCGAAGTATTCTACAAATGGTGGAAGCTAGCTTGGTGGCTTTGCATCGTCACATTGCCATGGTTAGATGTAATTAATAATGCGAGCATTATTATTCTTGCCGTGTTATGGTTTTCTGAAGGTGGTTTCGTTAAAAGATTTAGAGAAATACAAAATAATAAATGGGCTTGGCCTCTTTTTCTGTATTACTTAGTTCTTCTGGTTGGGGCTTTTTATACGCGCGACTTTAATAATGCGCTTTTCACTTTTGATAAGAAAATCAGTTTTGTGGTTTTGCCTTTGCTTGCAATTACGGGCCTGCCATTAGATCAAAAAATTATAAGTACTCTAAAACGAAGTTTTGCTTATTCGTGTGCAACAGTCATTGCGTTCTGCATTGGTATAACTGCAATACATTTTATTTCGGGCGGTGGTGCGGAAAACTTTGACGTTGTTTCTAATAATAATTACAACACGCTTCACCCAAGCGCGACAACAGCCTGGATGCATTTTTCATATATTCAGTTATCACATTGGGCAGGGATACATCCTGGATATTTTTCTATGTACCTCGCTTTTAGCATCGTCATCCTTTTCACAGAAAATGTGGATTCGAGATTTAGTAAGACTCTTAACTTATTCTTGGCAACTGCGATGGCCGTATTCATAGCCCTGCTTTCATCACGAATGGCCATACTAGCTTTTTGTATTTCTACTATTTTTTTGGTGGTCGTGAAAATCAAGGAGAGAAGAACCAATATTATTGTTGCGATTGTTCTTGTACTTGTCGTAATGGGATTTCTATTGACAATTAATCCGATTTCTAAGTTTAGACTCTTTGAAGAACCTATAACTACAAATTATCAAGCAGACAGTTCTGTGATGCAGTGGAATTCCGTAAGCTATAGATTGCTAGAGTGGCAGGGCGCTTGGTCAGTTATTAAAGACAATATTCTTTTTGGCGTTGGAACAGGAGGTGGGACATTGGCACTAATGGATTTTTATTCTCACTTTAATTCGAGTACAGTTGGAATCGAAAGCAATGCGCATAACCAATTTCTTCAAACGTGGATGGAATTGGGCATCATTGGGCTGTTTGTTTTCATTTCTTGTTTGTTCGGCCCGTTAATCTTAGCTCAGTCTTATTCCAACACGCAATATGTTTGCTTTCTTATTATCTTTATTATGATGTGCTTGACTGAATCTGTTGTTGAGCGGCAAAAGGGTGTAGTGTTTTTTACTTTTTTCCAGACGTTGTTTTTAGGTTTTGAAAGAAAGGCCAAATGATAGCCTCACAAAAAAAATCGTATGTGGCAGAGGACGAAAAAATCGTGATTCGTTCCCTGTTATATTTTGATATTTTTAATTATCCAATTACAACTGCGGAGATAATTCGCTTCGCGCCTGTCGGAATCTCTGAATCAATTCAAGGAACAATTGACAATCTTGTTGCGCAAAGAAAAATTTTTAGACTTGGCGAATTCTATTCTCTTCAGGACAATAATTTTTTGGCGGAAAGAAGAATCAGTGGAAACAAGCTGGCCGAAGAAAAAATGACTGTTGCAAAAAAATACGCGAAAATTATTTCCTTCTTTCCGTTTGTTCGAGCTGTGATGCTGTCTGGGTCGATATCAAAGGGATATATGGATGATAAAAGCGATATCGATTATTTCATTATTACTGAAAAGAACCGTTTATGGATTTCGCGTACGTTGCTGATTTTATTTAGAAGGATATTTCTATTCAACTCACACAAAAATTTTTGCACTAATTATTTTGTAGACAAGGATAATCTCGAAATAATCGAGAAAAATATTTTTACTGCAATTGAATTTAGCACACTTGTGCAAATGTTTGATCAACAAGCGACAGAAGCCTTTAATCATTCAAACCGTTGGATAAAAGATTTTCTCCCAAATGAAAAAGAAAAAAGTGTTGAATTAAAAAAAGATAAAACTTTTACTAAAACGCTTATTGAAGGGGCGATCTCTCTGATTGTTCCTGATCAACTAAATCATTGGTTAAAAAACAGGACGATTTCTTATTGGAAAAAGAAATATGGAAATGAGTTGAGCCAAGCTGACTTCGAAATTGCGTTTAAGTCAACGGAAGGAATTTCGAAAAGTCATCCACAATTCTTTCAGAAAAAAGTTCTTGGCTTTTTCGATCAGAAGATCAATCGTTATGAAATAGAACACGGACTTGATTTGTCACTATGAACAAAGTGTTGTTCACACATTCTTATTTCTACGTCCGCGATCCTAAACAATGGAAACTCAAACAACCTTATCCACCGTTAGGGACGCTGCAGGCAGCTGCTGTAATCCGGCAAGACGGCTTTGACGTTTCAGTTTTTGACGCGGCTCTTCGGAATGACCCGAGCGAGATTGAAGGCAAGTTGAAAGATAATCGCCCGGATTTTCTTGTCATCTATGATGATGGATTTAATTATTTGACGAAGATGTGCCTCACTGCTATGCGCGAGGCCGCCTTTGAGATGACCAAGATTGCAAAAAAGTATCACGCTAAAGTGATTGTGTGTAGTTCAGATTCAACAGATCACTTTGAAAAATATTTTCAACAAGGCGTTGACTATGTAGTTCGTGGAGAAGGGGAATCAACCTTAAAAGATCTTTTGCGGATCTTGAAAATAAATCAATCACCAGAAAATATTTTGGGTATTGCATTTAAATCTCAAGACAAAACAATTGTTACTTCATCTCGTCCTGTGATGCGTGACCTTGATGCTTTTCCTTTACCTGCATGGGATTTAATTGACATAGAGCCTTACCGTAAAGTTTGGGAAAGTAAGTATGGATATTTTTCGTTGAACATCGCTACTACACGAGGTTGCCCATATAAATGCAATTGGTGTGCAAAACCGATTTATGGTAATCGATACAATGCGCGCTCACCAGAGCATGTAGTTAATGAAATAGAATTTCTCTTAAAGAGTTTTAAACCAGATCATTTTTGGATGTGCGATGATATTTTTGGATTAAAACCTGGTTGGCTGAAACGTTTCAGAGAATTAGTGAACGAGAAGAATTTAAAGTTTAAATATAAAATTCAATCACGAGCCGATTTGTTACTTGAAGAAAACGCGGTTGACGAGCTCGCCAATTCTGGCGCTGATATGATTTGGATTGGTGCTGAGTCAGGATCACAAAAAATTCTTGACGCCATGGACAAAGGAACTACCGTTGAACAAATCAAACGGGCGACTGAGTTATTAAAAAAGAAAAAGATACGTGTAGGATATTTTCTTCAGTTCGGTTATTCAGGGGAAAATCAAGAAGATGTGGACGCGACTATAAAATTGCTTTTAGGAATGATGCCTGATGACATAGGAATTTCTGTTTCATATCCTTTGCCTGGGACAAAATTTTATGAAAATGTGAAAGCCGAACTGAGAGAGAAACAAAACTGGACTGACTCAGATGATTTAGCTATGATGTATCAAAGCACTTTCCCTCCAGTGTTTTACAAGCTGCTCCACCGATATGTTCATAGTTTATATCGTATCAAGCGGGGCTGGCTGCATTTGCAACGGAGAGACTTTAAATTGAGAGCGATAGCATCAATGATTTATCATGCTCCTGTTTCGGTAATTCAAGGTTGGAGATTGAGGCTTTTGCAAAATGCGTGATGACCATGATCAATGGCAGCATGTAAATGTTGCATTCACAAAACAATCGGACCATTTTGATGCCGAGGATTTAGCTAACCCGATTCTCCAACGGTGGCGAAAAAAAATTTATAATCACACCGACTTATTCTTAAAGCCAAATTCTAGAATGCTTGAACTAAATGCAGGCACAGGAATAGATGCGCTCAGGTTTGCGCAGTGTGGACACTCAGTTCATGCTACTGATCTTTCGGACGGTATGATAAAAAAGATCAAGGAGAAAATAGATAAGAACTCACTGAATAAAAATATCTCCGTTCAACAAGTTTCATTCGAGAAACTAAACACAGTCAACGGAAAATTCGATTTTGTTTTTTCAAATTTTGGAGGACTAAATTGTACTAATGATTTAGAAAAAGTAGTTGTGCATTTGCCACAACTTCTCAACGAAGGAGCTTTTGTGACTTGGGTAATCATGCCTAAAGTTTCACCCTGGGAGTGGAGTTGGGTTTTGAAAGGAAAATTGAAAGAAGCATTCAGAAGATTTAATTCAAAAGGCGTGAAGGCGAACTTGGAAGGGGAAATCTTCACAACCTATTATTATTCTCTTGGAGAGATAAAAAAATCTTTTGGACCAAAATTTAAACTGATAAGATGTGAAGGTTTGGGCGTCATTTCACCACCGCCTTCTGCCATAAATTTTGTAAAAAAATCTCCTAGGCTAACCAATTTTTTAAACCACATGGACGAAGGAATTAGAAAAAGATTTCCGTTCAACCGATGGGGAGATCACCTCATAGTGACCTTTCAATTAAAATAGATTTATCCTTCGTTCAGCAAATCGTTTACTTTTTTTATTGCTGAATCGAGATCGTTTCCAGCTTGGTCAAGCATTTTAATGTAGGGGCCATATGAACCTTGGTATTCCAAATTGATAACAGATATTAAGCCAAGAATTCTTGCAAGAGGCCCTCGAATTTGATGAGCATTGAAATAAGCATAATCAATCAAACGCTGATGCTGCTCGCGGATAATGTTTGTGCGTTCATCGACCAAGACTTCCAAATTGGAGTTCACTCGCTCGATTTCGGCATTTTTCAATTTCAACTCATCCGTTTGTTTTAAAATCTTTTCCTGCTTCATCGCTAGCTCAATGTTGTGACTTTGTTTTAACCGCACATTGCGGTACAAGGCAAAAGTGATACCCACGATAATAATCAGCACAACGCCATAAACAATATTGATGACTTGCTGTTTTTTGATAATGGTGTTGTTCTTCGACTCAATTGTTCTCAGTAATGTATTTTCTTTTTTCTTTTGCTCTAGTTCCATTTGAAATTGAAACTTGAGTCGATTGATCTGCTTTGTTAAATCGACCTCTTTCAATGAATCTTTGAGCGTCAGATATTGATTGTGATTAGCAAGTTTATTCATGTCTTGCCCAACTTGCCGTCCGTAGATTTGACCGAGATAATAATATGCTTCCATCTTGATCTTCGGTTCTCTAAATAATCTTCGACTTTCAGTAATCGCTTCAAAATATCGTTTCGCTTTGGGAAAATCATTTAGTGAGTAAAGCGCTTTTCCGATTAAAAGTTGACCACGATCTAATTCACGGCTCAAATTATTCTTGATAGCCAAAGCAAGTCCGTTCTTCGAATAAGCGTAAGCATCGTTCGGTGATCCCTCTTTAAGAAAATTTTCAGCAAGCTCAAGATTAGCTTCTGCTTGAGTTACTTCATCACCCCTTCGCTTACAAAGCGAATCAGCTTTTAGAAAAAAAAGGTTTGACCGTTCAAATTTTCCAAATTCTCGATAGAAAATTCCCAAATGGAGCAATGCTGAAATATTTGGGTTGCCCAGCATCTTCAGGCGAGTCTGATAGACCTTTGTAAAAAATTCTTCGGCTTTGCTATAATTTTTTTGATACTGATAAAGCTTTGCCAAGCTTAAGTACACGTAAGCAAGCCCTGAAGAATCGTGAAGGTTTTCAAAAATTTTCAATGCATTTTGATAACACTCTTGAGAACGCTGAACATTACCTTGATCAAAAAATAGGCGCCCGGAATTATTATTTGCATAGGCAACTTCGATAGCGTCATTTTGTTGCGTTGCTAACGTCAATGCTTTGCTGTACGAATCGTAAGCCTCAATGGCTTCGCCTTTGTACTCATGAGCAACTCCTATGTAATTCAAGGGTTTTGCTAAACCTTTAGTCAACGATAATTTTTTTCCTAAATCGTAAGCCTGTTGTGCAAAGTAAATTGTGCTGTCTTGATTCGAGAATCGATATCCCCACGCAATTACATTTAGTAAATCAAATCTTGCTGTTCCTTTTTTATTAACGAGTTGCCTCCTTAAACTGTCATTGCGATGTCTGCTTTGCGATAAAGCATCGCTGAAAAAAAGCAGGGAAGCCAAAAGGATGAAAATATTCTTCATGGAAGGGCTTTTTTTGGGTATTTCAAGATACCATTTCTTTCGCGATCAATTGATTGGAATTTCGACAGAAGGGAAGGTTACCTTACATGAATATATTTATCTTTCATTGTCTAAAACGTGATCATATTTATTGTCTAGCATGTTTTTTAAAACATTTATATCTCTGTTAAAAAACCCGGTATTCGCCTCAATATTTTGTGTTAGCGCTATTGCCGCGATTCATTTTGTTCTGCCGAGTTATATGAACGGCAATTCAAAAAATACTTCGCTTAAACTAGAATCCTTTTGGAATAACAACGTTGCCGACAGGATTTATCATGATCGCACGGATTTTAGCGAATTCGCGAAAAGACCAATCACCACAGGGATTCAAAAAATCTTAAATGTGTATTTAAAAATCCCTTTTCAGTTTTCATTTAATTTAATTGTTCTGACTTCGCTTTTTTTCAGTTGTATGATTCTCAGTAGGATCGCGAAGAAAATGGACTCAAGCAGGCAAAACTATTTAGCCATCTACTTTTTCATCTTATCGTGCCCAATTCTCCTTGGGTTTCTTGGACCAATGCATATGTATGATGAACCGGTTCAGTTTTTTTTGATTTTGCTTTCGATGTTGATGTTTATTCAGAAGAAAGAACTACTAGCAGTAATCATTTTTTCGATAGCGTGTGTTAGTCGCGAGACTAGCTTTCTTTTGCTTCCCTATTTTTTGATAAATCGTGAGCTAAGTGCAAAGCAATTACTATGGTTTATACCCATTATAGTTTATTTCCTTTTTTTCTTTTTGATACTTGACTTTAACCTGCGAAATCAATCCATAGATTTTACAACACAAACTAGATTTAACTTCTTCAAAGAGAATTTCTTTGATCTTAAAACATCCCTTGTCTCATTGATCAACGCTTTTCTTGTCATTGGACTTCCTCTAATTGTAGCAACTAGGGCATATCAGGAGGAGACGAAAGCAAATCGAAGGCAGATTAAATTATTTTTAGTGATAGTAATAGTGAATACGATACTTGTTTTCATCACAGCATTAGCAAAAGAACCGAGATTGTTTTTACTGCCATTGCTTTTGATTTGGCCGATGATACCTTCATTTATTTCAAAATCAATTGCTGAAATAAGAGAATTGAAACTAGATCGAGTTAAAATAATTGGATATATATTGATCAGTTTGATTTTAGCGTTTGCAATCTATCAACCTGCCGTGGGGAAAATTGGCTTTTTGTTCAAATCCTACTTAAGCATTTATACTTTTACCATCATTCTTTTTTCATTTGAGATAACCAACAAGAAAACTGTATTTTTAGAAGACGGGATTGATTTGAAGCACTCTAAATGATTATCTCTGTTTAGTCTTTTTATCTATCAATGAAATTCTCAAGGCCAACTCTTCTTGCTTTTGATCGATTGTTTTTTCCATTGAAATGGATTCTGGAGCGTATCCAGGAAATGTCTGTTAAAAATCTCAATTCGGGTGAACAAGTAATTGCCATCAAACTCATGGGCAAGGGAAGTATCATTAGGCTATATCAAATGTGTATTGAATCAAATGTGGACACATCTAAATTGAGACTAATCACTTTTGATCATCAACGAGATGTTTGTGAGTGGCTCAAAGTGCCAAATCCGATTTATATCCGAACGCAAAATCCTTTTCATTTTATAATCGACATTATAAAGTGTGCAAGAGTAGTGAAGTCAATAGCTCCGTCTGCAATCGTTAATCTTGAGCGATGCTCACATGCGGTAAACTCTTTCGGGCTATTTCTTTCAGTACGAACTACTTCAAAATCTATTTTTTTTGAAACCGATCGAACGAAGAAGTCGACTTCAGTAAGTGTTTTCTCAGCAAACGAACTTTCACTCACCCAAATATTTGGTAAATGCATTGAGCTATTGCCTATGAAACCTTTGCTTAAAAAGGAAGTCATCCGATCGAGATAGATAAAAATCGAATACTCGTAAACATAAACACGAGCAATCTGTTGCCCGCAAGAAGATATTTGCTTTCTCAATTCGCTGACGCGATAAAATTGATTCATCAGTACAATCGTGAATTCTATTTTGTTTTTACGGGATCAAGCTCTGAGTCAAATTTTGTGCAATCATTGATGAATCAATTAAATGGAATAAGTACTTATAACGAAGCAGGTAAAATGTCGCTTAGCCAACTCGCTACTGAACTCGCAAAATCTTCCATGCTCATTACAGTTGACTCTATGCCGCTGCACATGGCTCACTATTTAAATGTTCCAGTTGTAGCATTGTGGGGCCCAACGCAACCAAAGCATTTTGGATACGATCAAAAAGAAAATATTCATTCTGTGACGTTGAATTTGTCGTGCTCGCCTTGCTTCATTCATCCAGCTTCAGAAGTTGCAAAACATTGTAGCGGCCGAATTGATTGTATGAATGGCTTGCAACCTTCTGCTATTGCAAAAAAGTGCACGGATATTCTTTCGATACTTTCTTCTCAACGTTTTGTAAATTTTCCTGAAGGAATCAAAGACTAACGAGTTGAGCCGTGCTAAGCAAATATTGATTTATGTTTTCATAGCAGGTCTATCTGTTTTACTATGTATTAAAGGTGTAAGGCCTGCTTGGACAGGAATCAATAGCGACTTTGCCAATTATTATGTCTCTGCTAAAATCCTTTTGACAAAAGAACCGCTGGAGAAAATCTATGACAACGATTGGTTTCAAAGTAAAATCAAAGAATACGGAATTGATACTCCAGGAAAGTTTGCGCCTTTCCCACCAATCACGGCCTTCGTGATGTTGCCAATCGCTTCTTTGGAGCCCCTTCCAGCTCAACGAGTCTTTATGATTATCAATTTGATTTTTATAGTAATTGGTACTTCAGTTGTAAGAAAAATCTCCAATTGGTCTTGGTCTGTAAGTTTACTTGCGCTTCTAGTTGGTGGCTTGAGCCTCATCAATAATGTTGCTTTTGGTCAGTTGTATCTGATCATGACTGTTGCACTGCTCTATGTGTATGTTCTAATAAATCAGCATAGACCGATTTTGGCATCAACAATTTTGGCACTGTTTATATCAATAAAATATTTTCCCATCATTCTTGTTGTCGCCCTTTTTCTTCTTGGTTTTTTAGAAAATGAAAAACTAAAACGAATTACTTACCTAAAGACGAGTTCATTTTCTATTGTACTGCTCGGACTTCTGTGTGGCTTCCAATTTTATTTTTTTGGCACTGAAGTTATGACTGAGTTTTTCAAATCTTCTCTTATCCCGCATATCGGTGGAGATCTTCAAGGACAGAATCCATACAGTTTTCAATTTCAATCTTGGGAATCTTTATTTAGAAATTTGTTTGTTCTTGATCCGGAATTTAATCCTCATCCTTGGATTAACATTCCAATGTTGAAAAATGTATTCTTAGCGCTCATAATAATTTCAATCGGAACATTTACATCAATTATTCTTTTTCAATTTAGAAGCCACGAGAAAAAGGAAGCGGTTTATTTTTCTTTGCCAGCGCTTGCAGCAATGGTTGTATTCCCTGCTTCAGCATCCTATCATTTTATTTTACTTCTTGTTCCGATAATAATTCTGATGTCCAGTTTTATTTTCGATAAGTCATATTCATTTATTGCAATTTCTATTTATGTCGCAATTGGATTCATTCCTTATTCGTGGTTTTTTCATTTAGGAGAAAATGGAACTGCAGCAGCTTACCCCAGATTATATCTTTTGGTGATTCTATATTTCGTTGTTATCAAAGGATTAATGAATGGCCTAAAGGAAAAACAGAAATCACGGATAGCGATGATTGGGTTCGGCCACATTGGTGGTGGAATTCTCGGACAGGGTGTTCCTGTGATTTATACAATGGTCAAAAAAATGAGCAATCACTTTGATATCAATTTCTATTCATTGATGCATGTGGAGTTGAAGAGCCCGCCAGCCGGTCTGAAAATCTATTCAATATCAAACTCACGATTGCTTTATCGAGTAAAATATGTTTTTCTTTTGATGAAAATTATCGGTCATCACTTCAACCGACCATTTGATATTTTGTATGCAGTCTCAACTTTTCCAGCTGGAAGACTCGCTGTTTTTTTAAAGAGTATTCTTCAAAAGCCTGTTGTTGTTCATTTGATAGCTGATGAAATGGTTTCGATGCCTGACATCAATTATGGTGAATTACTAAAACCGAAATTGAAAGAAATAAACGCCAGGGTCTGCGCTGAAGCGAATGAACTGATTGTCTTGACCGAATTTCAAAGAAAAATTGTTTCGCAGAATCTTAGAATATCACGAGAAATTCGTGTCATGCCGCTAAGAATAGAAATTGACAAATTCCCATACCAAGAAAAGGAACTTAGAACGCCAGTGAATTTTATTCACATTGGTTATTACCATAGAGTGAAAGACCAAATCACTTTATTTCAATCGTTCGCCTTAATTGCAAAAAAAATGGATTGTACTCTCACGATCGTAGGAGATGGTTTTCAGGTCAAAGAAGTGACTGACCTTTTAAACCAATTGCAGATTAATGACAAAGTTTTATTTACAGGAACGAAAATGAATGATGAATTGTATTCTCTTTTCAAGGATAAGCACATTTTGCTGCATACTTCTTACTATGAAGCTGAGTGTGCGGTGGTGATGGAAGCAATGGCAAGCGGAGTTGTGGTTTGTGGCACAGCTGTAGGATTTTTATCTGATCATGGCAAAGGGCTAGCGGAAGTTGTGCCCCCAGGTGATCCAAAAATTTTATCGGAAATTGTTTTGAAATTGATCGATGATCCTATTCGATATAAATTACTGCGAACGAACGCGAGAAAATATATTGCTGAATATTCATCTGAGTGGTCGAACAAAAATTATTTGAATTTTTTTAATAGCTTGGTTGAATCTGACAGATAATGAAAAAGGTACTTCTCTTCAATCCTCGCGCTGGTGATCCCGTTCATGTAATTCCCAACGCGATTTTGGCTATTGCAGCTTCAATTGAAGGAGTAGTTGATTATGCAATTGTAGATGGAAATAGAGAAAAAGATCCACTCACAAAAATTCTAAATTATTTGCGTTCAGGTGAATTTGGTTTTTTTGCCTCTACAGTAATGCCGGGACCACAACTTCGACAGGCCATTCCGTTTACAAAAACAATACGCGAGAGTTTTCCCGAAATTAAAATTATCTGGGGAGGTTATTTTGCTTCCAATCATCACAATACTGTAATCAAATCTGGAATTGTAGATGTGGTGGTCAACGGGCCTGGTGACAAATCTTTTCCAGCAGTTATCAAAGCTTTAAATGCCAATGAGCCTTTAGACTCGATTGAGAATTTAATCTTTATTCGAGAAGGTAAAGTATTTAAAACGAAAAAAGCTTCTCTGTATGAACAAGATGAGCTGCCATCCTTGCCCTATGATAAACTGAATTCTTTTTATCCACTCGAAAATTTTCTTGGAAAAACTTTCCTTGGTTCAAAAACCATCGCTTATCATTCTAGTATTGGTTGCCCTTTCACTTGTTCGTTTTGTGGTGTGGTCCCCATTTTTGAAGCCCGATGGAAAGGCAAGTCCGCGAGCTTGATTTACAAAGACCTAAAATATTTGAAAGATAAGTTCGGAGGTAACGCATTTCAATTTCACGACAATAATTTTTTTGTTTCAGAGAAACGAGCAGTAGAATTCGCCAAACTCATAGCGCCTGAAAAAATGAAGTGGTGGGCCGAAGGCCGAATAGATACAATGGATCAGTTTTCAGATGAATCTTTGCAGGCAATAGCCGATTCAGGTTGTACCATGATTTTTTTTGGAGCTGAAAGCGGTAATAACAAACTGCTTACTCAAATGGATAAAGGCGGAAAGCAAACAGGAGAAAAAATCAAATCATTTGCTTCACGAATTAAAAAAATCGGAATCATCCCTGAGTATTCCTTCGTGCTTGGATTGCCAGCTCCAACTGAAGAACAAGTATGGCAGCAGATTTATGATGAAGTTGCATTTATCAAAGATGTGAAGTCGATTAATCCTAAAACGGAAATCATAATTTACATTTATACACCAGTGCCAACGGATGGTTCTGATTTAATGCGGGAATCTTCTGGACATGGATTTCTATTTCCTCAAAAGCTAGATGAGTGGATGGAAGAGCGTTGGCTCAACTTTGATTTACATCGTGAGTTTTTGACACCGTGGCTCAAACCTGAAATGATTCGTTACATCCATGATTTTGAAACAGTGATCCACGCGCAATATCCAACCGTGAGCGATTATAAATTGTCAGCATTGCAGCGTTACGCCATGAAGTGGATATCTTCTTTCCGATACAATTCTAATTTCTTCAGTCACCCGTATGAATTAAAAGCGCTGATGAAATACTGGTTGCGATATCGCCAACCTGAAATCCAAGGGATGTGATGTTTTCGAAAAAAAAATTGAATCCGCTGGATGCTTATAACCGATGGGCTGATTCCTATTTGAATGAATCCAATCCCATAAAAAAATTCTCTGATAATTTGATTTTAAACTGGCTTGCAGACATTAATGGTAAGTCAGTATTGGATGCAGGTTGTGGTGCTGGTGCGATTTGTAATCTGGTTCGACAAAAAGGAGCGTCAAGTATAGTCGGAACAGATCTGTCTCCGGTCATGGTTGAAGAAGCAAAGAAGAATTGTCGTGAAGCTGAGTTTAAGAACCTCGATTTATCAAAGGAAAAAGTAAACGGAAAGTTTGATGTCGTGATTTGTGCGCTCGTACTTGGGCACATTAAAGATATAGATTTCGTATTAGGCAATCTGATCGAGAACATTTCTCCAAAAGGAATGTTACTGATCACTGACTTTCATCCATTTCAAACGTTGAATGGAGCAAAGAGGACTTTCACGGACGCAAAATCACGAAAGACTTTTGAAGTCGAACACTATCTTCATCTTTTTGAAGAATACTTTTCAATAGCATCAAACCGCAATTTCTTTATTGAAGAATTTAAGGAGCGCAGTTGGCAAAATCAGCCAGTCGTCTTTGGTATGAAAATCCGGAAAAAGAGAATTGAATTTTCTGATCAAAAATATTGCCTGGGCCGATGGCGACATTTACAACACATGCGATGTGCGAATTGGAAAAGGTAAGATTTCAGAAATTGGTAAACTCACACCCTTAAAAGAGGAACTAACCCTTGATGGCACAAATTGTTTCCTTTATCCTGGCTTTATCAATTCACATGATCATCTTGAAATGAATCTGTATCCACACATGGGTACACCGCTTTATAAAAATTATACAGAATGGGCCAATGACATATATAAACCAAAGGAATCTCCTGTACGCGAAATTGAACGACTTGATATTAAGGATAGGTTGTTTTGGGGAGGAATAAAAAATCTAATTTCTGGAGCTATCACCGTTGTGCATCATAATCCATGGCACAGGATTTTGTCGAAAGAAAAATTTCCTGTTGAAGTTGTTCAGACTTCTTGGGCGCACTCTTTAGCTTTTGAAAAAAATGTTCTAAAAAAATTTCCCAAAAAAAAGACGTTAACGTTTGTTATTCATGCTGGTGAAGGCGTTGATGAGTTTGCAAGCACGGAGATCTCAAAGCTACACGAGTTAAACTTGCTTCAAAAAAATACTTCGCTTATTCATGCAATAGCATTGGACGAAAAAAATATTCGGTTAATAGAGAATGCTAAGTCTTCTATCATTTGGTGCCCATCATCTAATTTGTTCATGTTTAATCGGACATCTCCAATAAATCTGATTAAAGATAAAATTAGCGTTGCGCTTGGCACAGACTCAACGATGACAGGCACTTCAACACTGTTAGACGAAATGCGAACGGCAAAAAATACAGGCCTAGCAACTTCCCGAGAAATTTTTGAGATGGTTACATCAACCCCAGCATCGATTTTTAATATTGAAGCTCCTCGGATAAAAATTGGCAATCGAGCCAACCTATGGATTTCTCCAATCATAAAATCTGATTATTACGAAAACATATTTTCTATAACAGCTTCTGATATTAAAGGAGTTTTTGTTCAAGGTGATCTGCGTCTTTGTGATCATGAACTTTCAGGAATCAGTTCTGCTAAGTATTCCTTTTCAATTTCTGGTAAACAGAAATATTCTGTCTATAACGTCAATTCGTTAAAAAAGAAATTCGAATTGAGGTTGGCTCACCTTCCTAAAAATCCTTTGTGGCAAATGCTGGATTAAGCATAAAGGGAGCAAACACAACGCTGACAGGTGGCATTCGTCTTGATGTCAAGTTTTTTGCGGAATTCAATAGCGTTTTTTGAATTGATTATTTCGTCAAAACTTTGTTGATAGATATTCCCATAAGACTTATGAAAAAAACAGGGGAGTACATCACCAGTTGATTCAATAACAGCCGAGACCCAAGGTGCATTACATTTTTTTTTAGGGAAGGAATCCTTTCTTAATAGCGCACGATAATATTGAACTAGCGAAAGCATCTTCGAAGGTGATTCGGCAATGAATTTTAAGTCGTAATCTTTTTTTAGATCAATGAAGGATTTTTTCAAAATCGCTTCGAATTCATCTGTTTCAATTTCATTCAAAGCTATTTCACTTTGCTGCTCTTGTTTCATATCAACGTGATTGAACGCAGAAGACGAAACATCAGCAGCTAAAAAAGAAATCTGATTTAGCCCAATTTCCTTGGCCGATTTAATGATATTGAAAAACTCTCTGAAATTCTGTTTTTGCAAAACACATCTTCCCGTAACTGAAAAAGAGCGGTTAATTTCTTTTAAAGAATTTACACCTTCGGCAAGCTTATCAAATGCATTAGGAATATTTCTGATTCTATCATGGACTTCTTTGCTTCCATCTAGGGATACAATAACGTCATTGCAGTATCTCAGAATCTCAGCAGCGTTATTTTGTAGCGCAAGTCCAGTAGATAATAGACTGATCTTTATTCCAATTGAATTTAATTGATCGCAAAATTTCCAAAGATTGGAGTGAAGCAATGCTTCTCCACCTGATAGCGCGACTTGTTTGACTCCCAGTTTTTGAAAAGCTGAAATGTGTTTGGCTAGCTCTTCAGAAGAAATCTCTCTTTTGTTGTGGTTGGCTTTCCATATATCGCACATCACACATCGGCAATTGCAGCGACTGTGTGGCATCAGCACAAGGATTGGCAACTTGTAAATTCGGTTTGTAAGTCTGGTGGCGACCCTGTGGAGCATGTCTCAAGATATGATTTTTAAAAATACAATTGCTCTTCGTCAAAATGATTTACTTATTTTTGACTTTAATATTTTAATTCGGAAAATGAACATGACACTTTCACATCGGATCAACGCTATCGAAGAATCGGCAACACTGGCAATGGCTGCCAAAGCAAGGGAATTCAAGAATAAGGGTATAGATATAATAAGTTTGAGCCTTGGTGAGCCTGATTTTAAGACACCTCAGCACATCTGTGATGCGGCTAAAAAGGCAATCGATGAAGGAAAGTACTTTGCGTATCCTCCAGTAGCGGGTTATCAAGATTTGCGTGAAGCGATCGCGGCTAAATATCAAAAAGAAAACAAGGTTCCTTATAAAGCAGAAAACATAGTTGTCTCCAACGGTGCGAAGCAATCGATTGCAAATGTGATGTTGGCGTTGCTTAACCCTGGCGATGAAGTAATTGTTTTCTCACCATTTTGGGTAAGTTATGATGCGCTTGTGCGTTTGACGGAAGCGACACCAGTTTTGGTGAAAGGTACTATCGAAAATGATTTTAAGGTCACTGCCGCTCAAGTCGAGAAGGCGATGACTTCAAAAACGAAAGCAATTATCTTTTCGTCACCGTGCAATCCTACTGGTTCAGTATTTTCAAAAAAGGAATTGGAAGCAATCGCGGCCGTTGTATTGAAACAGCCTAACGTAATGGTGATTGCCGATGAGATTTATGAGCACATCAACTTTACTGGAGATCAAACCAGTATGGCTTCGTTGCCGGGTATGTTTGATAGAACTATAACAGTGAATGGATTTGCGAAGGGTTTTGCGATGACAGGCTGGCGTGTGGGTTATATAGCGGCCCCAAAATGGGTAGCGGATGGAAGCAATAAAGTGCAAGGTCAAATTACTTCGGCCAATTGTTCTATCTCACAACGTGGTGCCCTTGCTGCTATCACTGGAGATCTTACTCCTACTCATAAAATGGTTGAAGAGTATCATAAGCGTAGACAAATTGTCTATGATTTGCTGAAAGATATTCCAGGCGTGAAAGCAAATTTTCCTCAAGGGGCATTTTATTTCTTCCCTGATGTGAGTTCATACTTTGGAAAATCGGATGGCGATAAAAAAATCAACAACAGCGATGATTTTTGTTTGTGGATGCTCTGAAAAAGGTCACGTGTCATTAGTGCCAGGTGGAGCATTCGGAGATGAAAATTGCGTTCGGCTTTCTTATGCCGCTTCGGAAAAAGATTTAATTGAAGCCATGAAGCGAATGAAAGCAGCATTAGCTACACTTAAATAAATAGGCGATTGAAAACCATCGAAGAGATATTTAATTCATTTAGTAAACTTCGCGTTTTGATCATTGGTGATGTGATGCTCGATAGCTACATCTGGGGAGCAGTTGAACGGATTTCGCCAGAAGCTCCCGTACCCGTAATTAATGTAAAGAAAAAAGACTTCAGATTAGGTGGCGCTGCCAATGTTGCATTGAATGTAAAATCGTTGGGAGCAACTCCGATTTTATGCGCACTTATTGGTAACGATGACGATGGAAAGAAATTGATTCAACGCCTCGATGAGCAAGGGATGAGTAAGGAGGGAATTGTGATAAGCAATAATCGACCAACTACGGTGAAGACGCGTGTGATTGCAAGTCATCAGCATGTAGTCCGTGTGGATGAAGAGTCTGATCGCGAAGCTGATGCTACTGAAGAAAAACTTTTGATCGAACGAATTGAAAAATTGCTAACAGAATGTCAAGTTGTGGTTTTTGAAGATTACGATAAAGGCGCGATCAATGAACGAATTATCTCACACACCGTATTGCTGGCTAAGCAAAAAAATATTCCAACAGTGGTTGATCCTAAGAAGAGAAATTTTCTTAGTTACAAAAATGTATCTCTATTCAAACCAAACTTGAAAGAACTTCGTGAAGGATTGAAAATCGAAGTGAGCGCTTCAAATCAAAAACAAGTGGAGGAAGCATCATTATTGTTGAAAGAGAAATTGCAGGCTCAGGGAATAATGGTGACCTTATCTGAGTATGGGGTTTACATAGACTATCAAAACCAAAAGGCAAAGCTTCCTGCGCACGAGCGTGAGATTGCTGATGTTTCTGGTGCTGGTGATACTGTAGTCAGCGTTGCTGCCCTCTGCACAGCTCTTCAGTTGGACGCCAAGATGATAGCGGGATTGAGTAATCTCGCTGGTGGTTTGGTTTGTCAGCATGTTGGCGTTGTGCCAATTGATAAAAACGAATTATTAGAGGAAGCAAAAAAAATATTTTCTTAAACTATTGTTTGAATTGCTTTTCAAGCGGTTCCTCCCGTTCGAGATCTTCAATAACTTTTTTGTCAAGTGGTGTTTGCTTAATTACGTTGTAATTATCCCAGAATAATTTATTGTACGTTCGATCTTGATACTGAAGACCATAACTCTTCATTTTTTGTGCTAAACTTATTCTGGTCCTCGGATTGGCATCGATGTTATTGATAAGCAATTGCCTTTGTAACTCAGCCTCGAATTTTAGTTTACCTGTTTTGTGATCATACCAATTTACTTGAGAAATGACAGAGAGATAATTTAAAAAGAGTTTGCCTTCAATAAATTTAAAATCAATTATACGTTTGATTTTGGCAAACTTACTTTCGAGATCATGTTTCTTTTCTAGATCTTCCTGATGATCATTTTCGTACTCGAGATGTACGATGCCGTAAGTTGCTTTGTCAATGTATAGACGCAAAGAAAAGTCTTGTTTGTAGGTAAGCACAAAAACCTCGCGGTCGTAATAATAAGTATCGTCATCAAAATGAATGTTTTTATAAAAATCAGATTCTTCAGGAAACTGACGATAGCGAACATTGTTATTGGTTAGCAAATCTTCGAGCAGATTTTCGCTGTCAAAGAAATCAGTGAACTTACTTGAGTAACCTAAACTTCTCCGAACTTCTTTTAAGGCAACTCGTTCTCGCAACCTGAATTTATTTCTTGGAGCCGTGTAGTTGTCATCATAGATTTTTACCGCAGCTTCAAGCAAGGAAATATAAGTGCCACCCAATTTTTTTACATCGCGGTAAAATCCGTCCATGGCAAATGGCTTCATCGGATAGTTCTGCTCAATGCGTGAGAGCGCTAGTTTTAAAATTTCGCCAGCACGAAGTGAGTCAGTGATAACAACTTCCTTTAGCATAACTGCAGCAGCTGACAATTCAATGATAATGGGTTGAGCTTCAGACTTGTTAAGCAAAGACCAAACAGGGGCTTGGAAAGTGGCATATCCAATCATGCTCACACTTAAGATGTCATTTCTTAAGTCGACTGGGATATGAAAATCAAATTCACCTTGTTCGTTGGCTACAACGCCAATGGGTTTTCCAGTGATAAAGACGGATGCAAAGGGTAAAGGCTCTTTAGTGTCCTTGTCATGGATTTTTCCGGAGATCGTAATTTGCTGAGCGCTTACCAAGCCAACGATAAACAATGAAAAAACTAGCAGCGATAGTCTCATTGACTCCGAAAGTTACGACTTTGGTAGTTTTTGCTGGTTCAATTGACAGTCGTAAAAGACCACTTATCGTTGTTTTATTCCATTGGTCGTCAGTGGATTCGATTGATTAACTTTATCGAAGAATTTTTGTCTTTTGAAACTGCTCGATAAAATACCGAAGATTTGGAAGATGGCTTATGGCCTCATCTGCCTATGGTATTTTTTGAATTTTACAGTCAGTGCAATTGTTGAGTGGCGCTTTGTAAATCCAGCCTATTATGTGTTGTGGAACGCGCTTTTTCTGTTTGAGGCGCTGTGCGTTTTTATCGTTTTGATTTTTTTGTGGTCCCACTGGCTTTCTAGATTCCGCCCGCCCATTCAAGTGATCGGGCACATCATAGGTTTGATCATATTTTTCTTCACGATGGGTACGCTCTCCTATTTTTTTACAGATTATATGGAGGGCCTCGTGTATTTCGACCACTGGGAAGAATATATGCTCGAACTTTTGAGCTGGGAGGCATTGCGATTCCATGATCAATACATTATAACAGTCGGTGTTTATTATGTTATAAGATATTTCCAAGGACTTCAACAAGAAGAGTTGGAGAAGAGTGAACTCGCTATTAAAAATCGCGAGATGCAGATTTCTCTCTTAAAATCTCAGATCAACCCTCATTTTCTTTTCAACACGCTAAACTCGATCAGTACTTTAGTTCATTCCAGCAAGGAGCAAGCAAGAAAACTAATTACGCAGCTTTCAGATGTGTTTCGGTATGCATTGGATGCTCATGGCGAACAAATGGTGAAGCTTTCGAAAGAAATTGAGTTCATCGAAAATTATGTGAGAATTCAGCAAGTGAGGTTTGGGGAGCGCTTAAAATTTGAACGCGATATTGACCCGACCTGCCTTAACACGAAAGTTCCACCGATGATTTTGCAACCTCTTGTTGAAAATTCAGTGAAATATGGTATCGGACCAAAAGAAGATGGAGGAACAATTTCCCTTACGGTAAGAAGGTCTGGTAGCATAATTTTCTTTGAAGTAAAAGACAACGGTCTTGGTACAAAAGCAAAGAAAGTAATGGATGGAAGCTCAAGTGGAATTGGTATGGCAAATACCGATCTGCGATTGCGAAGTTATTTTGGACCTCAATCAAAGCTTCGCGTTCGAGCTAGTGAAGGAGGCTATTCAGTCAATTTTTATATCGAAGACAAAGAACCAATAAGGAAATCGAATACAACAGAAATTGAAACCCTAATTTATGAGCAATAACAAAACAACCTGTCTGATTATTGATGATGAAAAACTGGCGCGCGAACTTTTAACAGAATATCTGGAATCATTTCCAGAAATCGAATTGATCGGAGAAGCTTCCAATGGAAATGATGCAGTTGCTTCCATTGATAAACTGAAACCAGATTTGATCTTCCTTGATGTGCAAATGCCAGGCATGACAGGCTTTGACGTTCTTGATGACATCAATCACGAGCCTTATGTGATTTTTGTAACAGCATACGATCAATACGCGATTCAAGCCTTTGAAAAAAATGCAGTCGATTATCTGCTTAAGCCATTGGATCAAGAACGATTTAAGATAGCAGTTGATCGCGCGATGAAGCGCAAGAAAACTGAGTCAGGCAGTATTGATGATTTGCTTGGAAGCATGCGTCCTGCACAAGTTCGTGGAACTTATGAATCACACATTTTTGTCCAGAAATCAGAAAAACTATTTAGCCTTCCGGTGGAAGAAATTTTACATCTGGAAGCGTCAGGCGACTATACAATTATCACAACCAAGAATGATCAGTTCGTGAGTTCTTCTGGGATTGGGAAGCTTGAAGAAATCATGAACCCTGATATTTTTATCCGAGTCCATCGTTCTACGATCGTCAATATTAATTTTTTGAAAGAGATTGAACGCCACTTCAATGGTGGAATGGTCGTGAAAATGCAAAGTGGAAAGAGTTTTCCTGTGAGCAGAACTTATGCAAAGCAAATCAGGAAGAAGGTCGTTTAGTTCTGTGTTCATTCACAAGCAATGCCTTTGACATATTTTTCAATGACCTGAATGTTCTCAGCAGTTTCGCTTCCGCTGAAGCCATTGATGTCTGAGTATGAAATTTGCTTAGTGTATTCTTCGAGAAATTTTTTGGAAAGTGGCATATATGACCAATGCCACTTTTCTTCTTCATAGCCGGTCCGGCCGTTATGTTTAGAAGTGTAAGGCTGACAAAAGCCAAACTCTGAAGCATGTGTTGTTAGCCATTGATATGCTTTTTTTCCTTCACGAGATTCAAAATATTCCTCTTCGGCTTCGTTTATATCGATGTCGGTTCCCCAATGATGGCGTGATGTTCCAGGCATGGCGCTGAACAACAGAATCTTTTTTGTTCGTTCAGTCAGGTCGCTAACGGTCGAGAGATTTTTTTCCTTCACTTTTACTTTGCCTGTCCACTTATCATCCCATATTTTTTTTTGATAATCGAAATTCCGAGTTGCAGAGACGATAAAAAGAGTAATGGAATCTTTCTTAGCAGACTCAGCCATTTTCTTGAAAGCCTCAAAAGTTTCGCTGCGAAGAAAACGATTAATAGCGTTCCCTTTAGCGTGAGCAGGAGTTAGTTGAATGAATCGCGAATCCTTTGAAGGATCAAACTTTCCAAGCAGATACGCTTTATCAACCGAAGTTTGGAGGTCAACAGCAAGTAGGAGGAAAACGAAAATAATTCTCACTTGCTGTTTTATTTTCGATTTAGACTCCCAAAATCAACCTTCCTGGATCCTCTAGCATTTCCTTCACACGCACGAGGAAGCTTACAGATTCGCGGCCATCAATGATACGATGATCATATGAAAGCGCAACGTACATTATTGGTCGTACCACAACTTCGCCTTTCTGAACAATAGGTCTTTCAACGATATTGTGCATTCCCAAAATCGCTGATTGTGGAGGATTAATTATTGGAGTTGATAGCATTGAACCAAAAACTCCACCATTAGTAATGGAGAATGTTCCACCAGTCATTTCTTCAATTGAGAGTTTTCCATCACGGCCTTTTGTAGCAAGGCGCACAACTTCACTTTCAATTTGTGCCATAGAAAGCGACTCAGCATTGCGAATCACCGGAACAACCAATCCACGCGGAGTTGAAACTGCGATAGAGATATCGCAATAGTCGTGGTAAATAATTTCGTCTTTGTCAATTGAAGCATTGACGGCAGGGAAATCTTTTAAAGCTACACAAATGGCTTTTGTAAAGAATGACATAAAGCCAAGGCCGACACCATATTTCTCTTTGAATTGATCTTTGTACTTAGAACGCAAATCCATTACTGGTTTCATGTCCACTTCGTTAAACGTAGTGAGCATTGCGGTTTCATTTTTCACAGCAACCAATCGCTTAGCAATCGTTTTGCGAAGTGAAGTCATTTTTTCTCTGCGTTCCGTACGCGCTCCGCCTGACGCAATTACTGGAGGTGTCAACGCTGGAGTAGGTTTAGATTCTTTAGCTGGAGTTGAAACTTGAGCTTTTACAGCATCTTCTTTCGTGATTCTTCCACCCACGCCTGTGCCACTAACTTGTGAAGTCGAAATTCCTTTTTCGTCCAAAATTTTTGAAGCGGCAGGTGAAGGAGTGCCGGCTGCATAATTGGTTGAAGAAGAAGAAACGGCAGTAGGCTGTGAAGTTGGTGCTGTAGAAGCAGATGAAACAGCAGCGCCATCTGTCACTTCAATTTTGCATATCAATCCTCCAATTGGCAATGTTGTTTTGTCTTTCGCAACAATTCTTAAGATACCTGTAGCCTCAGCTGGCAATTCAAAGGTTGCTTTGTCAGATTCTACTTCGGCAATCACTTCGTCAAGCTTCACTAAATCACCATCTTTCTTCATCCAAGTGGAGATTGTGACTTCAGTAATCGACTCGCCAAGAGGCGGGACTTTCATTTCTTTAACTGCTCCAGTTGACATAGGTTTTTGTGCTGGTGTTGATGCTGGTTGTGTGGTTGTTTGTGCTGGCGCGGACGAAGTAGCAGCAGCTCCATCAGCAATTTCACAGATGATAGTTCCAATAGGAACGACTTCACCTTTTTGTTTTGTGATTTTTAAAATACCGGCTTGAGGTGCGGTGAGCTCGAAAGTAGCCTTTTCAGACTCAAGCTCAGCAATCACTTCATCCATCTTCACAGCGTCTCCATTTTTTTTTAGCCAGTTGGCAATCGTTACTTCAGAAATCGATTCGCCTACCGTTGGAACTTTTACTTGTTGCGCCATAATAATTTTTTTAGTGAAAATATTTTAAATGACTTCCCTTATTTCTGCAAACCCACCTCGTTCAAGAATCGGACAAGATTTTATTATTCCCGTTGCTTGATCAAGATCATTTGATTTTAGAAGAATATAACCGCCCACGATTTCCGTCCCTACTTTATAAATATTATTGTGAACTTGGCCTTTTGTGTCAATTACTTTTCCATTCAAGGAAAGAGCACGACCGCCTGAAAGATTTCCGTTTTTAACAAGTGATTCCATCCAGCCCTTTACTTTCGATTGATGGGCAAGATTGTCATTGTCAGAATGTTTGTCCATTCTTCCATCTGGTTCACGAAATAGAATCAGAAAATCTTTCATCAGAATCAGTCGAGAGCTTGATTAACGATTTTTTGCTGTTCAGCATCATGCACTTTCTTAAAGCCAGTTGCTGGTGATGCACTTGCTTTGCGCGAAATCAAATCTAGTCCCTGCATGTTACGCAATACAAATGACCAATATCCCATGTTCGCTGGTTCTTCCTGCACCCAAGTGATTTTTGCTCCTTTGTATTTTTTCAAAACGGCATTCAATTGCTTTTCTGGCCAAGGATGTAATTGCTCAATCCGAACGATTGCAACATCCTTAACTTTCTTTTTGGTTTGACCATCAAGCAAATCGTAATATACTTTTCCAGTGCAGAGTACTACTCGCTTCACATTTTTTGCATCAACATTAGGATCATCAATTACTTCTTGGAAAGATCCTTTTGTGAAATCTTTCATCGGAGAGACTACAGATGGATGACGCAACAAAGATTTGGGTGAGAATACAATACAAGGCTTGCGGAAATCCCAAGTCACCTGCCTTCTCAACAAGTGGAAGATATTGGCTGGAGTTGTCGGGTTACAAACCACCATGTTATACTCTGCAGAAAGCTGCAAGAAGCGTTCTGGTCTCGCATTAGAGTGCTCTGGTCCTTGTCCTTCATAACCGTGAGGAAGAAGTAAAACGATGCCATTCATGCGTTGCCATTTTGATTCAGCACTTGAAATGAATTGATCAATCATCACTTGTGCTCCATTAGCAAAGTCACCAAACTGTGCTTCCCAAATCACTAGCGCATGCGGATTTGACATGGCATAACCATATTCAAAACCGAGTACACCAAATTCGGACAACAATGAATTGTAAATATTGAATTTCTGTTGGCTTGCCTCAATGTTATCGACACAGCAATAGGGTTCATTTGTATTCGCATCAAAGAAATAAGCGTGGCGATGGCTAAATGTTCCGCGTTTCACATCTTGTCCCGACATACGTACAGGGACTTTTTCAAGTAACAAAGATCCATAAGCAAGCAATTCAGCTTCGGCCCAGCCTAATACTTTATCATCAAAGAATGCAGCTTTACGATCTTTCAAAAGCTTTTCAATCTGCTTCAAAGGTTTGAAACCTTCAGGAATTGTGATCAATGCTTTTGCAACTTTGTCGACCGCAGCTTGCTTGATACTTGTATCAGGAGATTGATCAAAATCTTCCGGTTTTGATTTGCGAAGTTTTTCCCATTCTTCCTCAATTTTTTGAGTTTTGTAAGGAAGAGGTTTTTGTTTCACTTCGTTCAAGCGGTCTTGAAGTTGATTACGGAAACTTTTGTCGAGCTCATCAGCAAGAGTAGCGTCCATGTCACCACGCTCAATCAATTTTTTCACATAAACTTCACGTGGGTTTGGATGCTTCGCGATGAGGTTATACAACTTAGGTTGAGTGAATTTAGGTTCATCACTTTCGTTGTGACCATGTCTGCGATAACACAACATGTCGATGAAAATATCCTTACCAAATTTCTGACGATACTCAACAGCTAAGTTTGAGCAGAACGTTACCGCCTCTGCATCATCTCCATTAACGTGGAGAATCGGAGCGTCAACAATTTTTGAAATATCAGTACAATAGATACTCGTGCGAGCATCATCATAATCTGTAGTGAAACCAACCTGGTTGTTGATCACAAAATGAATTGTTCCACCCGTTGTATAACCAGGCAAGCCAGACATTTGAATTACTTCGTAACCAATTCCCTGTCCGGCAATAGCTGCATCTCCATGAATAAGAATTGCCATGGCGCTGTTCACGCCTTTGTATTCATCATCAATTTGTCCGCGAGTGTAGCCAACAACTACAGGGTTAACAGCTTCAAGGTGCGAAGGGTTAGGCGCAAGCTTCACATAGATTTTATTTCCTGAAGGAGTAGAAATGTGACTTGAATAACCTAAGTGATATTTCACGTCACCGTCACCCATGGTCAAGTCAGGATTTACGTTGCCTTCAAATTCACTGAAAATCTGTTCGTAGACCTTGCCAAGAATATTTGTAAGCACATTTAAGCGACCACGGTGGGCCATACCGATCACAGCTTCTTTCACGCCAAGTTCGGCTGACTTATTTATTATAGTTTGAAGGGCAGGAATTGTATTTTCTCCGCCTTCAAGTGAGAATCTTTTTTGACCCAAGAATTTTGTGTGAAGAAAATTCTCAAAAACAACAGCTTCATTTAGTTTGCTAAGGATGCTCTTCTTTTCATCACGACTAGGATTGTAGCCGAAGAACTCTCTTTCAATTTTGTCATTGAACCATTCGCGAACGGCATCATTTCTAATGAAATTGAATTCGAAGCCTATTGTTCCCAGATAAAGAAACTTTAGTCGTTCAATAATTTTTCGCAATGAAGACTTCGGCATTCCAATTTCGGATGCCACATCAAACTCAGTGTCAAGATCAGCATCTGTCAAACCAAAGTTGGTATGATCCAATTTCACACCGTGATCTCTGCGTTCGCGGATTGGGTTTGTATTAGCTTTGAGATGGCCGAAAGATCGGTAAGCAAAAATTAAGGTACGCACTTGCGTTTCTTTAATATTGCCACCAACTTCAGCATGGCCATTCTCGCCAAAGCGTTGTGATGAGAAATCATAGCCCTCGAAGAACTTTTGCCAAGTAAGATCTACTTCGGCCGGATTCTTCTTATAATTTTGATAAAGCTGATCGATATAGCTCGCGTCAGCATTGGAGATGTATGAGTATTTGTCCATAGTCTTTGACGGAAAGGAATCAAACCTAAGCAGAATTCCAAAATTATTAAAACTTAATAATCGTGTAAACAAATATGTGCATTCATTGACCTGAAATGCTTTACTATGCGGATTTAATGAAAAAAATGGTGTCTACTTCCACGATTTTAAGGTTGTTTTGCACGATACCGTTGCCAGATTTGAAAAAAGCCTTACTTTTGCAGTCCTTTTAAAAACGGACGAGATCCAAAATTAAAACACAATGGTAAAAATTAGATTGGCCCGCAGAGGCCGCAAAAAACTGGCAATGTTTGATGTAGTGGTAGCAGATGCCAGATCGCCACGTGATGGCAAGTTCATTGAGAAAATCGGAACCTACAATCCGCTTACGGTTCCAGCAGCAATCGAATTGAAAGATGATCGCGCTTTTCATTGGTTGATGAATGGTGCACAACCTTCAGATACTATCCGTGCTGTACTTTCATATCGCGGTATTTTGTACAAAAGACATTTGCAAATTGGCGTGAATAAAGGCGCTCTTACTCAAGAGCAAGCTGATACAAAATTGGCTGATTGGATGAAGGCTAAACAAGCTAAAATTCAGTCTAAAATTGACAGCGTTGCGAAAAGCAAAGCTGACACAGCTAAAGCTCGCAAAGACGCTGAGACTAAAGTACGTGAAGCTCGCGCTGAGGCTATTCGCAAGAAGGCCGAAGTTCCTGCTGCACCTGCTGCTGAAGAAGCACCTGCCGCAGAGCCGCAGGCTTAATTTTTTGAAAATGAAATTCGAAATGCCAGTACTTTGTGCTGGCATTTTTTATTGAAATAAAATGAACATCGAAGATTGTTTTAAAGTCGGATACATTTCTAAAACACATGGACTGAAAGGTGGCGTCTCTGTTGTTTTTGAAAATGATATTGAATTAGACGATGTGACTTCTTTGTTTGTCGACATCAACGGAAGTTTAGTTCCTCATTTTATTGAAAGCATTTCCAATCGCGGAGATAAATCATTCGTAAAATTTGAAACTGTTGATTCTATTGAGGAAGCTGAGATGATTAAAGGAAGAAGTCTTTATCTTCCAAAATCAACCCGCCCAAAATTGAAACGAGGAGAATTCTATGATGACGAAGTTGTTGGATTTTCTGTGGAAGATGAAACTTACGGGGACCTCGGTTCGGTTAAAGAAATTCAACTTCAGGGATTAAATCGAATTTTATCGATTCAAGGCGAAAAAGAAATTCTTGTACCCATCAACTCGCCTTTTGTTACTAGTGTAAATAAATCGAAACGACATATCAAACTTCAATTGCCCGAAGGCTATCTCGATTTTTAGCCCTTGATTTTCTTCATTCTTATGTGGAGATTGAAGAGGTATGGCTTACAGCATAGTTTCGACAGATCCTCACAAAATAGTTTTTCAACGTAACTCCACAGGCTGCGCTGCTACTGTTTTTATTGTAGTTGGTAGTATTTTTCTCCTCATAGGCATTGGCTTTAATTTGGGAATGGACAATTGGGAATATCCCAATATGTTATTCAGGATTCTATTCCCTGTTTTTGGACTTGGTGGAATTGCAGCCGGAATTTACGCCCCCAAGCAAGCGCGCGAGTCGACACCAGAGTTGGTCACTTTTGATCATGATAAAGGCGTTGTCAAAATTGAAATGGTAAAAAA
>JASGIR010000061.1:0-48057 GCA_049840975.1 Cyclobacteriaceae bacterium | reverse complement strand
AAGGTTAATAGGGAAACACGATGAATCCGAACAGCACCTAGATCAAGGAGATGATGGAACAATTCAGAAATAATCCTCCAGAAAAAATTGCTGGGGAAAAAATCGCACGACTGCTTGACTACAAACTAAGCGTTGAAAAAAATATCTTAACAGGTTAAACCTCACCATTCATCTTCCTAAATCTGATGTACTCCAATTTTACACTGAAAATGGAAGCAAAATATCTGTCAGGCCATCTGGGACTGAGCCGAAGATCAAGTTTTATATTAGCGTTAAGTCTAGTATAAAAATGCTTCAACTTTCAAATCATACACACAAGCGATGAATGAAGAAACCCAATCAATCCAAAAAGATTTATTGAATTAATATCCTTAATCGGCCACAATCTTCCTTATCATAGTTCCTCCGCCTGCCGGTGACACTAAATATTTCCATTACCATCCAGTGCAATGGATAGGCATTGAGTGACAGAGGCAATCTTATGGGTAACACCATCTGGAGTAATCATGCGAACGAGATTATTTCCATAGTCAGTAACATAAAGGTTCCCTTGACCATCGAATGCAACTCCTCTCGGGTTGTTAAATTGTCGTCTGTCCCAGTGGCTTCAACGTATCCTTTTGTACCTCCAGCAAATGTGCTCGTAGATCCTCAGGGGGTTACCAAACGAATCCTATTGTTAAACCTATCAGCAACATAAATATTTCCATTTCCATCAACCGTGGAACCTTCAGGGTAGTTGAACATTGCGCCAGCCCCAGTACCTTCTGCATAATCTTCGGCCCCAGCTCCAGCCAAAAAAGTTGTAGAACCACCTGGTGCGATCTTTTTGAGTTGGTCAGGATTGAATTTGACTTGTGAATAAGTTGCCATCATTGCCAGGTGATAAAGCATAAGGATAATGAAAGTATGCGCTCGCATCTGGAGTACCATTTCCGGCATATAAACTTGTAACTCCTTGCCATGTTATTTTTCTAATTCTATTATTAAATACATCTGCCACTATGAGATTTCCATTATTGTCAATTACTATTCCGTACGGATGGTTAAACTCTGCAGAAGCACCAGTACCTTCCAAATAAAAATCAGATCCATCTCCAGCGAATAATGAGGTTACTCCATCTGGCGTAATTCTTACGAATACGACTAAAATCAGCTACATAAATCATTCCCTGGTTATCCACCGCAATTCCTCCAAGCGACATGAATTGAGCTCCCGTACCAGTTCCCTCGACATACCCCATTCCCGAACCACCAGCAAAAGTTGAAGCGGTATATGTCAACTCATAGTTGAATTGAAAAACTTCGCCATTGCTGTTTGCAGGAGTTCCATCTACTGAAAGTGTTACTTGTCCTGTTCCAGCTCCCTGTGGAACAAGAACGGTGAGTTGAGTTCTAGTTGCTGAAACTACAGTGGCAACTTTACCATTAAAAATCACTTGGTTATGAGATGGTGTCAAATCAAAATTGGTTCCAGTAATAGTTACGGTTGTATTCTTAGGTCCATTTAATGGGCTTACACTAGCAATGGTTGGTACAAGAATATTAAAATCGGAAGAGCTTGTAGTAGGTTGCCCATTTACCGTAACTGTTATCGGGCCAGTCGCTGTCCCTGCCGGAACTGTTGCTGTAATAGTAGAGTTGGTAACTGAGGTTATACTTGCGGTCTGTCCATTGAACTTAACCACATCATTTGCTTGCGTTGGATCCCACTCTGTTCCCGTAATTGTTACGACTGTCACTCCACCATATCCACCACTTGGAGTAAAATCAGAAATTACTGGAACTACACTAAAGTCCGTCAAGCTAGAAGCAACTGCGACTCCTTCAACAGTAACGATTATTTTACCAGTTGTTGCTCCAGATGGCACCGTCACTGTTAGACTTGTGCTTGTCGATGCTGTGACCGTTGCCTTTGTTCCATTGAACATAACCACATTGTTTGCTGGCACTGGATCGAAATTAGTCCCCGTTATTGTTACCTGCGTTCCAACCGTTCCACTAGAAGGTGTAAAATTTGAAATGCCATCAGGCATCACAAGAGTAAAACTTGATTCACTCGTGGCAGTGCGGCTCCCTTTAGTAACAGTTATTGGACCTGATGATGCTCCAGAAGGGACAGTAACTTTTATTGCTGTTGAAGTGCAACTAGTAACTGATGCCACAGTGCCATTAAACTTTACAATATTGCTTGCAATATCAGTACTAAAATTGTGGCCAGAAATTGTAATAGTGGCTCCTTCCAAGCCAATCGCAGGTGTAAATCCTAAAATAGAAACTGGAGGGTCTTGACTCTCTTTTTGGCAACTATGTATAACAAAGATTGCTGAGAGTAAAAGACAAGCAAATGTCGTTTTTTTCATGTAAACGGAGTTTTTAAAATCTAGCAAAACTCCAAATTCTAAATCACTCAAAAAAGACAGTTTACATAAAATGATCGCACCCGCTTACCTACTCCTTTTTTGGTATCCCGAAACCGACAATTATTATTTCTTAACAGCTGTTCTTGCCAAGATTATTGCCATAGCCAAAAAGCTAAGAACACCAAGTATCTCATAACCACTTGCTCCTAGCATTTCCGAAAGTCCATGCTCAACACTAACTTTTTGAAGGGCATCGAAATAGAACACAGAAAGCACCGCAACTACAACTCCGGAAATTGCTCCGCCCGCGATTAAGCCAGTGGCAAATAAATTGCCTCTTCCCAAATCATCTTCTTCTTTCTTTTCATTTCTACGTTCGGCTCTCCAGTCGATGATTCCTTTGATTGCACCACCAATAAAAATCGGAAGTGTTGTAGCCAATGGTAAATAAAGTCCAATGGCAAAGGCTAGTGCTTTGATTCCACAGAGTTCAAGCGTCAATGAAATAAATAATCCCACCATCACATATTGCCAATCAAGATTGAAAGACAAAATTCCTTTGGTAAGTGTAGCCATTAAAGTTGCTTGAGGTGCTGGATATTTTATACTTCCAATAGCGTGTTTCGCAGTAGGGTCAACAGCGAGCAAGTCAGGTGTTGGTGTGTCGAGTATCTGGACAATTAATCCAATCGCAAGTGATGAAACGAGCGCGCCAATAAACAAAGCAATCTGTTGATGTCTAGGTGTGGCTCCGATCAAAAAGCCAGTTTTCAAATCTTGTGATGTTCCTCCCGCATTCGCGGCAGCGATACAAATGATTCCTCCAACCACAAGGGCCATTGGCTCATACATTTTACCTGTCCAACCTACCGCTGTAAAAATCAAGCAAGTACCCATAAGCGTTGCGATTGTCATCCCGCTGATTGGGCTGTTGCTCGTACCTACGAGTCCAACAATTCTACTTGCAACAGTCACAAAGAAAAATCCGAATATGATGATCAAAATTCCAAGAAGGCCTTTCTGCATAAAGCTATCTCCTGGAATTTTTGGAAGGATTGCTATTATGACAACCAACAATAAACTTCCAATGATCACAACTTTAAAAGACAAGTCTCTTTCAGTACGCAAAACACCAGACTCTCCTTTTTCTTTGAGTGAGCCCATGCTTTCTCGGAAAGAACTGACAATAGTCGGAATTGTTTTTAACAACGTGATAAATCCACCGGCTGCAACTGCACCTGCACCGATCTGTCGGATGTAAGCGAAGTAAAGCGCAGTAGCTGGATTGGCAAAAGTTTTTGCTACCGGATCCCATCCGCCTTTACCGCCAGCGACAGTAATATCTTTAAGATAACCGAGCGTCACCAGCTGATGAGCTACGTTTTCGAATGGAACCAATGTGGCCAACAATGGAATGATTGCCCACCATGCCAATACTGAACCCGCTACTAATACTCCTGAAATCCTTGGACCAATGATATAGCCAACGCCCAAATATTCTGGTGTGATCTCTCCGTTGATTGTAGCCGAAGGCCAGAATTTATTTACTTGTTTTGTTACGAAAGATGGCGTCTCTGCGATGACATGAAAAACCTTCTGCAGCATTGCATAAGCAAATGCAACTCCCATTCCAACGAAAGCAGTTTGCGCAAATACTCCGCCCTTCTCTCCCGCTTGCAGTACTGATGCGCAAGCCGTTCCTTCAGGATAAGGAAGCGCTCCATGTTCTTTCACAATCAATGACCTCCTTAAAGGAATCATCATCATTGTGCCCAGCATTCCACCTAAAGCTGCTAATGAAAATATAGTGAAGTAATTAAAAAATTCTGCGCTATTAACATTGCCATTCTCATCTGCCGACAAAAACAAAAAACCTGGAAGTGTAAACGCTACACCAGCAGCGATTGATTCGCCAGCTGAGCCTGTTGTTTGAATAATATTGTTCTCAAGAATTGTAGTCTTAAAAAGTTTTCTTCCAAGTGTAATTGCGATCACAGCAATTGGAATAGACGCTGTCACTGTCAAACCCGCCTTGATTGCGAGGTAAGTTGTTGAGCAACCAAAAACAATTCCGAAAAAACATCCGAGTATAATTGATTTGATTGTGAGCTCTGCAATATTTTGCTCGGCCGCTATGTACGGTTTAAAAGGATTTGACATAATTAAGCAGTGATTACGTTTTTTAGGTTTTGATCTTTATTTCTTAGGTCAACGCCATGTTCATAAACTGACTTCAGGTTGGTCAAATAGAATGTCCAACCGAGTTGACATTGAATGTATAAATGAGCTTGAGGATTTTCGTCTGGTGGAATATTTTCTTGTGTGAGTTCAACCAAGGTAAATCCGTTTTCTTCTTTCAATCGAATCGATACAATGCATCCACCAGAAAATTCAAATTGAAAGAAATCTTTTCCGTTGGCATCTAGGACTTTTCTTTGTTCAGAAACAGTATCAGGATACCCATGCCAAAACCATTGATAGTTATTTCCTTTTGAAGGAATAGATATCGATTTTTCATTTTCCGAAAAAAAATTCGCTTGACGTAAAAACCACTTCTCCAATCCTTCTTTCGTAGACCAAGCTTGATAAATCGTTTTCAAGTCCTTGTTCACAGGGAGTCGCAAAACAAACTTGGTCCAGTCGTAAGCCATGTCTTTATTTTCTTGAAGGCCTAGAGTAAACAAGATGATGCACAATCAAAAGAATCGTGCCCACTATTCCAATGCCAGTTAATACAAACCACATCATAGATGGTTTGGATTCCATGAAATTTAGTCGAAGCCAATCTGATAAATAGCCTGCTGGCAACGATCCAAGGGCAACAGGTAAAAAGGCAAATCCCATGAACGTACCCACTTGATGTTTAGGAGCTAGTGAACTTACATAATCATAGAATCGTGGTGTTTGTGTTGCATCAGCTAAACCGAAAAGCAGAACGCCAATCACAACGAACATAATCGTACCCATCGTTCCAACAATGAACCAAGCGATAGTTGCTATTACAAAACCGGCAACCAGTGGATAAATTGGTTTTACATTTTTAAGTAGCGCGCCCATTGGTACTGTTAAAATAATTACAGCCAATGCATCAAGAGATTCCAGTTTTTCAAACTCGGTAAATTTCAAAACATCAGTTGCGTACAGCGGCAGCAAATAAAAGATTTGCCAAAACATCAACCAGAATATTCCGAAAATAATCAGTAGGCTAATGAATTTAAAATTCTTAAAGACTAACACCATGTCCTGGAAAACTTTTCCTAGTGTGCGTTTCTCAACATCGGAGTTATCAATCTCCTTATAAAATAAAAATGTACCAATAAAAAGACAAGCCGATGTAATCGCGGACATGATGAGTACATATTCAACTCCCCAATCAGTTCTAACACTGAGTGCAACAATTGGCCCAAGTGCTCCACCCAAATTCACTAAGGTGTAATAGATTGAAAACCCAAGAGGCCTTGCTTCTGGCGTTGAAGTTTTTGCAACTGTACCTACAATACAAGGCTTGATCAGCGAACCACCAATTGCGGTAATCACAATCGCGATAATCATGTAGTTACGAACTCCGATAACATTTGTAATAGATGTTCCCCATTCTAACCCTGCGACTCCAATACTGAAATAGCCGATTGCAAAAATGGCGAAGCATGTCATCAATGTTTTTCTAAAACCATATCGATCAACAAAAACACCAGCAATAATGGGCAATGAAAAAACCAATGTTGTAAACCAGCCAGTAAGAGCTCCGGCTTCTTCGTTCAAACCCACTTTTTTTGCCAGATAAAAAACCAATACAGCTTTCGTTCCATAAAAAGCTAATCTTTCAAAAATCTCTAGTGCATTAGCAATCCAAAATGTAGAAGTAAAACCAGAGCGAAGGGCCGCAAGTCGGTCGGAAACAAAACTCATGAAGTTTACAATTAGGTAACGCGCAAAGTAGCAGTATTAATTTACATTGCCAACGGTCGTTCGGTTCGACCTTTTCGAGATTCATTTGCTAAATTTAGTCGATGAACTTATCTGATTTTATTGGTTCTCTGGGTGTTGCAATTCTACTCATTGCTTATCTCTTGAACCTGCTCAAGAAAATATCTGCTGAAAGCATATCCTATATCTTAATGAATTTGATCGGTGCAGGTCTAGCTTGTCTTGCTTCCGTCTTAATTGAATACACGCCTTTTATTATTCTAGAAGCAGCCTGGATTTTAGTCTCATTAATTAGTTTGATCCGACTGATTTCGCGTAAGAAAACTACTTAAGCTTTCACTTTTTTTGAATCGAAAAAATGGTAACATTGGCATAACATTGGCCATTACCAATGGAATTACCTTTGCCTAACCCATTTTTATGTTTGATCTAGATTTTAGCTATTCCGCACTACTTGTTATCTGTCTTTTTGCAGCATGTGCGTTTGAATTTGTTAACGGTTTTCATGATACTGCCAACGCTGTGGCAACCGTCATTTATACTAATACGCTTAAGCCATGGATAGCCGTTATTTGGTCTGGACTCTGGAATTTTCTTGGTGTATTAACTGGTGGAATAGCCGTGGCGATGGGCATTGTGAATTTGCTGCCAGTAGAAACATTAGTCGACCAAAATATTGCGCATAGCTTGGCCATGGTTTTAGCACTTCTATGCACGGCCATTTTCTGGAATTTATTGACATGGTACTTTGGCATCCCTTGCTCTAGCTCTCATACTTTAATTGGTTCTATACTTGGAGTGGGTTTAGCTTATTCTGTATTACCAGAAGCGGTTGGTGATGCGGTGAACTGGAGCAAAGCGCAAGAGATTGGTTTGTCACTCTTAGTATCTCCACTCTTTGGATTTACAATGACTATTATTCTAATGTATTTCATTCGTGTTATCACTCGCAAAACACCGATGGAAGACATGCTATTTAAAGAACCAAAAAAGAATCAGCCACCTCCAATCGGAGTTCGTGCAGTTCTATTCCTCACTTGTACACTCGTCAGTTTCTTTCATGGACAAAACGATGGACAGAAAGGTGTTGGCTTAGTGATGTTGATTTTGATCGGAATTGTGCCTA
This sequence comes from Cyclobacteriaceae bacterium, assembly GCA_049840975.1. Classification (GTDB taxonomy): domain Bacteria; phylum Bacteroidota; class Bacteroidia; order Cytophagales; family Cyclobacteriaceae; genus ELB16-189. Next base: position 40,641 of record JASGIR010000061.1, on the reverse strand, counting down.
GTTACTTTGCGCTTGATGCGGCATTTGACCCCTCAAAACTGCCTTCATCATTAAAGAAAATTGAGCAAGTAATTGCTTCAATTGATTCCACATCTTTATCTCAACTTGACAAACAAAGATTGACTGACACTAGGGCGATGAATTCAAATTTGCAAGTAGTGTTTGCCTCATCTTCTTCTATAAATGATATTCCAAAAGAGAAAAAATTTGAAGTACGCAAGGATGTGATGTTGATCGATAGAAATATAAACTCACTTATTAAAAAAGAAGAAGTGAGATTGAGCGAAAATGAAAAAGACATTCTTAAAAAAGAATTGAAAAGCGTTCGCAAAGTCACGGACTATTCTCCACGTTGGGTGATAATTTTGATTTCGCTTTCATTGGGTCTTGGCACAATGATCGGCTGGAAGCGAATAGTGAAAACAGTGGGTGAGAAAATTGGAAAAGAACATCTCACTTACGCACAAGGAGCAAGTGCAGAATTAGTAGCTTCAATGACTATCGGATTGTCATCAAGATTTGGCTGGCCCGTGAGCACAACTCACGTGTTGTCTTCAGGTATTGCGGGAAGCATGGTAGCAAGCAAGGGTGTGAAGAATTTACAGCCTGATACCGTGCGAAACATTTTGATGGCTTGGTTCCTTACATTGCCAGTGGTGATGATCATGGGCGGGTCGTTGTTCCTTTTGTTCCGCGCAATTTTCTAAAACCTATTTAAACGTCAGTACGAGTAAGCCTGAAATAATCAGAGCTGCAGCTATTGCCATACTCCAAGTGAAAGGTTCTTTCAATAACCAAAAGGAAAGAATCAAAGTAATTACAATGCTTGCTTTGTCAATCACAGCAACAACCGAAACATCTCCAAGCTTAATTGCTCTGTAGTAAAAAATCCACGAAAGTGTTGTTGTAAGTCCGGAAATGGCAAGAAACAAAATATCTTTTCGAGAGAGCAGAGCAAAATCTTTTATGTGTCCGAATGAAATTGCGTTGAGCCAAACGAGCAGGAATACAAAAGCTGTTCTTACAGCAACGCCTGCATCCCCACTTACATTCTTTAAACCAAATTTGGCAATAACAGAAGTTACACCCGCGAAGAGCATTGAAAGAATTGCATAAAAGATCCAGGTGGGCATGAAAATAAAGCATGAATGTGCAATTATTTTCATATAAAACGAAGCGCCCGCTCTTTCGAGACGGGCGCCCAACTTTACCAAACCTCAACCCAATCTTAGCTAACCTTAATGGTTTGCTTTAATGCTTTCTTTTCATCTTTCGGAATGGTCAACTCAAGGATACCATTGTTGTACTTGGCGTTGATCTTCGATCCGTCAATATTGTCAGGCAATGTGAAAGAGCGGCTGAAAGAACCGTATTGTGTTTCGATGGAATGAAAGTTCTTTTCTTTCTTTTCATTCGCGAACTTGCGCTCACCACTCACGGTCAAATAATTGTCGTTCACTTCAATCTTAAAATCTTCTTTGTTAAGACCGGGAACAGCCAATTGCACTTCATAAGAAGTTTCGTTTTCAATTACATCCACTCTCGGAGTGAAAACGCTACCACCATTGCGTGTAAGCGACTCATTGAAAAAACGATCCACCAAGCTGCTGAATGTTGATGGCATAAAGTCATTCGGATTATAACGGATGATACTCATAGTGTTTTTATTTTTTGGGTTAAACATGTTTTTAATATTCATGATAACCTTTCTATGAAAATCCGTACCGAATCTGTTTTTAAGTCATTCTGTCTTAATTTTGGGTAATTTACCAATCAATTAAAGACATTCTGTCTTATATTCTGGCCTGATAGGTATATAATTCAAAGTAACGGCCCTTGCTGTCGATCAATTCTTGGTGTTTTCCTCTCTCTGCAATCATTCCGTTTTCAATCACCAAAATCTGATCTGCTTGTCTGATGGTGCTAAGCCTATGGGCAATGACAAAGGTCGTTCTTCCATGCATCAAGCTCTTTAAGCTCTGCTGTATAAAGCTTTCACTTTCAGTGTCGAGGTTGGACGTAGCTTCGTCAAGAATTAAAACTCTTGGGTTGGCTAAAATTGCTCTCGCAATTGCGATACGTTGACGTTGACCCCCGGACAGTTTCACTCCTCGCTCTCCTATTACTGTATCTAAACCATTTTCAAAACGGTTAGTGAACTCATCTACATAAGCTGCTTTGACCGCTTGATCCAATTCTTCTTTAGATGCATCAGGTCTGGGGAACAAAATGTTTTCACGGATTGTACCTTCAAACAAAAAGTCATCTTGCAAAACAACACCCAACTGACTTCGATAACTGTCAAGCGAAACTTTTGACATATCCATTCCGTCAACTGTAATAACCCCACTCATCGGATTGAGGAACGATGCCGCAAGTCCAGCTATAGTTGTCTTACCAGATCCAGATGTTCCTACTAATGCAGTAACTGAACCGGCAGGTGCGTCAAAGCTCACATTATTCAAAACAGTTTTCCCTTCTTCATAGGCAAACGAAACATTGCTAAAGGAAATATTTCCTGTAATCTTTCCAATCTTTTCAGTGCGTTGAGTATTATCATCTTCAACAGGTGTATTCATTAACTCTTCTGTACGATCAAGTCCAGCGAAAGCTTCCGTCAATTGGCTACCGATGTTACTCATCTGCACTATTGGTGCAATCATGAAAACCATAAACATGGTGAACTGAATAAACTCACCTGCATCTAGTTTAAAATGCCCACTCAAGCCCATGATACCTACACTTGCAAGTCCTACTAAAAGAGTTCCTGCATTCGTAATAAGGCTCGTTGAAGTGAGGCTCTTCTTTACGTTGAGAAAAAGTTTTTCGACACCAGTTTCAAATACTTTTATCTCCTGAGCTTCTGCGTTAAAACCTTTGATAACACGAATGCCGTTCAATGTCTCTGTTAAACGGCCTGTAACCTCAGCTGTAATTTTTCCTCTATCGCGGAAAATGGGGCGGATGAATGAAAATGCTTTTAATGTGACAACACCAAAAATTGACATCGGCAAAAGAACAAACAAGGTCATCCATGGACTGATGTTAATCAAGAACCCAACTGACACCAGAGCTGTAAGTGTTCCACCGATCAACTGAATCAAACCTGTGCCAACCAAATTCCTTACTCCTTCCACATCATTCATCACGCGAGATACCAACGCTCCAGACTTTTGATTATCGAAGAACCTTGTTGGAAGTCGTAGCAAATGCTTTTGTACACGAGACCTTAAAACAGATATTAAATGCTGCGCTTCTACACTCAAAAGATTTGTAAGAAGAAATGAAGTTACAGTCTGAATAAGTATAGCTACCGAAACAACAATAAGGATAGTTGGTAATTTATCAGTCTCTCCTTTGACAAGCACATCATCAACGAAAGGTTTTGTAGCCCAAGGTGGAACCAGTCCAGCAGCTCGGCTTATAAGAATGAGAATCAACCCAATAAATAGTAATTTCTTTCTTGGCCAGATGATCGTTTTAAAGACCTGACCGATAGTAACTTTTGATTTTGCCATGAAAAGTGAGGAGTGTTTTATGAATAAGTCGGCAATGTTCTAGAATTATTTTAACCACAACAACAAGGAATCGAATAAAATTCTAGTATTCCTTTTTAAATAACTGGCTTAGCTTTTCCTTCTTCAGCATTTTTTGGCCGGTTTTGCCAGTTGCAATAATTCGGTCGTTTACTTTCGCTTCGATATTGCAAATCAGTTCATTCTTATTAGTGGAATCGACAGTGGCGGTATAGGTTACTTCTTCTCCCACGAATGCTGGACTTTTATGGTCTATAGAAAGCATCGTGCCCACGCCCTCTTCATCTGCTTCTTTCATATCGATGAAAAATAAACGTGACGACCATTCAAAGTCTCTTGCCATCGCGAAAGTTGAGCAAACGCGGTGAAGTAATTCTCCATTGAAAATAGCACAGTCGTTCTCTTCTACTTTTCGGGTGAATGATTTTTGATCGCCAGGTTTGAAAATGTATTTCATAAAAAAAGGCACCGCGTTAAAGCAATGCCCAATTTAAAATTTTATTCAATCAATTTATTTCTTGAGTAAATCACGAATCTCGGTCAGCAGTTGAATATCCGCAGGAGGCGCAGCTGGTGCTGCAGGTGCTTCTGCTTCCTTCTTCTGAGAAGCATTGATGCCCTTCACAATCAAAAACAAAACAAAAGCCACAATGATGAAATTAAGAACAGCTGCCATAAAGATTCCATACTTCACAGTTCCTAACAACGTAAGATCACTTAAATGTGAAAGATTGGCTGCATCAAGAGCTGGCTTTAAAACAAGTGGAGTGATCACATCATCAATCAATGAACCGACAATTTTATTGAAGGCGGCACCGATCACAACACCGACTGCCAAATCGATCACGTTGCCGCGCATGGCGAAGGCTTTAAATTCTTTTAACATAAGGTTAGAGTTTAAGGTTTACTAAAAATAATGAATTGATCACTCATTATTAAACCTCCAACACCTACTTCTCAGTGAACAACCTTGAATTGATTGCGTAACCCTCGGAAGCTGGTAAGTTCTGTGCCTGCATGACCGATGAACATCTTCGCATCCACTTTCACTGGGATCTGGTTTCCATCAGCCGATATCCAGGCAGTAACAGAGTTCTCGCCACGAAATAATTGATTGTCCGGCATGATCGGTATCAATTTATAACATGGAATTTTGCCCAAACTTATTTCAACTGTTTCCTTTCCGAAATAAATAATCTTGAAGTTGTACGCTTTGTCTTCAAAAAAACCGGAAACAGGTATAGTGTCCTTCAATTTGTACTTAGGAAATCGATAATGCGCAAGTACATAAAGCCAGCTACCACATCACGTACTTTATCAGGAGTAGAATATCTTTTCGGTTTTCCGAATTTTCCTGTCTTCTTATCAGCAACTGTAACCATAGCTTCATCGCGATCGTGATCGTAGGTGATCACTTCATGAAGTCTGTACTTTCCTTCGCTCAATCTGCGATAGGATTCGTGAGTAACCAGTTCACTGGTATCGATATAAGCGCCCCAATTATCATTTACTTTAGAAATCCAAGTAGCCATACCAGAAGTTTGCATGTAGGCATCAACCTTGTAGCATGGTTTCTCATTCTTTAAAAAATAATTATTGTCAACGGTGGTTGATCCTTTGCCTACAGTGAAAATCCCCATGTACATTTTGTACTCAAGACGCTCTCCGATAGAAATAGTAGAACGAACTTTGGGCGTAACGCTTTCTTGACCAAAGGCGAAGTTAAAAACCGTTATTGCGATGATTCCGAATTTTCGCATGGCGCAAAGTTAAATTCTCTTTTTCATAGAGTCAATCTGCAATCAAGCAGAAATTTGATTGTCTCGAAGTGCATCGTTAAGAGATGTCTTCTTGTCTGTGCTTTCCTTTCGCTTTCCGATAATCAAAGCACATGGCACTTGAAATTCTCCAGCAGGGAATTTCTTTGAAATTGAACCGGGAATCACTACAGAACGAGGGGGAACAAAATTTCTATACTCTACTGGCTGAGCTCCTGTAACATCAATTATTTTAGAGCTAGCTGTAAGAACAACATTCGCACCAAGAACAGCTTCTGCACCAACCCGAACTCCTTCTACGATGATGCATCGAGAACCGATGAAGGCATTGTCTTCCACAATGACAGGTGCTGCTTGAACCGGCTCAAGCACACCGCCAATTCCAACGCCACCACTTAAGTGAACATTCTTTCCAATCTGAGCGCAACTGCCTACTGTTGCCCATGTGTCGACCATTGTGCCTTCATCCACATAGGCTCCAATATTTACATACGATGGCATCATAATTACACCTTTGCTCAAATATGAGCCATGGCGAGCAATAGCGTGTGGAACCACCCTGACTCCAAGTGATTTATAGTTTTTCTTTAAAGCTATCTTATCATGAAATTCAAATGGACCGACCTCAATCGTTTCCATCTGTTGAATGGGGAAATAAAGGATCACCGCTTTCTTTATCCACTCGTTAACTTTCCAACCATCGGCTACTGGCTCCGCTACACGCAGCTGCCCTTTGTCTAATAAGTTGACTACCTCGCGTATTGCGCCTTGAGTTTCAGAGTTTTGAAGGAGCTCACGATTAGCCCAAGCCTTTTCTATTTGTTCTTGAAGTTGCATTTATATTTACAGTTAAATCAGGATGCAAGAAATAAAAAAAAAGAAGAATAGTCCTCGCCTCGGTGCTTAAACCTGTGGACGAACCTCGCATGTTTGAGCGCATGGGGCAATCACTTGCCTCCAGGGGATTTGACGTTTACTTGATCGGAACCCCATCTTCTTCAGATCAATCATTCGATGGGATAAAGTTCATCCCTCATCCAAAGCCTGAGCGCCTTAGTGCCAAAAGAGTTCTGGTAAGATTCAGAATCTTAAAAGAGATATTCTCGTTGCGTCCGGATATTTTAATAATCAGTACGCATGAATTGCTAGGAGTTGCTATTCTTTATAAAGTACTGACTGGCCAAAAGATTATTTACGATATTCAAGAGAACTACTTTAAGAACATAGTACACACCAATGCCTTTCCAAAAGCCGTTCGTCTCATTGTTGCCTCGCTAGTTCGGTTAAAAGAAACAGTTGCTTCAGTTTTTGTCTCGAAGTTTATTCTTGCAGAGCAATGTTATGCCGATGAAATCAAGTTCATTGGCAAAAAATACAGCGTGATCGAAAATAAATGCAAAGTGCCTGATCATTTTCAGCGCTTGCCAGAATCAGGTTCAATCCGGTTGCTGTTTACAGGCACATTAGCTGAGAGCACTGGAGTCTTTCAAGCCATCGATTTTGCAAAGCATCTAAATAAAATTGACTCAAGAATAACACTTACAATAGTCGGTTATTGTGCTTTGCCAAATACACTTGAGCGTATCAGAAGTGAAATTACTGACAGCCCATTCATTCAACTTATTGGTGGAGAGAATTTCGTTTCGCATGCACACATAATGAAATCTATTTCGGTTGCTCATTTTGGTTTGATCTGTTACCCGCCCTCTCCTCACATCCAGAACAAAATTCCAACGAAGCTTTATGAATACCTGGCTTGTCAATTGCCAATTATTATTCAAAAGCACGAGCATTGGGAAGAAATGTGTTCACCATATGATGCTGCGATCTCGATTGACTTCAATCAATTTGATACCAATGGTGTAATGAAGGAAATGAATGAGAAAAAATTCTATTCGAGTACTCCTTCAGGTGTAACTTGGCAGAGTGAAGAAGATAAGTTTATAAAAGTCATTGAATCTGTTATAGAATGAAATTAAAATCTTTAGGTTTTTTTCTCCTCATTACGCTGTTGTTTTCTTGTCAAGAGAAGAAGCATCAAGCTGGTATCTGCTTATCTTTTGATGATCGCTCCATTAAAGAGTGGTTTGCCTTGCGCGATCTTTTTAATGAATATGGAGTGAAGGCCACTTTCTTTGTCACTCAATTTGATTCTCTTTCAGCTGAAGAAATTGAGATGCTGCACACGCTAGAAAAAGACGGTCACGAAATCGCCAGTCACGGTGCGCTGCATATTGATGCCGAAAAGACGATCAAAAAGTATTCTTACAAAGAATATTTTAAAACAGAAATTGATCCTAGCATCACATCCATGAAGAAATCTGGGTTTGAACCTGTATCATTTGCTTATGCTTATGGAACAAAATACCGGTTTACCGATTATTTACTTTTAAAGAAGTTCAAGTGTACAAGAGGTGTCGCAGATATGAGGAAAGAAAAAGATTTGTCGAAGCACAACGAAATATTCTATTCCTATGATCACAATAGAAAATTTATATCAGCGCTCATAGACAGAGCTGGGAATGTAAATGATGAGATGATTTCAAGGGCAATCAATCGAGCGAGTGAAAGAAACGAAGTGCTCATGATTTTTGGTCACGTGCCGAGCGAAACTGCTGTTAATGAATATTCATTTGATGTGAACTTCCTAAAATCAATTCTCGAAAAAGCGAAATCAAAACAGCTTAAGTTCTATCGATTCAAGGATTTGGTTAAGTAGTTTCGGGAGAATTCACTCGCATTTTCTTCTTAAAATATTTCTCAACGAAACTGTGAAGCGGTGCGATGATCAACGCGATAACTGTATTACCGAGAAGAAGAAACAAAGGTTTATTTCCACTCCAGTTTTGTAATGATGGATCCAGTAATACAACTATAAATTCGAATAAGAACATAAAGCCAACGAAAGTGAGCACATTTACCGTTCGTTCTGAAAACTGTTTTCTCAAAGAAACTATAAACATGAAAGCAGCAATTAAACCAATCGCTATCAGCATCAGCTGAAGATTGTCTTGGCGTTTCTTAGCTAGCTTTTCCGTTTCGTTTTTTCGCTCAATTTCATTTTGCTGAATCTTGTATTCGTAATCAGCGGCTAGTTCGCGCGCTGCTTTTGCATTCAATCGTTCCTCCGATATCTTATTTTCAGCAATCCACTTCTTTTGATATTCGAGTGCGTTTTTAAAATCTTGCATCTCTTCATAAATCACTGCCACTTCCAGTAGACTCCGTAGATAATGCACACTTACTGATTCTACTTCTTTTAATTCCGCAAGAGCCAAAACCGTTTGGTGTGTTTCATGATAGCAATGTCCGCGAATCCAACTGATCCAATTTGAGATGGTCAGGTTATTTGCTCTGGCGAACTCCTTTTCGGCTAGATCACAAAAGAAAAAAGCCGAATCGCACTGCCTTAGATTAGCAAATGCCGAAGCCAGGTTTATGTGAGAATAGGCTATGCCGTTAATCTCGCCCGCCTTAAGCCGGTTGACCAAAGATTCTTTATAAATATTCAACGCTTTCGTGAAGCTTCCCTCCGATTCTGCGATATGACCAAACTCGATCAACGACTGCGCTATGCCTCCATAGTCTTTTATCTTTCTGCGCATGTCCAGTCCGCGCGTGGAATAATCAATTCCTTTCTCAAGCTCGCCCAGTGATCGATAAACCGTTCCTATGTCATACAATGAAATACCTATACCCAAAGAGTCATTCAACTCTTTCCTGATTTCAAGAGCTTCGAAGTAATATTGCAGTCGCTCGGTGTTTGATTCTGTCAAGAAACCCAGTCCTTTCAAAGCGCTCGCTTCACCTTTTCTGTACTTGGATTCGCGTGACGCTTTGAGCGCGAGCCTGAGATAGTACTTAGCGCTGTCAACTTTGTTGTACTAAAATTGCTTGCTCTTACTGAACAAGCTGTCTGCTAAGTTTTGTTGCGCTGCAACTACAGAAACCTGGAACAGGATGATAAAAAGTAAAAAATATCTTTTCATTGCTGTGAGGTTGAGAGCAATGAATTTATAAAATCAAATGAGTGCTTCAAAACAGAGAGAGTCTCAAGGTTTTTTTAGGTTAGTCTAAATTATTATCTTTGTAATACTAACTATGCCAAGCTTTACCGAAGAAAATTACCTCAAGGCCATTTACCATCTCTCAGAGGCAGGAACAAAGCCGGTCTTGACAAATGAATTGGCGGAAGCCATGAAAACAAAAGCAGCGTCTGTCACCGATATGGTGAAGAAGCTTTCCACAAAAAAATTGATCTCTTACAAAAAATACTACGGGGCTCAGCTTACAGCGTCAGGGAAAGCTGAAGCTTTGATGGTGATTCGCAAACATCGGTTGTGGGAAACCTTTCTTGTGCAGAAACTTGACTTCGCGTGGGACGAGGTTCACGAAGTTGCAGAACAGTTGGAGCACATTCAATCAAAAAGACTCATCGAGAAGATAGATTCATTCTTAGGTTATCCGAAGTCTGATCCTCATGGCGACCCGATTCCCGATAGTAAAGGAAAACTTCCCGTTCAGCAGACGATCGCCTGCAGTCTTTTGAAGGAAGGACAGCAAGCTGTCATTACTGCTGTGAAAGATTCCGATTCGGCTCTGCTAAAGTTGTTGGATAAAATCGGAGCTCACCCAGGGAAAAAGATCAAGATCATCTCGCGAGAAAATTATGACAACTCAACAGAGGCATTGCTGGACGGCAAACGAGTTTTCTTATCGAAAGAAGTATCTCAAAATATATTAGTGACCGAATGAACGGAACCTCCACACAACGAAAATCACTTAGCGAAGTTCATGCTTCAGTAGAAGTAACCAAACATCGTGGTTGGAGAAAACTTCTTGCATTCCTCGGACCAGCATATCTCGTGAGTGTTGGTTATATGGATCCGGGCAACTGGGCTACTGACATTGCGGGTGGAAGTAAATTCGGGTACGCCCTGATTTGGGTACTGCTCATGTCCAACTTGATGGCAATTCTCTTGCAAAGTCTGAGCGCAAGACTCGGTGTTGTTCGTCAACTCGATTTAGCACAAGCATCGAGAACATCTTATCACCCATCAGTTAATTTTTGTCTTTGGATTTTAGCCGAAGTTGCCATTGCGGCCTGCGATTTAGCTGAAGTACTCGGCATGGCTATCGGTCTGAAACTGTTATTTGGCCTTCCGCTGGTTTGGGGTGTAACTCTTACCGTGCTTGATACGCTTCTGTTACTAATTCTACAGAGTTATGGTATGCGCAAGATTGAAGCGTTCATCATTGCTCTCGTGTTGATAATCGGAATTTCATTTCTATTGGAAATGATTTGGGCTAAGCCTGCTGTCGGTGAGCTCGTGAAAGGATTTATTCCTTCTCTCCCATCGGATGAAGCGCTGTACATCGCGATTGGAATTATTGGAGCCACCGTAATGCCGCACAATTTGTATTTGCATTCGTCATTAGTACAAACGAGAAGGTTTGATACCAGTGAAAAAGGAATTTGGTCTGCTATTAAATACAATCTCATCGATTCTGCTATTGCATTGAATGCAGCTTTCTTTGTTAACGCTGCTATTTTGATTCTAGCGGCATCGACATTTTTCAGAGCAGGCTTGTATGAAGTCACCGACATTCAAGATTCTTATAAATTCCTTGCACCATTGCTCGGCACAGATTGGGCTTCTATCCTGTTTGGTGTCGCATTGGTTGCTGCAGGACAGAGTTCAACGATAACTGGAACGCTTGCAGGCCAAATTGTAATGGAAGGTTATCTGAACTTACGTATTGCTCCATGGCTGAGAAGATTATTGACAAGGTTGATAGCCATCACTCCCGCTTACTTTGTTATTCTTTATTATGGAGAGGAACAAACAGGCGCACTACTTGTGCTTAGTCAAGTTGTTCTCAGTTTGCAATTGGGTTTCGCCATCATTCCGCTTATTCACTTCACTAGTGATAAAGAAAAGATGGGCGTATTTGTCATTAAGAATTGGGTAAAGGTGTGCGCATGGACAATTGCTGTGATTATCATCTCTCTTAATGTAAAGTTAGTTGTTCAAGAAATTGTTCATTGGATAGAAATCAGTGGTGATCGTCAATGGATGATCTGGGTATTTGTAATACCGTTCTGTATTGCTATCGGAGCACTGCTGTTATACATTGGGGTCAAGCCACTTCTTGATCAAAGAAGGCTAGATAAAAATCTTTCACCGCATGGCACCGCTGTAAATCTCGCGGAGCTTAAGTTTCAAGAGTACAACCGAATTGCAATTACCATCGACTTTAGTTCTGTTGACTCAAAGACCATTCAAAGTGCCATTTCACAAGGTGGGCATAAAGCATCTTATATATTATTGCACGTAGTTGAGACAGCTGGTGCCATGTGGTACGGCAGTGAGATCGCAGACCGTGAAGCTGATGAAGATGCAGTCGCTTTAAAAAATTATGCGGAGCAATTGAAGCAGCAGGGATATCGAGTGAAAGCAAAAGTCGGCTACGGAAATCCGAGAAGAATAATACCTGAGATAGTCAATGTCTTTGATGCGGACCTACTGGTGATGGGTGCACACGGGCATCATTGGGCTAAAGACCTGATCTTTGGAACAACAGTCGACATCGTTCGACATCGAGTGAATATTCCGGTTCTTATTGTACGCTAACACGAACCATTAGCCAATGGCCATTAGCTAATGGCTAACAATCAACAACTACTGAATAACAATTACCTTTGCCATCTAAAGTTTTGAATCTTGAACATCAACGATGAAACCATTGTGGCTTTGGCCACCGCTCAAGGCATCAGTGCTATTGCTGTTATTCGCTTGTCGGGGAAAGATTCAATTCAGCTTACACAAAAAGTATTCAAAGGAAAGAACTTAACAGAACAACCTTCGCATACCATTCACTTTGGAACGCTCCATGACGAAGGAAAAAACATAGATGAGGTTTTGGTTTCCATTTTTAAAGAACCGAATTCTTTCACTAAAGAAAATTCAGTTGAAATTTCCTGCCACGGTTCGCCAGTGATCGTGAAGGAAATCATCAAAGTATTATTAAAGAATGGAGCGCGACTCGCCACACCGGGTGAGTTCACCAAGCGTGCTTTTCTCAACGGACGCTTTGACCTGGCTCAGGCTGAAGCCGTTGCTGATATCATTCATGCGGAGACCGATAATGCGCGGCAAGCGGCCCTTAACCAAATGCGTGGTGGTTTCTCCAAAGAGATTCAGCATTTGCGTGAAGAGTTGATTCACTTCGCATCGCTCATTGAACTTGAACTAGACTTTGGTGAAGAAGATGTAGAGTTCGCCAAGCGCGATGACCTGAAAAATCTGATCTATAAAATAAAATCGTATCTGCATTCGCTCATCAGTTCGTTTGATCAAGGGAACGTAATCAAGAATGGTGTGCCTACAGTGATTGCGGGAAAACCCAATGCGGGAAAATCAACATTACTGAATGCTTTGCTCAACGAAGAAAAAGCAATTGTATCGGATATACCAGGCACCACGCGCGATGTGATCGAAGATGAAATGATTTTAGGAGGTATCAGTTTCCGGTTTATGGATACTGCGGGACTACGTGAGACTTCTGACATCGTTGAAGCGATAGGTGTGGCGCGTACACGCGAAAGTTTGAGGAAAGCTTCACTTGTGCTTTACTTGATTGACTTATCTTCAGCTACCATTGAAAGCATTCACCAAGAGGAAGAAGAAATCAAGAACTTGAATGTGCCCGTTATAAAGGTGGGCAACAAAATAGACCGCGCGGATGCAGCCCTTCTGAAAAAAATCGAAGGTGATGGCTTCATTTTCATCTCCGCATCAGAGAAAAAGAACATTCAGCTGCTAAAAGACAAAATCCTCTCCCACTTTCATGTTAATAATGTAAAGCAGGGCGATGTAATGGTGACCAATCTCAGGCACTATCAGAACCTAAAACAGACCGATGAGGCGCTGAGCCGTGTGCTTGGTGGGATGGACAACGAAATAACAGGCGACTTCCTCGCTATGGACATCCGACAGTCGCTACACTTTCTCGGGGAAATCACTGGTCAGGTGACAACGGACGATCTTCTTGCCAATATCTTTTCCAAATTCTGCATCGGCAAATAGTTCCAGAGCAATATCCTACTTCATTTCGGCAAATTTCCAACTTATTAAGACAGTTCTAGTCCTGAATTGTGCTCGCAGACACGAAGTGTCAAGTGGCAGACACGAGATATAAAGTGGCGGAAGCGAAATGTAAGATGGCGGAAGCGAGATGTAAAGTGGCAGAAGCGAGATGTAAGGTGGCAGAAACGAGATGTAAGGTGGCAGAAGCGAGATGTAAGATGGCAGAAGCGAGATGTAAGATGGCAGAAGCGAGATGTAAGATGGCAGAAGCGAGATGTAAGATGGCAGAAGCGAGATGTAAGATGGCAGAAGCGAGATGTAAGATGGCAGAAGCGAGATGTAAGATGGCAGAAGCGAGATGTAAAGCCGCAACTGCGAGATGTAAACTTATATTTTAAAAAACTCAGGCTCTGGAAACAAAATGTAGTACGACTCGTTGATTGTCAAAAATCACTAACTAGCACAAGCGAGACGCTTGTGCTCTGCCTGACCAAGACTGAAAATTAGAGTTGGCACAAGCGAGACGCTTGCGCCAGAATAGTGGTTTTTACTTCCTCTTAAGTTTAAGACCCTTCAATAATTCCTTTTTCGTTCTAGCAAATCTGTTAGACCTTCTGGCACTAATGAATCCATAATCAGTCCACATTATTTCTGCTTTGTCTTCAAGGTCTTCATATATTGGAAGAATGTCCCCGATACCAGCATATTCCCATTTCATTTTTAACTTGTTGGAGTTGGTAAATTCATAGTTCCTAGACTTACCTAATTTCTCAGCTTTATCATATGCCCTATCAGGAGTTGCTGCGTTAATCAAATGATAGTTTCCCCAAACAGTACATCGTCTCAAGTCCTGCTTTTGATTTGAGTCAACGGGTTCGCATCTCTCAATTATCTCCACAAGAAACCAGTCGCCTTTATTTATTATTTTCCTTGCCATCTCTAATCTGTCCTCGAAATCCTATAAAAATTACAGCTAACGATCGGATAGGTGTTCTTCACCAACAATCTTTGACTCGTGTTGGTAAAGAACACCAACACGGTCAGAGGCCTCTGAATCAAAACTTTTGTTGTGCGTAGTAGCTATTCCGCATTTATTTTCCATCAACAATACTTTGTAGGTATGCCTTTATTTTCTTTTGAGTCTCCGTTCCTGGTGTTAAATAGTCATTCTTTTTATTGTCGGTGCATGTTATCGTTATAAGGTGTCTGTCCCTATTTGAGATGGAACTGAATCCAAAGTTTATCTTCTTTTCAGTCCACTCAGGTTTAGTAATTTTTTTAAATTCTATTTGTCGGTTGGTGATATTTTCATGGATTGTCAACCCTTTTTTTCCGAAGTCCTGTCTTAGTCGGTCTATTAATTTTACAATGTCACCATTGAAAACAATCACGTATGAATTCACCACAGAACCATTTTCGTTAGCAGTACCCTCATTGATAACTTTATCAGTTTCCTTAAATGCTGATTGTGATACTGAAGAAACGGGCGAGTTGTTCTGTCCTAAACACCAGTTACTTAGAAAAACTAGAATTACAATTTGAATCTTTGCCATTGTGAATGGTTTAAATTTTTTGTTACAGCGTCAAAACTAGCTTTATTCCCTTCGATCTGATGCTTATAGGAGAGTTATTTTTAAATTTATTCCTCAAGCTAGCTCAAGATTCTATTTAGTTTTGATTACTAAAAGCATATGATAGCAACGATGAAACAACTTCACGGATTCTTTATCTTAGTTTTACCTATCGTCACCATAGTTTCAACAAATTCTTATGGTCAGAACGAGGGTGCTTATATGAGGATAGCAAAGATTACAGTAGACAGTTCTAAGCTAGACAATTATAAAGCGGCTCTAAAAGAACAAATTCAGGCGGCTTTGCAATTTGAAAAGGGAGTATTGGCTTACTCAGCAGTACAAGACAAGAAAAACCCTTCAAAGATTACAATCTTGGAAACTTACGCGAGTGTTGATGCTTATCACGCACATACTCAGACTGAACATTTTAAAAAATATAAGACAACAGTTGCAAACATGGTAAAAGAACTGGAATTAAGTGATGTTGTTCCAATTGCAATTCAATCTAAGGTGAAATAATCAATGAGCACAGGCGAAGAGAGATAAACGTGATAACCGATCGAAAGAAACATGAATAGAAACAAGATCATTGCTGTAACTACCATCCGGTTGGTGTTGGGGTTTATCTTCTTAATGCAAGGCTTCGGAAAGGTTTTTACGTGGGGTGTGGAAAAAGTATATCACATGGATTTCTTTTATGACACTTATAAAGACTTGTTGCCTGAGCCTGTTATTCATATCACAGCTTATTACACATCGTATGTTGAGTTGATTGCTGGGTTTCTTGTGGTGATTGGCTTCAAAAGAGATTATGCTTTGTATGCGCTAGCAACGGTGTTGGTGATTGTTACATTCGGCCATGGATTGGCTGAGCCCATCTAGGACTTATCACATGTGATGCCACGCACTATTCTTCTTGTCGCTCTCCTACTGTTGCCTTCTGAGTGGGATCGGTTTTCGGTTGATCAATTTATAACTCGGAAGAAGTAAAGAAAGTAATGGTAAGTGAGATTGCTTCGTGCCGTCACGCTTGCTCACGCTGGTACTCGCAATGACGTTAGTAGCTACACATGACTTACACAGTTATCGAGATTGCTTCGCGCCATCACGCTTTCTCGCGCTGATGCTCGCAATGACGGTGTCATGAAAGTGCGCCTGGAGGTGGGCTTGGCTTAGACTTATCCTCGGGTAGTGGGATGAATTCGTGATTGTCGTTTGGGGGTAAGATGATTCGTCCTTGTTTCCAATCTTCCTTAGCTTGTTCTATGCGCTCTTTGCGGCTTGATACAAAGTTCCACCAGATATATCGTTCACCTAGTGGCTCACCTCCTAGCAACATCAGAGTAGAGTTTTCTTTTGCAATGATCAGCGGGTCCACTCCTTTTGTAAATACCAGCAGTTTTCCTTCTGCATAAGTAATGCCACTTACTTCTACACTTCCTTTCACAACATAAATGCCACGCTCACTATGTTCTTTAGGCAAACCAAATCTTGCACCAGCTTGCAACACCACATGTAAGTAAAACATGGGTGAACTTGTTCTAACATTGCTGTTGAGTCCGTAAGCCTGCCCAGCGATAAGCCGCATCCACACTCCTGTTTCGGTAAACACAGGTAATTGATCAACTGTGTAATTCTTGAAAGAAGGTGAAGCCTTTTCGTCTTTTTCAGGAAGCGCTACCCATGTTTGAATCATCTCGAGGTCACCACCACTCAGCACAGACGGATCTTCAAAGCGCTCGCTATGTGCGATGCCTCTGCCTGCTGTCATCCAGTTTACTTCGCCTGGCTTGATCACTTGCTCTACTCCAAGGCTATCTCTGTGCGTGACTTTGCCTCCGAACAAGTAGCTCACCGTACTTAATCCAATGTGTGGATGTGGTAACACATCTAGATTGGTATTTTCAGCCGCAGCTGCTTGCACTGGCCCAGCGTGATCCATAAATATAAAAGGGCCAACCATTCTGCGAAGGCGAAAAGGCAGGATGCGCTTTACAGACATAGCTGGTGAAATGAAAGCCTGGCGAGATTCGATAACAATGTCAAGCATAGAGAAATGTTTTTATGAAGGTAAGAGCAAATAAGCGATTGATGAAATTCGTTAGTGTCTAGCAGACATGACTCTTGCAATAATTCATTAATTTGTAAAACACTCCAGAAATTATGCTCCTTACCTACCTGAACATCGCGTGGCGCCACATCACCAGAGACAAAGTATACACTGCTATCGTAGTCTTTGGCTTATCCATAAGTCTAGCAGTTGCCTTGCTTGTGCTACAGTATGCTCGATACGAGCTTCACTACGAGTCTTTCTTTAAAGATGCCTCTCATATTTCAAGAGTCACTACTGAGTCGTACGAGAATAAACAACTGGTGTATCGTTCGTCACTGTCATCACCGCGGATAGCTGATGCATTAAGAACTGATTTTCCGGAAGTGAAAGAAGTTGTAGGGTTGCAAGAAACTGGAGGATGGTTTACTTGTACTTTGAAATATGGTGAGGGGCCGACAGCAAAAATATTCAATGAGAACTCCGTGTTTTATACCGAGAGTTCTTTCTTCCGTGTTTTTTCATGGCCGTTGATCAATGGAGCACTCAATGCACTAGATAAACCTTTCTCTGTTGTGATAACTGAGTCAACAGCACAACGCTATTTCGGAAAGGAAAGCCCGCTAGGAAAGACTTTGCATCTGAGAGGAAGCTTTGACGAAAATGATTATACAGTAACTGGTGTGATGCCCGATCTTCCTGAGAATTCACACCTAAAAATAAATGCGTTGTTCTCCAAGAGTTCCCTAGAACACAACCGGTTTGCAACCAGCTTCGACAGTTATACTTATGTTTTGCTCTCCGAAGGCGGGGAGAACACACTGGATAATAAAATGCCTGCTTTGTCTTCGAGGTTATTTGGAAAGAAGTCATCTGATTTGAAGATCATCATTCAACCAATAAAGGATGTTCACCTTGATCAGCAGTGGCAGGATGAAATGAAACCTTCAGGAAGCGCCAAGTCTATTTACTTTTTGTTGATCGCTTCGGGCTTCATCTTGATGATTGCGTTGATCAATTATATAAACTTGGCTACATCACGAGCATTGGAGCGAGCAAAAGAAGTTGGTGTCCGCAAAGTTTCTGGAGCACTTCGGTCACAGCTTGTTCGGCAGTTCTTCACTGAATCATTCCTCATTTATATTATAAGTTTTGTCGGTGCAGTGGCAATTGTGATGACATGCTCTGAATGGTTTTTCAAGATCACCGGTTTGCCTTTCACATTCTCTACAACAAGCTTTCCACAACTAAATTCAACTGAGTGGTTGATCTTAAGTCTTATCCTATTGATCATCATTATTGCAGCTTTTTATCCGGCAAGAATGATTTCATCTTTTAATCCGGTGGTGGTTTTAAAGGGGCGCTTCACCCGTTCGCAAAAAGGTCTTGTGTTAAGAAAGAGCCTGGTGGTATTTCAGTTTGTCTGCTCGATCAGTCTGATGATCGGAGTGTACGTAATGCACGATCAGTTTATCTTCATGCAGAATCAAAACCTTGGTTTCAATATCGAGGGCACGTTGATTATAAAAGCACCTTCAAATATTGTAGATGAGTCATGCTACACAAGCATACCGAGGTTCCGAAAGCAGTTGGAGGATTTGTCTTTTGTAAATTCTGTGACCACATCAAGTGCTATTCCTGGCCAGAAAATCACGTGGCTAGGCAATTTGCGTAAAGGCCTCGGCCAACCAGTAATTGGGAGAAACTTTTCTGTAGAAATAGCAGAGCCTGAATATCTGCAGACTTATAATCTTAAAATCATCGCTGGGAAAAACTTTCGTGAGTCAGACTTTCCAAAATCAAGAGTATTCGGAAGCAAAGTAGAGAGCATCTTGCTGAATGCAGAGGCTGTGCGTCAGCTTGGTTACGCATCGCCTGAAGAGGCTGTCGACAAAATCATTTATTGGGACAATAACAAATGCACTATTGTAGGGGTCGTTGCTGACTATCATCACGAGTCATTGAAAAGCCCGATCCACCCGATGCTATTGACGGCCAACATTGGCCCCAACATGTCGATAAAACTGAATCCATCGGTAAAGAAGGAGAATTTGCAGCACGCACTCTCGCTAATTCACGCTCAGTGGAATGCTTATTTTCCTGATAGTCCGTTTGATTATTTCTTTCTCGATGATTTTTTTCAGAAACAGTATTCCGAAGACAAACAGATCATGCATCTGTTTGATCTATTCTGTGGATTAGGCATTTTGGTCTCTTGTCTTGGCCTGCTGGGCTTATCCTTGTTTGCAGCAAAGCAGAGAACCAAAGAGATTGGCATTCGCAAAGTTCTTGGAGCTACTGTATTTAATATCGTGTCACTGCTTACAAAAGAGTTTTTAAAGCCAGTGTTATTATCAAGTTGCATTGCTCTTCCACTCGCATACATTATTATGGAGCGATGGCTTAATGGTTTCGCATTTCATATGGAGTTGAAGAGTTGGCAATTCATGATACCGGTAGCAGTTGTGTTCATCATAGCAATGCTCACCATCAGTCTTCAGACAACAAGAGCTTCTGTTGCGAACCCAACTGACTCATTGAAACACGAGTAGAGTTTAATTCGGCCAATCAAGAATTATTGGAGACATCAAGTCTGTATCCTTTCCCATAGACGTTAATAATCTGTATACTCGGATCGCTCTTGAGTTTCTTTCGAAGTTTTGAAACAAACATATCGAGACTTCTGGCAGTGAAAACACCATCATCTTCCCAAACTTCTTTCAGTAATCTGTCGCGCTCGATGAGTTGATTTTGCTGAGTCGCGAAAATCTCAAGAAGTTTTGATTCTTTATCTGACAATTCAATTCTTTCATCTTTAATCTTTAGCAAACGTTGTTCGGTGAATAACAAAAAATTCCCGATCTGAATTGAGTTTCCTTTTTCAACTGGAGGTGTTGGTCTTCTCCCCCATATTCCATAGCCGACAAATGCAATCAGAGAAACAAGTGTTGCAGCTAAACCATATCGATAAGCTCCAGAAATTGTTTCGTTGCCCAAATCAGTAAATGCGATTAGAATTTGATAACAAGCCTTCGGTTGAGTTCTACCACGGCAAGGCGTTAGATTGTTATTGGGAGGATTGATTTCAAACCCATAAACAATTTCAGGCTTATTACATTTCATAACGGTAACCGTGTATTGAGATAAGTCTGTCTTACCGAGATAGTGCTGAACAATTGTAACTAAAGTATCAGGCCGAAAATCAAACTCATTTTCAAATTGAAGCAGAAACACACCGTTGGGACCTTCGATAACAGGACGAACCAATGAAGTGGAGTCGCCAGCTCTAAGAAGCAAATCATGCCCGATGGCACGCACTGCTATATTTACTCGTCTTGAGATCGTTTCCCGATCAGATCTACTCGAAACAAAAGCTGCCAAGAAGAGAATAGCGCAAAATGAAACTGCGATAACTGCTAAGAGCTTAAGTCGAGGGCTTTCAAAGACCCTATTGAGAAGATTTACATTCATTTACACTGTTTTTACAAACTGTTTACACCTGCCTATACCCTTGATCCGTACGTTTGGTTTACAACAAAGTAACTTTTTTTATGAAACATTTGAAAAAACCACTGATGCTGTCAATGCTACTAACGATAACTATCGTTTCGCGGACGTCCGCTCAGCAACTCGCCCAGCAACTTTTTAGTTTCCGGGTAAATGAAAGCCTCGAACGCGAGCGAGAAGTAATGCAAGACAATGAATACGCCAGTACGGGCCTTGAAAAGGGAATATTCTACTGTAATCCTCTTGTGCTAGACGGAAGACCTCTAGTGTATAGTGAGTTTAATATTCAGTCAACTGGTGAATTGATGGTGGTTAAAGGAGCGCCAGTAACGGGCGAAACCATACTAGTTCCCTTCTACGTGTCATTGAGAAGAAACGGAAATAATGTTCTGTTTCTCGGTAAGTTAAGGTCTGATCAAAAGATCAAAGTTGAAATATCTGAGATTTTAAAATATGCAAAACCAGGAGACCTACTGGTGATCGAAGCAGCCAAAAAAGAAGATGGACATGTAAAGAGAATTTTGAAATTACTTGCTGGCGGTTGTTGAGAAGGAATTACAAAGCTTATCGATCAAAACAAAAATTAAAACAATAATGATAATAACGAGAACTACTAATAAGATTATTTTCATCGGACTCCTCATTGTGACTGGAGTCTTCAATGACTCTTATGGACAAACCAAAGCCGACAAAATTGATAAGCTGATGCGAGCTTATGTTGACAATGGAAAATTCAACGGAACGGTTCTGATTTCCGACAAGGGGCAAGTTATTTACAAAAAGGGTTTTGGGTTCGCTGACATGGAGTGGAATATTCCCAATCAGCCCGATACAAAATTCAGATTGGGTTCGATCACGAAGCAATTTACTGCGATGTTGATCATGCAATTGGTTGAGCAAGGTAAATTGAAATTGCACGTACCCATTTCCACCTATCTTCCGGACTATCCTAAAAAGAATGCTGATGTAATTACTCTTCATCATCTGCTCACGCACAGTTCCGGAACCCCGAATATGACTTCGTTTCGGAATTTCTGGGACATCAAGCGTTATGCTCATACGCCAGCTGAGCTTGTCAAGGGGTTTGCCGACTCAACGTTAATATTCAAACCCGGAGAAAGATGGGACTACAGCAATTCAGGATATATTGTTTTAGGCTACATCATTGAGAAAGTGACCGGTAAATCTTACGAGCAGGTATTGCAAGAGAACATTTTTACTCCGCTTAAGATGACGAATAGCGGATATGATAACAGTCGGACGGTGATGAAGAACAGAGCTCGCGGCTATGAGAAAAATGGAAGGCTTTATATCAATGCGACCTTCATTGATATGTCAGTTCCCTATTCAGCGGGATCAATGTATTCAACAGTTGAAGATCTGTATCTCTGGGATCAGGCATTGTATGGCAACCAACTGCTGCGCAAGGAAAATATGGATTTGTTATTTGCCAAACATATTCCGACAGGATGGGGTCATTATGGTTATGGGTGGAACATTGAGGAAATGTCCATCGGTAACACAATGGAAAAAATAAGCATGGTCGGTCATGGAGGCGGAATCAATGGTTTTCATACAGAGCTCACCCGGATTCAATCAGATAAATCATTCATTATATTACTCGATAACACAGGAGGGGCTCCTCTGGTTGAAATGACAAAAGCTATTGTTGCAATCCTTTATGAAAAAACGTACGACCTTCCTAAAAGATCGGCTGCTTATTCATTAGCAGACAAGATAGACAAGGAGGGAATACCGGCTGCACTTGAATTTTTTAAAGGCATAAAAGATTCCCCTGGGTACTACCTCAATGAAAACGAAATGAACCAGACAGGGTACCAATATCTGGAACCGGGGAAAGTAAAAGAAGCAGCAGCAATCTTTAAACTCAACACACAAGCGTTTCCTAAATCATGGAATGTGTATGATAGTTATGGAGAAGCACTGATGGCGCAAGGAAATAAAACAGAGGCCCTTGAAAATTATAAGCTATCTGTAAAAATGAATCCGGGCAATGAGGGTGGCATAAAAATCTTAAAAGAAAATAGCATCAAGACAGATGATCTGATCAAAAAAGTATCTGTTGACTACCTTAAACTTCTGGAAGGAGAATACCTGAACCTTGATAACAAAGAGTGGAAGATCAAGTTTGTTGTGACTGAAGGCACACTGTTTGGCAATGACAAAGGTTACAAGTATAAAGTACTTCCAGTTGGAGGCGAAGGTGAGTTTATCAATCCAGATGATGGAGCATCATTTGTCTTCGATACCAAAAATAATAGTGAAATAACCTTAGTGCTTTCCGAAAGGCACAAATTCAAAATGGTTAAATGAGGCAATAGAACGTGAACTTTTCTTAGAATAAGCACAGCCTCCGATCGCGATTCTTCGTTAATTCCCTACGACAACTTACTTTTAAGAATTATCAGTAAGTGCAGGAAATTAACGTTTTAAGTATACGATGAAAAAGAGTTTACTATTGATTTTCAGTCTTGTTTCGATAGCATGTGTTGGGCAAAAAATTGAATACACATTTTCATCACCCAACGACACCTCAAAAAATTACTATGTCACCGTTTTTCCGAAAGGAGAAATCAAAGGTTCAATCATTTTGCTTCCAGGTTTTGGAGAGCTACCACAGCAAACATTAGTGGATTGGGATCTTCACAAACATGCAAGCGAAGCAGGCTACATGACTATTATTCCTGCTCTTGGAGATTGGTCATTCTTTTACATGGATGAGTCTTCTCACCATAAACTGAATGAATTCTTAAATGAAGTTTTTAAGAAATACAATCTACGCGAAGATTCATTTTTTATTGGAGGAGCATCTTTGGGTGGAACAATGGCTCTTCAATATGCAGAAAGAGCTTATGCAGAGAAATCGAAGTTGAGAAGGCCTGTTGCAGTCTTTGCATTGGATCCACCATTAGACATTGAGCGGCTATACAATTGCATGACCACAACAAACCGACCGAAGAAACATCCCGTTTCAATTCAAGAAGATAATTACATCACAAACAGAATTCAGCAAGAGTTTAAAACGAACCCGAAATCAAACCCGCAATTCTTTTGGAAGGTCTCCCCTTACGCGGAGAGTGATACCGAGCACTCATCACTTAAGACTTTATTGAAATTGCCCATTAGAATTTACAACGAACCTGACATCAATTGGTATATTGAAAACAGGAACATAGACTTCTATTGCATCAACTCCATTGACAGTTCAGCCATGATAAATTGGTTGAGGTATTTAGGAAATAAGGAAGCCGAGTTGATTTTGACAAGTGGAAAGGGCTATCGAATCAGCAGTAAGATGAGACATCCACATTCGTGGACGATCGCTGATGGATCAGAGTTGATTAGTTGGATTAATAAGGTAAAAAGGTAGAGGAGAGCAATCAGATTCTTACCTTGCCGATGATTCAACATAGAGACCGCTATAATTCCGAGAGTTATGACTATGAGAATTCTAATTTGTGTTCAGTTCGTATGGTTTGTTTGCTGCGGACAAAACGATTGTAAAGAAGGCATCAACAAACTGCCAATGTATGGCCGTGTTGAAAAATGCAAAGATCAGCTAGATTCTGACAAAGAATTCTTGATTGGCTGCGACAAGGAATTCAAGAGCCGACAAGAAGGCGCTAGGTATTATGTGGAAAAAGCTTGGGGCTATTTTTACAGTAATCAACTCGATTTAGCCATGAAGAGATTCAATCAGTCTTGGCTTCTAGACAGCTTAAATGCAGACATCTATTGGGGATTTGGAAACATACTTGGAATGAGGGATAGGAATTTCAAAGAATCAATCATCTATTTTGAAAGATCGTTAAAGTTAAATCCAAATAATTCCCGAGTATGGGAAAGCGCTTCGACAAGCTATGGGAATTTGTTTTTCGAAACCAAAAATGAGACAATGTTGGACAAGTCAATCAGCTGTTTAAAAAACTCATTAAAACTCGATTCCAAAAATGCTAGAGCATACGCGCAGCTTACAGCTGCTTATTGCTACTTCACTCAAAAGGACAGTGCTCGAAAATATTTAACTATCACCGACAAACTTGATCCAAAAGCAGTGAACCCTGAAGTAAGAAAAATATTGAGTGGAAATTAATCGGAATGACAGCATTTCAATAAGTCAGCCAAAAAACAATAAGAAACACAGATAGTGATAGACCAAATCGTTTAGATTTGTTTTATCAACCTAGCACTCAAATGAAAAAGATCTTTTTACTCCCGGCACTTATCTTCCTTACTTTAGTTTCGTATGCCCAAAACAAGATTAAAGTTATTGCTTACTACTCAGGCAAAGCCGATCAGGTTGATCAAGTTCCGGCAAAGAAACTTTCACATATCATCTTCAGCTTTTGTCATCTTAAAGGCAACAAACTTACAGTTGATTCTAAAGAAGACTCAGTGACTATTGTGAAGTTGGTGGACCTAAAGAAACAAAATCCAAACTTGAAAGTGATGCTTTCACTTGGCGGCTGGGGCGGCTGTGCGCCTTGTTCAGAAGTTTTCTCAGGAGCTAATGGAAGAAAAGAGTTTGCTCAATCAGTTCTTTCGCTAAGCAACCGCTTGCACACCGATGGCATTGACCTTGATTGGGAATACCCAACGATTGAAGGATATCCAAGACATAAGTATATGAAGGAAGACCGGGAGAATTTTACTTCGTTGGTGAGAGTGCTTCGTGAAACAATGGGATCTTCTTTAGAGATAAGCTTTGCTGCCGGTGGATTCAGAAAGTATCTTGAAGAATCCGTTGACTGGGCACAAGTGATGCCTTTGATTGATCGCGTGAATCTGATGACCTACGATCTCGTAAACGGTTACTCCACAGTGACTGGACATCACACACCATTGTATTCTTCAGCATCACAACCAGAGTCAGTAGACTTTGCTGTTCAATATCTCGCGAAGCAAGGTGTGCCAAAGAATAAGCTAGTGATAGGAGCTGCTTTTTATGCACGCGAGTGGGAGAACGTATCTTCCACAGGGAATGGCCTCTATCAACAAGGGAAATTCAAAGCGGGCATTGATTATAAGCGTTTCAAGCAAGAGTTTTCAAAAGAAAATGGCTTTCAATACTTCTGGGATAACCAAACTCAAGCTCCCTACTATTACAGCACTACAAAAAAACTGTTTGCCACCTTTGATGACAACAAATCAATTGATCTGAAGACGAAGTATGTTAAGGATCAAAACTTACAAGGCATTATGTTCTGGGAATTGACTTTAGATCAATCGAAAGATGGCCTAGTTGATCAAATCATTAAGACATTAGAGGAAAAATAATTCAAAATCCCTTCAAAATCTGTTTGCAATTTTGAACCGTGAAACTCCTCCTAATCGAAGACGAAAAAGACCTTGCCGAAAGCATTCTCTCTTACTTGAAGGGGAATGACATTCATTGTGAACATTCCTCAACAAGCGAGAGTGCACTGGATAAAATATCAGCCCATGACTACGATTGCATCTTGCTGGACCTGATGTTACCCGATGGCAACGGAATGGAGATCTTAAAAGAGTTGAAAAAAGAAAACAAGACTGAAGGCATTATCATCATTTCTGCTAAAGAAACCCTTCAGACTAAGATCGAAGGATTGACACTTGGTGCTGATGACTATCTGACCAAACCCTTTCATCTTTCGGAACTATTGGCGCGAATTTTAGCATTAGTGAGGCGCAAGAGCTTCAGCGGAAACAATGCTGTACGCTTTCAGGAAATTGAAATTGATCTGGTTTCCAAATCTGTGCTCGTTCACGGCAAAGAAGTCGACCTTACTAAAAAGGAAAGAGACTTGCTCCTCTTCTTGATTGGCAACAAAAACAAAGTGCTCTCGAAAGGAACGATTGCAGAACATCTCTCTGGCGATATGGCCGACATGCTCGACAACCACGACTTCGTTTACGCTCACATCAAAAACTTAAAGAAGAAACTACACGAAGGCGGAAGCAAAGATTATATCAAAACCGTTTACGGCTTAGGATACAAATGGCAATGAAGCAGAATCTACTAACCAAAACGCTGCGATGGTATGTAGTCTTTGCAACCGCTGTACTTCTTGTTACTGCTCCTATTTTTTATTTCGTAACACAGCATCTGTATATCGATGAAGCGAATGAAACACTTAAGCTTCATAAGAAAGAGTTTGAGCGCTATCGTCTTCCACACCTAAAGCACGAAGACATCGATAGATGGAATCACTCTAATCGAGATGAAAAAATATTGAGAGGAAGACCAAAGCATAAGAAAAATAGATTCTCTACAGTTTTTTATTACGACACCCTCTCTCATGAGCGTGAACCGTATCGTGAACTGACTTCACCTATTGAGATTGATGGCAAACATTATACATACACTGCTAAAATAAACCTTGTCGAACGTGAAGATGTCATTGAAAGTATTGCATTACTTTTTCTCGGTTTGACAGGTGCTTTGCTCGTTGGTCTGTACTTCATTACTAAAGTGATGTCTGCTAAATTATGGAAGCCATTCTATAGTTCTCTTGATTACATCGAGAAGTTTGAAATCGATAAGTCTGTTAAAGGTAAACTTCCATCTACAACGATAAATGAATTCGATCGATTAAACAGTTCTATCGAGCGGCTGATTGAGAAGAATACCTCTATATTCAACAGTCAGCGTGAATTTGTTGAAAATGCGGCTCATGAATTGCAAACACCTTTAGCTGTAGTTCAAGGAAAACTAGAAGCATTATTTCAGCAAACGAATTTGACTCCTGAACAGTCAGAGGCTTTAGAAAAATTGAACGGAGCTGTAACGCGTCTGATTCGTTTGAATAGAAATTTATTACTTCTGTCGCGGATAGATCGCGAACAATTCCAACAAGAAGAATCTATTTCCGTTGGTGAGTTGATTTCTAAGAATCTTGAATTCTTTACAGAACAAGCGCTACCCAAACAGATCAGAATTAATATTGATACCAAAGGCGAAGCAACGCTTACCGCCAATCTCTCTCTGACAGAGATACTATTGAGCAATTTATTTCTCAATGCAATTCGTCATAACATAACTGGGGGCACCATCAATATCACTCTTACAGATAAAGGGATATCTATAGCTAATACAGGGCAACCCACTCCTCTCCCTTCCGAGAATATTTTCAATCGGTTTTCAAAGATCGACCCCTCGTCACAAGGTACTGGCTTAGGTTTGGCCATTGTTAAGAAAATCGCAGAATTGAATAAATGGAATATTCAATATACGTTCGAGAACAATCTACATATCTTCTCCATTGACTTTTGAAATTCAAGATTTATTCCAAATCAAATTTCACATTGCCTAAAAAAACTTATGAAAACTAAATTTATTGTAATCGCCTTGATTGTAGCTACATCGGCTTGCGCACAAAAAGTAAAAGAAAAAGACATTCCATCGACAGTGAAATCATCATTGCAGAAGTCATTTCCAAAAGCAGAGAAAGTAAAGTGGTCGAAAGAGGAAAGTAATTATGAAGCTGAATTCGACTTGAACAAAGAAGAGACCTCAGTAGTGATTGATGCTTCTGGTAACATCCTTGAAACAGAAGTTGAAATTGAAGTGAACAAGCTTCCGAAAGAAATAGTGGAATATGTGAAATCGAAATACAACGGTCAGTCGATTAAGGAAGCTGCGAGAATCACTGACAACAAAGGTGTTATTACTTACGAGGCCGAGGTAAAAGGAAAAGACTTGATCTTCAGCAGTGACGGAAAACTTGTTAAGGAATCAAAAGATTAAAAATAACTTTCCGTTTACAGAATATTGATAATCAATCACGTCAAAAGAATTTAATTTGTCATAAACATCAAAGTCCCTAAATGAAAATTGTCTGCTCTAAAGCTTATTTTGCCTCCATCCTACTTAGCTTGTTATCCATTGGAGTTTCTGCTCAGCAAAAAAGTGATACTACCAAACTTCCATTTGCTATTGCTGATGAGAAAAAACTATCTGACGAAGATTTAGCCGACAAAAAAGAGGGCACTTATATTACGGGTGTACCAGACTTGAGTTCAGATCCTATCAATGGTTTTGGTTACGGTGGCGAAGGATCAATCATCTTTAACGGAAAAAGAAGTGATCCCTTCTTCGCCTACACTGCTTATCGTGCAGAGCTCAATTTTGTTGTGTTCAACACAACACGCGACCAACGTGAGTTTTTCTTAGGCCTTGATGTGCCGTACATTTTCAACACACGTTGGCGTCTTCGTGCAGAGGGTGGGTATGAAGTCAACCCCAATCTTTTGTACTTTGGAACAACAGCGCAAAGTCTTCAAGCATTACACGACCCAAGTAATCCAAGTAAAACCTATTCTTCCTATACCGATTATGAAGATCAGTTTTTACAAGGGGCCAATAAATTTTACAACGCCTACAACAAAAAGGAAGCAGTGCTCAATGTGAATTTAGAGCACGCTTATTTAGAAGGGAGATTGCACGCATTAATTGGCTATGAAATTGCCTACGTTGACATGAGTGCTTTTTCACCTACAGCACTCATCCAACAAGACTTCAACAATAAGAAGATTTTAGGCTTAGGTAAAAACACAATCAACATTGAGCAAGTTGGTTTGATCTATGATACACGTGATCTTGAGCCAGATCCAAATCAAGGAATCTATGCTGAGATAACAAATGAGCTTTCATTGAAGGCACTTGGCTCTGCCTTTGACTTCAACAAAACTTATGCGCATGTGAACTATTATCACAAGCTATTTCCATCAGTTTTCAAAAGATTAGTTTTTGCCAGCCGGGTTGGATTCGGTCATACTGCACTCGATGCTCCTTTTTCGAATATCAGGATCAGTGGAGTCCCGAAGGAGACATTGAAGGTTTGGGTGGTCCAAACACGCTGAGAGGTTATAAGCAAAGTCGCTTTCTGGCACGCGCTATGAACTTTAACAATTTTGAATTGCGTTGGAGATTTGCTCAAGCACGCTGGGCAAAACAACATCTTGAATTCAGCGGTGTGCCATTCTACGACTTCGGTGGTGTGTGGGATGAACTTTCAAATCTGAATATTAAAAATCTTCGTCACTCTGAAGGTCTCGGACTTCGCATCACATGGAATGAGAGCACTGTACTACGATTTGACTACGCAGTGTCTGAAGAAGATCAGCAGTTCTTCTTCAATTTGGCTCATGCATTCTAAATCTTCTTAATAAGAACTACAACTTCGTTTAGTTGTAGTTCTTATTGAAATTCAATTTCTGGGTCCGCCTTGCACATCAATGCCAAGCCCCTCGAGGAGATAAGGTTTCTCTTTGCCGAACGTTAACCTAAAAGTTCCGTTAAGGCCGGAGCCATCCACCAACATCTCAACTTGATCGCCTGCAGTTTTCAAAGAAGTGACTTTGCTGCCACCAAAATCATTGTGCAATCTTTCAAACATCTTCACTTTGTCTTCAACAGTTCCTTTGATGTTGTCTTCTTTTACAGACACATCATCATTTTCCTGACGAGACATCTTTGATTTCATTGGCCTCTCGATAAGCGACTGAGCATAATTCTCCTCAACAAATTTCTTCCATTGTTCTTTGTCAGAAAGGGTCAACTGACGATGGAATTCGCGTGCTCTTTTCTCCATGGTTTGCTCTCTAGTTTGAGCAAAGGAAATTTGAGAGAATGTACAGATAATAACGAGTAAAGCTATTTTTTTCATAGACATTTTTCCTTCTATGATGAAAAGTTAAAGCAAAAAGTTTTAAAGTCAGGAGTCTCTTTTTACCACGGTAGCACTGGCTTGAGCCACAGGTAAAACAAGCATATCAGCCAAAACCACGTGAGCAGGCCTGGTAAGTGCAAAGAGGATAAGCTCGGCAATATCATTAGCAACGAGAGGTTGCATTCCCTTGTATGTATTCTTTGCCCGTTCGGAATCTCCTTTGAAGCGAACCATTGAAAATTCAGTTTCAACAAGACCGGGATTAATCCCAGTGACCTTAATCCCAAAAGGATTCAAATCAAAACGCATTCCTTGAGTTATGGAATCCACTGCTGATTTGCTCGCGCAATAAACATTTCCGTTCGGATAAACTTCCTTACCAGCAATAGAACCAATGTTAATGATATGTCCAGACTTTCTTTCAATCATTCCATTCATGATCTCTTTCGAAACATAAAGCAATCCTTTCACATTGATATCAATCATCATATTCCAATCAGCCAAATCACCGGATTGAATTGGCGAAAGACCGTGAGCGTTTCCAGCGTTATTGACTAACACATCAATATTCTTCCAGAATGCTGGTAATGATTGAATCGCTCTACTCACCTCCTCTTGATTACTAACATCAAAGCTAAGAGTTGTAATTTTTGTAACAGACGATAATTCTTTCGAAAGACTTTCCAAACGTTCCTTCCTTCTTCCGCATAAAATCAAATCAAAATTATTTTTTGAAAGCAACCTAGCTGCTGCTTCGCCAATACCAGAAGTTGCCCCTGTAATCAATGCAATTCTATTGCTCATAATTATTGGAAAATAAAATAGACGGAAATCGTGTTGGTGTTTAACCGTTTGATGGGATCACTATAAGGAGTTTCCTTATCACCCAACATATTGCTGATTCCTCTTGAAAACCGAATCTCCTGAGAGAACTTGAAGAATGGAAAATAGAAATCAAATCCTAGTCCCATGTCGAGGCTAATGTTATGCTTTTGAATCGAGAGCCCCGCAGTTGAATTTCCCACATCGTTTTTTCCAGAAGCTTCGAATGCTGGCGTAACTCCTCCAACCATATACATACGCACATTTCCTCTTCGCATCGATTTATATTTCAAGAGTAGAGGCATTTCAACCAACGTGCTTTCAACTAATTGAGATTGTGTTGGGCCATTGGTGAAATAGTAATATAGTTTGTGGGCATAAAATCCGGCTTTGGGCATTATACGCAAGTCGAGAAATTCATTCACTCTATAGTTCACTAAGAAACCAACAGAAAACCCTGGCAAGTAGACAGGTTGAACTGCTGTGACTGAATCAAATTTATTCGAAGTGAATTTGTCTGAGTATTTTACTTGGTAAGTGGACGTGTGAATTCCGATACTAAAGCCGTAAGAAATCCTTCGCTTATCGTAATCTGGATTGTTTTGTCGCGCCCAGCGAAAAAGTTGGGCATCGCTCTTCAGCGGAATCAAAATAATCGCCAGCGCAGCAATTATTTTGTAGCAGTGTACAGCGAACTTATTCCAAACGTAAGAGGCTGGCATGTGGCGTTTTTAAAACCAAGTTTAGAGAGAACCGAAATAAAATCTTGACCATCAGGAAAAGCTCTAACAGACTCAGGCAAATAAGTATAAGCAGATGGATCATTTGAGACTGCCTTTCCAATTTTAGGCAACATCCAATTGAAATAAAATGAGTAGAGTTGTTTCATTGGAAACATCCGAGGCTTTGAAAATTCAAGTACTACAAGCCGGCCGTTAGGCTTCAATACTCGCAGAATCTCACTCATGCCCTTTTCCAAGTTTTCAAAATTCCTCACTCCAAATCCAACGGTGATGGCATCAAATTTATTTTCTTCGAATGGCAAGTTTTCAGAGTCTCCTGATTTTAATTCGATGAATTGCTCATACCCATTGGCTTTGATTTTCTGACGACCAATTTCAAGCATGCCTTCTGAAATATCGACCCCAGTGACCTTTTCAGGATTAAGACGAAGAGCTTCTATGGCAAAATCGCCAGTGCCTGTTGCCACATCCAATATCTGTTTAGGCTTATCAGCAGCAAGCAATCGAATTGCCTTCTTGCGCCAACGAATATCGATTCCTAGGCTCAGGAAGTGATTGAGGAAATCATATTTACTGCTGATCGAATCAAACATGCGCGCCACTTGCTCCTTTTTAGTAGCGGCATCGTTCTTATAAGGTACTACTGTCAATTTCTTTTTTTTACAAAGATATAAAAGGGCAGGCTAGTGAAAATATTTTTCTATCGGAGGATTATTTTCAATCAATTGCCTAGAACCCTAAACTCAACCCTTCGGTTAAGTTCGCGGCCTTCTTGCTCATCATCGTTGCTGGCAATAGGTTTTTCTTCGCCATAGCCTACAGCTTTGATTCTGCGCGTATCAATTCCTTTCGAAGTGAGGAAGGCTTTAACGGCATTTGCCCTGCGTTGTGAAAGGGATTTGTTGAATGTCTTTGATCCGACAAAATCAGTGTGTCCAGAAATCTCGACTTGTAAATTCTGATTTTGCTTCATCATAGTTTCAAGTTTATTCAACTCACCATAGCTTTCTGTTTTGAAAGAAGCTTTGGCAAAATCAAAATATATATTCCTCAAAATTGAAACAGCGCCAACTACAAGCTTGCGCATTTCAATTGTCTTGTTGATTGTTTTCTCATCGGTAGTTGCACCAACTATTTTCTCATTGATCGTCTGGAATATATATCCATCGCGTTCGACAGAAATGCGATAATCCTTTGCCGTTGTAGACTTGATCGTAAACTCAGTAACACCCTCGCCTCGATCAACTGCACCGACTACGACTTTATCTTTCAATCCGAACATGCGAACCTTAGCATCAAGCTGGTTGTTTGCTGTCAGCATCTACAACTGTGAGCAAATACTTAATTGGTTGAATTACTTTTTTCGGAATTTCTTTAACTGGTTCCTTAACAGGTTCTTTTACCGGCTCTTTCACTGGTGGCTTCACTTCTTCCTTTACAGGCTCTTTCACTGGAGGCTTTACTTCTTCTTTAACTGGCTCTTCTTTGACTGGCTCTTTTACAGGTTCATTCTTCACAACCTCTGGTTGCTTTTTGGTCTCCTCAACAGCAGTGATTATGTAAATGTCCTCATAACCCATACCGTCATCACGAACAGTTGAATAATACCAACGTTTACCGTCTTTGGAGCTAGTAAAGAATGCATCGTTATCTGCTGAGTTTATGGGATAACCCATATTTTCTGCTTCACTCCATTCGTTTTTATCAGGATTGGTTAGCGTGGTTTTAAAAATATCAAATCCGCCCATCCCCTTGTGGCCTTCAGAACTGAAGTAAAGTGTTGTTGCATCGAAAGCAATGTAAGGACCGTCTTCATCTAAACTAGTATTAATAACAGATCCTAAATTTTTAACACGGGTCCATTCTCCTTTTGAGTCTTTTGTACAAAAATAAATGTCGGATCCACCGAATCCTCCTGGTCTGTCGCTAGCAAAGTAAAGAGTGTTACCGTCTGCAGTGATCGAGACGGATGACTCCCTAAAAGATGAATTTATTATACCTGGAAGAGGCGTAGGCACACTCCACGCACCATTACTGCCTTTTCTACTTTGATAAATATCGCCACCATTTTCATCACGATACATAAACAAAGTATTTCCGTCAGGGAAAGAGCAAGATTCGAGTCGTGATTATTTGTGTTTACTGGAGCACCAATGTTTTTAGCGCTTTTCCAAGAAGCACCGGATTTATCTGATATAAATATGTCTTCGTACGGCTTGTTATCGTCAGCAACGTTTTCGTATGTGTTTCCGTCACGTCTACGAGTAGTAAAAAGTGATTTCAGTTTCATCAGCATTTAGAACAGGACCATAATCCTCAAATTCTGAATTTATTTCACGGCCAATATTAGTGATCGCAAAAGGCCTTGGATTTGCCATGAATTCTTTTCCATTCTTGCACTGAGCAATCCAAAGATCAACTTCCTTCATGTCGAATTTATCCTTTCCATATGATAGTCTGGCTTTTTGGCTAGCTTGTTTTTGTAACGAGAGTAAAAATCAATGGCCTTGTCGAGGGATAAACCGTAGTGATAACTTTTTGCTATCCAGCATTCGAGATCGAATCGATAGTTGGGGTTCTGCCTGTAAACTCTAAGAAAATACTTTACTGCTAACTCTTTATTTATCGTTTCAGCCCGCATACGTCCTGCTTCGAAATTGGCCAGAACGTTAGTGGTGTCAAAATCAGCAGCAGTAATCATGATATCACGCGCATCATCCATAGCTCGCGTAGCTGCCATGATTTCATTGGCCTGATCCATGTAAAGCTTTGATTGCGCCTTATCTTGTTCCTGCGCAAATGAGGCAAAGCCGACAATCATGAACAGGGCTAAAAATAAAGATGCCCTTCTGAATAGTGTCATATCTAAAAAATTGTTTGTCAGACAGAAAGGCAAGTTAAATAAAAAACTTTTTAAACGGAAATGGCATTTTTCATCATAAATCTATTATTTATTACATCTTTAGTATTTTGGCGTTCAATTAACACTTTAAGCCTAAATGAAGATTTTGTCAGCTGAGTTTGTCATGAGCAACACGGAATGGCAGAAATGCCCGCTCTCCCAAAACCCTGAATTTGCGTTCATTGGGCGTTCCAATGTGGGCAAATCTTCATTGATTAATGCCCTGACCGAGCGTAAAAACCTAGCCAAAACCTCGGCTAACCCCGGGAAGACTCAAACCATTAATCACTTCTTAGTCAATAAGAACTGGAATCTGGTTGATTTGCCAGGCTACGGATTTGCATCGGTAAGTCGTACGGCAAGAAGCAGCTGGGGAAAGATGATTGAGCAATATTTGATCAACCGAGAGAACCTATACTGTACGTTTGTCCTTCTTGACTCAAGATTAGCTCCACAAAAAATAGATTTTGAGTTCATCACTTGGATGGGCGAACGAAATCTTCCCATTGCAATCGTGCTGACCAAAATAGATAAGTTAAAACAACAAGAACTGGCACGGACCCGAAAAGCTTTAGAAGATAAACTTCTCGAAGGCTGGGAAGAGCTCCCTCCTTTCTTTGTGACATCTGCTGAAAAGAAGACTGGAAGAAGCAATGTTTTAGATTTCATCTCCGAAGCTATTGAACGCAACAAGCAAAATGATTGAAGAAGGTCTAAGAAGAGAAATTGGATTGTGGGGCCTGACTTCAAACATCATCAATGTTGTTATTGGTTCTGGGATTTTTGTTCTTCCTGCGATTGTAAGCGAAACACTTGGAGCATCGGGAATACTCGCTTATCTCTTTTGTGGTTTTCTGATTACAATGATCATGCTCTGCTTTGCCGAAGTGGGAAGCAGAATTACGGTAACGGGTGGAGCATACGCTTACATCGAAGCTGCTTTCGGAAATTATTTTGGCTTCCTGACGACAAATATTTTTGTTTTTGGCTCATCGCTGATGGCAGCATCTGCTGTTGCTAACGCGCTAGCAAACACAATTGCTTTTTTCTTGCCTGCTTTCAACTCACCGACTGCAAAAGCGCTCTTCCTGATTTTCATTTTCGGTTCTCTTGCGATTATTAACATCATTGGTATTAAAAAAGGAATCACTGTTGTAAAAATTACAACCATTGCCAAGCTTGCTCCACTCCTATTGTTGATTGTGTGGGGATCAACAAAAATCTTGAAAGAAAACTTATCATGGAATGGCTTTCCGGAAATTAATGAGCTTGGAAAGATATCGTTGATCTTATTCTTTGCATTTCAAGGTGCTGAAGGAAGCCTAAGTATAAGCGGTGAAGTAAAGAATCCTAAGCGAAATATTCCACTAGCAATCTTCTTGAGTTTTTCTATCATTCTACTGTTCTATATCTCAATTCAACTTGTAGCGCAAGGTATTTTAGGAAACTCGTTTTCAGAGTTTAAAAATGCACCACTGGCAGAAGTTGCGAATCGGATTTTCGGGCCGGCTGGCACAACAATGATGCTTGCCGCAATGGCCATCTCAATGACAGGTTATTTGAGTAGCGATAGCATGAACATGCCACGCGTTCTTTTCAGATCAGCAAAGGACAATGTACTTCCGATTAAACCATTGTCATTAGTACATTCAAAATTCGCGACACCTTATGTATCAGTAATTTTTTACGCTGCCTTGTGTTGCTTCTTTTCTATAACCGGAGAGTTCAGGTCACTGGCTCTATTTGCTTCTTCTTCAGCGTTATTGATTTATTTGGGAGTAGCTCTCGCAGTTATCAAATTCAGATTGACCAATTCAGAAACTCCAGCTTTTAAAATTCCAGGCGGAATTGCTGTTCCAATCATTGCGCTGATTACAATCTTTTGGTTTTTGTCAAACTTGGATCCAAAAGAGATGAAAAGTTTGGGGATTTTTGTCGCTGTACTGACCGCGCTTTATCTCATCATTAAGTTTTTTAGATCGAGAAGGTGAAAACTCTCAGCTCAAGCGATCTGCAAAATGTTTTTCTTGAACATCCGAAGTGCAACCAGGTTCAACGTGCTTCCAGAATAAACAAAACTAAAAGCCGTGTTAAGAAAGTTGAATCTGTGAGTGGAAGTAATCTCCAGAAGATATCATAGAAGCCCTGTATGCCCCAGTAGTTTACTGATATCACAGAAATCTTCTGCATGAACTCTGGCATAAGGAAAACAGGAATCATACTTCCTCCAATGCAGCTCATCACCAAAACAATGAGCGTAGAAAATCCTTGCACTTGTTGTCTTGATTTTGAAATTGAAGCGATAAACACACCAAAACTGGAACAGGCATAAGCTGTAAATAAGATCATCACGATAAGCGATGGCAAATGTGAGGTTATGTCTAACCCAAAAACCAACTTCGCATAAACAAACATGATCGTAAGCTGAGTTATCGATATAATGGTTGCAGAAATCATTTTACCAAACAAGATGTTGTTCGGATGCATGGGTGAGTACAATAGCTTCTTCAGCGTTCCTTCTTGCTTCTCGTCAAGCAAACTGGCTCCCATAGCTGCCACAGAAA
Organism: Cyclobacteriaceae bacterium; assembly: GCA_049840975.1. Taxonomy (GTDB): domain Bacteria; phylum Bacteroidota; class Bacteroidia; order Cytophagales; family Cyclobacteriaceae; genus ELB16-189. Next base: position 3,404 of record JASGIR010000061.1, on the reverse strand, counting down.
ACAACAACATCATAATAGCAGTGCCGGCCACAGCTTGAATCAATCCGGGAGAATTCTCCTCTTTAGCTGCAACAAGTTTTGTCATTTTAATTTCGGAGCCAAGATTAATTTTGTTTGACGTTGTCTTTTGCGGGTTTTGATCCACGCCTTTCTCAACCGACTTGAAGAGAGTATCAAACTGCGTATGAACTTTGCCTTTTAACTGATCATTGCCGCTGCCGATCATCTTATCAAATTGTTTGTTCATCATCCGCTGAATATTTCCTCCATTGCTGTAAGGGAACATCGCCAATGTTGTAAAGAGCGCCTTCTGCAACATACCCACTTGCATCTCCTGTGCTTCGTCATATTGCAGCTCAACTGGAAGAGGCGAGCCATTCATTAAAGAATCAGAAAACCCTTTGTGAAATATCAGAACACAATCTTTGTTTCCCTTCTTTACGTCTTCTTGAGCTGCAGCTAGTTGAACCATAACTACACGCACCGTCTTATCTGAATCAAGTGCTGCAATAGCTGCTCGTGAGTCGGCTGTGCTGTCGAGGTCGCTGATGGCGAGATTGAATTCTTTCGTTTCATTCTTTCCCTTGCCAGCTCCACCAAAGGCAAAAGCAAAAAGTGTAATCAACGTTATAGGAAGAAAGAAAGTCATCATCATCGACCTTCTGTCTTTGAAAAAGAGTTTTAAATCTTTCAGAGCAAGCTTGAACATATTAATCGCGGAGTTGTTTACCTGTTAAACTTAAAAAGATCGTTTCGAGGTTTACTTTCATAATTTCTATGTGCATTACCTCGAGTCCGATATCATTGCAGCTCAAAATAATCTTTGATAATTCATTTTTTGAATTTGATGTGAAGAAATGAATTGCATTTTCAATCCGTTTAATATCCTTCCATGTAGAGTTCACTTTTTGAAAAGATTCATCTGTCAGGTTTGAAAATACCACGACAATAGTTTCTTTTATTGAACTCGATTTTCTCAATTCATCCAGAGTACCTTGCGCGATGATCTGTCCATTGTCAATAATACCTATGCGATCACAGAAACGCTCTGCTTCTTCCATGTAGTGCGTAGTGTAAACGATGGTCATCCCGTCCTTGTGAAGCTTTTCCACAACTTCAAAAATCAGGTTGCGACTTTGTGGATCGATACCAACCGTTGGTTCATCCATAAACAGAACCTTCGGTTGATGAAGCAATGCTGATGCAATGTTGATTCTTCGCTTCATCCCGCCAGAGTAAGTCTTCACTTTGTCGTTCTTCCGTTCGTGTAAGCCAAACAATTGCAATATCTCATCGATGCGTTTGGTCAATTCCGCATTTGGTACACCATACAAGCTTCCCCAGAACATTAAGTTCTCATAGGCAGTCATGTCGTTGTACAAGGCGATCTCTTGAGGCACTACTCCTATTGTTCTTTTACAATCAGTTGGGTTTTTCTTCAGATCGAAACCTGCAATATTCACGTCACCAGACGAAGGTTCCAGAATAGTGCTCATGATTGAAATGGTTGTTGTTTTGCCTGCCCCATTGGGACCCAACAATCCATAAAACTCACCCTCAGAAAATGGAAAAAGAAATTCCTTTGAGCGCCTCCACAGCGTCATAATTCTTTTTGAGATTAGAAACGGAATCATTAGTTAATGTGTTCTCAATTATTCTCTCAAAAAAATAATCCATTTGAAATGGAATATTGAAGACTCTCAGCAAAATTATTCCTCTGCAAATTCGTTGGAATGATTAATATTGCGGCTCGAAAAAATACTAACTATGGAATTATCAGAAATCGCATCGATCAGTGGCAAAGGTGGCTTGTTTAAAATACTAAAGCCGGGCAAGGCTGGTGTTGTGCTTGAATCGATGGACGGCACGAAAACGAAAATTGTGGCAGGTGCTTCTCATCGTGTTTCTGTTCTGAATGAAATCTCCATTTATACTACCACAAAAGAAGGAACGGTTGCCCTGGCTGACGTACTCAAAAAGATCAATGAGACCTATGGTTCAGATCTTGGAGTCGATGGTGAGTCTGATGGCAAAGAGCTTCAAGCATTTTTGAAGTCTGTTCTCCCAGAATTCGATATCCAACGCGTTTATGTCTCAGACATTAAGAAATTGGTGAAGTGGTATAGCATCTTATTGAAAGAAGCTCCTGAAGTTTTGAAAAGGAAGCAAAAGCCTAGAGGCTTTCAGCTTTCGTCACCATCTCGGCAGAACCCACATAGAATGGAGTGCGTTGGTGCAGACTTGTAGGCTTGATTTCCAATATTTGTTCAGTTCCATCAGTACCTTTTCCTCCAGCTTGCTCGGCAATAAAAGCAAGTGCGTTGCACTCATACATCAAACGGAGCTTTCCTTTTGGATCTTTGGCAGTGGCAGGATAAATGTAAATGCCTCCTTTCAATAAGTTGCGGTGAAAGTCAGCGACAAGAGAGCCGATGTAACGAGCTGTATAATTATTGTCTTTACAATATTGAATGTACTTTCTTACTGGTTCACTGAATGAGTTGGCTGAACCCTCATTGATCGAATAGATTTTACCTGTCTTTGGCATTAGCATGTTGGGGTGCGAAAGAACATACTCGCCTAAAGAAGGTTCATAAGTAAATCCGTTCACACCGTGGCCAGTAGTAAACACCAACATCGTGGATGACCCATATAAAATGTATCCTGCTGCTACTTGTAGCTCTCCTTTCTGTAAGATGTCCTGCTCACTGATGGGTTGCCCAACGGGCGACACTCTTCTGTAGATTGAAAATATCGTCCCGATAGAAACATTCACATCAATGTTGGATGAACCATCGAGCGGGTCAATTGCAATTACATATTTGCCATCGTTATTTAAGTCTACGTATGATTCAGCTTCTTCTGAAAATCACGGCACAAGCTTCTCCACCTTTAGTCAAAGCGCGGGTGAAGCGAATATTTGCCAAGACGTCAAGTTTTTGTTGCTGATCTCCCGCAGAATTTTGTGAACCCATCGCGCCCATGATGTCAATTAGCCCAGCTTTGTTCACTTCACGGTTAACGACTTTCGAGGCTAAGGCTATGTCACGAAGAAGTTGCGAGAGTTCCCCACTGGCGTACTGAAATTGGTCCTGATTGTTTTTGATGAACCGGTCCAGGGCGGTTCCGATAGGTAATGCGATACGAGAACTTTCCACAGTTATTTAAATCTTATGTTTGCGCTGTTAAATTTGCGCAAAGATACACCGCAATCGTTTGAAATCAATAGAAACTCAATGAAGGTATTTAAATTTGGTGGCGCTTCCGTTAAAAATGCCGCTGCCGTTCGCAATGTTGCCTCTATATTAAAAAGCTATTCCAATAATAAGATTCTAGTGGTGGTCTCTGCCATGGGTAAGACTACCAGGTGCTGTTCGGATTCATCGTGTTTCCCTATTAACCTT
>JASGIR010000060.1:0-13613 GCA_049840975.1 Cyclobacteriaceae bacterium | reverse complement strand
AAGGTTCATCAGGAAACACAATAGAATCCGAACAGCACCTGAGTGTTTTGCATTGGAAGGAATTAAAGCAATATGACCTGGCTCTAGCACAAGGGTTTCCCCGGCCAAAGTCAATTCAAGTTTACCTTCGATCACTTGGGTAATTTGTTCTTGCACGTGCGCGTGTTCGGGAAGTACACTGCCCGATTTAACGGTAACATAAGCTACGGTTACTGAATCAGTATGAAACGAACCGCGCGTTAAACCCTGGCACGATTTCCACTTCTTTCAAATCTTTTTCGTTGACGAAAGGCATAGGTATTATTAAAAATTAAGTTTAATATCTGGTCGAGTCTCAGTTTGCTTTCGTGATGGTAACGTTAGCAAAATCTCCTCCGAGGTATCTGCAACAAAAAAACCGACTGAACCACTTTTTACATCGGTGAGTTTTTCAACCACCAAACTTGGCGTTTCACTTCCATTGACATAGGTGCTGATTGTTTTGTCTTTCACTTCAACACGTACTTTGAACCAAGCATTTGGATCTGGTGATGATGGTACAATAGCATGTTCGTATTTGCCTGGAAATTTCCCTCTCAATTCTTGCCATGTGTATTTGGGAAGCGAAATGTATTGCACTGATCTGTTTTTTAGAACCTCATCAGTATCATTAAATCGAAACGGACGAAAATAAATGGCATCATATGTTTCATTATTGACTGCATGAAAAGCGATGCCTACAAAACTGTGTTGTTCCACATCTTCGCCACGTACATCAAACTCAATCACACCATTCGAAAAATCAATTCCTTTTAACCAAGCGATACCATCATTATAGTCTTTGCTCAAACGAATGCCGTTGTGTCCCGGCTCATCGATAAGGCTGAGCTCTCGAAGGTGCACTCGAATCTTATCTTCTTAACAGCCTGATGAAGGTCAATTGGCTTTTGCGCAAAAGCAGGAAGAGGCAGATAAGCACGAGTGAAAGTAAAGTATAGTTTTTTTCATAGCTTCTGGATTTATAATCACTGCAAACGGAAATAAAATAAAATGGTGTTGCCACTGATGTAAATTCTAAAAGAAATGGCAAAAAAAAAGAGGCCGACTTCTGCCGACCTCTAAAACACATTTATTTATGGAACTTATTTACTCCAAGGAGGAGTGATGTTATTAGCTCTGGCGTACGCAATGAGTTGTCCGAGGTGTTCATTTGCATGTCCTTGGGCAATCAAAATAGCAGTCATGCTTGTGTAATACTCTCTGGGAAAGGAAACACAACTTTATTCCCAAGACTTGCATCAGGTGTATTTTTTACTGCTGCAATTACGATGTCAAAAGATCTTTTTAATTCGGCAGCAATTGCGTCTTTAGATTTTAAATCTTTTTCTAATGTTTGAACATTCAAGCCATCTGGAACCTTTCCGCCCAACTTAGAAGCAAACAAATAATTTCCTCCAATGATGTGCGCACAAACTTCTGCCACCGAGCGTACCCCAGTTTGCGGTGTGTATGCATACTTATCAGCAGGAATCGCACCAGCCAATTGCATAATCTGGCCAGATACAAAACCGATAGATCCGGCAGCTTCTTTTTGAAATTGCCCTTGACAAAAAGCCTGGAGCGAAATCAAAACAAAAGCAATTGATAATAATTTTTTCATACGTTTTGGGTTTATTGTTTTTAAGTGGATGATTCAAATGTAAAAAATGAAAGCCGCAGTTACAATGAAAGTTAGATTAACAATCAGTGATTTTTATGAAGCTTTAATTCCTGCAATTTGTTGCGCTCGGTTTGGAGTTCACGCGCAAGTTTGATCTGTTTCTCAACTGTTTTGTGTTTATAGTCGTCAAATTCGTGATTAATATTTGAGATGATCAATTTGCTCTCTTTCACAAACCTCTCCATTTCGCTCATTCGTAAAATCAATAGAGCAATTCCGACCAAAAGAAAAACGGCAAGCAAGGAAACTAAGATTAGAAAAGCGCTCTTGGTAAAATCTTTCCCGAATGCAGAAATGTGATCACTGGCAAAAACAATATCAGCCATCGAGTTGGTTTTAGATTCAAGAGAAGACTTTGTGACTTCGAGTTCTTTTTTCAGAGAGTCAATCGACTTCTTATTTTGAACAATACTGTTTTTTAAAGTAGAGACAGAATCTAAGCATATTTTCCACACACCATCTATAATGTACTCTTTGATCACTTTGTAATCCTGAAATGTCTGTGATTGCGTTTTCATTAAGTAGAAACGCTCGGACAGAGGCAACGACTTGTTTTCTATCGCATCAGCTCGCTGTGCATTTGCAGTTGTGATTAAAGCCCAACCCAACAAGAGCAACACGATTTTTTTCATAAGCATTGATTTGGGCACGAACTTACAATGTATGCCCTCAACACCCGTAAGCCTTCAGATTGCTTTGGTTATGCCTCGGTCAATGGCCAGTTTAAGCGCTGAATGAAACACTCACTTCAATTTTTCACCAGCTCCACTTCAGTGATTTTTCCTGAGCAATCGATTTTTAAGTCGTTGATCATGTTGACATTCTTTTTCTCCTGCTTCAAATAAATGAGGTAACTAATAATGGTTGTGGGCTTGCCATAGTCTTTTCTTCCATCTTCCTCATTGACTACCATTAACACCGGAGTCGCGGCAGATTCAAACATCTTGAGTGTTTCAGTAATTCTATTGTCAGCCAAAGTAAAACTAGTTGAGCAAGTGATTGCATCAAAATATTGGCTCAGCTTATGAATGTGCGCTTCTTTGCTAGGAGCATTTTTTCTGTCCGACTCTAGATCAACTTTCTTCAATGCTTCTTCTCGTTTTTTCAAAGCAATCTCTTTGCGTGTGCGCACAGCTGCTTCTTGTTCCAATCTTGATTTTTCTTCAGGAGATGCAGTTACTGCTGGAGTAGCCTTTTTGCTGCAACTCGAAATCAAGACCGATGTAGAAATTGCCAACAAGACTAATTTGAATGTTTTAGTGCTCATAATGTCTTGGAGTTTGCCCTTATATAAACGGCTTTGCCGACCCCATTCCTGACTTTAATTCGATGAATATGACCGTTCATCGAAAAAAAATAAATTCTGAATAGATTTAAATTAGAATCATAGAAATTGAAAATAAAAGACGATTTGTCAAATATTATGAAAACAACCAGACGTCAATTTTTGAAAAAGAGTGCGCTCGCATCTTTGGGAACATTCGCGTTTAGTGCATCCAGCTATGGAAGAATATTAGGAGCAAACGATCGCGTGAATGTTGGAGTGATAGGATTCTCAGATCGTTTTCGATATTCATTATTTCCAGCGTTCTCTAACCATTATAAGGAGTTGAATTTTGATATCGTTTCTGTCTCCGACATTTGGAATAAACGGAGAAAGGAGGGAAGCTTTTTTCTAAAAGAAAAACTGGGTCACGATGTAAAAGAATGTGTCAACAATGAAGAGTTGTATGGTCTTAAAAATGTAGATGCTGTATTTATAAGCACAGCTGACTTTCAACACGCACTTCATACCATAGAAGCTGTAAATTCAGGATGTGATGTCTATTGCGAAAAACCTTTTGCAGAAACAATGGAGGATAATCGTGCTGTACTCAAGGCCGTTAGACAAAGCGACCGAATTGTACAGATTGGTTCTCAGAGAAGGAGCGGAAGTAATTACACCAACGCTGCATCATTCGTTCAAAGCGGAAAGTTTGGACCGATAACTATGGTTGAACTTACATGGAATTTAAATCAACCGGGCCGCTGGCGCAGACCTGAATTAGTAGCACAACTGAAAGAGTCAGATACAGACTGGAAACGCTTTTTAATGAACAGACCTTTCGAAGAATTCGATCCGAGAAAATATGTTGAGTACCGATTATTTTGGCCTTACTCTTCTGGAATGCCCGGCCAGTGGATGAGCCATCAAATTGATACGGTGCATTGGTTCTCAGGATTAACACATCCAAGAAGCGTTGTCGCTAACGGTGGCGTTTACTTTTGGAAAGACGGAAGAAAAAAATTGGGACACTACTACAGCAGTCTTTGATTACGGACCAACAAATGATTTGTCAACAGGTTTTCAAGTGGTGTTCAGCTCACGCATGCACAACGGAACCGAAAATCCATCAGAGATTTATTTTTCAAATGGAGGAGAAATGAATCTGATCACAAATAAGGTTTCTCCAACTGGAGGACTTCAGTCTTCTTTCGCAAAAGCAATGAACATGAACGCAAATCTTTTAGCTGAGTTGGATCTAACTTCCAGACCAGAGAAAGTCGTTGCTTCAGCGAATACGGGGGGAGATGTACTCACATCAAATCATGTGAGGAATTGGATGGAGTGCATTCGTTCACGCAAGCAACCCAACGCGCCTGTCGAAGCGGGTTACGCTCATTCCATTGCAAACATCATGACTACAGCAGCATCCCACACTGGAATGAAAGCCACATTCGATGAGAAGACTCAAGAAGTGATGGCAGGCGGACAAGTATTTAAGTTCTAATGATCCTTACTCATAGCGCAATGCTTTCACAGGATTAGCTCTTGCCGAACGCAGTGTGTGATAGCTAATGGTGATCAATGCAATCGCGAGAGATAAAAATCCACCTACTAAAAACACAAGTGGATTTATTGAAATGCGATACGCAAAACTTTCTAGCCACGATGAAAGCATCCAATAGGTAATTGGACAAACCGCAACGAATGAGATAATAATCAGCAGCATAAAATTTCTAGATAGAAGCACAGTAATCTGTGATTCTGTGGCGCCCAATACTTTTCTGATTCCGATTTCTTTGGTCTTCTTTTCAGTAGTGATCGCAGCAAGACCAAACAATCCCATACATGATATTAAAATAGCGAGCGATGCCATGATAGTGACAACCGAACTCATTTGTTGATCTGAACGATAAAGCAACTCAAAATGATTATTGAGGAATGAGTAATCGAATGGATAAGTTGTGATCATCTTATCCCAAGTCTGTTTAACGAAAGCAATAGCTTCTTGTGAATGCGCACCATCAATTTTTACAGTCATCTCATCGTAACCCCAGTCCGAATGCACTACCATTTCTAATGTGTTCACTCTAAAATGCAATGAGTTGAAGTTGAAATCGCGGACCACGCCAATGATAGTACCAAGAGAATCATCTTTATACCATCCATGACCTGCGGGAGTGCCAACGGTCTCTTTTAGCTTAAGTTCTTTAGCAAACGACTCGTTGATGATGAAAGCCTTTCCATTGTCGGAGGCAATATTTTTTGAGAAGTTCCTACCTTCTTTCAGCTGTATGCCATACACCGTTAGATAATCAAAATCAACGAAGACATTGGAAGGAGTGATCTGAGTAATGCCGGTGTCGCCCTTTACTTTGAATCCCCATTGATGAAAGTTATTCCCCAATCGTTGTCCACTTGCGGTTACTCCTTGAATCAATTTATTGCGAAGAAGTTCTTGCTTCAATGTTTCAAATTTCTGGTTGACTTCCTTGTTCATGCTCACCAACATCATCTGATCTTTGCTGAAACCATCGTCATGGTTTTTCATGAAGTTGAGTTGCTGCAAAACGATCAGCGTACTCACAATCATCGCTAATGCAAGACCGAACTGTACAATTACCAGACTGCTTCTGAATAAAGACTTTCCTTCAACCTTGGCTCCGCCTTTCATAATCTTCGAAAGATTAAAAGAGGTCATATAAAAGGAAGGATAAATACCTGTGATCAAACCAAGACCAATTGTCAATAAGATCGCTAATGATAATTCGAGTGGATGATTTAGAACGGAGAAGAAGGAAAGCTGACGACCGATCAGATTATTTAATAAGGGAACACACAATAGATCAAGAAGAACTGCTAGAACAAGCGCTAGAAGAGCAAGTAGTGATGATTCAAAAATGAATTGACCAAACAACTGAAACTTTTTGGCGCCAACTGTTTTGCGTACACCAATTTCTTTCCATCGATGTGATGATCGGGCGGTGGTTAAGTTCATAAAGTTTACCGCAGCTATCATTAAAATAAAGATGCCAATGATGAAAAAGACATCGAGATACTTGCCGTTGAACTTTCGGTAGTTGTTGTAATCGTGCTCAATGTCAATCGAAGCGAGATGAACTTCCGGTAGCGGTTGCAAAAATAGACTTACTGTTTTGTTGATGTCCTGCTGTCCTGTTGTTCGGATCATATAAGCAGGAAGCTTGGCTTCAAATGATTTTTGATCTGTGTTCGGACTTAATAATAGATAAGTGTTCAGGAAATTGCTTGTCCACTCGATATTGAATTTCGGATCGCTGTGATAATACTCCGTAATTGATGACAATGCATCGAATTGCAGGTGAGAATTCTCACTTACGTTTTTAAGGATGCCAGTGATTTTATATTCTTTCTCTTTGAGCGTGATAGAATTATTGAATGCATCGCTGATGTTGCTAAAAAACTTGAGTGCAGTTTCTTCGGTAAGCACTATTGTGTTGGGTTGATCGAGTGCGGTGTTGCGGTCGCCCATCAACATAGGAAAATCAAATACTTCAAGAAAAGTGCTATCGACAGATGCCGGTTTACTTATCAGAATCTGCTTATCGCCTTTACTGAACACCCTTTTCCCTTGACTCCAGAAACGAGCGTATGCTACAACTTCGGGAAACTCTTGGCGCAACTCTGGTCCAAAAGGACTTCCCGTGAGAGCCACCTTTTGCGTATTCGTTCCCGTAAAGTTCTGAACTTCATCTAATCGATAAATACGATTTCCCTTCGAATGAAATGCATCAAAGCTTCTCTCATCTTTGATGAAAAGATAAATAACTATACACGAGGCAAGCCCGATCGCAAGACTGAAGATGTTAATGAACGCGTAGAGCGGCCCTTTGCGAATATTACGCAAGGCAACAGCGAAGTAGTTTCTTAGCATGGTTCAATGGGTTGGATTAATGAATATACTCTTGTTTTTGAAAAGAGTTACCAGGAGGTAACGAAATATTAAATGGAATATTTTGAACGGTTGGAACTGTCCCGGCCTGAAGAAATTATTCACTTCAAAAATCGAAATTTCTCGTCCATAATTAGATTATTTATTCCTAAAACTAGATTATAAATTGTCGGATGATTGAATCTTTCAAAGAGGATTTCTTTATAAATTTTTGAGTCAACTTGAATAGTAACTAGCCTAACCAGACCATCAAATCCTCTTGTTTCGTATCTGTATCGAAGTGTGTCGATTCTTAATTGAAGGACAAACTTTAAAAATCGATAGGAAAATTTATTATCAAGATTTTGTCTATAAATCACCTTTTCTTTGCAGCCAACAAAATCACAATTGGTAACAATTTTAAGACTGTCATTGGTCACAATGCAGATTCTGGTACTTCCATGAGCTCCGTAATAATCATCAATAACTATTTTAAAATAAGTTGTGTCAATTGAACTTTGAGCGAAACTCCAGGTACTTAAAAGAAAAAGTACTCCAAAGACTATCCAACATGTAAGGGTTTTCATCTCCATAATACTTCCTCAAACCGTAAAGGTTTCAATCTTGCGATAACGCAGCGTCTCGCTTGTGCCGTCTATCTGCTTCAATCCCCACTTCTTATCAAACCTTACAGAAATAAACCTAAAATGATTAGCTTGACTATGACTTCACAGTCTCACCTTAAAACCTTTGGAGATGAAAAAACAATTAGCAGTCCTCGTTGCCCTGATTCTCTTTAATGCCTCATTTGCTCAAAAGAATTTAGTGCCAGGCAAACCAGAAGAAAACGGAATATCGTCTGAACGATTGCAACGAATCGATCGCGAGTTGAATGAATATATTACCAAAGCACAAATTCCTGGCGTTGTTGGATTCATCGCACGCAACGGGAAAATTGTTTATCAAAAATCATTTGGCTTCTCTAATGTCGAAAAGAAGACACCACTTAAATCCGACAATATCTTTCGCATCGCTTCACAGAGCAAAGCAGTTACTAGTTTGGCAGTGATGATGCTGTGGGAAGATGGAAAGTTTTTATTGGATGAACCCATTAGCAAATACATTCCAGAGTTTAAAGAACCCAAAGTGTTGGTTTGGTTCAATGAGAAAGATTCAACCTATAGCGCTCAGCCTGCCAAGAGTGAGATTACCATCCGGCAACTGCTTACCCATTCTTCCGGAATAGATTATGCCACTATCGGCAACAAAGAATTCAAAGCCATATATGCCAAGGCAGGTATTCCAAGTGGCATCGGCAACAGCAAACCTTCCGATGTGTTATCCGACAAAATAAAGAAACTAGCCAAGCTACCTTTGCGCCATCAGCCGGGAGAGCAGTGGACTTACGGTCTCAACACCGATGTGCTTGGCTACTTGATCGAAGTTCTTTCAGGAATGACTTTCGATGACTACTTGAGAGAAAAAATATTCAAGCCACTTGGCATGAACGACACCTACTTTTATTTACCGAAAGAAAAACACGACAGACTTGTGACACTTTATGAAACCAAAGACGGCAAACTTTCACAACCGACTTCCATCTATGATGGAATGAATCCTGAATATCCTAAACTGAATGGCAAATATTACTCTGGTGGCGCTGGTCTTTGCTCTACCGTTGAAGATTATGCAAAATTTCTTCAGCTATTTTTAAACAAGGGCGAATACAATGGCACACGCTTACTCAGCAGAAAGACAGTAGAGCTTATACTTACCGATCAGCTACAGCCACCATTGAAAGAAAGTTTTGGATTGGGTTTTGGTTTGGAGACAGCTGACAATGATTATCAGTCACCTCTTAGTTTGGGATCTTTTTCTTGGGGAGGAGCATTCAACACTCACTATTGGGCCGATCCGAAAGAGAAACTCATCGGAATAATTTTCACCAACATGTACAACTCACCGCATTGGAACATTGGCGAGCGCTACAAAGCGTTAGTGTATCAATCGATTATTGACTAATAAACTTTATACTCTATCACATCAAGCAAGTGGGAGTTATTCCCAGACAATTATTTTGTTGGCAACAAGATCTAACGCATCGCAAAATTGTTTGGGAATCACTCCCATCAAATGTGGTTTTGCTCTTCAACTTGTCTTCACATTTGCAGCATGGAAAACAACATGCGTTACAGTCTTGCAGCTTTAATTGGAGTGATGTGCGATGCCGTGATCAACGATAGGAGCGATGCCCCCACATTTTATACAGTGCTCAAAAAAAGAGTGCCTGATGAAACTCAACGTTGCAACGCTATCATTAGAGTAGTTGGTCAATACTATCAGAAGAATTACATACAGATTCTAGCGAAGCTTTCAACCTTCGATGGCCATTAGACTTTTATATTGACTCTGTGTCACACTTGAGCAACTGAGTTTCATTTTTCTGGCTCGCTTATTGCCCTACCACATTTATGAAACAGTGGATTGTAGTTGGTATAGGCGCTGTCTTATTTCTGGCCGCTGCTGGCAATTATGTATATGATGTTTTCAATGACATCGACAACGAGAATCAAGCCTATGTAAGTAATCTGAACTATGATTTCACAGCGAGAATATATTCTGTCGTTTCGCTCAAAAAAGGTGGGGGATATTTGATTTGCCAAATAATAAGAGGCAGATGCAACCGATCAACTGAAGATAGCTTAAACCGACACTTAAAAAATTTTAAGAGAATCCGATTCCTATTCTTTAATTCTGATGATCAATTTGTGATTGTAAATGGAAGTGCAGATAAATATCAGCAGTACGATAGCATTTATGTGAATTCAAAAGAAGACAGATTGGATTTCTTTACGAACGGAGAGAAAGCTCTCACCAACAAGATCACTCACTCCACACGCCACAAAGTATCGTTCGCTTTTTGGATTAAAGATTGAGCATTCTCAATCATTCCAAATTCTATCACCCATAATTATATTAGTTGTATCTTTTATTCAAGCGTGTCATCAATTCTCTATTTTGTATTCCTTTTTTAAGAACGCAATCAATTTATCGGCTTCGACCTTTTGCTCTTTCAGTAGTCTGTTGTATCCTCTTACACTGAAAAACATATTCAATACATGATTATAGAATGGAGTCACCCGTTGCGCATCTATTGTAATCGAAATCTCACCGCGAGGTCCGTTTCTATAATCCGTCAAATCGCCCAATGTAAAGAGCATATCTGTTGTGGTAAAAGTGTTGTGTTCATAATGAGTTTCTTCCCGATACACTTCGGCAAGCTTTACATTATAATTTGCTATGCTATCGGCAACTTTTGAAGGAAGTAGTATGAATCCACCATATTTTAATTGCCCCAAGGTGGCATCATTGCTTCTGAAAATGTAGCTGCAGCATAGCCCTTTCGAAGTGAAAACCGCAAAACTATTTTTGACTTTACTATCCGCGTGATTTTTAGTCTTAAGGAGCAACAGACTATCTAGTGCCGCCTGTTTCATTTCGTTCTTTTCAATATTTTCAGAGAGCCTTTGGGAGTCATCTTTCAAGTTTTGAAATAAACTCAGCATAAGATCTCTCTCCTTGGCGCGGTCAGATAGACTTTCTCTGAAATTCTCAGCACCAAAGCCCATGAACACGGCTAGAAACATGAATAAGAATTCGAAGAAATAAGATTTGATTCCTTTCTCTTTGCGAATCGGTTTTATATCTTCTTTGGGAGAAGACTCATGCTGTTGAGGTGATTCAGTGTCCATACGATAGTGTGTTTTATCAGAGGTTTGAGTTTTGCCAAACTCGTGCAACACTAAGTTATAAGTTTTGTGTTTCATTCACAGCCCTGCAGAGGAGACTTTCATTTCCGTAAAGAATCTCTGCTTAAGACTCGTGACCCTTCTATCATACTTTTGATGTATCCACTTTTTTGATTTAAATTTCTACAGCGATTATAGCTGTCTATGCTTGTAAAGTGTTATGCTCCTGTCTTCTTGGCTTTTTTTATGTACTATCCTTTCTCGACCCACTCTCAGAGTATTTCTACAGAGAAGGCCGACCTTACAGAAAACCAAATCCTGGTGCTGATCGATTTGGCCAAGAAGGAATTCAAAGGACAATTGGGCAATAAGGAGTCAAACAACTCCACAGAGTGTAATTTCTATTACTCCAACTTCCCGGTAGGCATAGATGGCTCATCGAGATTTATGATCTGTAAAATGGATAAAGGAATTCCTACACTTCTTCTTTGATATAGTCAGAGGAGACGATGGCATTGAAGCCGATGCGCAATTCCGTAAGTTGACAAACACGATGGACAATGTCCTTCTCAAGAAAGGATTCAAAAAGAAACCTGCAGATGTATTCTAAAGCTACCATAGACTATGTGAACAAAGCGGAGAAGATAGCTTTTACACTTTCAGAATTTCATTCTCAAAAAGGCACATCCATACCGCTGATTCAAGTACAAGTAACAACGAGCTTGGGAGATTAAAAGAAACCCTAATCCTTGGCAGAGTCATCAACATAAAAAGAAAAAGCCCCGATCAAATCAGGGCTTTCTTTTTAATATGAATTATCGGCTCGTTATTTCACAATAACTTTACCGTATCTATATTTTTCGTTGTCTTTAATTCGGACAAGATAAAGGCCAGGGTCAACACCATCAAGCCTGAATGTTTTCTCTTTTTTCCCAACCTCGATCACATCGTTCCTTATTTCTCTGCCAGACATGTCGTACCACAGCACGTTGCAATTTTCTTTCGCTGGACCTGACAATGCAATTGTGATTTCACCAGAGGCAGGGTTGGGATAGTAACCTAACTCCTCGTATTCCACGGCAATTGCTCCACCACTGCCTGTACAGGGCTGCAAACGTTCGGTGGAATTGCCGGTATCAGATCCATTCTTTGAATCAATACCACTTGCGACAGGAGGCGAGGATGAGCCCTGTGAAATGTATGCTGAAGCCGAGACCGAGCACCCATTAGTTGTAGTATAGGTAACCGTGTAAGTGCCTGCACTGCAAACTGTAATACTTGAAGAAGTTGAACCTGTAGACCAATGATAGTTAGAACCCGGGTCTGCTTGAAGTGTAACACATCCGCTGCCAGTACATAGATCGTAAGATGAAGGAGAGATATAACCGTAAGCAGATTTCACCGACACACTTGCCGATGCTGACGAAGTACAACTTACTCCGTTGGCGCTGTTGGTACCCGTAACAGAATAACTCGCAGACGAAGAAGGATACACTTATGATCGAAGAACTGCTGCACCTGTTGACCGACTATAAGAACCTGCCCCACTGCCAGTCAATGTCACAAGACCACCCGGACATATTGTAGCTGAAGACGGTGAGATGGATGTGCTAGGCATTGAAATCACAGTAACACTCGTAGATGAACTCGGTGTACTACAAGTGTAACTGTTGTAAACCCTTACAGAATAATTTCCGCTTGTGCTTGGTGCGATGGATTGTGATGTTGCACCTGTTGACCATTGGTAGCTTGAACCTGAGCTTGCTGTAAGCGTCACCGACCCACCTTGACAGAAGGTAGTTGCACCAGAAGGTGTAATTGTGGCCGTGGGCACAGGATTGACTGTTACAGTAGTAGCACTGCTTGTTGCTGAACATCCAGAACTATTATAAGTCGTTACCAAAGAAGTTCCGCTCGCGCTTACAGAAATAGTTTGAGTGGTGGCACCATTAGACCACAGATAGCTCGAAGCTGCAGTGGCAGAAAGAGTAACAGACCCACCCTGACAAAATGTTGTTGCCCCTGACGGAGTAATGGTTAGGTGTAGCCTGCTGTGGGTTCACAATGAATGTGATAATGTTACTTTTTACTTGTCCGCAAGTGCCGTTCATAAACAAATAATACCAAGTTGTTCCAACAGTGGTTGTAGAGGGCGTGTAACTCGATGTCGTGGCACCAGATATTGGATTAAATCCAGAAGAGGGACTCGAGGTACTGCTCCACCACTGATAAGTAGTGATAACACCAGTTATGGAGACAGATATCGGAGCTGCACTTAGACCTTGGCAGATGGTTTGATTTGATGGTTGTGTTGTGATCACAATGGGTGCATCAACAGCGATTGTAGAGGTGCTGCTGGTTAGCACTCCGCAAGTTCCTGATACCACCACATAGTAATAATTCGTTCCAACTGTTGCAGTAGATGGAACATAAGTTGAAGATGTTGCCCCGCTGATCGGTGTTCCCCCGCTGTTGCTATTGCTTGTGTTGCTATACCATTGGTATGTCAATGAGGTTCCGCCTGCATATACTTGCAGGGTGATTGGTGTTGAATTTTGGCAGACCTCTTGAGAAGATCGAGGCTGGATGGAAATCGTAGTTAACGCGTTGACCGTAACAGATCCTGGACGTGTGCCATAGGTCGTACCACATAAATTGATGGCCTCCACAAAATAACCAGTGGTTCCTATAGCGGTGTTTGAAGAAGTATATGACGTGCCCGTTCCAGCAATCCTTCCGGTGCCATCATAATAGCCCCACTGAACAGTGGCTGGGTAATAAGGAGAAGAAACCGCCACAGTAAACGGTGTAACAATTCCGTTCTGACACACCACTTGAGGAGTACCAGAGGCTTGCAAAGTAAAAGTAGGCGGACCACCTATCTGTACATTAATAGGTGTGCTCGCAATAGAGTTACAAGCATTGGTAGCTATTGCGTAATAATAAGTTGAACCAACAGTTGCTGTGGATGGTACATAGGTGCCAAACAAA
>JASGIR010000059.1:0-13611 GCA_049840975.1 Cyclobacteriaceae bacterium | reverse complement strand
CCTAACGCTTGAAAGGGGAGACTTAATAAAAACTTAGCAAAGTTATTGACTTATTTAAAATTTTAACGCTTAATTTTGCGAAAACAAATATTAACTGAATGCCTTTTATCTAACTCAAAACCACTAAAGCGAATTGGAAAAAGAATTCTTAACCCTCAAAATGTGCTCTTTCGCAGCACAAATCTCTGACAGCCGCCTAGCGCTGTACATCTCGAACCTCTCTCAGGCAATCGAAGGCAAACGACCTACGAGGCGCATCCGAATCTGATACCGGCATTTTAGCCAGACTTTAGCAAGGTACCCAGGGTATTTTGCCATTCATGCTTTCATTTTTTTCATCTTTTAATTTAGAATTTATAGTGAACACCAATATTATAGTGCGTGAGGCTACATCTGCTGACACGCACTGGTCTGAAACAATAACAAACGAGATGGCGGAGTCGGCCAAAGCTCGTGGAACTGGCATTGCCAAGCGGTCGCCAGATTATGTGAAACTCAAAATGGACGAAGGCAAGGCCGTTATCGCTTTAACTGATACTGGCGAGTGGGTCGGCTTCTGTTATATCGAATCGTGGGAGCACGAAAAATTTGTTGCCAACAGCGGACTTATTGTAGCTCCTGCTTTCCGCAAAAGCGGAGTAGCACGTCAGATTAAGCAAAAAGTATTTGAGCTTTCGCGAAAAAAATATCCAAACGCGAAAATTTTTGGATTGACCACGGGCTTGGCTGTAATGAAGATCAATTCCGACCTAGGGTACGAGCCTGTAACTTACTCTGAGTTGACAACGGATGAAGAATTTTGGAAAGGCTGCAAAAGTTGCGTCAATTATGAAATCTTAAAAAGCAAAGATCGCAAGAACTGCATGTGCACTGCCATGCTTTACGATCCGGAAGAGAAAGCCAAAGACGAAGCCGCAAGATTAACGGCACTCACGCAGCACAAACCTGAGCCCGTTTCAAGAGAAGCGAAAGAGTTTGCTGCTTACTCTAAAATTTATGAACGTTTCATGCGCCTTAAACAATTTATGTTGCTGAAGGGTTGGCGAAAAAACAATGGCGATGAAAACAAGAAGCCATCATTTTTGAGTTTTCTATTTTTCTGGTGATCAATTACTAAATTCTTATTCCTATTAAATGAAGAAAGTTGTTTTGGCATTTAGCGGAGGGCTTGATACCTCTTACTGCGCAATATATCTCACTAAAGAGTTGGGCTACGAAGTTCATACACTTACAGTGAACACTGGTGGTTTTTCTGCAAATGAACTAAAAGAGATTGAAAAGCGAGCCCTAAGTCTTGGAGTGAAATCTCACAAAGCAATTAGCGAAACGAAGAATTATTACGACAAAGTAATCAAGTATCTAGTTTTTGGAAATGTATTGAAGAACGGAACGTATCCTCTCAGTGTAAGCGCTGAACGGATGTCGCAGGCTTTGGCATCTGCTAATTATGCACGCGAAATAAAAGCTGATGCAGTTGCTCACGGAAGCACAGGTGCTGGAAATGATCAAGTCCGCTTTGACATGGTCATTCAAATTCTTGCGCCAGGAATTGAAATCATCACTCCTATTCGCGATATGCGATTGAGCCGAGAAGCCGAGATCGAATATTTGAAAAGGAATGGTGTAGAAATGAATTTCGAAAAGGCGAAGTATTCAATCAACAAAGGTATCTGGGGAACTTCTGTTGGCGGGAAAGAGACATTGAATTCGCTTGGAATGTTGCCGGAAGAAGCGTGGCCAACACAAGTGAAAAAAACTGAAAGGGAAGATGTTGTTCTTGGCTTTGAGAAAGGAGAATTGGTAAAAGTAAATGGAAAGAAATATTCTCATCCGACCGAAGCCATTCAATGGCTACAAGAAATTGCTGGACCATTCGGCATCGGTCGTGACATTCATGTGGGCGACACAATTATTGGAATTAAGGGCAGAGTTGGCTTTGAAGCTGCCGCTCCAGTTTTGATCATCAAAGCGCATCATGCGTTGGAAAAACATGTGCTCACTAAATGGCAATTGAGCTGGAAAGATCAGCTTGCTCAATTTTATGGCAACTGGTTGCATGAAGGTCAATATCTCGATCCAATAATGCGCGACATGGAAGCATTCCTTTCAAGTTCGCAGCAAAATGTAACTGGTGAAGTTTCAATTTCTCTATATCCTCATCGATTTGTTATCAATGGAATTAGATCAGATTTTGATCTTATGTCTTCCAAGTTTGGAAAGTATGGAGAAATGAACCTAGGCTGGACAGGCGAAGATGTGAAAGGCTTCACTAAGATTTTTGGAAACCAAGTGGCGATTTATCATCAAGTGAAATCTGAAGCTGAGAAAAAATGAGTTCAAAAATTAAAGCCGGAATTATCGGAAGCGCAGGCTACACAGGTGGTGAGACAGCGAGAATTTTGCTGAATCATCCCAATGTGGAATTGGCATTTGTTCAAAGTAGAAGTCAAGATGGAAAGTTTTTGCATGAAGTTCATTCCGACCTGATCGGAGAAACTTCCATTAAGTTTTCAACGTCATTCGATAAAAATGCAGATGTTGTTTTTCTTTGTTTGAGTCACGGAGAAAGCAAAAAGTTCTTAGCTGAAAACATTTTTCCAGAAAAGACTAAGATCATTGATCTCGGCAACGACTTCCGTTTAGGAGATTCTGTTGCTGGAAGAAATTTCGTGTACGGGCTTCCAGAATTTCAAAGAGAAAAAATAAAAAGTGCATCCAACATTGCAAACCCAGGTTGCTATGCAACTGCAATTCAGCTGGGATTATTACCGCTGGCTAAGGCTGGTGTACTGAAAGAAGTTCACACCACCGGAATTACTGGAAGCACTGGCGCTGGTCAAAAACTACAGGAAACAACGCATTTTACTTGGCGCGCTAATAATATCTCCGCATACAAAACCTTGACTCACCAGCATTTGGGTGAGATCAATCAGACGCTGAAGTCTCTGCAACCAGCTTTTTCATCAAACGTCAACTTCGTGCCATGGAGAGGTGACTTTACCCGAGGAATTTTTGTGAGCTCAATTATTGAGTCTGATAAATCATTGGCTGAATTGAATCAATTGTATAAAGATTTCTATTCGACACATCCCTTCACACACGTTGCAGATTCGATGATTGATTTAAAGCAAGTAGTAAACAACAATAAGTGCTTAATTTATTTAGAGAAAGAAGGAAGCAAGCTTGTTGTTCATTCTGCAATCGACAACTTATTAAAAGGTGCCAGCGGGCAGGCAGTTCAAAATATGAATTTGATGTTTGGTTTTGAGGAGAGTGCGGGGTTGAAATTAAAGAGTTCTGCTTTCTAGCACAGAGCTAAAAGTGGAAAGCAAAAAGCTTGAAAAACAAAGGATGAAAAATTATAAAGACTTAAAGGTTTGGGAAAAGGCTCATCAAGCAACCTTATTGGTTTATGAAATCACTAAAAAGTTCCCAACCGATGAAAAGTTTAATCTAATAAGTCAAATCAGGCGCGCTGCAACTTCAATACCAACCAATATTGCTGAAGGTTGTGGAAAATTCACAGATAAGGATTTTGCTAATTTCTTGCAGGTCTCATTAGGTTCAACTCATGAAGTAGAATATTTACTCTTATTGTCTTGTGATCTAGGCTATCTTGAAAAAGAGCAATTCAATTCGTTAACAAAAGAAATAAGCGAAGTAAAAGCCATGCTAATTTCATTGATCAAAAAAGTGAGAACAAAATAATTGGATACAATGACTTTTAACTTTATGCTTTCCGCTTTCAACTTATAAAAGAAATGAAATTATTCGATGTATATCCCCTCTTCCCTATTGAACCAGTAAAAGCCGAAGGCTCTTGGCTTTGGGATAAAGAAGGAAAAAAATATTTAGACTTATATGGAGGTCATGCCGTGATTTCTATCGGGCATAATCACCCTCATTTTGTTGAACGATTAAAAAGTCAGTTGGATAAAATCTCCTTTTATTCAAACAGTGTAAAAAATTCTTTGCAAGAAGAGCTCGCGGAAAAACTTGGAAAGCTTTCAGGCTATCCCGATTATGAATTGTTCTTATGTAATTCTGGAGCTGAAGCAAATGAGAATGCATTGAAGCTTGCCAGCTTCGTAACTGGAAGGAAAAAAGTCATTGCTTTCTCAAAAGCATTTCATGGAAGGACATCTGGGGCAGTAGCAGCTACTGATAATCCAAAGATTGTAGCTCCATTCAATGCCAATCACGAAATAGAATTTCTACCTTTCAATGATTTGAAATCAGCAGCAGAAAAAATCGATTCTAAAGTCGCTGCAGTCATCATCGAAGGAATTCAAGGCGTTGGTGGAATTCATATTGCTTCAAATTCTTTCCTTGAACTACTTTCTAAAAAATGTAAAGAAGTTGGGGCTCTTCTTATTCTCGATGAAGTTCAGTCGGGCTATGGACGTACAGGAAAATTCTTTGCACATCAACATTCTGCAATAAAGCCAGATTTGATTACTACCGCGAAAGGTATGGGCAATGGCTTCCCAATTGGTGGCGTACTCATCAATCCAAACATTAAACCCTGGAGCGGAATGCTGGGAACAACTTTTGGAGGAAATTACCTAGCGTCCGCAGCTGCCCTTTCTGTTATCGAAGTTATTGAATCAGAGAATTTAATGAACAATGCCGCTTCAATTGGAAATTATTGGACGGAACAACTGAAGAGCTTTACTCCTATTCAAGAAATTCGAGGCAAAGGCTTGATGATCGGTTTCGATTTACCTGAGTCACTCACATCCTTGAGAAAAGATTTACTTTTCAAACACAATATTTTCACTGGTGAAGCAAAACCAAATACAGTTCGCTTACTTCCTTCACTAGCATTGAAAAAATCAGAAGCAGATGTTTTATTGGAAGCGCTGTCGATTGAACTTAAAACTGTCGCCAGCGTATGAAGAAGTTCATTTCGGCAAACGATGTGTCATCAATACCTTCTTTGATTGAGAAAGCTTTAGGGTACAAAGCTGACCCATTTAAGGATAAAAATCGTGGCGCAAACAAAACGATGGGGATGCTCTTCCTCAACCCAAGCATGCGTACACGGATTAGCACACAACTAGCTGCCAAACATCTTGGAATGGAAACGATAGTGTTTAATGTTGGCAGCGAAGGTTGGGCTTTGGAATTCGAAGAAGAGGTCATCATGAGTGGAAACACTGTAGAACATGTGAAAGATGCAGCCCCAATTCTCGGAAAATATTTTGATATACTTGGCGTACGCACGTTTCCCACCTTAAAAGATAAAGCCGAAGACTACAGCGAATTTTTTATTCATCAATTCATAAAATATTCTGGGATACCTGTGGTGAGTCTAGAAAGCGCAACGCTTCATCCATTGCAGAGCCTTACAGATGTAATCACGATCACAGAGTCATTCAAAGAAAAAAGAAAACCTAAAATTGTTTTGACTTGGGCACCTCACGTGAAAGCGTTACCACAATGTGTCGCTAATAGTTTTTCGGAATGGATTAATGCATGGGGTCAAGCAGATTTTGTAATCGCGCATCCTGAAGATTACGAACTCGATACAAAATTCACCAACGGAGCTACCATCACTCATAATCAACAAGAAGCATTAAAAGATGCAGATTTTGTTTATGTGAAAAATTGGAGCACGTTCACCGACTATGGAAAAATCTATACGAATGACCCAAGCTGGATGTTGACCAAAAAGAAATTAGAAACAACCAACAATGCTAAAGTGATGCATTGTCTTCCTGTAAGAAGAAATGTCGAATTAAGTGATGAGGTACTTGATAACGGAAACAGTTTGGTGACACAACAAGCTGGCAACCGTGTTTGGGCAGCGCAAGCTGTGTTGAGTGAAATTCTAGACGCCAAATAACACTGATTAAAATGAATAAACTTTATATCATAAAAATTGGCGGAAATGTTCTCGACAATGAACAAGCGTTGAATTCCTTTCTTAAAGATTTCGCATCGATTCAAGCACCTAAGATCTTGGTACATGGGGGCGGGAAGATTGCCACAAAAATTGGAGATCAACTTGGCATTGAATCAAAATACGTCAATGGAAGAAGGATTACTGATGAACCAACGCGCAACCTTGTAACAATGGTTTATGGTGGGCTTCTGAACAAGCAATTGACAGCTCAGTTACAAACAATGCATTGCAATGCTATTGGAGTAACAGGTGCAGATGGAAATTTATTGAAGGCTGTAAAACGACCTGTTAAAGATATCGACTACGGTTTTGTTGGCGACATTACGCCTAACGATGTCAACTCGACATTTTTGTATTTTCTGCTCAAGCAAAATGTTGTTCCCATTTTTGCTCCACTTACACATGCAAACGGAGAAGTTCTTAACACGAACGCTGACACAATTGCTTCCGTACTTGCTATTTCTTTGAGTAAACACTTCGAAACGCGATTAATCTTTTGTTTTGAAAAAAAAGGAGTTCTAAAGAATGTGAATGATGATAATTCAGTGATCAATCAAATCAATGAAACGACTTATCAACAGTTGTTAAAAGATGGCGCTCTTGCCGATGGAATTCTACCGAAACTTGAGAATGCCTTTTCTGCAATTAATTCAGGAGTAAAAGAAGTTCTTATTGGTGATGCAAAAGATTTAATCAAAAATATTCGTGAAATAACAGAGGGCACTCTCATCACTAAGTAATGAATATTGACGAATTATATTTACAAAGTGTAGAGCTTCTAAAAAAATTGATTGCCACTCCTTCTTTCAGTAAAGAAGAAAATAAAACAGCGGAAATCATTTTAGATTTTTTTTCCGCACATCAAATCCCAACCCAACGGAAGGGAAATAATGTTTGGGCAATCAACAAACATTTTAATTCATCAAAACCTACTCTCCTACTCAACTCACACCACGATACTGTAAAACCAAACTCTGCCTACACCCGTGATCCATTTTTGCCTTCCATTGAAGATGGAAAATTATTTGGGCTAGGTAGTAATGATGCTGGCGGTCCATTAGTTTCACTTATTGCAACGTTCTTGTATTTCTACGAACAAAAAGATTTGAAATACAATCTCGTGATTGCAGCAACAGCTGAGGAAGAGATATCTGGAACAGGTGGAATTGAATTGATTTGGAATGATCTTCCAAAGATTGATTGTGCCATCGTGGGCGAGCCTACGTTAACCAATGTTGCTATTGCAGAGAAGGGTTTACTCGTGATCGATTGTGTTGCCAAAGGTAAGGCTGGACATGCTGCGCGCGAAGAGGGAATCAACGCGATATACGAAGCATTACCAGATATTGATTGGTTCAGAACATTCGAGTTTCCCAAAGTCTCTCCAACATTGGGGAAAATAAAGATGTCAGTCACCGTTATTTCCGCTGGACAAGCACACAATCAAGTTCCACCAGAATGCAAATTCACCGTTGATATTCGTGCGACTGATTCTTATTCATTGGAAGAAATCTTAGAAGTTGTAAGAAAGAATATAAAGAGTGAAGTCACACCTCGCTCCTTGCGCTTGCGTCCTTCCGGAATTTCAGAAACACATCCATTGATTTTATCTTCAAAAAAATTGGGGAAGAATTTATATGGATCGCCTACAACTTCAGACCAAGCATTGATTCCTGCTCAATCAATAAAAATGGGACCCGGAGATTCAGCGCGCTCACACAGCGCAGATGAGTTTATTTATCTCGGTGAAATACGAGATGGAATTGCATCTTATATAAAACTAATCGAAAACATATAATTCGATTGTTACCACAACCAAATTTTAATTATGAACAAACGTGTAAAGATTTCCAATACCGAAATTCTCTCGAACAACTGGTACACTTTAAAGAAAGTAACATTCGATTACCAAAAGAAAAATGGTGAATGGATAACACAGCACCGCGAAGCTTATGATCGAGGCAATGGCGCCACCATCCTTCTTTACAACAAAGAAAACAAAACCGTCATCCTTACCAGACAATTTCGTTTGCCCACTTTTATTAACGGCAACGAATCAGGAATGCTCATTGAAACTTGCGCTGGCCTTCTCGATTTTGATAATCCTGAAGATTGTATTCGAAGGGAAACAGAAGAAGAAACTGGCTATCAAGTATCATCGGTAAAGAAAATATTTGAAGCCTATATGTCGCCTGGCTCTGTGACTGAAATACTTTATTTCTTCGTTGCAGAATACGCCAAGAATATGAAAATAAACGAAGGTGGTGGCATAGACAATGAAGACATTGACGTACTCGAATATGATTTTGATAAAGCCTATTCGATGATCGAAACTGGTGAAATCAAAGATGGAAAAACCATTATGCTTTTGCAGTATGCCAAACTTCAAAATCTGGTATGAAATCAACAAGTGAAATGATGTTGGTTGGTAAAGAAAAAAGTAAATTGATTTGATTTAGAGAAAAATTAAAGTGTTATGAAACTGTGGCAAAAAAATAAAGACTCTCTTAAAGAAGTAACTGATTTCACTACAGGTAACGATCAAGAGATGGATCTCTTTTTGGCCAAGTTTGATGTACTTGGTTCACTTGCTCACATTCAAATGCTGCAGTCAATTAATTTATTAACGAAAGAAGAGCTAACACTATTAAGTACTGAACTTAAAAATATTTCCAACGAAATTGAAAAAGGGAATTTCAAAATTGAGGAAGGAGTTGAAGACATCCATTCTCAGGTTGAACTTCTTTTGACTAAAAAACTAGGTGATGTTGGAAAGAAAATTCATAGTGGTCGTTCTCGCAATGACCAAGTTCTTGTTGATATAAAACTTTTTATTCGTCAACAACTGGAAGATCTAGTAGTAGAAATAAAATCTCTTTTTGAATTACTTATAAAACAAAGTAACGGACATAAGCTCAAACTTCTTCCAGGCTACACACATTTACAATTGGCGATGCCTCTTCTTTTGGTTTGTGGTTTGGTGCCTACGCTGAAAGTTTAGTAGATGATGTCATCACGTTGCAAGCTGTATATCACATAACAAATAAAAATCCATTGGGCTCTGCTGCGGGTTATGGTTCTTCTTTTCCATTGAACAGAAAAATGACGACTGACCTACTAGGTTTTTCTGATTTGAATTACAACGTGGTTTACGCTCAGATGGGAAGAGGAAAAACGGAACGTATTGTAGCATCAGCAATTTCAAATGTTG
Source organism: Cyclobacteriaceae bacterium (assembly GCA_049840975.1). Taxonomy (GTDB): domain Bacteria; phylum Bacteroidota; class Bacteroidia; order Cytophagales; family Cyclobacteriaceae; genus ELB16-189. The sequence continues at coordinate 4,492 of JASGIR010000059.1, read as the reverse complement.
CTGCAACACTTTCAAAATTAGCAATGGATGCTTGCCTGTTCTTAAACCAGAATTTCGGTTTCATTAGCTTCCCTGATGACTTGACAACGGGAAGCAGCATTATGCCGCACAAGAAGAACCCTGACGTCTTTGAATTGATCCGTGCCAAGTGTAATACATTGGTAGCCCTACCAAATGAAATCGCTTTGGTCACGACGAATCTACCTTCAGGCTATCATCGAGATCTGCAATTGCTTAAAGAAAAACTTTTTCCAGCATTCCAAACACTTACCGACTGTATTCGGATGGCGGGCCTTATGCTTTCAAATATTCAAATCAAAGACAATATCCTCGATGGCGAAAAATACAAATATCTTTTCAGCGTTGAAGAAGTCAATAAACTTGTTTTATCCGGAATGCCTTTTCGCGATGCCTATAAAAAAATCGGGAAGGAAATAGAAGAAGGGAAGTTTTCTTATTCCACTAAAATCAACCACACCCATGAGGGAAGCATTGGCAACCTCTGCAATGACCAAATTGTTGAAAATTTCAATCGAATTCTAAGTTCATTTCAATTTGAAAAGACTCAGCTAGCTATTCAAAAGCTATTGGCATAAAATAATTACCACGACTAAGGGTATTTGTCGTTACCGGTGTTTTAATTGTAGGTTTGCAATTACATCGCGGGAAAGTGCCGAAAAATCAAATTGCTTCAGAAGACTCTTTCGAGGGGCTATTCAAAGAAAGCTTTAATCTTTACTTTGAAGGTCTGCATAGGTACGCATTTACTATGCTGAAGGACAATGCGAAAGCAAGCGATGCAGTTCAATCCGTATTTTTAAAATGGTGGGAAAACCAAACGCAGGTGAAAGATGTGAATGAATCGAAGGCCTATTTGTATACTGCGGTTTACAGAACATGCCTGAATAACATCAGGAATGAAAAGTCAAAAGTTTTGATTTCCGAAGAGTATCTGAGACAAGTCGGAAAGACGTCTACTGAAGACTCATTTGAATTTGGTGAACTGAACGATTATCTAAAAAACACCATTGACGAATTGCCTCCACAATGCAGGATCATTTTCTGCAAAAGTAGATTTGAAGAAAAAAAATATGCGGAGATAGCCGAAGAAATGAACCTCTCCATAAAAACAGTTGAAGCACAAATGGGCAAAGCGCTTAAACATCTTCGAGAACGATTGAAAATATATTTGCTGAGCCCAAATTGAAATACTTAAGAATAAATGGGAAACTTAAAATATATCGATGACGAGCTGGCTGCAAAATTTTTGGCAGGCGAAGCTACTCCCGATGAAGCTATTCAAGTAAACGAATGGATAGAATATTCATCAGAAAACAGAATGCGTTTCAAAGAATTGGAATCGATTTGGAATTTGAATAACAAAAATCCTCACTTTAGTCCTCCAAAATCAAGTGCATGGAATTCTATTGAACCTAGCCTGGTCAAAAAGAAAAGTCAAGTAAGATTTTTAACACCATACAGGATTGCCGCTTCGATTTTGTTGATCGCGGCTCTGAGTGTTGGTTTATATTTCTTTAGATCTGATGTAACTTCTCCACAGCTTGCCTGGAATCTAAAGCAAACCAATAATGAGATTGCCTCTCTTAACCTTTCCGATGGGACTTCCGTAACCATAGAACCGGAACAGTAAATTAATGTGGCCGAATCAAAATACAGGAACAACGCGTGAGGTTAAATTGGATGGAGAGGCATTTTTTGATGTAGCTCACGATCCATTGAAGCCATTCATAATTTCTACGGACGAAATAAAAATAAAGGTACTTGGCACTTCGTTCAACGTGTGGCAAGATCAAAAAACAAACGAAATCAAAGCCGATGTAACTCGTGGAAAAGTAATGATGTACAATAACGATAAAAGTATCATCATTGAAGCTGGAATGGTTGGAGTTTACCACAAACAAACTAAAGATTTTGAATTGATTAAAATGTCAAATCAGAACGCCATTGGTTATGCTACGCATTCTCTATCATTTTCTAATTCAACAATGGATGAAATCTGCTCTCAGCTAAGCAAGGCTTACGGTGTACAGTTTGTTTTTGAAAACGAAAAACTCCACGACTGCAGGCTCACCACGGAATATCAGAATAAGTCTTTGTCCTTTATTTTAAACGTTATTGAAGAATCATTGAACATAAAATATCAGATTAAAAACGATACCGTGTATATTTCGGGGGATGGCTGTTAATCGGGGGCTCTATTTAATTCTGCTCTTAATTCTAGTATCGGTCAATGTGAATGGCCAAATCATTGATTTAAGTAAACCGATCAGGGTTAAGTCGGGCCTCATTTCACTTGATTCTGCGCTGCGCGCTACTTCTCTTCAGGCCGGTGTTGTATTCTCATATAACTCAAAAAAGATAAACACTAAGCAGCGTATCGACTTAGGTGGAAATGAATTCACTCTCGCGCAATTTCTAAGTCAGCTCGAGAAAAAAGATCTTAAAATAAAAATCATCGAAAACTATATTGTCCTTTCACCACGAATAGAAAAGACTATAGAAGTTAAGCCTAAAGAAAAAAAACTAGCTAGCATTAAGCCTCAGCAGCTAAAAGTAATCACCAAACAAGAAAAAAAACGGGTTCAATCTGAGGACGATATTCATTTTGAAAATCCTAGAGTTCAAGCTTCAAGTCAACCCACCATCGAGCAATTACTTGTCGTAACGCCAAAGCCAAAAATAAAGGTCAATCCATCAATTATTTTTGCAGCACCTTCAAAAAAAGAAACAGAAAAGAAGCCAGCCGTAAAAGCCAAACCGAAGAAAGCTCAACTCCCCTATTTTGGTCGATATGGGCTTTCTGCTGACGAAACAACGCTACTCGGAGCAGCTGGTCAATTTGGTTTTGATTATCTATTTGCAGTCGTCTCTGTAAATACAAGTTTTGAATCCTCGCAGTTTCGTTATGGATTAGGGTCAAGTTTCAACCTTAACAAAAACACTAAAATCCTTTTGAATTTTAACCTAGGGAATGTGGAGCGATCAGGCCACTTCACAGATACTTCAGGGGTCTCTAATCCGATACAAGTAAAAAGCAAATTGACACGCGCTTCAATTGCCCTCGAATTTCCTGTTGCTCAAAGAATAAAATTGCAAGTGGGGCCATTATTCAATTACCTCCAGACAACTTATTATATCAATTCTCAGCCAAGCAATTTACAGCAGTTTAATTCTGAAGGAGACAAACTGTTTTATGCCATCAAGGCACCTTATGTGATAACCAACACGTTTTCTCCAAACAAAGACTCAAATATTAAAACGTGGGTCGGTCTCCAAATCAATTTGTTTTACTCAATAAATTTTAAGCTCCAGAAATAAGGGTTTGCCCTCGCTGAGGTGTTTTATAGTCAAGGATGAGAACCTCATCTGAAAACAAAAAAAACAAACTACAAAAACAAGAAAATGAAAAAGAGTCTTTTGCTATCGACAATTGTATTGTTGATCGTAGTTGCATCATGCAATAAAACTGGGGATAATGCCGCGCCTTCAAATAATCAAAAAGTGTTGGGCATGGTATTGCAGACCGCATCGCAGAGTAACTCCGGCAATCTAATTTTATTGAAGGACGGAAGAACCATCAATCCTATCTCGGGATTTAGTCCTGCCAACTTAAGAGCTGGGAATGAAGTTTAAATTATCTTTTACTCCTGTCGGAAGTTCATCAAGTAAAGTTATTGAAGTAAATGTTACAAGTTATACCGCTGCCAATGACTCAACATTTATTCCACCACCATCCAGTGGAACAGATTCAATAGGAGTACAGGCTGCGTTGCAAGGAACATACTCATGCGTATTTACTTACAGTCAAGTAAACTATACAAGTCCCGGTGATACAACTAAAGTGATCGACCAAAACTTAAACATCAAATTTGATGGTGAAACATTTTCTTCTCTTGATCCTCCAGCATTACCTCTTTTCATTCCTGGTGGTGAGGGTACATTTTTCTTCTCTTCATCAAGCCCGTGCTTAATCAATTTCATTAATACAAGAGAATTTCCCCAAGGCGCTCCTTCACCATACATTTTAAATGGTCAGTGGAACATCATCGTGTTTGATACTTACATTATGATTTGGAAAACAGACACTTTCACTTCATCAGAAAATATCACCATTGAAGAATTTGGAAGCTTCAAAATAAACAGGTAAAAGTAATTTGATTTTATCCACCACACCTTCGGCAAATCGAAGGTGTGGTGATTTTTTGTAAACTCAATTCAACTATTCATACTCCTACTTTGATGTTTTTATTTGAAATTCGATTCAAGAGAATGAAATTATATATCGGTTTGATGACCTTGATATTTTTGAGCGCCTGCAATAAGATCAACGATATTTCTCCTGAGAGTCCTCAGCAAACTTTTACCTTCAACTGGTCAAAAGCTTATGGCGGTGGTGATGGCGATAACGGCTTGTCAATCACAACAACAAATGACAATGGTATGCTGTTAGTAGGAAATACTTACAGCAGTG
>JASGIR010000058.1:0-5886 GCA_049840975.1 Cyclobacteriaceae bacterium | reverse complement strand
TGTATGTAGTTGTTACTTGGTTCAGTTGCGTATTGCTAAGGTTAATAGGGAAACACGATGAATCCGAACAGCACCTGCATACGTTCCGTTCCATCATCAATTCTTGTTAGCTCAAGTGGTTAAAGGGATAGTTATGATGGGTGGAAAAAGTGAGTTTTTCTCTTTCAACCAGTACAATTTTTCAGGACTAAAAGGTCAGATTAAAATCAGCCGAAAAGGTCTCCATTTTTATTCTTCTCGTGTAACGCTCGTGTTCTCCTCACCAAGTAAGGAGTTCATCGATTATTTTTTGTCGGTACTCTTTACGCAGAAAGAACTATTGATAGGCAATTTGCAGCTAGTTCCTGAGTCGCATGAAAATGAAGAAACATTCACGGTAAGCGAAACCATGAAATACTTGTGTATTTCACCTATCGTGCTGATTCAGGCGTCTTTCAATGATGAGCATAGCAAAAGATTTATTTCACCCGAAGTTGATGAGTTTTCAGATCTGCTTTATGAAAACACGATGTCACGAATGGAAGCAAGTGGCAAGTATGACACAGATAAGCTTGCGAGTTTTTATAAGTTTCAATTAGTAGCTGATCGTGATTATTTGAATAAGATTCAGACTTCACATAAAAAATTTGCACGAATCTATCCGCTTTATGATGCAGATGTGAAATATGAAGTGCGCGGATATACTTTCCCTTTCACTTTATACGCACCTCAGCCAGTGCAACAGTTTGTTTATGAAAACGGTCTAGGGCATTTTTCACACAAAGGTTTCGGGATGCTTGATATTGCAAATCACAACTCTATTTCCAAAGAGGAAAACGTTGAAGAAGAATACGCTTGATTATCTCGGATTTAAGTTGACGATATAATATCCTACCAATAGATCGGCATTTGGTCTAAACGGATGATAATAAATGGCCACCTCATAGATATTTTCAGTTTCAAAATGAGATCCTTCAATTAAATAAGGAGGTTGGTTTTTCGATTCCAAAACATATTGATAGTCATACCAACCTTGTTTTACATATTGTCTTGATTCGTAAACGCCTGAAGTAGAATTGTAGCGCATTTTATTTTCGTCCGTGCGCTGATAGTCATTGAACTTGCCAACTAGATAGACATTCCCATTAAGTTCTGTAGACTTCAATGTAAAGTTGACGTATAAATAGTTTCCCGTAATAGTTGGTTCTCCGTAATCCAGATTGTCGATAATGTAATTTCCGTCATTGTCTTTGTATTGTGAATAGACGCTTTCACCACGTGGTGCATCAACAGCAATAAATAATTCGTACGGTTTAATTGTTTTTATGAAGCGCGCAGTATTTTGTCCTGGAGAAGTTAGTGACCTGAAATCTGCAAATCGAAATTCGTTGCCTCCCTTAAACTGAGCACTCTCGTCCATTGATTTGTATTCAAGCTGACTTTGATCATCGCGGATAAAAGTGGATTGAATATTGTATTTCGTTGCATCCCAACGGTTATTCTGACGGATATTGACGTGAATACTTTCGGATGGATTGATAACCTGCATGTCGCCATAGTCGACAATAAAATTGAATTGTTGATTTTCTGATTCAAAGTTCCTGTACCAATCATTGAATCATCTTTTGTGAAACCTATTTGCGTGTCGAAAATCATCATGCGCCTTGAAAGGATGAGATCCGTTTTGTCATCTCTGTAAACGATCAGCAAATAATTTCCTGGGATTTTTACTCGTGGCACCTGGAACTGATAATGAACGTACCTTGAGTAGGTCGCATTTGCCAAGGAGTAGTCAGTGATATTGTATTCATTGTAGTTTTCAAGGAAGTCCAAATCCATCAATTGCGATTTTGTCCAATCGTAATTACAATGAATTAACTTTACATAGTAGTTGTTTCTGACATCCTGAAGATCGTCAAACTCGAGAAACATGGTTTGTTGATTGAAGGGCGCAGATGAGGGTTGTAGGAAGTCCTGAGTGCCGCCCATGTTGGGGTAGAGCAATACCGTTTTGATCTGCGGTTCATAGACTTTGTCAGTAAACGAAAGTTCTTTTTGGCCGTAAACCAGAGTGAATGTCAAAGCCCAAAGCGAAATAAAAAGAGATTTTTTCATGGACTCAAAGCTAAAAGAAAGCAATAGTCGTTCCAACCTTTAGTTTTTAGAAGGTGTCTAATATGCATATTGAGAGCATGCTCAGCGAGACGGATTTGGTAAGTAGGTGCGCCAAAGGCGAACGTGCCGCACAGCGTATGCTGTACGATCGCTATTGCCGTAAGCTTATGGCCGTGTGCTTGCGCTATGCTCGCAGTACACCCGAAGCGGAGGATATTCTGCAGGAAGGATTCGTCAAGATATTTAATAGCCTCAAGAATTTCCGCTTTGAATCAAAGCTCGATACTTGGATGATACGCATCGTGATCAACACAGCACTCAACAGCCAACGTCAAAAACTTTATCTGATGCCGATGGTTGATGTACAAGACTCTGGCTTGCAAGAGGACGAAAAAATCAGCCTAGCCGATTTTCATTTTTCTGAATTGGTTGCTTTGATACAAACATTACCGGACGGATGCAGGATAGTTTTCAATCTATTTGCTATCGAAGGCTACGGCCATAAAGAAATCGCAACGATGTTAGGAATAAGTGAGGGCACATCAAAGTCGCAATACAATAGAGCAAAAACATTGCTAAGAGCGAAATTGGAAAAATCGAAAGTGAACTATGGGAAAATTTGAAGACAGTTGGAAGGGAGTTTTTGAACAGGCTGAAGCTATTCCGTCCGATTCCGTATGGTCTGGAATAGACGGTGCGTTGGAAGGAGGGGAGATGAAAAAGAGGCTAGTATTTTATCAACGCGTTGCAGCGGCTGCAGTATTGTTTGCATTACTCGTAGGTGGTTATGAAATATATAGATGGACAGATGACAATAGAGTTTCACAATTTAGCTTCACAAAAAAATCTCAAAATAATAATTCACAAATTGAGAGCGGCTTGAATAAAGAAGAAGCTAAAAATTCAAATCAAAAAAGCGATTCTAAAAACGAAGGTGAGCAATCATCTTTGACAAAAGAAAATGAAAACGAAAATAATTTGTCTGCAACGCTTACGGAGAACTCTAAACAATCTAAAAAGACTGAGCAAATCCCCGCTACAAAAGACAATGACGAAAGAGAAGTTTTGACCAAGAGCAAAAATGAAAATAATTCGACATTTGAAAATTATTTTCAGTCAGATGTAAAATACGTTTCAGCTAATGACGAAGTTACTCTTCAGTTATTGCCTGGTCCTGAAGTGAAAGGCAAACCAGTGGTAAAAGAATTTATAAGAAAGTTGCCCGCCATTCCCGCAGCGTTTATGGCCGATACAAGAAGAGACAAGACACCAAATGAAAATGTGTGGGCTTCGCTTACTGCCTCTTCAGGTTCGTATAATCCAAACATGGGTAATTCATCAGTTTACTCTGCTGGTAATAATTCATCGATTGGTACATCATATTCAATGAGCATGTTGGGCGGAGCCAGGATCGCAAAAAATTGGACACTTCAATCTGGCATTCAATATTTAAATCAATCGATCAATGGGTCTTCTTACGCAAGTTCGTCTTATTCATTGGCTACAGTCGCGGGTGCACTAACCGTACCGGGGCTTTACAACCTTAGCCCTGGACTTGCACCCGTAAATGTTATGAGTACAAGTGAATTTGTATCCGTTCCAGTGCAAGCAGGCTATTTGATTGTTAATCGGAAATTTGGTTGGCAAGTCAACTCTGGCGTTTCAACAGACTTTTTTATTAGGAATACTTTAAGCGATGGCCAGCGCCAAAGTTTCACTCAATCCGCTGGTTCAGATTCACCCTATCGATCTGTTAATTTTTCTGGTTTGATGAGCAGTGAAGTGAGTTACAAGTTAAGTCAGCATTATAGAATTTCATTGGTGCCAGGTTTCAGATATTCATTTAACCCAATGTTGAAATCGAGTGCGAATACTTCTGGTAATCCATGGTTATGGGATTTTGGATTCCGTTTCAAGTATATTTTTAAGTGATTAATTTAAATCTTTGAGCATCCAGATATTGCAAGATCCGTGTCCAGAATTGCCAAGCGGGTTATTCAATTTCGCAAAACCTAGTTTCTCATAGATGCCTACAGCTTTCGCGAATTGAGGAAGACTTTCGATATATAATTGTTTGTAGCCAAATTCTTTTGCAGACTTAATACTCATTTCCATCAGTTCTTTGCCTATCCCTTTTCCTCTCGCTTTTTTGGGTAAATAAAATTTCACAAGTTCAGCGCAGCCATTGGGCAAACCTTCGGTGGGATAAATTCCACAGCAACCCAAAATTTCACCATCGAGGTCGGCAACCCAATGAATTGATTTAGGTTTTTGAAATAATTCAAAAAGGTTGTTAGTGGTTGGGTCTGAATAAACTGTTCCTTGACGTGGAGCATCGTGCTCTTCAAACACTGATTTTATCATGTTTGCCAACGCAAGATTATCGCCAGCTTCAATTTTTCTAATTTTCAGACCCATCACTAAAATATGACAACCTCTTTGAATTAATCTGACGACTATCTAAGCTTCATTAGTAAATACGAGTAACGCAGAGCATCGGCCTTTGCTCGCTGATCATTGGTTGAGGAACCCGCATGACCGCCCTCTGTGTTTTCAAAATATAAAATTGGATACCCCATGTCAATCATTTTCGCGGCCATCTTCCGTGCGTGTCCAGGATGAACTCGGTCATCCTTAGTTGATGTATAGAAGAACACCTCTGGATACTTTGTTCCTTTTTTAAGATTCTGATAAGGAGAATATTTTTTTATGTATTCCCATTCCTCTGGAATGTCAGGATTTCCATATTCGCCCATCCAGCTTGCACCTGCTAGTAACTTATTATAGCGTTGCATATCCAATAAAGGAACTTCGCACGACACTGCATTGTACAAATCTGGTCTTTGCGTGAAGGCAACGCCCATGAGAAGCCCACCGTTGCTACCACCTCGTATTCCTAAGTTTTTATTGGATGTAATTTTCTTTGCAATCAAATCTTCCGCAACAGCGTGAAAGTCGTTGTAGATGTTTTGTCTCTTTTCTTTTAAGCCAGCCTGATGCCACTTGGGTCCGAACTCACCACCTCCTCGTATGTTAGCCAATACATAAACGCCACCATTTTCTAACCAGGCATTGCCAATAACACCAGAGTAAAACGGAGTTTGTGATATTTCAAATCCGCCATAAGCATAGAGTAGAGTTGGATTCTTTCCATCAGCCTTCATATTTTTTGACATCACAGCAAAGTAAGGAATCATTGTGCCGTCCTTCGATTTTGCCTTGTACTGTTCTACCTTATACTTGCTACCATCAAAATAAGAGGGAAGAGATTTGAACAACTTGAACGTATTGTCTTGAGCATCGGCTACAAACAAAGTTGTAGGTGTTAGGAAATTAGCAAAGCTGAAAAAATACTGATCTGAAGATTCATCCGTTGCGCTGAGCGAAATGCTTCCAAAATCAGGAGCGTTCACTTTTGTCCTTTCCCATTTTCCATTGCTAAATGAATAGATATATAATTCACTTTTTACATTGCTAAGTAAATTCACCAACAGTTTGTTTTTTGTTGATGAAACTTCCTTTACACTGGAGAATTCATCGGGAATGAAAATTGACTGAACCTCTTTTTTTCCTTTTAGTAACTCGGAGAAATTCAAACTCACAAGTGAACCTTGTGTATATGTTGCGCCTTCAATTTTCCAATCTGATTTTAGAGTAAGGATCAGTTGATTGTTAAGTAACCCGCTCATGTCACAATCATTCGGTATATCTAGCTTGTACATTAGCATTGCCGACGACACACTTAGGTATATTAGGATTATCATGTTTCCCTATTAACCTTAAGCAATACAT
>JASGIR010000057.1:0-20251 GCA_049840975.1 Cyclobacteriaceae bacterium | reverse complement strand
GATTGCCGACAACGCGGACATGGAAAAAGTCTCAAGGAAAATCATCAATGTGAAATACGATAAAGTGAAGGGAGGGTTTGATGAAAAATACAAAACAGAAGTTTTCCTTCACCCAATGAACAATTGGCATCTCTATTCTGAATTTGATAATGGAGTGAACACGGCATCGGGAATGCAATTTGTTTGGCTCTTTGGAATCATTGGTGTTTTTGTATTGCTGCTAGCGTGCATCAACTTTATGAATTTAAGTACAGCGCGATCGGAAAAACGGGCGAAAGAAGTGGGCATCAGAAAATCAATTGGCTCGATGCGCCATCAATTGATCAATCAATTTTTTAGTGAGTCGGTGTTGGTATCAATATTGGCTTTTGTTATCGCATTGTTGTTCGCTCATACTTTCGTTGCGATTCTTTAATCAAGTTGCAGATAAGAGATTGTCGTTACCGTATGGTGATTTGCAGTTTTGGTTGATAGGTATTGGCTTCAGTCTTTTCACCGGAATTATTGCAGGAAGTTATCCGGCTCTTTATTTGTCATCGTTTCAACCGGTGAAAGTATTGAAAGGAACTTTTCGTGCGGGAAGACGCGCATCAATTCCTCGTCAAGTGTTCGTGGTATTACAGTTCACGGTATCGGTTACACTGATCATTGGCACTATCATCGTCTTCCAGCAAATTCAATATGCTAAGAATCGCCCGATGGGTTATGATAAAAATGGTCTTATTAATATTTACGAGCACACCAGAGAAATTCATAAACACTTTGATGCGGTGCGAAATGAATTAAAAAATTCGGGAGCTATTGTAGATATGACTGAATCTGGAAGTCCGACTACCGAATCATGGGGTGCTAATGGCGGCTTTGATTGGAAAGGGAAAGACCCTGCTCTTGGAGTTAATTTTGCAAACGATGGGATAACCTATGAATATGGAAAAACGGTCGGATGGACTTTCAAAGAAGGTCGTGATTTCCCCAGTAGATCACGCAACTGATTCAATGGCATTTGTAATCAATGAATCTGCAGCAAAATTTTTCGGATTTAAAAACACGGCAGGTGAAGAACTTGTTTGGAATGGCGAGCGATACACAATCATCGGTGTGATAGACAACATGGTTATCCAATCTCCGTATCAAGCAATCCAGCCTCAACTATTTCACATTGAAAGACGAGGCAGCGGTAACTTATTCATCTTAAAGTTGAATCCATCGCAAAGCTCGACCGAGTCGTTGGCTAAAATCAAAGAAGTGTTTGTCAAATATGACCCGTCATCGCCATTTGAATATCAGTTTGTCGATCAGGATTACGCACGCAAGTTCGAAAACGAAATAGCGCATTGGAAAATTGGCGAGTTCGTTTGCTGCGTTGGCCATCTTCATAAGTTGTTTGGGGATTTTTGGATTGGCAAGTTTTGTGGCTGAGCAACGCACGAAAGAAATTCGGCATAAGAAAAGTGTTGGGCGCATCCGTGGTTAACCTTTGGGGAATGCTCTCTAAAAGATTTTGCAATCCTTGTTGCAGTTCTCGCTCCAGACCGAATTCCAATGGTGTATTACTTTATGAATGGTTGGCTTACTAAATATGAGTATCGCACTGATATTGCGTGGTGGATTTTCGAATCAACAGGAGCGGGATCGCTGTTGATCACATTATTTACAGTGAGTTTTCAATCAATTAGGGCTGCGCTTCGCAATCCGGTTAAAAGCTTGAGAAGCGAGCGAAATTAAGCAAAGAATGAAGTCCTATAAATCTAACGGGAGCAGCTTATTGAATGCCAGTACTGACTGTAACATCACCTGTGGCAGGAACTTTTGTAAACTTGTCTTTAGCACCTGGTAACTGGGCGTATCCATATTGTAGAGTGGTGAGATCAGTTCCGCGAAAGTCCGCATCATAAATGAAATTGAAAAACAATTGGCATGAATCAATAACGAGTGCCCTTGAAATTATAACCGATCAGTTTGTTAAGCCTAGCCTCGATGGTATTTGTGCGGAGTCTCCTAAGAGAAGCAGTAGCTCCATTTTAGAAAGATAGAGGCATTCAGCATTTTTAGTTTTTCCGATTTCACCGAAGTTAATTGTATTGAAGCCAATCTCTCCTCTACAGTTTTTACAAGTTCCCGACTCGGAATCGTAAGAAAAATTGCATGGACTTGAGATGCTGTCGTAAACGCATGAAGAAAAACCGACCAGAATAATAATAAATGCTCTTTTCATAAGCTGATCGAATTTACAAAATAACGAGGAGGTATGTGTTTTCATTGTATTGAATGATTGGAGTCTGAAAAATGAAGTCTTTGTGATGTAATGAAAAGAGGTACTTATCAATCTAATGAAGAGCATGAGGTACTGAATGAGGTATTTTTTTCTCGTTTTTTGGCCTAAAAACATGACCCATTTATCTTCGCGCCTCAATAAAACAGAATAAACATGGCATACTTTAGTGCTGACAGGACAGAGTTCCCTATTGTGAAGGTTAAGTTTTTATGGGCTAACCCCACGTTGAAAGATTTTAATGAGTTCCTTGATTACCAAAAACAGTTATTGGAAGCTGAAACTGAATTTGTGCTTCAAATGGACTCAAGGGTTTTGTCTTATTTATCATCGGAAGTTAGAATTGCCCAGGGCCAGTTCTTTAAAACATATAAAGCACCACTGAATAAATATTGCCTTGGCGCGGTACTGTTGGTAAAATCTCCGATTGTTAAAATGATGCTAAAAGCGATGATGTTAATCGAGAGACCACCTAATACCGTTTTAGTAACAGACAGTGAAGTTGAAGCGAGCAAAATGGCAGCAGATATTTTGAAGAAGCAGGGAAACCTGACAAGCAATGTTTATTAGTTGTAACAGATGAATACTAGAATTTAATATTCTGGGGACATCAAGCCATTGTGCTTAATATAAAAAAATCGTCCAGTTGTAGATTTATTTTCGACCATCATTTCGTAATCATGTGCCTAGGAGAGCAAATGATTGTCACTTTCTTCGCTTTGTCGTTCTGATTAAAGCCGTCCTAGCTTAGGACGATTATTTTTTTTTAGATTTGCCGCTTCATTAATCAAGAAAGATTCACTTGAGAAGTATTCCAATTTAAAAGCGCCTTACCCTTTACCCTGAGTAAAGAAGTATTCAAACTAAAATAAGATTGAAAAGGAAAATATTAGGAATATCAGCATTTTATCATGACGCTGCTGCCGCTTTGATTGTGAACGGTGAGATAGTAGGTGCTGCGCAAGAGGAGAGATTCACGAGGAATAAGCATACTCCAGACTTTCCGACAAATACTATTAAATATTGCTTGGAAGAAGCAGGATTGGAAATTGATGATCTAGATGCTGTCGTTTTTTATGACAAGCCTCTGTTAAAATTCGAGAGACTACTTGAAACTTATTATGCATTCGTTCCAAAGGGGCTTTCGTCTTTTATTACCGCCATTCCTGTTTGGTTAAAAGAGAAGATGTTTCTAAAGAGACTGATTTTTGAAGAGCTTGCAGAAGTTGAAACATTTGATAAGAAAAAGGTTAAGCTACTCTTTCCAGAACATCACTTGTCTCATGCGGCCAGCGCCTTTTATCCATCTCCTTTCAAAGAAGCCGCCGTATTAACCATCGATGGTGTTGGTGAGTGGGGAACTGCATCTATCTGCTATGGCGAAAGCAAGGAACATGAAGATTCTGAAAGAGCTTAAGTTCCCTCATTCACTAGGTCTTTTATATTCAGCATTTACCTATTTCCTGGGATTCAAGGTAAACTCGGGAGAATACAAGTTAATGGGTCTAGCTCCCTATGGTGTACCCGATAGTGAAGACGTAAATACGTTATGTAAAGATTATTAAAGCAACACCTTGTTGACTTGAAAGAAGATGGTTCAATCTGGATTAACCAGGACTATTTCAATTATGCTACAGGTCTGCGAATGGTTCATGAGGACAAGTGGGAGAAGCTTTTCGGTTTTAACGCGCGCAAACCCGAAGCTGAACTAGAACCAAAGCATTGCAACCTTGGGCTGGCTATTCAAAAGATAACGGAAGAGGCAGTTGAGAAAATGGCTAAAGAGGCCAAAAGGCTAACCAACTCTGAAAACCTATGCATGGCTGGCGGTGTAGCCCTCAACTGTGTGGCGAACGGAAAGCTTTACAACACTGGCATATTTAAAAACGTTTTTATACAACCTGCCGCTGGCGATGCTGGTGGCGCTTTAGGTGCCGCCCAGGCCGCCTATCATATCTATTTTGGCAAGGAGCGCATTACGCCAACTGGTCTTGATGGAATGAAAGGTTCTTATCTGGGTCCTGAATATTCAGATATAGACGTTAAGCTCGTCGCTAAGAAATATAATGCTGTTGCAACCCATTTTACCAACATTGAAGAGCTCTGTAAAAAAGTTGCCTTGCGAATAGGGGAAGTGATTCGGATGGATGCAGGGACGGATGGAATTTGGTCCGCGCGCGCTTGGGGCAGAAGCATTTTGGAGATCCGAGAAATGCAGAGATGCAACAGAAACTCAATCTAAAAATTAAGTTCAGGGAAGCTTTCAGACCATTTGCTCCTTCCGTATTAGCTGAAGACTGTGAACGTATTTTGATTATGATATGGATCTCCTTATATGCTAATTGTCGCTCGGTCAAAAAGACAGACAGAAGCGACTGCCAAGAGAATTTAATACACTTTCTCTCTGAAGACAATTATATTTTGAGCGCGCTGATATGCCGTCATAACCACATTCGGACTTTTCCGCCCGGTTCCAAACTGTACACAAAGAAACCAATCCTGTTCTGGGAATGAATAACGAATTCGAAAAGCAAACTGGCTACGGACTTGTAGTCAACACTAGTTTTAATGTGCGAGGTGAGCCCATCATCTGCACACCCGACGACGCCTATCGATGCTTCATGAGAACCGAAATGGATTATCTGGTAATTGGAGATTTTGTCTATTGCAAAACAGATCAACCTGACTGGGAGAATAAACAAAAGTGGACCGTGAATTTTAAAATGGATTGATAACCAGATGAAGAAGCTAAAGGATTTTTGTAAAAACGCTGCTCTGGTGCTCTTTACTGTCGTATTACTATTGTCATTTATTGAAATGGCAACGCGATGGATTTATACAAGAAAGATGATCAATGCAAAAGACTTTAGAAAATCGCGACCTAAGCCGTATGCCGAGTCGGAATATTTTTCTGAGAAATTTGTTGATGAGGCCTACTTGGAACCTGGCAAATGGATAAACCCAAAAGGAACGCGGATAATTTTGCCAGACAATTTTGCAGGTGAGTATTTTAATGTTGAAAATAATCTAAGACGAACCACTGATGTTCCACAGAAATTTTCCCGACATATCTATTTATTTGGAGGCTCAACAATTTACTGCGCTGAAGTTCCAGATAAGTACACTGTCGCTAGCTATTTGCAGAGAAAGTTAAATACGATTTTCCCAGATGAGTTTCGTGTTGTTAACTGTGGTGTGACTTCTATCAACACAGGTCAGCAGCTCGATAAATTGAAAGACATAACTCTTAATGAAAACGATATCGTCTGTTTTTATGGCGGAGTTAATGACGCGCTGTTGTTTCTTACCGGAAGGATAAACGGATGGATTGTGGGGGAGAACGATCGCGAGCTTATCTCTAAAAACTTAAATGCGATTCAAAGATTTAGATTCAGTGTCTATCAAAATCTTCATATGAGATCGCGGTTTGTTGAAATCTTTCTAAACCCTTTTTCATATCAAGTGCCTGCGCCTCTCAGGGATTCTTCCTCAATAAAGAAAATGCAAAGTGCCCTCTTGATTTCATACAATAAGTCTATTACATCAGCTGACTCCATTTGCCGAAGCAAGAAAGGATACTTTTTTAATTTTCTTCAGCCTCATATTCTAACGCGAGGAAACAATACTCCTTACGAAAAAGAATTAATGAAAAATACTTTTATCAACCCTACGCCATGGCTGGTAGCTTTGAAGTATAGTTACCCTGTCTTGATTGAAGCTAATCGGGAGCTGTCTAAATTAGGTGTTCATTCAACCGATCTCACAGCTATGTTTAATAATACACAGAACGATTATTATCTCGACTTTTGTCATGTAACTGAAAAAGCGAATGAGCAAATTGCAGCGGAGATTTTAAAAGTAATTAACGAACCAAAGAAATAGACATGGAATTCTTAAAGGATATCTGGCTCTTCATGAAGGAGCGCAAAAAATTTTGGTTGCTGCCCGCGATTGTCGTGCTGCTTCTCTTGGGTATTTTAATTGTATTTGGTGGCGGTAGCGCTATTGCTCCATTTATCTACACTTTATTCTGATTGGAATGACAGCATCAGATAAGAAAACAGAGCCGCTAAAAACCATCTTGGTTATATCGATGGGCATGTTAGTAGTCTATTATGTTACTAAGTGGCCTGTGGCCTTGGGAATATCTTTAATTATCGGTGTGCTTGGTCTACTATCTGAATATGTTGCGAGAAAGATTGATTGGATATGGATGAAGCTGACTTGGGTACTCAGCTTAATTGTGCCCAACATAATACTTACTGTTTTCTTCTTTCTGTTTCTTACCCCAATAGCTCTTGTATCGAGAATTTTTGCGAAGAAAGATCAGCTTATTTTAAAAAATAGAACTGCAACTTTATTCAAAGATTATAATAAGCAATTTGACGAGAGATCTTTTGAAAGACCTTGGTAATTTTTCTATTCTTCTCTTTCGCTATTCAAGCGTGTAATTAAAATCTTTCGACTCACTTTTTAGGACGTTCTCTCACGTAACTGACAATTCTTAGATAATTATCAATTGATGACGGGATCAATATGACATTTGAAGAATCAGAATACGGACGATAGGTACTAAACTTACCTCTAGGCGCGTACAAATCAAGATGGGCAAGGACGCCTTTTTTCACAAGTACAGTTCCGATGACTTTCGTTTGTATGGTTCCAATTTCATCATAACGTAATCTCACCGTGACTAAACCTTCACCACTCCTGATAATTTCACTTTCGGTGAGTTGAATGGTGGAATTGTAAAGTGAGCGATGTTGGAAAGTATTAACGATGAGAAAAACTAAAAGCATTCCAACAAAGATGCATGTGACAATAAGAAGGGAGAAGAGCATATCGGGTTCACTCTGTCCAATGATGACGGCTACAAAAAGGGCATAGGCTATAATAATGAATTTGATAAACGAGAAAAGAAATGCTCCTTTCGTCTCACTGATTTTGTCTTCAGGTATCTTATAGGTTCCGATCATTGAAATGATTTGATTAATGGAAAATCAAACTTCTGCGATACACTCAATAGATATCAAGATGCCTGCTGGAAATGGAAGTACTTGTGGTGTGCTTCTGGCTGGAGCATTGTCAGGAAAGAATTCTGCATACACTTTATTTAACACTGCGAAGTCGTTTCCGGCTACCATGAAAACTGTGGTCTTTACAACCTTTGAAAGAGATGAGCCCGCTTCCTCCAAAATGGTTTTGATGTTGGTGAAAGCTTGTCTTGCCTGATCTTCAAAACTATCACTAACTACTTTTCCTGTTGAAAGATCTAAACCTGGTGTTCCAGAAAGAAAAATAAAATTGCTGGTCACTACCGCTTGAGGAAATACATCGCTCATGCGTGGAGCTTTGGGTGTGTTGAATGTCTTTTTGCTCATACGAAAATATTGGATCAAAATTAAATTATTTTCAAATGGTAGTGAGTGAGTCTTTGCTGCCACAAAAAAAATCGTCAGGCTATTAACCTGACGATCTGAAATGATGACAAAGTTCGCTTAGAACTTAACTGGAATTTTTATTAAAGTATTTTCCCAAGCTAGGTACATGTTCGCGCTTCCGTTTCCTCCATCGAAAGCGATGGTGAAAGCTTCTACTTCAGACTCTGATTTTCCTGACGCAACTTTAAAGCGTGCTACATCTTTAGATTCATCATATTCATATGCGCCCCAAGTATCGAGTTTTGAATTGAAGATGATTGTCCACTCGTCTTTGTCAGGGATAGAATAAAGTGAGTACGTTCCTGCGGGAATGAGTTTGTCGCCAAAGGTCACGTCTTTGTATAATTTTATTTCGGTAGTTTCATTCGCGCCCGTGCGCCATACTTTTCCTAACGGTTCTGTTCCACCCAACATAGTTCTTCCTTTTTTCTGAGGGCGTCCATAAGTAACTTTTACTACAGGCGCTGTTCCTCTTCCATTTTGTCTCAGATAAACAATGTCGGCTGGACTTGGATCTAGTGCTGGAAGTTTTTGAGCTGTGGCAAATTCTGACACAAGCAGAATTGCAGCTAACATGAAAACAGATGATACGCTTTTCATAAGGCTTGTTAATTGTTTGTTAAGGTTAATTTCTTTTTTGAAAACACAAAAAAGATATACGGCACAGGTTTCAAAAGGATGCAAGTGGTTACATGAATGGTAGGCGGGACCGGGGCGTTTGCGCCAGTGAATGAGAATTTGCCATAGTATCTATCGTCATGGTATCCTACTTGATCGTCACGCGATCCTGCTTGATCGTCACGCGATCCTGCTTGATCGTCACGCGATCCTGCTTGATCGTCACGCGATCCTGCTTGATCGTCATGCGATCCTGCTTCATCGTCACGCAATCCTGCTTGATCGTCACGCGATCCTATCTCCATTTTTGAACTTACTTCCTATCGCCTTTGTTCGGAAACTGTGATGTACCTTTGAATTTTGCAACTATGACCTCAATGACTACCATAGCCGTCAAAGACTTTTACCAAGATATTTTTGGTACCGTTTGCTCCGAGCTCAATTATTTTCTGGACGACCAGAGCAATCACGACCTCGGCCACTTCAATGTTTTCAACATTGCCGATATGTATTGCAATAAGAATAAGGTGATGCCCTACAATCGGAGAACGTATTATAAGATAAGTCTCGTGAAGGGGCGCAATAGGGTAGAGTATGCCGACAAGGTGTTGGAGATTGAAGATTACGGTGTATTGTTTGCCACACCTAAGATTCCCTATCGCTACACACCAGCGGACACCAATCAGGCGGGCCACTTTTGCGTGTTCACACCCGATTTCATGCCCAAATCAAAAACTGGTTTCGAAATAGAGAAATTGCCAATCTTCTCTCCCCAAAGCGATTTCGTATTCCAAATAACGGAGGAACAGTTTCGGAAATCAATTCGATTTTTGAGAAGATGCACGGGGAAATTCAGTCGGACTATCAATTTAAATACGACTTGCTTCGCAATTACTTGCTAGAGCTGATTCACTACGGCCAGAAATTGCAACCCGTGAAACCCAGCCTGCAACACATCAATGCAGCTACCCGCATTTTTAGTTTGTTTATTGAATTACTCGAGCGCCAGTTTCCCATCGAAAACACCACACAGGTATTGCAGCTGAAGACAGCCAAAGACTTTGCCGATACGCTCAGAGTGCACGTGAATCATCTGAATAAAGTCTTAAAAGAGACTACGGGCAAGACAACTACTGAGATCATTGCTAGTCGCGTGAGTCAGGAAGCGAAGATTTTGTTGAAGCAGACCAAATGGAATATTTCCGAAATCGCGTTTTCACTTGGTTTCGAAGAGGTGGCGCACTTTTCCAATTTCTTTAAAAAGCAGAACCAGCTTTCACCTGCGGCCTATCGCGACTAAAAAACCCAGCCTGCCCAGACGGGTTATTTGAATTTTGCAAATACCCGATTGATTCCCGCAACGAAGATCGGTATGGATGAAAGCAACTTTGTATCATTAAACATTTCAAAAAAATGAGCACAAAGAACAAAATCGCCCTGGTAACGGGCGCCAGCCGTGGCTTGGGTAAAGACATGGCGTTGCAGTTAGCTGCAAAAGGATTTGACGTGGTGATCACGTATCTCAGCAAGAAAGAAGAAGCCGATCGCGTAGTAAATGAAATAAAAAGCCAAGGACGAAAGGCGCATGCCCTTCAACTGGATGTGTCGTTGGCACAAACATTCGATTCGTTTGTAACCAATCTTAAGGCGGCACTGAAGTCAACTTTTGGAGCTGATAGATTGGATGCGCTAGTGAACAATGCAGGCGTAGGTACACACACACCTTTCACGGACACCACGCCCGAACAATTCGACAACATGGTGAACGTGCACTTGAAGGCTCCTTATTTTCTCACACAAAAATTATTGGCGGTGTTGAATGATGAAGGAAGTGTGGTGAACATTTCATCAGGCCTCGCACGCTTTTCATTCCCTGGTTACTCTGCTTATGGTACAATGAAAGGTGCGGTAGAAACACTCACGAAGTATCAGGCAAAAGAATTGGGCGAGCGGAAAATTCGTGTGAACGTAGTAGCACCCGGTGCCATCGAAACTGATTTCGGTGGAGGAGCGGTACGCGACAACAAAGACCTGAATACCATGATCTCGTCACTCACTGCATTGGGCCGTGTCGGTCTTGCCGATGACATCGGTGGCGTGGTGGCATTCCTCTGCAGCGATGATGCGAAGTGGGTAAACGCTCAACGCATTGAGGTTGCTGGTGGGATATTTATTTAAGGATCAGTCTGATTATCATCTTACACAAAAAGGTTCAAGCGTTATGCTTGAACCTTTCGTATTTTTATTAGGGTGAGCACAAGCGAGAGGCTTGCGCAAGTGGGCGGCAATCCTTAATTTTTTTTTTAAATTATTAGCCGATGCAGACAGCTATACATAATTTTTTTAATCGATGGTTGAATTACCAAACCGATTCGTCTGCCGATCAGCACCTCTTTTTTATTAGACGAAGGGAAATTTTGCTTAGCCGCATACTTGTGCTTTCAGCAATTGCGGAGACATTAATCACGCTTAAGGATATTTTAGTAATGCGTGTGTCCGTATCGGTTTATATTGATTTGGCAATTCTGTTGATCATGCTGATTTCATTCCGCATGGTTCAAACGGGCTATCAAAAAGCTGCTAAAAGTTTTTTTCTCAGTTTGATGAATGGCTTCACGGTATTCTATGCATCCACTCTTCCAAGTGATCGAGGTATTTTTTTGTATTTCTTTCCACTGATCACCATGGCCTTCGCCTTTTTTGATGAAACTGAAGTTTCTTTCAGAGCCTTTTTTATTTTACTCCCGATCACGCTATTGATTTTACTGGTGATCACCGATTTCAATCTTTTGGGCAATGTGAAGTTGGCAACTTCCAAACATGGAAAATATAATCTGGCAATCAACGCAGTGATTACTTCAATGCTTGTCACTTTCTTTATTGAATTTATGATTAGAGCCAACCGAAAGTCGGAGAGTTTGCTTCGTGAGCTGGCCGATAATTTACAACGCAAGAAAGAAGACATTGAAAAGATCAATAAGGAACTTGATCGTTTTGTGTACAGTGCTTCGCACGACTTGCGTGCACCGCTTTCATCCATTCAGGGAATAACAAAATTGGCGTTGATGAGTCCTGATCATTCTCAGGATGAGAAATATTTTACTATGATCAATACCAGCACACGCAAACTGGATGAATTTATCAACGAGATCATCGATTACTCACGCAATGCAAGAACGGAGCTCAAACCCGAACTAATTGATCTGGCAGAAATGGCAGATGAGACAGTGGTGAATCTTAAATTCTTGGATCATGCCGACCGCATCCAATTTGAAATGGATAACAAAGCTGGAACGGTAATGATGGACAAGAGCAGAATGAAAATTGTATTCAACAACCTGATCTCGAATGCAATCAAGTATCAAGACCTTCGTGCAGAGCGGAGTTGGGTAAAAATAGAAACTTCCTTGATGGATGGTAACTGTAAAATTACTTTTCGCGACAACGGCATTGGCATTGCCCGTGAGTCGCAAGGAAAAATCTTTGAAATGTTTTTTAGAGCCACTGAAAAATCAACCGGATCGGGACTTGGGTTATACATTGTGAAAGAAATTGTTCAGCGGCTGGGCGGCACCATCACCATGACATCCGAACTTGGAGAAGGAACTAGTTTTGAAATCGTGATACCCATGACTTAAAAATAAAATCGGTGTCTCGTTTTATTTTTGATCGTTGGTCTTTGAATTGCTTAGGCGAAGCACAAGCGAGACGCTTGCGCTAGGTGAGGGACAACACCCACGAAGTAAGAGTAGACCGCATTTTAAATTTATAGTTTTAGCAATATGAAAAGATTTATATATCAGGTTGGTCTTATTCGTGAGATAAGGCTTCATAAGAAAACAATCGTCCTACTGCTATTGATTTGTATCATGGTCAGTGGTTTTAAATCTGAACAGAAAAACTATTCCGTCCGCAACGTTCCCACGATCGAGCGAAAATTGAGTGCACCAAATCCTTCTAAAGAAGCCGAAGCACTCTATCGCTATTTGCTTGACACTTTTGGAAAGAAAATATTATCGGGACAGATGTGTGTGCCCTGGGGTGTTGGCGAATTAAAATATCTTCAAGAGAAGACTGGCAAGCAGCCGGCAATCCGCGGTATAGATTTTATTCACCAGCGCGACAATGAAGCCGAAGTAAAAAACGCTATCGACTGGTGGAAGTCGGGCGGCATTCCAACGATTATGTGGCATTGGGGTGGACCAGGCATCGGTGAAGGTTATGAAAACAGTAAAATGAATGTTGACATAGACAGATGCTTCATCGAAGGTACTAAAGAGAATGCTGCGTTTTGGGCCGAGCTTAAAGCGAAAGCAGATTTGTTGGAGAAAATCCGCGATGCAAATGTGCCTGTCCTGTGGAGGCCCTATCATGAACTGAACGGTCATTGGTTTTGGTATGGCAAGCAAGGGCCGGAACGATTTAAAAAACTGTGGATCACGATGTACAATTATTTTGTCAATGAGCGCAAACTCAACAACCTCATCTGGGTGCTTTGCTATACAGGCAGCCCTGATGCCATCTGGTTTCCGGGAGATGCTTACGTAGACATTGCAGGTGCAGATACCTATGATGGCGGCAAGGATCCGCACCGCGACATGTACGATAAGGTGAATGAAATCGTAAAGAATAATCCCATGCCCATTGCTTATCATGAGTGTGGTGTTCTCCCTGATCCTGACGCCTGCGTGAGTCAAGGTGCTATATGGTCATGGTGGATGGAGTGGCATACCGACCATCTAACGAAACTGGATGTCGATTATTTAAACCGTGTGTACCATCATGAACTTATCATCACGAAAGATGAACTTCCGGATATCATGAAAGTATATGGTAAGTGAAAAGGAGTGTGGAGAACAAGTGAGACGCTTGCGCTAGGTAGGGAGACAGTACAAGTTTTGAAATCAGTGTAGCTAAATGCTTATATATTCTTGAAGCCAGTTAAAAAAATCCCCTACTTTTGCCGAAAATACAACAACGTGCTTCGCTTTGGGCTTACATTTTTAGGATTTGTTCTCGTCACTTCGGTTTTTTCTCAAGATCTTCAAAGAGGACTGATTGCATGTTATTCCTTTACTGGGAACGCAATTGATGGAACTGGTAATCAAAACAACGGAACTGTTTATGGAGCGACACTCACACAAGATAGATTTGGTAATGCCAACAGCGCCTATTATTTCAACGGTACAATAACAAATTATATAAGCCTCCCGCCTGCCCAATTCGAAATTAATAATTATAGTTATTCGGTTTGGGTAAGTGCATCCTCAATTCCAGATCCTGGAAATACAGGTCTTGTTTTCTCAATCGGAGATCAGTACACATCCCGTCAACAATCAATCTCTATAGGCAACGTATATTCTACAGGAAATTATTTAGGATGGGGCGTAGGTGGATGGAATAATGGGCCGACTTTAACCTCTGGTTTGGCTGCTGGATATCTTCCAGTTGTTGATCAGTGGTATCACGTTGTAGTAACGCGAAGTGATACAGAGGTAACAATGTATTTAAATGGTCAATTCATTGGCAATGCACCAACGGATGGATATACGGCTTATTATGGAACTTCGACCCTAGCTTATTTAGGTATGAGATGTAGTAGTATACAGCCATACAATGGAAAGATTGATGACTTTAGTATTTATAATAGGGAAATTACCCAACAAGAAGTGACATTACTTTACCAAAACGGATTAGCATGTTCCCTTAGTTCACCACCTCCAACAGTTGCTGGCCTGACTCTTTGCGGCAATGGATCTGCTGTACTCACTGCTAGTGATGGAACAACCTATCGTTGGTATGATGCGCCTACTGGCGGAAACCTTTTATTTGAAGGGAACCCATTCACTACGCCTAACTTGACAAGTACCACAAATTATTATGTTTCGAATACTGTTAATGGTAGTTCTGAAAGCACTCGAGTTAAAGTAACGGTAACAATTACACCACTTTCAATTTGCTGCCCAACACCAACAGCAAACGGCACTTCGTTTTGCGGGCCTGCATCAACAGTACTCACTGCAAGTGGAGCGTCAACCTATCGTTGGTATGATGCGCTTACTGGAGGGAATCTTTTATTTGAAGGAAATCCCTTTACAACGCCAACCCTGACAAGCACTACCTTTTATTATGTTGCTAACTTTCAAAATAATAAAGAAAGCCCACGAGTTAAGGTAACAGCAACTGTTCTACCAAAGCCTCAATTAACCTGTAATTTTTCTGACCTGTTTTTCCTTTCTTCGGTCTCTTCGTTTTCGACTTCGGTGACTTCAGGCACTTCTCCGTATCAATATCTTTTCGATTTTGGTGATGGGTCACAATTATCAACTTCAAAACCGGAGGCTACCTATTTATATCCTTCGGAAGGTGATTACAACATCGTTGTCTCTGTAACGGATGCCAACAATTGCACATCTGAATGTTCGAAGCAAATTGAAATTCTGGGCAATTTTTTTATTCCTAATGTAATCACATACAATACCGATACTTTAAACGATCGCCTGACTCTATTTGTAATGAAAGGGGAATCCTTTATCGCGTATGCTGGAAATAAGACTTTCTCCCTTCAAATAATTGATCGCTGGGGCAAAGAAATTTATATCACTAATGATCCGACCAAAGGATGGAATGCAGGAAGTGCAGCTTCAGGCACTTATTTTTATTTAATGTCACTAGGGAATAGGAGGTTTAAAGGCTGGGTGTCAGTCTTGTGACAAGTTCTACAGTCAGACGAAGAATAACCCCAAATTTTTTCATCTTTCTTCCAGAATCCAGCCTCCAGAATCCAGTATCCAGTTATTTTTGCACCCTTATGGCGAACGATTCTGAAAACCTGTTGAAAAAAGTGATTTCCCATGCCAAGGAGTATGGGTTTATTTTCCCTTCGAGCGAAATCTATGACGGCCTTAGCGCAGTGTATGATTACGGGCAGAATGGGGTGGAACTGAAAAACAACATCAAAGAATACTGGTGGAAGTTTATGACGCAGATGCACGACAACATTGTGGGCATTGATGCGGCTATCTTCATGCACCCCACTACATGGAAGGCGAGCGGCCACGTGGATGCTTTTAACGACCCGATGATCGACAACAAAGACTCGAAGAAACGCTACCGTGCTGATGTGCTTGTGGAGGATGCCGTCTCCAAAATGGAAGAGAAGATTGAGAAAGAAGTGGAGAAGGCCGCAAAGCGTTTTGGTGAGACATTCGACAAAGACATGTTTGTGAAGACCAACCCTCGTGTGTTGGAATACCAAAAGAAAATTGACGAAGCAAATGCACGCTTGAAAGAAGCGATGAATGCCAACGATATGGCTGCGATGAAGCAGTTGATCGTGGATTTGGAAATCAACGACCCTATCAGTGGCACAAAAAACTGGACTGATGTGCGTCAGTTTAATTTGATGTTCAGCACCGAGATGGGCTCGATTGCTGATGATGCAAACAAGATTTATTTGCGACCTGAAACAGCACAGGGAATTTTTGTAAACTTTTTGAACGTACAGAAAACAGGAAGGATGAAAATTCCTTTTGGGATAGCGCAGATTGGAAAAGCTTTCAGAAATGAGATTGTGGCGCGTCAGTTTATTTTCCGCATGCGTGAGTTCGAGCAAATGGAGATGCAGTTTTTTGTGAAGCCAGGAACAGAGATGGAATGGTATGAGAAGTGGAAGAACAAAAGGATGAGATGGCATCAGACATTGGGACTTGGAGAAAACAATTATCGTTTTCACGATCACTTGAATTTGGCTCACTATGCTAACGCTGCTTGCGATATTCAATTCAACTTCCCGATGGGCTTTAAAGAGTTGGAAGGAATTCATAGTCGCACAGACTTTGATTTAAAGAGTCACGAGAAATTTTCTGGTAAGAAGTTGCAATATTTTGATTCGGAGAGTAATCAAAATTATGTGCCGTTTGTAGTGGAGACTTCCGTGGGATTGGATTTGTAAGAATGTTTTTGTCTGTGCTTGCTACTGCCTATAAAGAGGAGAAGGTTACAGGTGCAGATGGTGAAGAAGGAGGTGAGCGTGTGGTTCTTTCAATACCCACCTGCGTTGGCTTCATATAAAATAGCAGTGCTTCCATTGGTGAAGAAAGATGGCTTACCTGAGAAAGCAGAAGAAGTAATGAATTTGTTGAAGCACGATCTGCGTTGCTACTATGAAGACAAAGACACAATCGGCAGAAGATACAGACGTATGGATGCCATCGGCACTCCATATTGTATTACGATCGATCACCAAAGCTTGCAAGACAATACAGTAACGATCCGCGAACGTGACACAATGAAGCAGGAAAGGATTGCTATTTCAGCTGTACGGGAAGAAGATTCAAAAACTAGTTTCGATCACGGAGCTGTTGCGGAAGATTGAGTAAACGTGGAGCTCATCTTAATAGCCATTCAATTTCTCCGATGGGTCTATGAAGAGCTCCGATTTCAACTGTACTTTAAACCTCTGATCCGAAAGGTTCTTCGAAGGAATCATCTTTACTTTGTCCATCTGCGCACCGACAAGCAGAATAAATTCTTCCGAAAGGTGGTCGATAACTATCGCTACTTTGAATTTGTTGGTCATGGAACAAAACTTAGCGACCGCCAGAAAATAATCATTGCAGCCGCAGCTGCTCAGTTGGTTTTGTTCTTGCCTGATGAGGCACT
This sequence comes from Cyclobacteriaceae bacterium, assembly GCA_049840975.1. Classification (GTDB taxonomy): domain Bacteria; phylum Bacteroidota; class Bacteroidia; order Cytophagales; family Cyclobacteriaceae; genus ELB16-189. The sequence continues at coordinate 3,256 of JASGIR010000057.1, read as the reverse complement.
TAGTTATTTCACGAAGATCATTGTTTACCCTGATTTCCTATCGTTCCCGAATTACGGGCCGAATGCATAAAGGCGAAGTGAATCCTGGTATGCGCGTCATTGTTTTCAGTAAACGTGGAATAATTGAAGGCAATAAAGTCAGGAATGATGGCATCAATTTACTTCATCATGAATTTGCTCACGCCCTTTGGCTGGAACACAAACTCGTAGGGCATCAATACACCGTGCTCGATGAATCGTTGATGCAACAGTTTGGGAAACTTATGCGGAAGCTGAGATCGAAGCTATTCAAAATGTAGATGATCATTTCTTTAGAGCATATGCATTTGAAAACCTTGCCGAGTTTTTTGCTGTGGCCGTTGAAAATTTTTTCGAACGACCACAGCAATTTCAGCAGCAACAATCAAAGTTGTTTAAAATACTGGAGCAACTGTTACAGCAAAATCCTTTAACAGTAGCACCGAGAGCCTTTTCAAAGAAATAGCGAATTATTTTGGAATGGTTATTCTCTTGTTCAACTGCTCTTTGGTGAGCCAATTGCCATTGATGACAACGCCCTCAACAGAATCGATATTTTCAAGTTGTTCCAAAGGGTTCTTTGATAGAAGCACAAGGTTAGCCAGCTTTCCAGTAGTTACGCTTCCCCACTCGTTGGTTCTATCACAATATTCGGCAGCCGAGTAAGTTGCTGTTCTTAAAACCTGATAATTGGTTGCGCCAGCTTTCTTATGGTGATACATTTCATCATAGACCGTAAATCCAGGTGTCTGATATGAATCAGTGGCATCCCCACCGAGAATGATTTTTGCGTTGCTATCATAAAGTTCTTTTAGCACAAGGTATTTTGCATCCATGGTCTCTTTGAGACTCTTCAACTTCTCTTGTCGCTTTGCTTCATCCAATTGATTCAATTTTGCAAGAGTTGCATCAAGAGCGCTGTCCCACGTTGCGAGCTGCTTTTTGCTGACATATTGCAATCCAGCCCGCTTGTGCAATTCGTCTTTAGTAGATTGAAAATAGACTAGCGAATACCAATCTAAAGTAGCGCAGTTGTAGATGTTGTTCTTAACTGTTTTCGCAATTACATAATTGATTGAATCATTTTTAAGATAAGGACTGTATCCGTCTAAGTGCTCAATACAACCAAAGCCCGAGTCTAGTGTTTTTAAAAAGGGAGCTGGATTGTGACCTGCGACTTTGATTTTATACTTCTTACTTGCCTGTATGATTTCGTCAAAGCGCTGTGTGTTTGGCGCGCTCAATACTTTAACAAGGTCATAGCCTTGATTTTTATAAAGCTGAATCAGACTATCAGCATTTTTAAAAGCAGATCTTCTGAACGGAGGTGCAGATAATATTAAATAAGGAGCGTACTGATTATTCTGTGTCAGGCTATCGCGAAACTTAGTGTGATGAAACCCGCCCGCATCTCCACGCATGGAGCGGAGGTACATTACGCCAGCCCCAGAGATTGAGATTAAAGAAGTTGTTGATGTCTTTGTCAGGAAAATGAACGTGCATGTCGGACAAACCGGGAATCAGATATTTTCCTTTCCCGTCGAATAATTGTCTTAGCTGCTATTTTTTTAGCATCTGAAATTGCCACAATGCGGTTGTCTTTAATCAACACCGTTTTGTCCGAGAGTGTTGTGTTCTCGTTGCATGGGATAATATTAACATTCTTGATGGCGATGTCGTATTGATAATTTTTTGATTGGGCCCTGAGACTGAATGCGATTCAATAAGAGAAAAGTATAATTAAGTATTTCATGTTATATGTTTTTGGGTTGAGGCAAACATACTTTTCTTAGTTGATAGCAAACGTTAACGGTTTTATAAGTTTTGTTAATGAACTGTGAAAGATTCTCCTCTAATCCTCGCTTCAAATGATCCTGCGTATAGGCACTTTAGGTAATGAAGTTTCTAACTGTCTTGAAGAAATATTTATGACTGTGAATAAAAAAGATTTTAGTTTTGGGACTAACTGGTTGTAACTTTCTCTCCACAACGACTTCAACCCAAGGCAGGTCACACCATCAATCGCGCAGCGCATTTGAACAGGATTATGACAGAATTATTTTTTCACATCCTTTCCGCAGACTGCAAGACAAGACTCAAGTTCATCCGCTTCCTGTAGAAGATTTTGTTCATACCAGACTTACGCATAGCCTTGAAGTTTCTAGTGTTGGAAGGTCTTTGGAAAGAAAGTAGGCGAGGGAATTTTAAGGCATCCACATTGAAAGAAAACTTTTCATTGTTTGATTTCGGGGCGATTGTAGCAGCAGCCTCATTGGCTCATGATTTGGGTAATCCTCCATTCGGCCACGCAGGCGAGGAGGCGATTTCTGATTTTTTCATTCTATATTTATTCGAAAGGACAATCGTTGAAACCTTTCGTGACAGAAAGTGAATGGATTGACCTCACCAAATTTGAAGGCAATGCACAAGGCTTTAGGCTGCTGAATAAAAACAATATGGACTGAAGTTGACTTCGGCAACGCTTGGAGCTTTCACTAAATATCCTTGTCCTTCATTTTTTCCGGAACGAGATAAATCGAAGAAGAGTCAAAAGAAGTTTGGGTATTTTGAAAGCGAAAAAGAAATCTTCCAACAGGTCGCATCGCAGCTTGAGTTATTAAAAATAAATGAATCGAGTTGGTGTCGTCATCCGCTAACATTTCTGGTTGAGGCTGCGGATGATATTTGTTATAGCATTATTGATTTGGAAGATGGATGTCGATTGGGCTTGATCAGCTTGGATGATACTATTGAATTGATAGCAGCGATTCTCAAAAGACAAATTCAAAAAGGAGAAAGTTGATAAGATTGTCGGGTTGAATGAAAAACTTGGTGTTTTGCGCGCTCTTGCTATTGGTCGAAGTTGTTGGAAGAATCAGCTTCGCTTTTTCTGGATGAAGAAAATAACATTCTAAAACTGGAAAATTTGATAAAGCCCTTACGGATGAAATTGGCTCTAAAAAAGCGCTGAAAGAGATATCTGAGATATCAATTGAAAAGATTTATCGTGCGCGGACGGTGGTTGAGATAGAGGCAAGCGGTCATGCCGTATTGCCTGGATTGCTTGAGGAATTTGTTTCGGCAGCTCAATCGTTGAAACAAAACAATGCTTCTCGCAAACACCAAAATCTTCAGTTGTTATTGCCTGAAGAAATTCGGTGGACATTATCACAAACTGAAAATACTTATCAAATGCTGAGGTGCTGTTCGGATTCTATCGTGTTTCCCTATTAACCTT
>JASGIR010000056.1:0-8877 GCA_049840975.1 Cyclobacteriaceae bacterium | reverse complement strand
ATGGATACTTGAATCTCACAAAGATGATTGGCGTGCAAATGTCTATGGTCAATGTAAATCATGGATCGATGCTGGCCTTCAACCTCGAGCGATGACTCGCGATTTGGATTGGGGTATAAAAGTACCACTACCGAACGCGAACGGAAAAGTTTTGTACGTATGGTTTGATGCTCCTATCGGATACATCTCTGCAACTCGAGCCTTGTTCAAAGAACTTGTTGAAGGAAAAAAGGAATACGCAACTCCACAAAGAGATTTTGGAAAAATAGATATTGATACCTGGAAAAAGTATTGGCAGGCAGATGATACCAAGCTTGTTCATTTTATTGGAAAAGACAACATCGTTTTTCATTGCATCATTTTCCCAATCATGCTTCATGCAGAAGGAGAGTACATCGTTCCAGACAATGTACCTGCTAACGAATTCATGAATTTGGAAGGTGACAAAATGAGTACGAGCCGTGGCTGGTCTATTGAGATGCATGAATACTTAGAAGACTTCTCTGACAAACCTGATGTGCTTCGTTATGCATTGTTAACTAATCTTCCAGAAACAAAAGACAGTGAATTCACATGGAAAGATTTTCAATCGAAAAATAATAACGAACTCGTTGCCATTTTTGGAAATTTTGTGAACCGTGCGTTGGTACTCACCCAGAAATATTTTGATAATAAAGTTCCAAGCATTGGTTCATTGACAGAAGTTGACCAAAAAGTAATATCCGAACTTAAAGAGTTTCCATCGCGAATTGCCGATTCAATTGAAGGATATCGCTTTCGCGAAGCAACGGCATCATTGATGGATTTAGCTCGACTCGGAAATAAATATTTGGCGGAAACCGAACCTTGGAAACTTGCGAAAACAGATTTGTCGCGAGTAGGAACGATTTTAAATCTGGCATTGCAAATTTCAGCAAACCTTGCAGTTGTGTGCGAACCTTTCTTGCCTTTCACTTCAAAGAAATTGAAAGACATGTTATCGTTCAACGATCGAGATTGGTCAAAAACCGGAAGCTCGAACTTACTTAAGGCCGATCACCAATTAGGGGAAGCGAAATTGCTTTTTGAAAAAATAGAAGACGATGTAATTGATCGACAGATTAAAAAATTGAATGATAAAAAGAAGGCAATGGAACTAGCTTCTACACCAGTTGAACCATCTAAACCCGAAGTTTCCTTCGATGACTTTTCTAAAATGGACATTCGTATCGGCAAGATTTTGAAAGCAGAACGCGTAGAAAAATCGAAGAAGCTTTTAAAATTCCAAGTTGACACTGGAATAGATACACGTACGGTACTCAGCGGAATAGCTGAACACTTTACGCCTGAGGAAATGGTAGGAAAACAGGTTACTCTACTTCTCAATTTGGCGCCACGAAAAATCATGGGTTTTGAATCGCAAGGCATGATCTTGACTGCTGCTGATAAAGATGGCAAGTTGAGATTGCTTCAGCCTTCAGAGGCCGTAGCCCCTGGATCAAAAATTAGTTAATAAACACTTTCCTTAATGGCCGATTCAGTAGCTATTAGCTAACAGCATTTATATTTGTATTTCTAAAAATTAAATAATGAATATTAAAATCACATTACCTGATGGAAGCGTTCGTGAGTTTCCACAGGGAGTTAAGGGAATTGAGATTGCGCAAAGCATTAGTGAAGGCTTGATGCGCAATTCGTTAGCAATTGAAGTGAATGGAGAGATTTGGGATTTATCTCGTCCAATAACGAAAGACTCATCAATCAAAATATTTACGTGGAATGACAAAGGCGGGAAGTATGCTTTCTGGCATTCGTCAGCTCACTTATTTGCAGAAGCTTTAGAAGCTCTGTATCCTGGGGTGAAGTTTGGAATTGGACCTCCAATCGAAAATGGATTTTATTACGATGTTGATTTGGAAGGCAGACAATTTGGTGACGATGAACTTGCAGCTGTAGAAAAGAAAATGAGTGAGCTGGCCAAATTGAATAGTCCTTTTGTTCGAAAGGATGTTTCGAAAGCCGAGGCGATAGAATATTTTACAAAAAAAGGAGATCAGTATAAGCTTGAGTTGATCGATGGGCTGCAAGATGGCCAGATCACATTTTATCAGCAAGGCAATTTTGTAGACCTCTGTCGTGGACCACATATTCCGTCAACTGGTCAAATCAAAGCTGTTAAACTTTTGAATGTTGCTGGTGCATACTGGAGAGGTGACGAAAAAAATAAAATGCTCACACGTGTTTATGGGATTACATTCCCTAAACAAAAGGAACTCGATGAGTATTTGCACATGCTCGAAGAGGCCAAGAAACGTGATCACCGCAAGCTTGGAAAGGAATTAGAATTGTTTGCTTTTTCAGAGAAAGTAGGAATGGGTTTGCCTCTTTGGCTGCCCAAAGGAACCATTCTTCGTGAACGTTTAGAGCAATTCATGCGCAAGGCTCAGATCAAAGCGGGATACGATCCAGTAGTGACTCCACACATCGGAAGTAAACAACTATATGTGACATCAGGTCACTATGAAAAATATGGCAAAGATTCTTTTCAGCCGATTCACACGCCCGATGAAAATGAAGAGTTTTTCCTCAAGCCGATGAATTGTCCTCACCATTGTGAGATATATAAAACAAAACCAAGGTCGTATAAGGATTTGCCTGTTCGACTGGCGGAATTCGGAACGGTATATCGTTATGAACAAAGTGGAGAGCTACATGGGCTCACTCGTGTAAGAGGATTTACTCAAGATGACGCACATATTTTCTGTAGACCAGATCAAGTAAAAGAAGAGTTCGTTAAAGTAATTGATCTTGTGCTTCATGTTTTCAAAGCGCTTGGTTTTGAAAACTATACCGCTCAAGTTTCTCTTCGCAGTCCTGATAATAAAACAAAATATGTGGGGGAAGATGAATTTTGGGAACGTGCAGAGCGAGAGATTCAAGAAGCGGCTGATGAGCGCGGGCTAAAGACCGTGGCTGTTTTAGGCGAAGCCGCTTTCTATGGACCAAAACTTGATTTCATGGTGCGTGATGCCCTTGGAAGAAGTTGGCAACTAGGAACAATTCAGGTGGATTATCAATTACCTCAACGTTTTGAGTTGGAATATGTGGGCTCGGATAATCAAAAACATAGACCGGTAATGATTCACCGAGCTCCCTTTGGCTCTCTTGAGCGCTTTGTAGCAGTGTTGATTGAGCATTGCGCTGGTAATTTTCCTTTATGGCTTGCCCCTGAGCAATTTGCGGTGCTTCCTATTTCAGAGAAATTCAATGACTACGCTCAATCGGTAGTTGAAAAACTTAAGGAGAGCGATATCCGCGGATTTTTGGATGACAGAGATGAAAAGATTGGACGTAAAATCCGTGATGCGGAAGTGAAGAAGGTGCCATTCATGCTCATTGTAGGGGAGAAGGAAGCTACCGAAAGCAAAGTTGCCGTGCGTAAACATGGCGAAGGCGACAAGGGAGCGATGGCATTGAATGATTTTGTAGAGCAGTTTAAGTCGGATTTTAAAATGCCAGGGTAAAGCTGACATTTTGAATAACCGAAAATTTGCCGATATTTGCAGCCTGTTTTTTAAAAAAGTTTGAATTTAAACCCAACGAGTGGCATTAAGACCAACGAATAACCGGCCCTTCAATAGAGGTTTCCGGCCGCGTGTAGTTGAAGAACCCTACCGCATCAATGAAAGAATCACAGCACCAAGAGTGCGTGTGGTTGGAGAAAACATCAAAGTAGATGTTTACCCTATAGCAGTAGCCATCAAAATGGCGCAGGAACAAGGGTTGGATTTGGTTGAGATTTCACCAAAAGCTGAACCGCCAGTTTGTAAGGTTGTTGATTACTCGAAGTTTAAGTACGAGCAGAAAAAGAAGCAGAAAGAAATCAAGGCAAATGCCCAAAAATCAATCTTGAAAGAGATCAGATTTGGTCCCAATACGGATGACCATGATTTCAATTTTAAAGTGAAACACGCTGAGAACTTCCTCAAGGAAGGAGCGAAGGTCAAAGCCTACGTTCATTTTGCAGGCCGTTCGATTGTGTATAAAGAAAGAGGCGAGATTTTGTTGTTAAAGTTTGCGCAATCGCTTGAGGAGTTGGGAAAAGTGGAGCAGATGCCGCAACTGGAAGGAAAGAGGATGTATTTGATGATGTCGCCAAAAGGAAAAGGAAAATAGATTTTTAATACGTTAATCATGCCTAAGTTAAAGACCAAGTCAGGAGCCAAAAAGCGCTTTAAAGTTACCGGTACAGGTAAAATCAAGCGTAAAAAGGCGTATGCAAGACACATTCTGACAAAAAAAGAAACCAAGCAAAAAAGAAGACTTGGTAGAAAAGTAACAGTTAAGAAAGTAGATGAGAGCAACATCAAACCGATGCTGCCTTATTTAGTATAAACTTTGCCTTGAGCAAGGTTTGGTTTTATGTTGAACCCGGCCTATGGCAAAAAGATCTTCGCAGGAAGACGCCTACGGTCAAAAATGTAAAGTAATATGCCACGTTCAGTAAACAATGTTGCATCGCGCAAAAGGCGCAAAAGAGTGTTAGAGCAAGCCAAAGGTTACTTTGGCCGCGGAAAAAAATGTTTGGACAGTAGCCAAAAACAAGGTCGAAAAAGGTATGGGTTATGCCTACCGCGACCGTAAGGCTAAGAAACGCGATTTCCGCTCACTTTGGATCGCACGTATCAATGCAGGTGCTCGTCAATTTGGAATGTCTTATTCCGAATTTATGGGCAAAATCAAAGCTTCTGGAATCGAATTGAACCGTAAAGCTTTGGCTGACCTTGCAACAAACCATCCTCAAGCTTTTGAGGCGGTTGTGAAAAAATTGAAATAATTACTCATTATTTTCAAAATGAAGGCCGTCTCTAACAAGACGGCCTTTTGTTTTTATCATCATTTCCCAGTTCTATGCTCCAATTTCTAACTTCCAAATTCGGCACAGTTATCGCTATCTTTGAAAGCGAAATCAAACTATCCGTGAAAAAATATTTATTCTTTGCTCTGGTGGTGCTAGTGAGTTGCTCTCCAGCGTCTACACAGACCAAATCATCCAAAAAGAAAGGCAAGAAAAATGAGAATCCTCAACCTGCCTGGTTGAGCGTTAAGCCAGATGAAAGCATTTATTATATCGGTATTGGCCATGCAACCAAGGATGGGCAGAGCAACTATATTCAAGAAGCCAAGAAAAGTGCGCTTGAAGATTTGATCTCTGAAATTAAGGTGACTGTATCATCGACATCCGTCTCAATCAATTGGATAATGGAAAAGAATTTCAAGAAAAGTATCAGCAGATGATTCAGACCACGGCTGCAGATGATATCGAAGAATTTGAACAAGTAGATGTGTGGCAAGACGACAGAAACTACTGGGTATACTATCGCTTATCGAAGCAACGTTATAAGGAAATCAAGGATCAACAGAAACGTGACGCTGTAACCTTGGGATTGGATTTCTTTACGAAAGCTCGTGAATCGGAAAAGAACAATGACCCTGTAACTGCATTAGGATTTTATTATCAAGGATTCCGTGCAATTGAAAAATATTTGGGAGATCCATTACAAATCCAATTTCAAGGTCAAGATATTTTATTGACCAATGAAATTATTGCAGATATGCAGTTACTTCTTGACAAAATGCAGTTGACGGTAACTCCTTCGCAAATCATGGTCAACAGAATAGTTGCGCAAAGCGGTCAAACAGTTATTGCAAAAGTGGTCAACAAATCGGACAGAGAAATCGATAACAGGTTTGCCACTGGTTGCTTTGTTTGAAAAGGAGCTGGCGATGTTTTCGGATTATAAAACTGATGATAATGGTCAGGTGAAAATTCTTTTGACTAAAATCAGCTCACGTGATTTAGAACAAACTGTTGCTGTGAAAGTGAATCTTTTAAAGTTTGCAGGCGATAATCCTTCAGACATTTACTCGTTGGTTGCGCAAAAGATTGTGGTTCCTAAATCAATTGTCGTGATGCAAGTGCAGAGACCGCTCGTATTTCTTTCATCCATTGAAAAGAATTTAGGAGCGGATAAAGCGAATCAACAGGTAGCAAATAAAATAAAAAACTATTTGGCTACAGCAGGTTTTGAATTTACTTCTGACAAAACCAAAGCTGAGCTGGCTCTTGACGTTAATTCTAATTCTGAGAAAGGCGCTGTGGCTGGAAGTATATTTATTACCTATGCTACATCCGTTATTCGAGTTTCATCCGTTAAAGACAATAAAGAGATTTACGCTACAACTGTCGATCGTGTGAAAGGATTTAGTTTGGATTACGCTCAGCAGTCAGGACGCTTATACAAACTGATTGAGAGTTTGGACAGCCAAACATTGCCCGAAATGCTTAATGCTATTTTACAGTGATTAAATCATTCAATCCATTTTAATCAAAGATTAAATTTTAAAAATAGAATGGCCCTAAACTTGCTTATTGTTAATTGATAACTTTAATACCCAATGAATATGAAAAGAATCGGAAGTTATACGATGGTTGTAGTAGCAATTGCTGCTGCAGTAATCGGAGGCTGTAAAAGCAGCAAAAGCTGCCTGCTGGCGAAACAGAGCTTGCCGTTCCATGCTCTGGCCCTGGATTTTACACTGACAAGAAGTGTTCCGCGCGAACTCTATTGGAGAAAGCATGGACCTTGTGACAGCTAAGAAAAAGGCGATGACTAATGCAGAAATGATTTAGCTCAATCGATCCAGACTACGGTTAAAACTGTAACTGACAATTACACCAATTCTACTTCTATGGATAAGAAGGAACAATTGGAGCAGAAATTTTGAAAAGCTTGAACCGAGAAGTTGTTGAGCAAACGCTTCAAGGAATTCGCACGATTTGCGAAAGACCTGTTCAAACTAAAGATGGTAACTACAAGTACTATGTTGCAATCGAGCTTTCTGCTGATGATTTAGTGAAGCAATACAACAGTCGTCTGTCACAAGATGATAAATTGAAAGTGGATTATGACTACGAAAAATTCAAAGACACTTTCAATAAAGAAATGGATAAAATGGCTGTCGAAAAGAACGGACCGAATCCTAAAGGAATCAAAGTAAAATCCCGACTAGTTTTAGTCGGGATTTTTTATTTTGCGTGAAATTATGGCAGGATATTCGGGCATACCTTCGATCAAGAAGCTGGGCATTAAGCCTGGCTTCGTATCAATATTATAAATGAACCTAAATCATATCGTGAATGGTTAGGTGATTTGCCCGCGGATGTGTCTTTTAATACCAAGTCAAAAGAGGTCGATTTCGTGCATTGGTTTGTGGAGGATAAGAAGATATACGAAAAAGAATTTCTTTCTAAAAAAGCGATCCTCAAAAAGGATGGAATGATATGGGTTTCATGGCCAAAAAAATCATCAAAAATTAAGACAGACCTTGACGAGAATGTTATTCGCGATTATGCTCTTAAAAAAGGCTTGGTTGATGTAAAAGTCTGCGCGGTTAGTGAAATATGGTCCGGTTTGAAATTAGTTTATAGGCTCACCGATCGAAAATAAAAGCACGAATTCAAACTCATTTTCAGGCTTCGATTGAAAGGCAACATCTATTTTGCTTTGGTCATGAGCCTTGCATTGGTAATGCTTATCTACTCCATCAGCCGGTTGGGTTTTTATTTTTTTAACGCTTCGTATTTTCCTGAAATGACTTTTTCCCGAATGATTCGCATGATGGGAGGAGGACTTCGTTTCGATTTTTCGGCAACACTCTATTCCAATTCTCTTTTCATTCTTTTGATGGAATTCCTTTCGGAATTCGATTCAATTCAATTTATAAAAAAATAGTTTTCTGGATTTTCATTGTGGTGAACTCCGTAGCCTTTCAAGCATTTTAACACCGCTGATTTTATTTACTATCGCTTTACGTTGCGCAGAACAACAGTAGGTCTAGTTAGTTTAAACGTAAGACAACCTTGGCCGTCTTTCCATTCATTTCCTGTGGGATTATTGTATGCCGTTTTATTCTGGATTTTTATTGTATTTATTTTTTATCAGATATCTAAGAGGATAAAATTTTCTGGCCCGCAACTCACTCATAAAGTTTCTTATTACGTCAGTGGAGTTCTGGCAATGCTGCTCAGTGTATATCTTTTTGTTGGTGGGGCTAGTAGGTTTTCTAGGCAGTACACGTCCAATTACACTAAGCAATGCAGCAGCTTATGCTCAAGTGCCAAACGATATTAACATTGTGCTAATACTCCATTTGCTTTGATGAGACGGTAAAGGCAAATGTTATTCAGAAGGTCAACGATTTTTCTGATAATGATTTAGAAAAAATATTTACACCGTTCGCGCCAGCCCCATGACAGTGCTCAACGTGAAGAAGCTCAATGTTGCTCCGTCATCATTCTGGAAAGTTTTTAAAGGAATTTGTAGGGGCATATAACAAAAGACTTGGATAATGGAAATTATAAGGGTTATACGCCCTTCCTATTCTCTGATAGCGTAGTTATGCATATGAATATTCACTTGCCAACGGTCGTAAATCCATTCATGCAATGCCCTCAGTCATCTGAGCATTCAATCAATTCAAGTGCCTTAATGTTCTTTCCCACTTTTCAGGGAATAAGGTGAATAGTTTAGCAAGTTTGTTGAAACAGGAAGGTTATGACACCGTTTACTTGGCACTCGAAATGGTTCAATGGGCTTCGATGCATTTGCCAATCTCTCAGGGTTTGATAATTATTTCTGGGAAACCGAATACACAAATGATGCCGATTTCGATGGCATCTGGGAATTTGGGGATAAAATTCTTTGGAATCCTTCTCGGTGAAAAAATGGACACATTCAAACAGCCGTTTTACACAACCTTGTTTACAGCGTCATCACACCATCCTGGCACCGTGGAGCACATGAAGACGTGTTCAAAGGTGGGCCAAGACCTGTT
>JASGIR010000055.1:0-41452 GCA_049840975.1 Cyclobacteriaceae bacterium | reverse complement strand
ACGTATTGCTAAGGTTAATAGGGAAACACGATAGAATCCGAACAGCACCTGTTTTTTGAAAAGGAATTTATACACCCAGCACTATTAGTAGCTAACAGCTTCACACTGTACTGACCAGCCGAGGAAAACGAATTTGATGCATCGGTTTGAACGGAATTGTTCCCATCTCCGAAATCCCATGAAAATGAAGTAGTTGAACCAGTAGTGGTATTAGTAAATGGAATTGTCGTAGTCATACACCCAGTGTTGGCTGATGAAAAACTAACGAGTGGCCCAGCTGACAATGAATTAATATTTTGTGAAGATTGAGTTGAGCAACCAGGTATTGATGCCTTTAATAAAATGGTTTGGGGAGTGGATGATGAAAACGTATAACTCAAATCCTGAGTGGAAGAAATATTTATTCCGTTTACACTCCACTGCCATGAGGAACCAGAACCTTGATCAGACGTTGACGTGTTTGTGAAAATGTAATTCTGGTTTGTACAAATAGGAGAGACAGAGGGCAAGTTAAACGAAGCTTGAGGCGCATTATATATTTGCAAACTTTGAATGGAAGAATTTTGACATCCATTGGAAGCTGTGACTGTGAGGTTCACTGTATAAAGTGAAGCTGAAGAGAAAATGTGACTTGGATTTATGCTTGAAGAATTTCCGCTGTCACCAAAATCCCAACTGTAACTTGGAATATTTCCAGATTGATTACTCGATGTAAAATTGACGTTGTTGCCAGCGCAATAATTTTGAGATGAGAAACTAATGTCTGGCGCAGTTAGAGAATTGATCGTGATGGATTTTGTTTTTACAGCTGTACCAGACGTGTTCGAATTCATCAGCGAGATATTATAATTTCCTTGAGATGAATAGCTGAATGTTGGTATTGTGGAGCTGGATGTTTTAGGAGATGCCGAGCAATTATCTGGATACTTAGTGGAAAAGATTTGTCCGTTGGCCTGACTTAATGATAGTATTATCCAATTGGAATTATAGTCGTTGACAACAGCTAGTCCATAGGTATTTGAAAGAACACCCATATCCCCTTCATTAGTAATTGTTGGTGAAGAAGTCAGGTCATTTCCAAAACCTAATTTCATGAAAGGGCCATCAAGCGAAGAAACAAAGGTGAAATAGTTTTCTCCATCCTGAGCAATTCTCAACCTTCCAGGATTATTTACAGGTATTGTTGCAATTTGCGTGATTGAAGGTGAAGAGAAAAGATTTGATCCAAAGTCAAAGCGATAGACATTTCCGCCAGCTAAATTTGCCCCTATGGCTGTCCACTGGCCACAGATATTGATTAAATCAATATCAGCAAAACTGTTCGCGTTAGGTATTGATGAAGACGAGATGATATCGCCACTCGATGGCGATGCCAGGAAATTCCCCAATCGAATTATGCTAAGTGTGTTTGAATTTGACAAAAGGCATGTCCATCCATTAGCGGCATCTCGCCCAAATGCCAAACCGGAATTTAGATAAGGTTGGCTTGTGTATAAAACCGTAACTGCAATTGAATTTACGAGACTGCTACCGAAGGTCAATTTCAAAAGTTCGCCTGTTGCTGTATTGTAGACGAAGCCATACCATTGGTTGCTCTCAGAGATAATTCGCACTGGCCCTGGATTATTTAATTTGCCAGATAGATCCCCGAGATTCTCAATAAATGTCGGACCAGCGCCTGGACCATTGCCATAAGTAAGACGGTATAATGTATTTGTCCAGGTGCCTGTTACAAAGCCATACCAAGTTGAGCCATCGTAAGTGAGTTCAATGGCTGGCCTCCCAACTGCTGAAGAAAGAGAATAAAGCGCCTGTGAAGTTGGTGTGTTTGAAAAGTCGCCAGTGCAGAAATCCCAAAAATAATTTCCGGTTGACGAGTTATTTACAATTGATATCTTTGGTCGATACATCCTGAAGAAGTGGCGGTAAAATCTGCTGTACCACATTGAGAGAATGCTTTCTCAAAGCAAAAAATGCAAACCAAAAAAAATGCAAAACGCACCATGCAGTCGAGTAGTTTGCCTATTGCAAGAATGCCATCTCAGATTTTAGTATCTTCTTCAGGCCTTCTTCCAACGAAATAAAATTATTGCCAATTATCTTTTTCATTTTTCTTGAGTCGGGTTGTCTTCGAGTCATATCCCCTTCTTTCAAAGGAGGTAAAAACTCGATTTTTGAACTCGATTTAGTCAATGAGATGATTAATTCGGCTAACTCCAAAATGGTAATATCTATCTCACTTCCAATATTGATTACATCATTGATGGCGTGACCTTCTTCAAGTATCTTAAGGGTACAAGTAGTATTGTCGTCAATAAAACAAAATGTTCTCGTTTGATTTCCATTTCCGTAGACAGTTATCGGCTGATTTTTTAATGCAGCTTTTATAAATTTAGAAATCACAAAATCGGTGCTTTGCTTGGGGCCATATGTGTTGAAGAACCTGAAGATGGTGTAATCAAGACCGAATTCTTTCTGATAGGATTTACAAAACGATTCACCCGCATTTTTTACAACAGCATAAGGCAATCTTGAATTCAGCGGTGTTGTCTCCTCATGCTGCGGGAGTTCCACTGGTTCGCCATAAACTTCAGAAGAACTTGAAAAGAAGACGCGCTTCACTCCGGTATTTTTACACAAATCGAGAACGTTTTTTATTCCTTGCAAATCGTTGAGCACCATGATTGGATTTTCGATGGTTCGGTTAACACCAACAACTGCAGCATAGTGAAAAACATAGTCAAATTGATAACTCGTCATGATGGCCGAGATATCATTATAGTTGTTTACGTCACATTTGATAAACCGGCAGTTCTCATGATTTGGTATTTTCTTCAGGCTTCCTGTTAGAAGATTGTCAACCACAACGACAAAATATTTGCCTGTGATAAGAAAGCGTTCAGCGAGAGAACTACCAACGAAACCAGCTCCCCCGGTGATAAGAATTTTGGTCATACTTACGTTTTTATTTAATTAAATAGCAAAACAAAACGAAAATGCACTCAACAACCATATATCGATGAGTACACTTTCTCTGCAATTTCGAAACTTCTATACTGCTCGGCAACTGCTCTAATTTTATTGTATCTACTATTGGGTTCCTGACGAAGGAAATTGTCTATCCTTTTGATGGCTTCTTTGTAGGCAGAATCGTCTAAATGACCCAATACAGCCCCAATTTCCTTTTCCTCAATTATGGCAGAGTCATCTGAAATATTTGCTGGGATTACTATTGGCAAGCCCAAGGCCCAATACTCTCCATCTTTTATTGGAGTACAAAATCTTTTTGTGTTTACAGGTTTGACGGGTGTAATCGCAAAATCTCCGAGGCCAAGATATTTTGGTACTTGCTTGTGATCTACAAAAAGTGAGATGACAATATCTGGCGACAAGCCGACCGAATTACAAAAACTAACAATTTCATTTCGCTTGTGACCAGTTAATATCAATACACGAAAAGATTCGCCCCAGTATTCCGATGCAACTTTTAAGAAATCAAAAACTTCCTTGTCTAGATAGATACCGCCAAACTTACCAGCATAAACACAAACTATTTTTCCAGATAGATTAAGTTCATCCAAAAGCTTTTCATTTTTAATATCCTTTACAGAAAACAAATTCAAATCAACACATGCTGGCTTTACAAAATATTGACGAATTGATACACCATATTTTTCTTGAGCATATTCGCGCATCCCCTTTGTTGCAGCAACGATGAATTCAGCTTTTTCAGTTTGTTTTTTTTCCAACCAAAATAATAATCGAAAAGCTAAACTTTTTCGTGACCAGGTTCCATTTTCAACCATTGCTTCGGCATGAGGTTCGTAACTATCAATAACGAGTTTGCGATTCAGCAGAGTCGCCAAAAGATATCCGATAGCCCCAGCAGGTGTACACCAGCAGTGAATAACAGATATTTTTTTTCGAAGAATAAGCACGCTTAATTTCAAAGAAGCTAGGATCCACATGAAAAAAGCTAAAGCACCAAATGGTTGATATTGAATCGGCAGCCACTCGATTCCATCAATCTTAAGAGCCGTTTCGATGCCCGAGCGTTTGGGAGATTTCAGTGTTTGGCCATCTTTTTCCAATGTGAGCAAATACACTTTGCTGCCTTGAGGCAAATTCTTGCGAATGATTTTTATATAAGGAAGGGTATACGTTTGAATAAGCGCATCATTGTAACTCCAATACGTCAAGATCAATATGTTTTTCATATTGGACTAAAGCCCTATCAGTTTTTTCAAGATCACAAAAAAGCGCTTTTTCATTATTTCACTAGGATGGACTTTTACTCCCTTCCATAAATAATGAAGAACTTCTCTTTTATTTTCATTTGCCATGGCAAGGTGAAGCGAAGCGTATGTAAATGCACTGGCCACTGCCTTGTTTAACCTGTGGCCGTAATATTTTCTATTCTGCTCATCATTCGTGACGTAATGAACAAATCGATCGACTTTGGTTTTTATTTTAGCAGTATCGACAGTCATTACACTTCTACTATCATGCTGGACAATTGTTGATGTTATCAAGTTGTCATTTAAAAAAGGATATCGAGCGCTTAATCTTATCCACAGTTCCCAATCTTCAAGGGAAGACAGAGCTCGATCTTCATTGAATGGATTTTTTATGAGAACATCGCGCCTGACAAAAACACCATTACAACTTAGCAGATTTCCATTTACGATTTGTTCATTAACCGATCGGATGTTATTTATCACTCGGATATCGCCAATATCATTTTTGATTTCGTACCCTAGATGAAAAGCATCCGCGGCATTATTTTTTTCAACGAATTTTTTTGCTGTGTCTAAATGATGAGGGTATAGCAAATCATCGGAATCTAAAAAATTGATGAACTGGCCCTTCGAAAGAACAGCGCCAAAGTTTCTAGCTGCAGCTCGTTCGCCATTTTCTTTTTTGTAATAATGAATTCTCTTGTCATCAATCAATTTCACAACTTCCTCAGTATTGTCAGTACTTCCATCATCAACTACGATGACTTCAAAATCTTGAAAAGATTGACTCAAAACGGAATCAATCGTTTTACGAATAAACTCTGATCGGTTGTAAGTCGGGATAACTATGCTGAAGAAAGGTTCACTCATAAAGTTTATTCAGAGCCGTCAACATGGAGGACAATTCGAACTTCGAAATTACATCATGTCTGCCATTGCTAATAAGTTTTTCTCTTAAGGAAACGTCAGCCCAAAGCTTCAAAAACGATTCGTAGATTTCATCACTATTCTTGAAAGGAACTACTAAAGCATTTTTTTCGTGCTTGATAAATTCGTTAGCGATTCCAGACAAAGTAAATACTGATGGAACTCCAGCAGCAAGGGCTTCAATATAGGTTTGCCCAAAAGCCTCACAAACTGTATCTATTGGCGTATGCACATATAAGTCGAAAACTGAATATAAGGCTGCAATGTCCTCTTCAAATGGGATAAGGATATACCTCTCTCGGGGAATGGACTCCAGCAATTCTAAAATTATTTTATGATAAGGGCCAGTTGCATTTGCAAGAACTAAAGTAGCTGAAGGATATTCGTTCAGGAATTTCTTAAATGCGGGAATAATGTATTGGATTCCTTTCCATTCAATATGTCGAGCGATGATACCAACAATTGGTTTATTGTCTGTAATACTCCACTTATTTATAATTGAAGCTCTTCTTTCTGATGAGACATGCTCAAAAATTTTCATATCAAACCCATGTGGTATTTTGACAATTTTTGAAGCTTTGACATTCTCGAGCTGGGTCAATGTAAAATCGGTTGCGTAGCTAATCGAGACGATTTGGGTGGCTAGCCAATTACTAAGTCTGTCAAAGAGAATTCCTTTTCGGTGATAGACATGATGAAAGTTACTGTTGTGTCTTGTGTAAATACGGTTTTTTATGCCAGCCAATTTAGCTGTTGATAATCCGATAAGCTGAGCATCAAGTAAATGAGCATGAACAACATTTGGTCTTGATTTGACCAAGAAAAAAAAGGTCTTAATAAAAGCTGTGAGAAAATCTTTTTTACCCCGATAATTTATCCTTCGAACTTTAATTCCTTTTGCTGATAGAAAATCTTCCAAGGGCGAACCTGCTGCATTGAGCAAAATAAAATAGAGATCGTATTTTTTCTTGAGACCTTCTGCAATCCATTCGAAAGCCAATGATTTATGAACTTGGGAAACAATATAAATGACCTTTTTTGCAGCTGGCTCATTCATTGGGTATCACCAATCGTTATTCGGTTCGTAACCGAGTCTCACTAAAAGATCACCAAATAAATCTTTGAATCTCTTTTTGTGCTGTTCATTAAAATGATTTTTCCAGTCGCCAGCCAATCCATTTCGATAATGCGACTTTGGATTTTCTTCACCATGGCTTCTTCCATTGGAGAGCTTTTGGAAATGATTTTTGGCGATTAAATGGTCGACAAATCGCTCATTCATTTTGTCCAGCTTCCACCGATGATCCAATGACAAACGGTTAAATACACGGTTAGCATATGAGTTTATCCAAAGCTGCTTCTCTTCGATTTCTTCGCCATAAATCTCAAGGAATTCAAAAATTAGTGTGAAATATTTTTTTGGGTTGTAGGAGACATCTTCGTATTTCAACTCAAGAATGTTAGGATCATTGTAGTTCCAGGTAGCAATGTGGTCAATGAAATATTTGTCAAACTCCATCTCCAAGAAAAGACCATCGTCTTTATTTACCTTCTTAAGGTTATCCCGGTGATATTTTAGCTCAATCCATTTTCCGATGGCATGGCTGTGTAAGTGAGAGAAATAACCAGAAATAATTAGATCCCGTGGATCTCTAATGATATGAAAGCCGCGAACATTGTTTAAAGTCTTTACCTTTTCGTAGTCGCTTGTTTGACTAACTAAAAAATCAGTACTGTGCTCCTCAAGAATGGACGATGGATTGTCCATTAAAACAATTTGCTTCTCATAGAGCTTTAGTCCTAGCGCGAAGCAGACATCGTACGCCATACTGATAACCCAGGTGGAAGCACATTTATGATGGCCGAAGTAACAGAAAAGAGGTCTATCCATTGGTGGCAATTAAATCATAATGACAATTTTCAAAAAGACTTTTGTCATTAATAGACTCCTTTGTTTCGGCATTATGAATTTGGTAACCCATTGAGAGAAGGCTTTCGACTAATTCTTTGGCTGAATCTCCTTGATCCCGGAGATTATTGTCGTCCAATTCAATAAATAAAATGGGTTTGCATTTCTTCAATATCTCAGAAGCGCCCTTTAGAACTTTCAATTCAAACCCCTCAACATCAATCTTTATCAAATCGACCCTATCAATCTTCTGATCATCGAGGAAGTTGTCCAATTTTTTAATTTCGACTTCAGAGAAGCTTGCAGACTGACTATTCGGAGGAGCAATTCTATTGCCGCCACGGTTTGAAGGTGTTCGGATTTCTAAATTCAATTTAGAATTCTCAGAGCCAAGACCAATAGGAAAAACCTGAAGGTTGCTCCGTTGATTAATTCGGAGATTATTGATGGCAATTGAATAATTGAATGGATCAGGTTCAAATCCGATTACTTTTCCATCGCTAGCTTTCGCTGCCAAATTCAAAGCAACCCACCCAATGTTTGTCCCAATATCTAACACCACTGAGTCTTGTCTACAAAGACTAAGCAATTGATTAAAGCTCTCATCTTCAAATCCGAAATAGATGTAATGACCGATATAGTCGCTGATGTCTACGTTGAGTTTAATGCCATTTCGTTCTACTAATCGCTTTGAGCCTGGCTTATATTGGTATGCATTGGGTACCAGTTTGCAGATCAAATCATTATAACTTTTGTCTCTTGTTTGTAAGACAAGCAGTCTTTCTAGAACAGGAATTTTAAAAATATTCCTGAAGAAATTTAGAAACTTGACTTTGAAAGAAATTTCCATGGATTACTTCACTTGGTTGACAACTAATCTGTCGTCTAGATATCTTTTTTTCTTCTAAACCTCCAAAAATTAGAGTGGACTATTTTTTACATTATTCAGTAGGTCAAGTTGCTCAACGGTGTCAACTGTAAACCAGTTCTTTGGATAAACATCAGAACACTTTAATTCCTTTAACTGAATAAGGTCATTCCAAACGTTATAAAAGTTTTCAGTTGGGCTGATCAACTTGTTGATTTTAGCAGGATTTATTATTTGGATTCCTGAACAATAAAATTCAGATGGTTTAGTTCTATTCAATTCATAAACAAGCCCATTTTTATGAAAAATATAGTCTCCCTCTAAACCTTGTACTGGCTTAACAGGAATGACCATGCAGGCTGGATTTTGTTTTTCAGTGTAGTCGTGAATTAATTTATCGGCATCAAGCTCTACAACATTGTCGCAAGTGAGCACAAGTACTGGCTCATCCACATTTTTAATTAGCGTATTAAATATCCACCATGCATTTCCTTTACCATCTGTGTTGAAAACGGTCTTTACATTATGTTCAATCACGTGCTTTGCTAACATGGCACCCTTATATCCCACGGTGATATGAATTTCATCAATAAAGCTCTTTAATTTCTCTATTCCATTTGCAATCAGGGTTGAGCCATCATGGATCATCATTGCTTTAGGAACATCAGCAGTCAAAGGCATCATCCGTTGCCCTCGCCCTGCTGCCATTATAAGAGCATGTCGAAACTTCATTTTATAATTCTTCGAGGGGTGGGTTCAATATCAAGTCAGAGATTTCTTTCTTTGATAAGCGTGGCGCATTTGCGGAGTATATTATTTCAGCGGGTGGATTTGAGGTTTTTTCGTTGAATGAAATTAGATAGTGTTTTATTCCATCAATAATGATCTCTCTGGTGTACGGCAATTCGATTTCGCCAACAAGGAACTCATCATCTCTTTCTCCTGGCCTGCCTGCTATTTTCTCCCAACTTCCTCCTTTGGTTTCTATCCAGATTTTCAGAATATCTTCTATTTGTGCGGATTTCATCTCACGAGAAAAAACTTTTCCTTGAGTTACTTCAATATTATTTATTGCAGTCAATACAAGTTTCACAGCTTCGTCTACCGTAAAAAAGAATCGTCTCATTTCAGGCCCTGTGGTTCCAATTTTTTTTGTTCCATCGTGCATTGACTTCCAGATGGGCAGAACAGATCCTGTTGACCAAGCAACGTTACCGTAGCGAACACAAGTAAATTTTGTTTCTGTTTTACCATGCATTGAACAGAACATCCGCTCCATAATGGCCTTACTCATTCCATAAATATTTCTTACTGGTGGCGTTGCTTTATCTGTCGAAATTCCGACTACCATTTTCACAGCTTTCTCAACTGCAACTCTTGCTACATTCTGAGATCCAGTGACATTTACATCGACACACTCCATGGGCTGCTTTTCCGCCAAGTCAACAAATTTTGTTGCCGCAGCATGGATAACAATATCTGGCTTGACTTCAGAAAAAATATCTCGCACAGCCTCAATATTGGCGATGTCCATCGGTAAAACTTGACAGCCAGTGAACTTATGAGCAAAGAGATTCTGTTTGTTATTTCTTCCAGTCAAAACAACCGTGTAGTCGTTTTTTAATGCGAGTGCCAATCTCCTTCCTAAAAATCCGGTGCCTCCGGTAATTAATATGGTTTGTTTCATCTCTTAATGTTGACAATTAATAATGATCATGTTTTACTTAGCTTGAGCAATTAAATCAAAATGACAGTCTTCAAAATTCGTTGCTAGCGAAATTGAAGTTTCTGTATCTACTTGTACGAAAGTATTGTAACCAATTTCACTTAGAAATGAAATTAGCCCATAGGCCGAATCCCCTTGATCTCTGAGATTACTTTCATCAACTTCGATAAAGAGTGTTGGTTTGAATTGACTAAGAATTGATTTACCTCCCTTTAAAATTTTCAATTCGTATCCTTCCACATCAATTTTAATAAGTTCTAGTGTTTTAAAATTAAGTTCAGTGAATATTGTATCTAGAGTCTCTAGTTTAATTTCGATCCCCTTGGTGTCTCCAACAGCAATACGATTAGCACCTCGGCAAGTGACAAGGCGTTCCTCTAAAAATGCTGAGCTGCTTTTTTCTCCTAACCCAACATTTAAACACTTCACTTTAATTTCAGGATTCTTTTTATAATTCTGCAATAGTTGCTGGTAACTAAATGGATCAGGCTCGAAACCCACAACTGCTCCATTTCCAACGAGTGTGGACATCACAAGAGAAGTATAGCCAATATTGGCTCCAATGTCGAGAACGTGAAATGAAGGTTGGCAAAGTGAAAACAGTTTTTCGTAGGATTTCCATTCTGTTCCCGTAAATCCAAAGTAAATACAATGGCCAATGTAGTCACCAATATCTACCGTTAATTTTACACCTCTTACTTCGACATTACGAAATGAAGACAGTGGATACTGGTAATGGTTAGGTATCAATTTTGAAAAAAAATGACTGGTAGATTTTCCCCGTGTTAGACTGGCGAGAATCCTTTCCACGACTGGGATTTGAAAGAAAATTCTAAGGAAATTGAGGACTCTTGTTTTAACTGAAAGACTCATTTTGCGACTCTTTGTGAGAATAACCCTGATAGATACTTTGAGCCTGCAAAAGTAATATTAATTTAAAAGAAAGCGCATCGAAACTGGCCTTGTCAGACAGAATTCGGATAGTGAATAATATTAAAGGCTTTAGAACTCGCGCGAAAAGAAAAACTACTTTTTTAAACAAGCTATAATTGTAGGCGAGTTCCTTGTACCCAATTTTTACAGCTTCTTTCCTTGTATAAGCGCCTCTTTGTTGGCGAATGAGCCAAGAATCAAATGCAATTCGATCTTCTTCGTTATGAAAAACAACTATGCGGGAATCAATAAAGAACCGCATATTGATTTTTTTTAACCGAAGTGGGAAATCATAATCCTCAAAACCTGCTTCAGCGAAAATTTCATTGTATCCTCCTGACTTAACGAAATTCGTTTTGCTAATCGATAAGTGGAAACTCGCTACGCTTTTAGACGAGAAGAGCTCATTGTCTCTCCAGCTCGAATGATTATACCATCCTTTGAAACTAACCAGATTATAGTTCTTCATAAACCGGCCAAAAGAAGTCATTGCCAGTTTGGAATCCATAGAAGCAGGATAAATCCAATTTGGATTCAAACAGAAGTCTTCATTTTCATGATGAAGTTTAATGACATGGTTTATTGACTCCCGTGAAATAAGAATATCGTTGTCAAGAAATAACAATAGTTCAGCTTTAGCTAGACTTGCCCCAAATTGCGTTTGGCAGCTACACCAGGCTTAATACATTTTACTACGGTTATTGATACGAGTTGGTCGTTAGGGATTACAACTTCGCTACCATTGGCATCATTGACGATTATTACTTCCGCGTTTAACTCCGCTACGGCTTCAATAGCACAACTTAGGGTTTGTTCAAATATTTCTTTCCGGTTATATGTAGGAATGATAATGCTGATGTCCATAATCACGGCAGGCTGTTTTCAACGCCCCAGATTACGTCTTTGATAAAAAACTTATTGAACTGCTTATCGGGAAGTTCACCAGAAGAGCTAAATCGCATGGGCTCAACATTTAACTGGAAGCACTCGGTAAGTATGTCTATATCACGAAATCCATTTCCAAAATAGATGTCAACAAAATAAGTGCCTTCAAACAGTGTTAGATACGGGACTACCATTGAAACGCTCCCTTTGCGAATGGACACTTCTTTATTGGCCTGATAGTGCTTGTTATTAATTCCCAAGAGAGGGGAGTTTTGGTTATCCTTAATTATAAAACCCAACACAGGATAATCTAAAGCATCAGAACTTTCAAAATGAACTTTGATTTCCAGATTGCAACCCATATAGGCAGCGGATGATAGACGTCCATCACAAAATATTTCTACACGTGTCACAATTCCTTTCCCGTTTTTCCTGATTGGAATAACCGTACCAGTATGTGCAGTTACAGTATTTCCTAAAAGGCTTTGATAATCTTCAATTACCTTTTGTGTCGTGCCCGTAGTTAAAATTTTTCCTTGATTTATGAGAATTGACTTGGTGCACAAGTTTTGGACAGCGGACATATTGTGGCTAACAAACAAAATAGTTCTGCCGCTTTTGCTCACATCTTCCATTTTGCCGAGACACTTCTTTTGAAACTCGGCATCACCTACTGCGAGTACTTCATCGATGATTAGAATTTCGGGTTCGAGAAACGCAGCCACAGCAAAAGCTAATCGCAATTGCATTCCACTTGAAAAATGTTTTAATGGCGTGTCAAGAAATTTTTCAACTCCACTAAAATCAACGATTTCGTCAAATTTATTTTCGATCTCCTTGCGTTTCATTCCCAGAAGAGAACCGTTGAAGAAAACATTTTCACGGCCAGTCAGTTCGGGGTGAAAACCAGTTCCTACTTCAAGCAAGCTTGCCACACGGCCACGAGAAATGATATGCCCTTTAGTTGGAGGTGTAATTTTTGAAAGAACTTTCAACAGTGTGGACTTCCCTGCTCCATTGCGCCCGATAATTCCTATAGATTCTCCCTCTTGTACGTCAAATGAGACATCACTAAGTGCCCAAAAGTCTTCTATTTCATTTCGTTCAAACTTAAATGCAGAAACGAGCCGTTCGCGCAAACTCAAGTAGCCACGCGACTGATGTTGTAGCCGGAATTTTTTCCAATATTTCTTACCTCTAAAATTGGCTTCAATCTGTCAGGCATAATCAGCGAAAAAATCTTCGGTTCGTTTAAAGTAAAAAATTCCTATTGAAAGGAATACAATTCCCGAAACCAAGCTTGCCGTCATAAAATAAATATCGGGCATCGCATTAGTGAGAGGATAACGGAATAATTCTATGGCCGCATACATTGGTGAGCATACCAAAATGTATTGTAAAAAAGGATATTTCAGCATCGAAATCGGATAGATAACGGGCGTCAAAAAAAACAGCATCTGCACTAAAAATGGTATCACATATCTAAAGTCGCGATATTTAACGTTCAAGGCCGATAGCCACGATCCGAGACCCATAGTGGCAACTACAGTTAAAATCAATGCAAGCGGCCATATCAAGAGAGCATTCCAAGCAACAGGCTGCGCATAATAAACTAGCAAACCCGCATAAATAATAAAGCCCATAAAAAAATCGAAGAGGGCTACTAAAATCGATGAAACAGGAATAATTAGGCGAGGGAAATAAATTTTTTTAATAATAGTCGCATTGTTAACCATGCTATTCGAAGCATTGGTAAGACCTGTAGAGAACATGTTCCAAAGCAAGAGCCCGGAAAAAACATACAATGGATAGGGCAAACTTTGAGACGGGATATTTAGCGCCCTTCCAAAGAAGAACGTGAATATGATCATCATGAAAAGTGGCTGAAGTACTGCCCATAAAAAACCAAGTACGGTTTGTTTGTACTTTACTTTTATATCACGCCAAGTGAAGAAATAGAAAAGCTCACGGTAGTGCCAAAGCTCATTCCATGGGAGTATCTTTCTGTTAGTGGGTTCGATTTTGTACTCAAATAGATTCTGACATTCGAAGGCTTTGTTTCTGCTTCCGTGAAGGAAATTAGGGGTCAATTCATGAAATTCGTGCCAAGTTAGCAATGAAAATCCTTTTTCTTGTCCCCTATCCACTTCAGGAGTCTCCCTCACAGCGATTTCCGCTTCGAACAGTACTTCTTTTTGCTTTCCGATGGTCGCATAAAATTTGAGGTGCAGTCATTTCTAGGTTCTCAACACTGGAAGGTTTTTTTTAAAAAAGGGAATTCCATTCTCAAATTGATACTACTCTCCTCAGGATTTCTTAAGCGATTTGTTGCCTTATTTAAAGCTATCCCAGTTGATTTTGTATTTATCCATCGTGAGTGCGCACCGATTGGCCCGCCTATTTTTGAATGGATACTTGCGAAGATTTTAAGAAAAAAAATCATCTATGATTTTGATGATGCCATTTGGCTTACGGACAAAACCAATGAACACTGGTTGGAGCGTATAACTCGGTGGAGAAAAAAAGTATCAAGCATATGCACCTGGAGTTATAAGGTTAGCGCGGGTAATTCTTACTTGGCAGATTATGCCAAACGCTTCAATGAAAATGTAACGGTTAATCCCACCACAATAGACACGAAACATGTGCATCAATTTCGTGGAGCTAATAACCAAACAAATTCAAGTCAACGAATTGTGATCGGCTGGACTGGCTCACATTCAACTCTCAAATATTTGAATGAAGTTGAATCGGTATTAGATGCCATTGAAAAAAAATTTCCGTTCGTTGAGTTTTGGTTTATTGCTGATCAGCCACCGAAATTCAAATTAGGGCGCATGCATTTTAAACCATGGAGTTTGCAAACTGAAATTACGGATCTATCTCAATTTGATATTGGGATTATGCCTTTACCTGATGACGAATGGACGCGTGGCAAGTGCGGGTTCAAGGCACTTCAATACATGTCGTTGGAGATAGTCCCGGTGGTGTCACCAGTTGGAGTGAATACAAAAATTGTTCAAAACGGTCTCAATGGATTTATTGCTAATTCATTTGAAGAATGGTTTGGCACACTTTCCTTGTTGATAGAAGATTCGGCACTTCGAAAAGAAATTGGTAAAAATGCACGAGAGCAAGTTGAGACCAATTATTCGGTTGCTTCGAATACCAAGAATTTTCTAATGCTGTTTCAATAAGATTTGTCTATAAATTTAAAGTCGGGTAGGCCATTTAATCATGTAACACGAAACCAATGAATGAAATTATTTTAATTACTGGAGGCTGTGGTTTTGTGGGATCTAATCTTGCTATACAGTTGAAACAAGATTATCCAAAAAGTAAGATTATAGCTTTTGATAATCTTAAAAGAAGAGGCTCTGAGTTAAATATTTCTAGACTAAAGGAGAATAACATTGAGTTCGTTCATGGCGACATTCGAAACAAAGAAGATTTCGAATCCATTAATGAAATATCAGTTTTGATTGAGGCCGCAGCGGAACCATCAGTTCTTTCAGGGATACATTCTGGACCAGGCTATGTTTTAAATACCAACTTATTAGGCACGATCAATTGCCTTGATTTTGCACGAAAACATAAAGCGAAATTTATTTTTTTGTCAACGAGCAGAGTCTATCCGATTAAGGCACTGAATAATGTTAAACTCAAAGAAGGAGAGACACGATTTGAAATTGATAAGGATCAAACTCTGAAGGGCATCACTATCAAGGGTATCAATGAAGATTTTTCTTTGAATGGAGCTCGTTCATTTTATGGCACGAGTAAACTGGCTTCCGAAATGCTCATTCAAGAGTACGCAGAATTTTATGGATTGGAGATGATCATCAATCGGTGTGGTGTTTTAACAGGACCGTGGCAAATGGGAAAAATTGATCAGGGTGTAATTGTTCTTTGGCTTGCCAAGCATTTTTGGAAAAATGAATTGAGTTACATCGGATTCGGAGGTACAGGCAAGCAAGTGAGAGACATTCTCCATGTGAAGGATCTCTACTCGTTAATAAAAATTCAGTTGAGCAACATGAACCCATTCAAGGGAGAAATATTTAATGTAGGAGGAGGATTGATGAGTAGTGTCTCGCTAAAAGAATTGACCTCTTATTGCGAAGAAATTACTGGAAATAAAATTAAGATAAACAGTGTTCCAGAAAATCGGCCGGCTGATGTGCCTCTCTATATCACTGACAATTCAAAGATAAACTCGATCTCGCAATGGTCTCCGAAGATTAATCCAAAAAGCATACTTGAAGATATTTTTCTTTGGATGAAAGAACATGAACAAGAAGTAAAATCATTACTACATTAGGCGATTATGAACATTGCATTGGTAACTGGCTCTTCTGGGTTGATTGGCGGTGAATCTGTTGAATTTTTGTCTTCGCGATTTGATAAGGTCATTGGTGCCGATAACGACTTTCGTGCTTATTTTTTTGGAAAGGAAAGCTCTACGGAGTGGAACAAAAGTCGACTTCAGAATCGATTTTCAAATTTCAAGTCGTATTCAGTTGACATCAGAAATTATGAAGGTCTAGAATCCATTTTTAAAGAATTCGGAAACGACATTAAGCTAATTGTGCATACGGCTGCTCAGCCAAGTCATGATTGGGCAATGAAAGAACCTCTCACAGATTTTGGAATCAATGCTACAGGTACGTTAAACCTTCTTGAGTTGTGTAGATTAAATTGCCCTAAAGCTGTGTTCATTTTCACATCAACGAACAAAGTCTATGGTGATTCTCCAAACTATCTTCCGTTGATCGAGTTGGAGAAAAGATGGGAGATATCCGAAGATCACCACTATTTTAAAAATGGAATCGATGAGAAATTGAGCATTGACCAGACTAAGCACTCGGTATTTGGCGCGAGTAAAGTTTCGGCTGATGTAATGGTGCAAGAGTATGGGAAGTATTTTGGATTGAACACGGGCATTTTTCGTGGCGGCTGCCTTACAGGCCCAAATCACTCTGGCGCACAACTTCATGGATTTCTTGCTTACCTAATGAAATGTGCTATCACTGGAAATCACTATACCATCTTTGGATATAAAGGGAAACAAGTGCGCGACAATATCCATAGTTATGATCTCGTAAATATGTTTTGGCATTTTTATAATCAACCACGTCAAGGGGAAGTGTATAATGCTGGTGGTGGTAGATTTTCCAACTGCAGTATGCTTGAGGCGATTGAATTATGTGAGCGAATTACGGGCAACAAACTAAACTATAGTTATTCTGATGGCAACCGAATTGGTGATCACATCTGGTATATCAGTGATGTGACGAAATTTAAAAATCATTATCCAGGCTGGTCGTATAAGTTTGATCTTGAGTCGACTTGTGTTGAAATGTACAACAACATGATTAAACGATATTAGATCGTGAAACTGAGCATAGTAATTCCAGCTTATAACGAAGAAGGATCTATCTCCAAAACTATTGGTGGCATAGTTGAAGCACTAAAAGCCAATAAAATTGATCATGAGATTTTGGTTGTCAACGACAATTCGAAAGACGACACAGAAAACAAATTGAAACAACTTTGTTCGGAGTATCCCACGCTTCGATACGAAACGAATGCTGGCCCAAATGGATTTGGGTATGCTGTACGTTACGGCCTAGAGCGCTTCAAAGGCGATTGTGTTGCTATTATGATGGCGGATCTTTCAGACTCCCCTTCCGATCTCGTAAAGTTTTATAACACATTGATCGAAAAAAATGTCGATTGTGTTTTTGGCTCCCGTTGGAGCAAAGGTGGTAAAGTAGTTGGCTACCCGATTCATAAAAGAATTGTTAATCGGATTGCCAACCGGATCATTCAGGTAGTGATGAGTATAAAATACAACGACACAACAAACGCTTTTAAGCTTTACCGAAGGGAGGTCATAGATGGCGTGAAACCAATCCTGTCGCCACATTTTAATTTGACAATAGAATTACCTCTGAAAGCCATCATCAGAGGTTACAGTTACACCATAGTCGAAAACTCATGGATGAATCGGAGTCATGGAACGTCCAAACTCAAGCTGAAGGAAATGGGAAGCAGATATTTTTTTATTTTGATGTATTGCTTTGTGGAAAAATATTTTTCCAGAGGAGATTTTAAGAAGAAATGACTATGCTCGCTTTGCTGAAAAAGACAATGGCCTTCAGTCCTTTTTTTGTACTTACGCTAGCAATTTTTGCATGCTGGGGAAATTCGTATACTTTTTTCTGGAGAGACGAGTGGAATTTTCTATCGGAATTTCGTGAGATACATTTTGGGTTTTTCTTCCAGCCCTTTAACGGCCATATAAAACCGATTTTCAAATTATTCTATTTTTTAGAATCACAACTTTTTGGAATCAACACTGTTTTTTACAACATCACTAATCTTTTGATTTATTCAGTAGCCATTTATTTCACATATGTGTTGGCAACTGAATCTTCTCCTGAAAAAGAGGATGGCAAATCGAAAATAATGGCGTTTGGCTTGGCTTTTGTCGTAGCACTACATCCAATAAATTTTAACCATTTGTTGTGGTCATTTCAGGTTTCACAATCGCTTTATATACTCTTTCAGGTTTTATGCGTTTTGTATTTCGTAAAATATGTTCAGTCTGACTCCAAAAAATATTTAATCTTATCCATTCTTTTCTTGCTTATGCAAAACTATTCCTTCGGGAATGGACTTTTTATGCCCTTTGTTTTTCTTGGCTACGCTATCCTGTTTAAAAAACGAGATAAGATTAAACTAGTGGCTATATATTTTTTCATTTTCATGGCCACGATTATGATTCAGGCGTTGTGTGGTAACCCTGACGGCCTTATCCTGAAAGCCATTCATAATTGGTATGCGATTCTTGTTGAGTTCATTAATTTTCTTGACATCAATGTCTGCAGAATATTCACCATCATTGATGGTTTGCATCGATTCCATTTCTTGGGAATCGCATTGTTCGCAGCTTTTGTATTCTATGGGTATTCAAGAAAAAGTGTCAACAAAGAAGTACTTACCATTTATTTATTATGGTTTATAATTAACTGTGTTTCAATTCCAATTGTCAGACAAGATTCAGCGAAGGTTCCTCACTACTATACTGTGATGAGTTTAATACCGGTTTGTTTTATTGTCTACTTGATAGCTTACGATTCACTTTCAAGTTTTGCTGCTCAACGAAAATCAATTTCATTTGGAATATTATCCACTATATGTGTTGCATTTTACATCATCGATGCAAGAATGGTATCCATATTCAGTAGAAGAAATGCACTAAACGAGCAATGCCTTAAATCATCGATTGAAAAAAAGATCAAATACTATGCATACGATGATCCTTATTTTTCGGAGGAGACTGATGCATTCAGGGTAGACGATGTTCAGGAGATATACTTGTACTGGAAAGGTCGGACGAAATTTCTTCTCACTCCGTCAGAGAAAAAATAACCGCTTTACGAATTCAGCCTTTTGATTCTTTCGAGAGAGGACTGATGATCAATCAACACTAACGCCATGATAAAAAATGGCAACATCGGAATTTTGTATCTCACGAGCGTTCCAAAGTTATAAGTCGAAACACCAACTGCGAACGCAAAAATCAATGAGAACCCAAGACAGAAAATCACAGTTGGGTTTGCCAAAGACCGCATGAGGAAAAAATTACTTCGCATAATTACTATGACAAGGAGCACTAAAAACATAGATGCTTCAAATGCCGATAGCATCATTAGTGGGTTGTTTACTTCCCATAAGAATGGTCTAAATAGTGAGACGTTTATTGCACTTGGCGCGAGTTTGATCATGGATGAAAACGTGCCATCGAGGTCACCCAGAAAATACCCTGACCCCGCATTTTTACCTGTACCGTATCGAATATCATATGCCGTTTGCTGAGCGGTTTTGGCGAGCTTGGAATATGAATATTTCGGATTATCCTCACCCGCCTTCAATGCTGCGAATACGGCAAGAGCAAGAGCAATTATGATAACAGCTGGTGCAGCAAAGGCACGCGTAATTTTGTTCCGAATGTGTGCTAGGTTTTCAAAGAAAACCCACAGAATCAAGGAAGGAACAAACGTTAACAGAATATAGATTTTGATTTTGTACAAGAGGAAGAATGAAACAATTAGTAGAACCAATTTTCCATAACTGTAACTCTTTTTAATGAAGAGATGATAACAGGAATAGAGCGCTGCACCAACCGATGCATATGTTATGGTATCTTTCAAAAGTCCAGAGCCCCAAAATATTACCGATGGAATAAATAAGGTAGAAAAAGCAATGGAATTGCGAAGGGAAGGATACATTTCAAAGAATGCTTGGAACATTAACCAAGAGCCAAGAAAACCTATCACCGAAAACAGGACGGCAGTTGCAGAGTAGCTTGAGAAAGTGAACAAGTCGAATACGAACGCAATTTGTGTTACTGTGTATGAGGCTGGATCATTGAAAAGTTCAAGCTTTGGATAATAGGCATAAGCACCAAGTACGCCTTTTTCGCGAAAGAAAAGATCAATACCAATTGACGGAGATTTCATGAATGCTTCCCAAAGTACGCGGCTGCCCAACTTATGATAAGTGAAAGTGTCTCCGCCTGGGTAATAGAATTGATAGATAAATCCAACGGACAAAGCTCCGATTATTCTCATCGTCAGAGCTGGGATAAAATACCTTCGCGTGAGTTCATTGGTCATCTTTGGTCGAATAATGTATGCAACCAAATAAACCAACATAATCACTAAAGGTGTGACGATGAGATCACGTAACTCCATGCGGACTAATTCTTTTTAAATAAAGCTTTTAATGCATCACCTTTTGAAGTCAAGTTAAGAGTATGATTAACGATACTCTTCAATAACCTGAAGACAACTTTGCTTTCGGCCCTTTGTCGTAGCTGTTCGTCAGCGCCAACAGAGGCATTTCCTTGATTTGACCCGCTGTTACGAAATCGATCAAGCGATATTCCCGTTGTACTTATTTCAATTTTTTCAAAATTATTTTGTTCAAACAGCTGTGTCAAAGTTCTTGGAGTATAATAACTCAAGTGCTCAGGATATTCAATCACATTCCATTTTGGACCTAAGATGTTTCTAGAAATTGAATTGAAGTTTGGCGTTGTGATGTAAGCAATTCCACCCGGCCTTAAAATAGTATTGAAAATTTTCGCTTCATTTTGAGGTGTATTAATATGTTCAATCACTTCAAAGGAAGTAACAACATCAAAAGTGCCAGAAGAATATTGTTGTTCTAGTAGCGGTCCTTTGGTCATTCGTATTCCTTTTTCTTCGCATACATCTATTGCTTCCTGCGTAAACTCAGTTCCGAAAACATTCCAACCTCTCTTTTTTGCTGAATCAAGGAAATGTCCATCGCCACAGCCTACGTCAATCATGTTATTATTTTTTCTGTAGGGCTCGAACGAGTCCAAGAGAGAATCATATCTTTTTAGAGTAATCTCTCCAATCGTACGTGCTCGCGGGTATTGACTATAATGTTTATTCAATACTTCTTCACTCGGCTTTACTTGACAAAAAACAAATCCACATGAATTGCACTGACATAAGTAATCCTTTTCATAACCCGCCATAGTACGCAACTTGCTACTACCACAAAGCAAACAGTTATCAAATCGATCTGTACTTGTCATTTTATAAAATTATAAGAAGTCACTAGTCCTTACTTGCTTTTTCTAATTTCTTCAATCTTTGTTTTGCATCCTTGTACACATCATCTTTTCGACTGGAGTGTTTCTGCACTTCTTTAAAATATTTTTTAGCGAGCGCTTTGTCCTTTTGTTTTTCTGCAATCTCACCGAGAGAAATCAACGAATAAAGATAATAACCCGACTCTGTTGCTTTTGCCTGTTCGGAATATTTTACACTCAACAAATAGTATTTTTTGGCGTCATCAAATTTTCTCCTGAATTCATTCATTTGACCCAGGAAAAATGACGCATAACGGCCGCTCACGGCTTCATATCCAACTTTGCCACTGTCAATCCTCTGCAAAATGTTTTTGCACTCGATTTCCATTTGAGGTTGAGATCCTTGCGAATAGAGCATGCGTGCATAATACCGATGGAAGTAAGCATTGTCTGGAAATGTTTGGTGCAGATATTCCGCGATCTGCAGAGCCCGTTGCCCATCATTTTCGTAGCCGGCAAGAATTCGCATCAACCATACCATCGCTTCTGTTCGTGTATAAAAAGCATTGTAAGAAACTTCTTTCAACTGCTGTAGCCCAAGTTTTTTGTCGCCATGTCGGAAGAACCAAAAAATAGGCTTCAGCGATTTATAATTTTCAGGTACCCATTCACGGAAATAATTGTATAACGCATCGCCAAAAAGAAGTTCAGGACTTAAATTATTTTTCTCGCGACATTCTTCCATGTACTTGAGAGCAGCTTTGCCTTCCCCTGTCGCTTTAAGCCAATTTTTCCTTTCCTCGTCAGCATATAACTCTCCCTTGAATCCGTGTGATGCGGCAAGAAAAAAAGCAGCTTCAATTCTATATTCTGGATAGTGCTTGTGCAAATTTTCTGCGATGAGAATTGAGCTATCCATATAAGTCAGAAACTTTTCATCGTATTTCGTCTCTTTTAGATTGGGCATGATTTTCCACCACTCCGCCAGACCCGCCAGAAAATACGGCAGTGGATGCCATCTGTATTTTTCCTTGACGGCTTTTAACTGCTCATCAAACTTTTCGAATTTGAAATTGTAGAGATAATTCATTGCAGCTGTGGTTTCTAGCTGCACAGTTAAATCCGAAATCAAAATAACGGTTGTGTCCCTTTTCGATTGACTGTAAGCAAAAAAATGATTTAGAATGAATGCAGCTACTAAAAGCAGCCTCAACTGTGCTTTACATCCCCCAACCAACTGATCTACTTTTCGTATAAAAAAAACTTCCATCTTTAAGGATCAAAAATAAAAATGCAAACTTCATTATTTTCTGCCGATAAAAAACTAACATTTATTGGGCTTTGCCTTATTTCTGTTCTTTTACTTTACGTCAAAAAATTTTTTATTGAATACGAAACTGCTGCATTTGAGTTTCTCCAAGATCGGCCAGAAGGAATGGTTCTTCAATTAATTGGCGCACTTCAATTTTTTTCTATCCCATTTATTTACCTCTGGAAATTTACCATTATCGGTTTTGTACTTTGGGTAGGCTGCTTTTTGTTTGGCTATCGGATTACTTTCAGTCAATGTTGGAGTGTGGCGATGGCTGCTGAATTTGTGTTTATACTTCCTGAATTGATCAAAATCTTTTGGTTCTTATTTATCGAAACGGATCCATCACTTCATGAAGCTCAATCGTTTTATCCACTGTCGTTAATGAATTTTGCAGATTCCTATTCTATAGAAAAAAGATTTGCCTATCCACTCAGGGCACTGAGTGTGTTTGAAATCATTTATGTTTTTGTATTAGTGCGTGGTGTAAATCATTATGCTTTCAAAGCACACAAACAACAAAGTGCGACATGGTGGATAGTCTCTACTTCTTATATTTTGTTGTTCGTGATTTGGCTTCTATTTTATATAGCCGTTTATAAATAGAATTTCCTTACTGCGTCAGCAACGTAATTGACTTCACTTTTTTTGAGGCCAGGCCAAATAGGTAAACTCAGCACTTCTTTGGAAATTTTTTCAGCAATAGGAAGGCTTCCTTTTTTATAGCCAAGATTTGCGAAAGCTTTTTGCGTATGGATTGGTTCAGGATAATGAATAGCAGTTTGTACTCCTTTCTTTTTTAGGAATTCAGTAAGTTTCTTTCTCTCTGATGTACGAACAACGAATTGATGAAAGACGGGAGAAACAGTTTTACTTTCTGGGGGCGGCAACTTAATTTCTTTAACATCTTTGAGTTCCTCGAAATAAATGGCAGCATTTTTTCTGCGCGATTCATTTTCTGCATTTAGTCTTTTCAATTTCACTCGAAGTATTGCGGCCTGAAGCTCATCGAGTCGAGAATTGATCCCCTGGATTTCAAAGAAACCTTTTTTGGTCGATCCATAATTTCGAAACGCTTTTGCAAACTCAAAGAGCTTTTTATTGTTGGTTAAGATGGCTCCACCATCGCCAAGTGCCCCCAGATTTTTGATTGGATAGAAACTAGTGGCATTGCAATCGCCCCAACTCCCTGTCATCTTGTTTTTAAAAAATGCCCCGTGTGCCTGAGCATTGTCTTCTATAACAAACGAGTTATTTTTTTTTGCGGCCGAATTTATTTTGTCCATTTCACATGGATAGCCATATAAATGAACTGGAATAATGGCTTTCGTTTTTGAAGAAATTTTTTCTTCGATCCGATTGTGATTGATGTTGTAGGTTGACTCATCTACTTCAACTGGAACTGGCTTAGCGCCTGCATTTACTACAGCCAGCCAAGTGGCCATGAACGTGTGAGACGGAACAATCACCTCATCTCCTTTGCCAATACCAAGTGCTTTCAACGAGATAAGAATGGCATCGTGACCATTGCCAAGAGAAACACAATGTTTCATACGATGAAAAGACGCCAGCTCTTTTTCAAAACGGTCGACCTCTTCATCCAAAATAAAACGCCCTTTTGCAATTATTTTGGCAAACGCTTGCTTCAATTCGCGCTCAATTGACTGATGATGCTTTTGTAAAGGAAAAAATGTCACGAATGGCATAACCCGAAAATACGGGAACACGTAATATAACTCTATTGTTTTGGGCACATTTAATTTCCTATTTTCGCCCCTTCATTTAATTACTATTCATGAATTTTCAGAAAGCGAATAACATCTTCGGTTGGGCAGTGTTTGTGGTGGCGTTGCTGACCTACTTTTTAACGATGGAGGAAACAGCAAGCTATTGGGACTGTGGTGAGTTTATCGCAGTGTCTTACAAGCTTCAAGTGCCACACCCACCGGGAGCTCCTTTGTTTTTGTTGATGGGTCGCGCTTTCTCATTTCTAGCCCTTGGCGATGTTACCAAAGTGGCCTACTGGATTAACTTCATGAGTGTTTTGGCCAGTGCCTTTACCATTTTATTCTTATTCTGGTCTATCACCCTTTTCGGTCGCAAAGTAATGGGCATCAAAAAGGACAGCGACATTACTGATAACCAATTGTGGTTATTAATGGGAGCTGGCTTAGTAGGATCGCTCACGTATACTTTTTCAGATTCGTTTTGGTTCTCGGCCGTTGAAGCGGAAGTCTACGGCATGTCTTCGTTCTTCACTGCATTTGTGGTGTGGGGTGTTTTGAAATGGGACGTAATTGAAGACGAAGCCAAAGCAAATCGCTGGTTATTGCTGGTGGCATACATGATCGGACTTTCGATTGGCGTGCACATGCTCAATTTAGTGACCTTGCCTGCATTAGGCCTCATTTATTATTTCAAGAAATTTAAGACTACCACTTGGGGAGTAATAGCAACCTTGGCATTAAGCTCAGCAATCGTTTTGTTCATAAATGACTTTATCGTTCCAGGATTGCCAGCGTTAGCGGGTTATTTTGAATTGTTCTTTGTCAACTCACTCGGACTTTTCTTTGGTTCAGGTGCATTGTTCTTTTCGTTGCTTGTAATTGGCGCTGTGGTTTTCGGAATTTATTACACACAGAAAAAAAACAAACCTGTTTGGAATACTTTCTTGCTCGCTACAGCTTTCATTTTAATTGGATATGGATCTTACGCGACTGTTGTTATTCGTTCCAACTACAACACACTCATTGATGAAAACTCACCAAAAGATGTAATGAGTTTTGTTCGCTATTTGAAACGCGAACAGTATGGAAGTCGCCCGTTGATTACAGGTCCTTATTTTACGGCAAGACCAATAGGAGTAAAGTATGGTGAAGCCACTTATATCAAAGGCAAAGACAAATATGAAGTAGGCGAAAGAAAATTTGAATACGAATATGAGCCAGGCGAATCAACATTGTTGCCACGCGCTTGGAATCCGGATCATGCGGCTACTTACAGAAATATTATGAATCTTGGCCCTGATCAGAAACCAACTTTTGCTCAAGACAAATTTGTATTCATGTTCCGCCATCAAATTGGCAAAATGTACATGCGCTACTTCATGTGGAATTTTGTTGGCCGTGAAAGCGATGAACAAGGTGCAGATTGGCTTGGCATCCGCGATTGGTTCAAGAAAGTACCAACAGCAATTGCAGAAAATCGTGGACGGAATAATTTCTTTGCAATCCCTTTTGTACTTGGATTGATCGGAATGTTTTATCAATTCACAAAAGACACAAAAAACTTTGCTGTAGTGGCTCTCCTTTTTGTAATGACTGGTGTTGCTATTGTTGTGTATTTGAATTCGCCACCCGTAGAACCACGTGAACGTGATTATATCTATGCCGGATCTTATTATGCGTTTGCATTTTGGATTGGTCTCGCTGTGATCGGTATGGCAGAATTCTTCGAACGTTTTATTAAAGGGAAAGCATTGGCTGTGACTGTGACATTGATTGGTTTAACAGCTCCTGCATTAATGGCGCAACAAGGCTGGGATGATCACAACCGCAGCGATCGTTTCTTCTCTGTTGACTCTGCTTCAAACTATCTTGAGTCTAGCGACCCGCAAGGTATCTTATACACTGGTGGCGATAACGATACATTCCCTCTGTGGTATGCGCAAGAAACTGAAGGAATTCGTTCAGATACTCGTGTGCTTGTGTTGAGTTATTACAATACTGATTGGTATATCGCTCAGAGCATGAGAAAAGCATATGAGTCCGAGCCGCTCAAATACACATTATCATTAAAAGAATATCAACAAGGTGGACTGAACGACTATCTCCCTTTTGCTGACTTGAAAATAAAAAGTATCGATGCAAAAGAATACCTCGGACTTCTTGCTAAGAGATATCCACAGTTGACCGATGGTGATCGTAACATTGTACCAAGTCGAATTTTGACAATTCCAATTGATAAACAAGCTGTTTTAGCTAAAGGAATTATCCCTAAAGGAATGGATAGCTTAGTGGTAGATGAAATGAAGCTGCGAGTTTTACGTGGAGGCCTGGAGAAGAAAGATCTTGCTTTTCTAGATGTACTCGTCAACAGCAATTGGGACAGACCAATATATCTTAACCCAACTTCAATTGCACAAATCAATCTTGATTTAACTCCTTATGCTGTTCAGGTCGGAAATGTTTATCGTATTTTACCTGTTCGTAATCCTCGTAAAGACCGTGAGTATTTAGTTGATACTGAGAAGAGCATGGAAGTAATGATGAAGAAATTCCGTTACCGCGGACTCGACAATCCGAAAGTTTATTACAATGATGATTACAAGGGATTTGTTCTCAACCACCGCAGCTCATTCAATTCAGTAGCTCAAGCGTTGATCGACAACAAAGAAATTGAAAAGGCAAAACAGATGTTGTTATTCTCTTTAGAGAAAATGCCTGATGCAGCAGTGCCATATGATGTAACAGCAGCCGAAACTGTGAATTTACTTTTCGCGGTAGGAGAAAAACAGAAAGCAATTGACATTGCAAAAATTACTGGCGACCGCGCAATCGAGATGACTACATATCTCACCAAAGATGGCGATGCTTACAGCGGTGATGTCAGAAATAATTTAGCACTCCTCAACATTTTGCAACGTGCTCTTTACGAGAATGGAGAAACTGAACTCGCAAAGAAATATGAAGATGCGTTGCAGAAATTAATGACCGATTTGCAAATCAATCAGGGAGGAGCCCGAGGTAACTTCTGAAACGAATTTTAAAGAGATATATTCTAAATGCGAGCCTAGAAGCTCGCATTTTTTATTTTCTCACGATCAAAAACAAATCGAGAGCAATTGAAGCATTGTCGATAACGAAATAATCTTCATGTCTAATGCTTGCCACTAAATCATCTGCAGCGGCTTGCAATTTGTTTCGATTAAGTCGGTTCATCATTTCATACGGCACCCTCAAAACAGATGCTGGGAGTTTGTGTTGCAAATCGAAAATATCCCACTGCATTAATTTATTTACAGACTTTTTGTTGCGCTCATAGTACTGCATAACCTTTTCATTTCCAGTGATGCCTTTCATCTCGACAGAACTGAAATATTTTTTCGCAAGCGTAGTCAGTTCATCAGCAGTGTACTCTCGTTCATGCCAAGGGTTGCGTGACAATGACATTGGACGATTTGGAGTTGTAAGAAGCGCAAGGCCATTAGGTTTAAGAACCCGACTGATTTCTTTCAAAAAGGAATTGTCGTCTCTTATATGTTCGATCACCTGAAAACTGACTACGCAATCAAAAGTATTGTCAGCATAAGGAAGCGGAGGGATATTTCCACTGATGAAATTTCCTTGCGGATATTTTTCCTTCAATTTATCTATTACAGGTGCAATCTTATCGATGGCCGAATAAGATGTCGTTTTGGGAGCTAGCCATTGCACACCGCGACCTTCGCCACAACCAACTTCAAGCAAATTGCCGCCCACCCTATCGGCAGCGATTACATAAGCTTTTAGCAAACGCTGATGAATTGGGTTGTCGGAAGTGATGATTTCTGATGCAATCTCGGTCGAGTAAACAGCCATAATAAAATTTTGTGGGGCAAAAATAAGTCAATTCGTTAGATTTAACGTTTGAAAAGAAAGTGAAACTGATTATTAACACATGAAACGCGTTCTGACCTTTTCTTTGATTTTGCTTCTGGCAAAATTCGCTTTTGGCCAATCCGTGGCGGCAATCAATTTTAATTATTGGTATGATCCCCTGAGCGATGTAGAACTTCAAATTCGCCCTGTGCGTACCGCAGATAAAATTATGGTTCGATATACCCTCGTGGCACGCAGCGGAAGCCAAGATAAGTATATCATCTCGTGGGAAGCCCGAAATTCTTATGTCGATCAGGACGAGATTCCTATTCGTGAAAAAGATTCCGTATTGCATGTAAATGAAAAAACCAGAAGAGGGTTTCTCGTTCTTGATGTCCCTGATAAACCTTGGCTGCTACTCGGAAAAGTTTCAAATGGCAGTAAAACTTGGTTCTTCTTTAAACAGATTGAGTCGATTTACCCCGTAGATGGTTGGATCGAAACAAGTGATGGTGTTATTACCGAAAATCACTTAAGCAAAAACAAAGAATACATTGCTCGGAGTGCTGATAATAAACAGTTGGTAGTCTCTTATTATAAAACGACTTTTCCGCCAGCTCTTCCCCCAGCTGCTGAAAAGGAAGGCAGGAATGAACGCATACTTTTTCAAGACTCTCTTTTCTATCTTAAGAGTGGAGAGAAATTCTTACCGAAACGGGAAGGACTTTATCTTTTTCAAGAAGACACTTCGGCTGCAAGAGGTTTTTCATATCGGGTGGTGAAAGAAAATTTCCCCAAGTTTTCTAAAATCGATGAGCTGATTGCACCGCTTCGCTTTGTAACTGACGATAATGAATACAGTGAACTTGTTAATTCTAAGGGAGAAAAATCAAAATTTGATAAAGTCATACTCAACATCACAGGAGATAAAGATCGGGCGAAGACGTTTATGCGTGATTATTTTAGAAGAATAGAAATAGCAAATATTTATTTTTCATCATACAAGGAGGGTTGGAAAACAGATCGAGGAATGATCTATGTTATTTTCGGACCGCCAGCGGATGTGAGCAGAAACAGTGGCAATGAAATCTGGAATTATAAAAACTACAATGTGAAATTTACTTTTATTCGAAGTGGCAGCGTATACGATCCAGAAAACTATGTATTGTATCGTGATGAAAATTTTAATGAACCGTGGTTGAACCTTGTTGACCTTTGGCGCAAAGGAAGATTTTAATTTAATGAAGAATTCCGATACGATTTTCGGCACACGTGCCGTGATGGAAGCAATTAAAGCAGGACGCGAGATTGAAAAAATCTATGTTCAAGCTGGGCTAAATAATGATTTAATCCGCGAGCTTATTCAAACCGCGACCGCGCGCAAAGTACCTTTTTCATTTGTTCCAGAACAAAAGCTCAACAGTTTCACAGGAAAGAATCATCAGGGTGTAGTTTGTCAGTTGTCGATTGTTCAATATGCTTCGCTAGAAAATATTATTGACAAGTGTTACAGTGAGGGAAGAGAGCCATTTTTTTTGGTCCTTGACAGAATAACTGATGTGCGCAACTTTGGTGCAATTGCGAGAACAGTTGAGTGTGCTGGATTGGATGCAATTATTATTGGAGAAAAGGGGAATGCTCCAATCTCAGCCGATGCTATGAAAACAAGTGCTGGGGCTCTGAATCATTTGCCCGTTTGTCGAGTAAAAGATATGCGTGAGGCATTCCGTTTTCTAAAGGACAATGGAATTCAAATCATAGCATGTACTGAAAAAGCGGATAAGACTTTGTATGAAACTCCGCTTAATTCACCGCTAGCAATTATCATGGGCTCAGAGGAGGATGGTATTTCTCCGCAGATGTTAAAAGATGCTGACTATCTCGCCAAGATTCCGATGCTTGGGGAAATTGAATCGCTCAATGTTTCGGTAGCAGCAGGTATTGCAATTTATGAAGCAGTAAGACAGAGAACTTCAAAATAAAAGCAACTTCGGATTTTATTTTTGAATTTTGCGCTCGTGATTTCTCTTCCCGAATTTTTCGAACTCAGGAAATCGCTTCCTATTGTGGATGTGCGCTCACCTATTGAGTTTTGGCAGGGCCACATTCTAAACGCAATTAATATCCCACTACTTAACAATGAAGAGCGTGCAATGGTTGGCACAGATTATAAAAAGAAAGGCCAAGCGGAAGCGATCAAAACCGGAATTCGTTTGGTAGGCCCACGGCTGGAGCAAATTATTTCTGATACTGAAAAGATTGCTGCAGGCAAAGAATTGCTCGTGCATTGCTGGCGTGGAGGCATGCGCTCCGATAACTTCAGCAAGTTCATTGGTATGGCGGGAATAAAATCGCAAGTACTAAAAGGAGGGTACAAAGCTTATCGACAATTTGCACTCGAGACTTTTAAGAAACCTTTGTCATTGATTTTGCTGGGAGGCTGTACGGGCAGTGGCAAGAGTGAAGTCATCAGAGCTTTAAAAGGACAAGACGAGCAGATTTTAGATCTGGAAAAAATGGCCAATCATAAAGGTTCAGCTTTTGGAGGAATGATGATGCCACCGCAACCAACTACCGAACAATTTCAAAACGAACTCTTCGAGGATATTTTAAAACTAGATTTAACCAAGCGTATTTGGGTCGAAGATGAATCTATTGCAATCGGTAAAATATTTTTGCCTCCTGATTTTTGGACTACAATGTCTTCGAGCAAGATTGTAAAACTGGATGTAACAAAGGATGTTCGTATTTCAAGATTGGTAAATGAATATGGCCCGGCAGATAAAAATGAATTTCTTGAAATGATGGGCAAGATTGTAAAACGATTAGGCGGACAGCACTTTAAAGAAGCAAAAGAGAAACTTTTGCAAGGTGACATGGCATCGACAATAGATATTTTGCTTACGTATTACGACAAAACATATTTGGGTAGCCTTGATCGAAGAAAACATAGAGTAGCAGCATCGTTTTCATGGGACGGAAAAAGCAGTGACTCAATAGCGCGACAACTTTCAAATTTTAAAAATGACTGACATTAAACTAACTCAATATTCTCATGGCGCTGGCTGTGGATGCAAAATTTCACCAGCTGTGCTCGACACGATTTTGCATTCGGAATTACCTAAGCAGAAATTTCCATCGTTGTTGGTTGGTAATGAATCGAAAGATGATGCTGCTGTTTATGATCTTGGCGATGGAACATGTATCATCAGCACTACCGATTTCTTCATGCCAATTGTTGATGATCCATTTACATTTGGGTCAATAGCATCGGTGAATGCGATCAGTGATGTATATGCAATGGGAGGTGAGCCCTTCATGGCCATTGCTATTCTTGGGTGGCCAATAAATAAAATTTCTCCGGAAGTGGCCAAAGAGGTTTTGGAAGGAAGCCGAAAGGTTTGTGCAGAAGCGGG
This sequence comes from Cyclobacteriaceae bacterium, assembly GCA_049840975.1. GTDB lineage: Bacteria > Bacteroidota > Bacteroidia > Cytophagales > Cyclobacteriaceae > ELB16-189. The sequence goes on along the minus strand of JASGIR010000055.1, from coordinate 10,025 downwards.
TATTCCTCTCGCTGGAGGCCACAGCATTGATTGCCCTGAACCTGTTTTTGGTCTGGCTGTTTCAGGTAAAGTGAAAAAGGAAAATCTAAAAAGGAATGATACCGCGAAGGAAGGATCACTACTTTATCTCACTAAACCATTGGGTATTGGAATCACAACGACAGCTCAGAAAAAAGGAATTGTTAAACAGGAACATTTGCAAAGAGCTGTAGAAACTATGCTCACGCTGAACAAACTGGGCGCACAGTTCGGAAAATTAAGCTATATAAATGCACTCACTGATGTCACAGGTTTTGGATTATTTGGGCATCTGTGTGAGATGTGTGAGGGCAGCAATCTTTCTGCAGAAATAAATTTTAAAGATGTTCCACGATTTGATTTTCTTGATGAATACATCCAACAGAAATCAATGCCTGGAGGTACCCAGCGAAATTGGGACAGCTATGGAAATAAAATAGGAGTCATAACTGAAGAACAAAAATTTATTCTAGCTGATCCGCAAACTAGCGGAGAGACTTCTGGTTTCAGTTGATTCAGACAAAGCAAATGAATTTGAGAAAATAACTGGACTAAAGCCGTTGGGGAAGTTAATCAACCGAGGAGAAAGAATTATCGAAGTGAAAAACTAACTCACAACCGAAAGGGTAAAGTTAACGATGGGCGTTCAGAGGTCTTGAGCTTCGCACTTTAAACTTTAAACTTTTAATCCTACCTTCGTTAAACTATTTTTTAAACTATGGCTAAGAAGCTATCTCCCTTGTTCCGTAACTTTTATTTTGTCACGGGACTTTGTTTTTTAATTTGGATGCTGTTTCTCGACTCGAATGATTTTATCTCTCGATTCAAGATGTCATCTAAACTTCGATCACTTGAAAATGAGAAAGAGTATTATCAGGAAAAAATAGCTGAAGTCGTAAAAGACAAAGAAGAACTTACCACGAATAAAGAATTGCTCGAGAAATTTGCTCGAGAAAAATATTTGATGAAAAAACCTACCGAAGATATTTTCATCATCGAGAAAAAATAAAATTGTAGAACACATGAAAAGAATGGTGCTGTTGATTGCGAGTTCGATTATTGTCACAAGTGCCTCAGCTCAATTCAACTTTTCGCTTAAGAATCCCAACAGACAGCCAAAGACATCAAATAAATCAAACCAGTCTGATCAATCACAAAGCGGTCGCAAGTTTTATTTTGGAGGTGGAGGTGGACTTGGCGCAGGTACTGATCCTGGAGGCAATCGATATATTTATTATTCTCTGTTACCAATATTTGGTTATCAAATTGACGATAATGTTTCTGTTGGAGCAACGATCACGTACCAAAAATATAGTTACCCTTCTGTTGGAGCGTCATACACGCAGTATGGCCTGGGACCATTTGTGAGGTATACCATCGACCCTATTTTTTTTCAAGCTGAATATGATCTGATTAACTCTCCGACTTATGGAGGATCAAGCAATAACGAAATCGTTCGTACTAATTACTCACGCTTTCTTGTGGGCATCGGATATGTTGTTCCCCTCGGAAGCAGAAGCCGGATCAACGCAATGGCGATGTATGATTTACTTTATCAAACTCCGAGTGTTTTCTTAACTCCTTTTGTTGTTCGGGTGTTTTTTGTTTTCTAAAAATCGATTTCAAATTCCTTCCCCAGTTCTTTCAAATCGCTTACTACTTTTAGGTTAAGCGGAATTCCATTTTTCTTCCGATCGATTTCAAATTCACGTTCTGGATCTCCAGGGATAATCAACTTCTCTTCACTTTCAATTGTCTCAGCTGAACGGAAGCGCTCAATCCAATTGTCCATGTGCTTTTTAAATTCTTCTGCTGGACGAAAAGCATCGATTCGCATGGCACCAAGAAAATGCCCGATGCCATCTCCAACAGGATTTGCTGGAGGATTTAAAAATGCTACAAATGGAGGAACCCATGGACCATAATTTGCCCCGCTCAGCACAGCAGAAAAAATATCTACCCAAGCACCTAGACAAAAACCTTTGTGGCTGCCATGTTCGCGATCACTTCCCAGAGGAATAAGCGCTCCGCCATCTTTTAATTCATTTGGGTTTGATGATGGAGTTCCATCTTTTTTTTGAATCCAACCTAATGGCGCTTCTTTTTCTTTGCGCTGCAGAATTTCAAGTTTACCATTGGCTGCAGTGGTAGTGGCAAAGTCTGCAACAAAAGGCGGTTGTTTATCAGCTGGGATTGCGACAGCGATTGGATTGGTTCCCAATAGTCTTTCAACAGAAAAAGTTGGCGCTACCAATGGACTTGCATTAGTCATAGCCATGCCAATCATATCTTGAGATAAAGCCATCATCGCGTGATGCCCAGCAATACCAAAATGATTCGAATTTTTTACAGCAACCCAACCTGTGCCTGCATTCTTGGCTTTCGCAATCGCGATCTCCATCGCTTTCGGAGCCACAACAAGACCAAGTCCAGCATCACCATCAACTACGGCAGTACTCGGGCTTTCGTGAACAATTCGAATGTTAGGTTTGCTATTCACTCGCTTAGCTTTCCAGAGTCGCACATAACCACTTAGTCGTGCTACACCATGAGAATCTACACCTCGCAAATCGGCACGAAGCAAAGATTCAGTTGCGAGATCGGCATGCTCTGGTGAACATCCTATTTTTTGAAAGATAGATTTGGAGAAATCCTGTAGTTGATTAAAAGAAAAAACTTGTTCGCTCATAATTCGCAAAAGTAAAGATTCTATCTTTATTACGATTTTGATGAAAATAATTCCATTTCCTTATGGAATTTTCACTTTGAATGAATCTTAAGCTCAAAACAATTTATGAAATGGCCACGAAATGTATTTTCTGCAAAAGAGAACATGCATGGCCATTTTCATAAGACCGTAAAAACTAAAATTATTAACGTATGAAACGCATTTCAATTATTATTCTTTGGATTTTGTCGATTCAAAGCATTGCTCAGACAACGCAGACAACGAATTCAAAAATCACAGAGGTAACGGTATTTCTCAACAGAGCTCAGGTTACGCGTCAAGTGAAGACCCAACTTTCGGCTGGGAAAACCGATTTGATTATTGGGGGACTTACTTCAATGCTTGACCAAAATAGCATTCAAGTTTCCGGCAAAGGAAATTTTATAATTCTTGGAACAAGTCACCAACAGAATTATTTGTCGGAATTAAATATGCCGAAGAGCTTGAAAAACTTGAGAGACTCCCTTGAAGGCTTACAAAAACAAGTTCAACTTGAGTCAAGTCAGAAGGAGATATTAAATAAAGAAGAGCAGATGCTTTTGAGCAACCAAAAAATTGGAGGCGCAAATCAAAACCTGACTGTGGTTGAACTCAAAGCAATGGCTGATTTCTATCGCTCACGATTGACAGATATAGTTTCGTCAAGAATGAAGCAAGACGAAAAAATCAAAAAATTAAATGAACGCATTTCTAAAATCCAGCAACAAATCAATACACAAAATGAATTGTATCAGCGAAACACAAGTGAGATTGTAATCAGCCTTTCAGCTGAAACCGCTACCAATGCTGACCTCGAAATAAATTATGTTGTTTCCAATGCGGGCTGGACTCCGCAATACGATATAAGGGCAATCAATACAAAGAATCCGATTCAATTGAGTTATAAAGCCAATGTATTTCAAGGCACAGGCGAAGAATGGAAAAATGTGAAACTGAAACTCTCGACTGCAAATCCAGACCAAAGTGGATTGAAGCCAGAACTTGTAGCTTGGTATTTGAATTTTTATCAGCCTGTATCTTACGCTCTACAAGGAAAAGTAATGGGAATCCAAAAGGCACCAGCTGCAATGGAGATGAGAAAAGCAGAAATTGCTAGTGAAGAGAAAGAGGCAAATAATGTCGCTGATTATGTTACTACAATTCAAACTTCTTTGAATACAGAATTTGATATCGCGCTACCATACACGGTTTCTTCGGCAAACAAACCTACATTGGTTGATATTCGCAGTTATGAATTGAAAGCTGAATACAACTATTCCGTTGCACCGAAGCTTGACAATGATGCTTTCCTTCTTGCAAAAGCAACTGGCTGGGAAGAGTTGAGCTTGTTACCCGGAGAAGCAAACATTTTCTTTGAAGGAACATTTACCGGGAAATCGTTTATCGATCCAAATAATATCAAAGACACGCTTTCGCTATCACTTGGTCGCGATAAAAGAATTGTGGTAAAACGTGAGAAGCAAAAGGAACTTACTTCGCGCAAGCTCATCGGAACAAATCAGAAAGAATCTTATGCTTGGGAAATTTCAGTTCGCAATACCAAAAACGAATCTATAAAAATCACAATTGAAGATCAGATTCCTGTGTCACAAAACAGCCAAATCGAAGTTACAGCGGTTGATATAGCTGGAGCAAATTATAATAAAGACACTGGCAAATTGATTTGGAATTCGAAATTGCAACCGAATGAAACCAAGAAAATTGTTTTTAAATACGAAGTGAAATACCCGAAAGACAAACAAGTGAGCGGCTTGTGATCGGAGTAACAAATTGTAGAGAAGCGAAGGCAGACCCTTCGCTTTTTTTATTATTATTGTGGGTCTATACCTAACCCAGCTACATGAAACGTTGGCAAACTCCCTCCCTCATTTTTTTTCTATTCTTCTTTTCTCAAACTTCATTTTCACAGGATCTCGACTCGCTTTTGAAGATGAGTGCTTTCACTGCCGAAAGTGATTTGCAAAAACAGCTAAACGAGTCTGCAAAAGTGGGAGCAGGAAAAGCCCTACCAACCCGCGAAACTCCGGGAATCTTGAGCGTTGTTTCTTCGGATGACATACGCAAAATGGGAGCACGCGACATCACAGATATTTTGCGAACGATTCCCGGCTTTGATATTGGTCACGATACTCAATTTGTAACAGGCGTTTCTTTCCGCGGCAATTGGGCCAATGAAGGTAAAGTACTTTTCCTTTTAGATGGCCAGCAAATGAATGACTTGCTATATCAAACTGTACCGCTGATTAATAATTTTCCAGTCGATGCCATTGAAAAAATTGAAATTATTCGAGGGCCTGGGTCTGCCGTGTATGGCGGTTCGGCTGAATATGCAGTTGTAAATATTATTACTAAACAAGCAGCATCTTTGAACGGAGTTGTGGCTTACGGCATTGGTGGATTTCATTCTTCGGCTGTAGGAAGAACCAACGGAGGAATGATGGTTGCCAAGAAAGGCGAAAATATTTCGTGGGACCTTGGATATTTTCAAGGCAAAGGAATTGTGAGCGACCAAAAGAACTTCGCTGATCCTTTAGTGGGTTATGCTCCTGCTGACCTTGCCAAGGTATCTTCAGCTAATCCCGTTAACGCAAATTTTGGCTTCAAAGCTTATGGACTGAGCATTCGTGGTGTTTATAATGGGATGAAAGTTACCGATCCAATAGAGTTTGCTTCCTATGATAATTACTCCGCTGATATCAAGTACGATTTAAAGGTGAACAGCAAACTTACTATTACTCCGAGGTATGTCTACATGAATCAAGTTCCCTGGCATTGGGGTGCTACCGCGAGTGGAACAGATAGCCTGAAGGCGAGAGCCACACGTAATTTTTATAGTACTTCGCTTAACTATGACTTGAACAGGAAAGTGAATTTAGTTGCGGGAGCGTTATACTTTGAAGACGTTGGCACGAATCTTATTGCTGATCAGACCTACTTTGCCGCTCCGAAATTTAAAATGAACAACTACGCCATTTTCATACAGGGTCTTCTAAAACATCGTTTGGCAAATGTCACTGTAGGTGCCCGCTATGAGAAAAATAATTTGGCTGGCGATGCATTTGTTCCTCGTCTCGCCTTAACGAAGAAGATTGAAAATTTCCACTTTAAAATTTTATATAGTCAGGCATTTCGTTCTCCGGCAATCCAAAATCAGCAACAAGCTCTTTCTGGAAAAGTGGTTCCAGAAACGAGCAACGTGGCGGAATTGGAACTTGGATATCAATTCACACCAGAGATGCTTTTTTCAGTCAATGCGTTTTGGCTCAACACAAACAACATCATTATTTATCAGTACCAGAGTGATGGCACTGAAGGTTATCAGAACTACAAGAGATCAGGTAGCCACGGATTAGAATTCGTCTACAGTTTTCGTAGGAAAAATTGGAACATGAATGTTAACTATTCTTTGGCACTCGCGAATACAAACTCAACTGTGGATACATATAAAGTGCCGCAAACGAACAATCAATTTGCAGGGATGTCGATGCACAAAGCCGTGGGAACCTTCAATTATCTTTTAACGAAAAATTTGTCGTTGAACGTAACGATGATTTATGGTGGTAAACGTTATGCGTATACAAACCTTGATGTAAGTCAAAACCCAGTGTCAACTCAACTGGATCCCTATCTTCTAGCAAATAGTTTTCTTAATTATGAAACCAGCGGATTTGTAATTGGCGCAGGAGTTTATGACATCTTTAACCAGAAACCTGTGATACCTCAAGCTTATAATGGATATTATGCACCGATTCCTGGGCGCAGCAGTGAGTTTGTATTAAAAGTTTCTTATCAACTCAGCTTCAAAAAATAAACCTATGAAAAGAATACTTTGGCTTTTATTTTTTGTAGTCTCAGTTGCGAAAGCTCAAACTACCAATTACCAAGTTTATTCCGTGTTTGTAGTGAGTATTGCAAAATATTCTTCGTGGCCTGAATCAGAAGGTAAAGATTTCAAAATCGCTGTGTTAGGAAAATCAAAAGTGTATGATGAACTCGTTAAGTCCACTGCCAACAAGGAAATTCACGGAAAGAAAGTGCAGATTGTTCAGCTAGAAGAAATCCCTAAGTTCGATTTGCCGCAGATTATTTATGTTCCAGATGGACAAAGTAGTCAGCTTGCTGAACTCAACAAAACGTTGGCTGGGAAACCGGTAATGATTATTGCCGAGCGCGAAGGACTTTTCAAGAAAGGAGCCAACTTTAGTTTTGTGGTGCTTGATAATAATTCTCTTCGCTTTGATATCAATAAGAAGGAATTGGAAAGTCGACAACTAAAAATTTCACAGAACTTGATCGTGCTAGCCAACGAGACAATCTGATTTAGTCGATTTCCGCGAATTTCAAAATCTTTTCCTTTGCCGAACTTGAAAAGTTCTTTGAGCTTGTAATGTTCAAGGGTAAAGAGATCTTTTACTTCAAAGTCGTAATTAGCAAGTGCTCGTTCAATAATGAAATCATTCGTTTCACCGTAATTGACAAGCCGGTATTTTTTACCAACACGAAGTGAACTTAAGGCTAAGCCCTTCATTTTTTGAAAGAGAATTTAAAGAACACTAAAGTGAATGAGAGAATTCCAACAATTGTGTTTGCAGCGATCACGGGCCCACTGCCAATCTCAAAACCGTACCAAAGCCACGCGATTGTGCTTGAAAAAATAATACAGATGGTCCACGTGCTCAGGTCGCCAACACTTTTAGATTTCCAAGACTTGTAAACTTGTGGCGCGTACGAAATAGAAGTAAGCAACGTGGCTGTATAGCCGATATATTCAATAAAATTTTTCATCGTGCTGCAAAACTAAGTTTTTCGATGGTAAGAGTTTCTTCTTCCCTCACAAGAAATTTTATTTAACTTCAAATCGATGACCGAAGAGGAGATTCGAATTGAGTATGCAATCGTTGACGGAGCAAAAAAAGATCCGAACAAGTTTGGCGCGCTCTATGAAAAATATTTTGACCGCATTTTCAATTTTATTTACACTCAAACAGATGACGAGGATTTAACTGCTGATTTGTGCTCTCAGACTTTTTTAATTGCCCTCGACAATGTTGGTAAATATGAATTTCGAGGAGTTCCAGTTTCAGCTTGGTTTTACAGGATAGCTTCTAACGAAGTAAATAAGCACTTCAGAAAAACAAAGTCACAAAAAATTTATAGCCTTGATGAAGTGCATTTGCGACTCGTGTTTGAACGAGGTGAAGAAGAATATAGTGATGAGGTCGTAGCTCAGTTGATCGATTTCATGAAAGGCCTTTCCGCTGAAATGCTTGAGGTTCTACAGTTGCGATTTTTTGAAGAAAAAGATTTTAGAGAAATAGCATTTATACTTGAGATTAGCGAGAGCAGTGCAAAAATGCGGACTTACAGAGCGCTGGATCAACTTCGTAAGAAATTTAACGTAAGTGTCAAGGATGGCAAGGAATGAAATAAGGCTGCGAAAACAATTGATTGACGATGCCATATTGCAGCGGCACCGCAATTACTCTGTATTGCTTAAACAGCACCGGACCGTAAAAAAGAAAAAAAGAGTTCGCAGATTTTTTATTTTCACTCTAGTCGTTGCAATTGTGACAGTCTTGATGCTTGTTGTGTTTTCTTATTTCGCTGTGAAATTGCAAAAGGATAGAGAGAAGCCGAAGGAAAGAACTATGAAGACATTACCCCTTCACAATACCTGAATTTATAGCCTATTAGGCCGTTTATTTGCCAATAAAATATTCTGATTTCCCTGTGACTTTTTGGACACCTCTGGATTACTAGGATAGAAACTTGCCTGCCGGCAGCCAGGTTCATAAGGATTGAAACACCTAAAACACGTTCCCTATGAATGCTGAAAATACTTTTACTCGTTTGGATGATGTGGTATTTGAAAACCGCAACAAATTATACGGAGCCTACTCTATCCGTCATGCCTATCAAAAAAATCTTTCTAAAGCATCTTTTTATGGTACTGTTTTTTTGGCAGTGCTGTTTTTGATGTACCACATCTCGACATTGCTGCATCAAGCTCCAGTTATTTCAGGAGTTATAAAGGATCCTTTTACACATGTCTTTGTTGACCCTGTTATAATTGCTGATCCTCCGCCACAAAAGCAGATCGCCCAAACTCAAGTAGTGAGCAGAGATTTGCCACCACAAGTTGTCACCACTGTTCCTACTGAACAACCACAGATCGAGACTCAAACTATACAGAGCTCTACCGTAGGAGGTACAGAGGGGAGTCCGCAACCATTTGATGGTGGTCAGATTGGCACGACAACAACAACTGTAGTTGTTTCGGAGCCGCCACAAGTTTTCGACCATGCTGAAGTTATGCCAGAGTTTGAAGGTGGCATCAAAGCCCTATATCGATTTCTTAATAAGAATCTTCGTTACCCAACTGCAGCGAGAAAAATGGATGAAGAAGGTACAGTCTACGTTCGTTTCATTGTGGATGCAACAGGAGTGGTTACTGGTATTGAAGTAGCTAAAGGTATCAGCGGCTCACTTGATCGCGAGGCAACACGCGTAATTGGATTAATGCCCAAATGGAAACCGGGTCGTCAGCATGATAGCCCTGTCAACGTAAGATTGATGGTCCCGATTAAGTTTGCAATGCAAGATGAGTGACCGAACAAGCCTCAACGAGAGTTGAGGTTTTATTTTTTCAAAAGCCATTTCATCAATGGTCCGCTTGTCATGCTCGTAACTATCGCCATCACTACAAGAGAAACAAAAACACGTTCGTTAATCAAGCCACTTTCCAAAGCGATGATGCCAAGAATTATTTCCATGGCTCCGCGTGCGTTCATGCCACAGGCGGATGCAAAAGATTCTCTCCATGAGAAACCACCCAATCGTGTGCCAATTCCGCAGCCAATTATTTTTCCAGCAAAAGCAATCACAATGATCGTGAGTGTGAGCAGCCAATCAAAATTGACTATGAAGTTTACACGAAGCCCGATCGATACAAAAAACAAGGGAGCAAAAATATTGTTGATAAACTGATGAACAATTTCCTTTGCGCGTTCACTAAAATGTTCTGAATCGCCCAGTGCAACTCCAATGATGAAGGCGCCAAAGATGGCGTGAATGCCAATAAACTCGGTAAATGCCGCAGCCAAAAAACAGAGCGACAATGACAATGATAGGACACCACCAGGCCAGGCAAGTTTGTTGTTGACCCAAGGCAAGATTCGATTCAAAACACCACGACCTAGAGTGAGCATTATCAATACAAATGAAATGGTAAGCCCAATGGTGTATCCAAAAGAAATATTGTGCCCATGCTTTCCAATCA
>JASGIR010000054.1:0-37940 GCA_049840975.1 Cyclobacteriaceae bacterium | reverse complement strand
GTTATGTCATTCTACTTGGTTCGTACGTATTGCTAAGGTTAATAGGGAAACACGATAGAATCCGAACAGCACCTAGTTTGATTGGAGGTTTGGCCGGATTGTTTTTGGTTTGGCTACTCACACTCGCACCCTTTGGAAGTTTAGAAGTGATTTTGTCTCCAGCTAATATTATTCTCGGACTTGGGGTTTCATCAACCATTGGGTTGGTTGCCGGAATTGTTCCAGCAGCTGTTGCCGCAAGACTTGATCCTGTAATTGCGATCAGGGCGAATTAAACTATGATAAAAATTATAGTGATAATTACTTTCGGAGTTTTGCTCTCGACTCAACTATTGGCACAGGTTAGATTAATCGATAATAAAAAAGATTCAACACTAATTCATCGACTTATTGACCCAAATGAAACACTTTCTAAAAATGTTCATTTTGGTGACCATATTTTTTATTCCGAAGATTCTTCCGATTTCAGGCTTCAGACTTCAACTCAATTTATTGCTCAGTTGGTAAAAGATAAAGAGCAATCATGGCGCGATTATAAGAAGTTCATAAGAGACTTGCATTCGTGGAATCGGATTCCGGAAAACCCAAACCCTGAATGGAAACTAACTGATAGGGAAATAAATTTATATAGACGCAAAACCAACTATTATCTTTGGCCCGTGCGCTATGAGTTTTTCGGTACTCTTCATAAGAGAGAGAAAGATGGCGAATAACCATCTAAGCGCTTTTCACCTCAATACGAAAGGTAGTTCCTACATTCTCTTCAGATGACTTCACGAAGATTTTTCCTTCGTGGTAAAGTTCTATGATGCGCTTGGCGAGCGTTAGCCCCAAGCCCCAGCCACGCTTCTTTGTAGTGAAACCAGGTCTGAAAACGTTTGCCAACATTGGCTTTGGAATTCCTTTTCCTGTGTCAGAGATATCGATTAGCACTTTGTTGTCGTTGCCACGCAAGATCTTGATAGCAATTGTCCCGGAGCTTCCCATCGCATCAACGGCATTCTTACATAAATTTTCCAACACCCATTCAAACAATGGTGGATGTACCAAAGTCGGTGCACAGTCTTGAGAAAGAGCATACACTTCAATGTTAATCTTGGAGGAAACTCGAGGCTGCAAATAACCTACAACACGATTTACCAATTGATATACATTTTCACTTTTTAATGTTGGCGTAGATCCAATACTCGAAAATCTTTCTGTTACTACTTGAAGCTTGCGGATGTCTTTATCCAACTCTTCGACAAAACCTTTTCGCTGCAAGTCTGGGTCATCTCGCAACACTTCCATCCAAGCCATCAATGATGATAGCGAAGTTCCCAGTTGATGTGCGGTTTCTTTGGCAAGCCCAACCCAAACTCGATTTTGCTCTGCTGTTCTCGAATAATTGAAAGCGAGATAAGAGATGAATCCAAAAATCGCCAGCACTAAAAGTTGAATGTAAGGATAGACTGTCAGCTGCGTGAGCAAAAAAGAGTTTTTGTAATAAACGTATTGCTTGTCAAAAATTTTCTGAGTCTTATCATCCTTTAAATTGATTTCAATAGGAGGATAGGCTTCTTTCATGTCCTTGATTTCCTGCGAGGAGATAACTCTTTTTCTTTTTCTCACTCCAAGTAGGATCGATATCAACATTGTTATAGTAAAGAATTGAATCCTTGCTGTCGGTATTGATTGTTGGTATTGAATTGTTTTTGGTAATGATCTCTTCGCTGACAAAAAGGATGTCATTGTTGCTTTCATTGATCGTGTATTCAAGCGCGCGTGCAAAAAGTTTTACTTGATCTTTTTCACGTTCTTTTAATTGATCGACCAGAATATTGGTGTAGTAAATGGAACCAATACTAATGACGACTGACACGGCAAGAATAATCCACTTCAGGTTTGTGTTGTCCCGATAAAATTCCATCGAAGGGAGTGGAGCCTTCATAGATTGCAAATTTGAAATTACAAATTACGAATCAATCGTTAGGATTAATCCGTAATCTGAATTTTAAAATCTTTAATCTGCTGTTTATTCGCGTAGCATGAACCACTTGGCAAGAACTTTCCAGTTCACTTTGGTGCCAGTCATCAGAATGCCCACACGGTAAACACGGCCTGCAACCCAAGTAGTGAAAATGAAACCTCCAATGAGCAGCGTCATTGAAAGCAAAAGTTGCCACGTGGGAACTCCATAAGCGATAAGCCCAACCATTGCCACCGGAGATGTAAATGGTATAATCGAAAGCCAAAAACTTACTGGTCCATGTGGGTCGCGAAGGATGAACATGAAAAGTCCGAGGTAGCCGATCAGCAAGGGTAATGTTATCGGGAATTGAAATTGTTGGGACTCTTGCATCGACTCTACGGCTGAACCAACAGCAGCGAATAGGGCTCCATAAAGAAGATAGCCTCCCAGAAAATAGAAGATGAAAACGAAAGCAATTTTGCCAAATGGAATTTCACTTAGGTTTTTCAAGAGCTCGTTAACCTGAGGCGTTGTTTGGCTCATCGCCTCTTTCACTTGCTCATCATTTACTTTTTTAGCCACCTGTTCCATGGCCTGCTTTTGTGGAGTCTTTAATCCGAAATAACCCAGAACCGCTGTGGATAAGAAACCGCTCAATACGATCCAGATTAAAAACTGTAGAACACCAACACCAGCAATGCCAAGAATCTTACCGAGCATCAATTGAAATGGTTTGACAGAAGAAACAATCACTTCAACAACTTTTGAGGTTTTCTCGTCAATCACGCCTTGCATGATTTGAATTCCATAAACCAAAACAAAAATGTAGATCATGATTCCGAGGAGGAACCCAAGCCCATAGATGATACCCGAGTTACTTGATTTTTCTTCTCCGGTTTTACTTAGGTTGATTTGCTTCAGATGGATGTTAGTCTTTAAATTTTTTAAAACCTCTTTATCAATTTTGAATTCTTGAAGTTTTAAATCACGGACACGATCTTCCAAAATAGATTCTAAGTCAGTAATTTTTTCTACGCTTGGATTTTCTTGAGTATAAATTGTGAGCCCTTCAGGTTTGTTGATATCAAATTGAGGAACGAAGAGAAGCGCGAAGTCTTTGGTTTCGTTGTAAATTTTTTTGGCTTGTTCTATCGGAGTTTGAAGTGGCACAAAATGAAATCGTTTTGTGTTTTTTGTGCTGTCGAGATTGAACTGACCACTTTCATCAACTACCATCACGGTGTCAGGTTTAGCGGATTCAGCCTCTCTAATCATAATTGCAACTAAGCCACCAATAATTAACGGAATGATTAGAGGCACAAGGATTGTAGCAATCAAAAAGGATTTTTTTCTGACACGTGTTAAAAACTCACGTTGTATAATTAACCAAACTTTATTCATGGGGTTGTGTGATTCTGGTTTCTGTTGGATATCTAAGACTCTATGCTTCCTGCAAATGTTTCTTTAAAACATCATCGCCTTCGCCTTTCACCAAGCTGATGAAAATGTCGGCCATGGTAGGCAATTTTTCTTGGAAGCTGAATACCTCAGTGATGTCAATCAAGTCGCGAATCAATTGATTGCCTTTGATACTTCCTTTGGCTTGAATCGTGGAAGAATAGAGGCCGTCTTCAATGACCACTTGTTTCTTCAATTCATACTTTTCAGGAGAAAGGTTGAAATGATTTCCGCGATGCTCAACGATAAAAGTGTTGGACCGATATTGTTCTTTCACTTGCTTCTTTGGTCCTTCCAATATTTTTTTGGATTTGTTGATCAACGCAATGTGATCGCAAAGTGATTCGACCGTTTCCATACGGTGTGTTGAAAAAATAATGGTGCTTCCCTTTTCTTTAAGCTCAATTATTTCTTTCTGTGATCAGTTGTGCATTGACTGGATCAAACCCTGAGAATGGTTCATCCAGAATAATCAATTTTGGTTCATGCATAATAGTGCTGATGAATTGCACTTTTTGTGCCATTCCTTTACTTAGGTCTTCGACTTTTTTATTCCACCAGTCCTTGATTTCAAATTTTTCAAGCCAGATTTTAATTTGAGCTAGAGCATCTTTTCTGCTTAGCCCTTTTAGCTGAGCGAGGTAGAGAAGCTGTTCTCCAACTTTCATTTTCTTATAAAGCCCTCGTTCTTCTGGTAAATATCCAATGTTACCAATGTGGCCAGGTCTCAGTTTTTCACCGAAAGATATGATCTCTCCTTCATCGGCTATTGATAATCTGGTTGATGATCCGGATTAATGTTGTTTTACCCGCACCGTTGGGACCGAGTAATCCAAAAATGGTTTTCTCAGGAATTGTAGATACTGACATTGTCGAGTGCGGTGTGATCCGCATAACGTTTGGACACACCCTGAATGCGATAAGTGCTTCCACTAAGTTTTAGTTTGTGTAAAATTAGTCAAAAATAGAGAATTCAACCGAATCCTACAGTTTAGACGATCGAATATTTAATGTTCTTTGAAAACGATCTTACCCATAGATACATCGAGATCGAATGTAGAGAGTATTCTTTTGAATTTTTGTTATAAGCAGCGTTTGCAAATGTGTTTTCACCTATTTTTTTCAAATTGTTAGAAAGATTAACACTGCACAGCCAAGAATCATGAATTTTTACAAGCACAGGGACTTCTTCGTTCGGTAAATAGATAACAAAATTTCCTGCACCAACGCTTCCTTTTATTTTATTGCTCATCAATGGTTTGTCGCTGAAGTCTAAGTAGCATATTTCCAAATCCAACATCGGCTAACACACTAATGTGAACGACGAAAGATTAAATTGCTTGACATTAACCGAGCCCATGATCAACCTTGATAAAGAAAGTATCCATCTCAACTTTATTTTCAAGTGTTGTAGTAGGATACATTAACGTCGGCACTACCGGTGTTAATTTTAAGCTTTTCTTACTGACAGACCGCGAGAGGTCAACGTTTGCATTCCCAACTCCATAGTTCAAGGTCGAGGGAGTAGGGCTTGGTGTCAGTGAGATAAATTTTCCAGAATTTATCGTGAGGCTTTTTTTTCAGCCACCAAAAAACGATAGAGAAATATTCCGGCTAACGCCTTCGTTCTGATTTTCCTGTCGAGCGTAAGCAGTACTATCGCAGGTCTTGCCTTTTATTTCATTACTGAACGTGATGAGAGTATTCGCTTCCAGATTTTGATTGCTGTAAATACTTCAGGAGATCGGTGTTCTGGCTGGGCTTGATGTAACAATTGCCGCCGTTTTTGCTTTGAGGCAAATTGTATTCTGTGCAGTTGCTCATCTTCTCAACTGTAAATTGCTTCTTTACCTGACCAAAGGGCTCCAAGCCACACAGCCTAACCCCACAAAGATTAACCAAGACTTTCTCTACATCTGAATTTTACGCTTCCGGTTTAGCTTAAAGTTACTTCGATGTAAGAAATGTGCTAAAAATGCTAAAAAAAATCAGACGCTATAATAGGTCTTATACGGGCATTTATGATGAAAAGGTTGTTCGGAAAATGTTCTGCTTTTAGAAAATATCTTTCATTCGTTCAAAGAAGCCCTTCTCGCTTGCATCGGGATGTGGCTCAAAATTGACCGATCCACGAAGCGACTCCAGCTTCGCTTTCTCTTCGGCAGTCAGTTTTTTAGGGGTCCAGACGTTTACATAGATCAGTTGGTCGCCGGTCTCATAGCCATTGATATCTTTGATGCCTTTACCACGGAGGCGCAACACTTTACCACTTTGAGTGCCTGGATCAATCTTTAACCTGTACTTTCCCACTCACTAGATGGGACTTCTACGGACGTACCTAATGCAGCATCAATGAAATTGATATACAGGTCATAACACAAGATTGTTGCCATCGCGCTTCAGGTCTTGTCTTCCTTCTTCAATCAAGATAAGAAGATCACCAGCTATGCCACCACCAGGAGCTTCATTTCCTTTTCCCTACATAGAGAGTTGCATACCATCGGCAACACCGGCAGGTATTTTCACATTGATAACATCTTCTTTGGATACAAGGCCTGAGCTATCAACACCCGAAGGACTTCTTGTCAATAATCTGACCTGAACCATCGCACGTTGAGCATGTTGTAGCAGAAACCATCTGTCCAAGCATTGTATTAACCACCGTTTCTCATCTGGCCCTGTCCATTACAGGTGGTACAAGTTTTGAAGGTCACTCCATCGGCACGAATCAGTCTGTTTACTTTTATTTTCTTCTCAACCCCAGTAGGCAATTTCTTCGAGTGTTAGCTTTAGTTTGATTCTGAGATTTGATCCTTTGCGCTGACGCTTGCACCGAGATCCACCACCACCAAAGAAACTTTCGAATGGCACCGCCTCACCACCAAAGATATCTCCAAACTGACTGAAGATATCCTCCATATTCATGTCGTGACCTCCGGAGAGCCACGCACCACCTGCGTCTGGTGACCAAAACGATCGTACTTCGCGCGCTTGTCCGGCATCGCTCAATACTTCGTAAGCTTCAGCAGCTTCCTTAAATTTTTCTTCAGCTTCTTTGTTACCCTGGGATTTTTGTCCGGGTGATATTGAATGGCGACTTTGCGATATGCTTTCTTAATCTCTTCGGGTGTGGCCGATTTGTTTACGCCCAATATTTCGTAATAATCTCTTTTCGTAGACTATTTATTTCTGTTGGCAAATTCGAATTTTATGGATGCTTTATCGGCTTAGCTGCCCACGACAACTTTAGCAAAGCGAATTACTTTTTCATTGAGTAGATAACCCTTCTCGACCACATCAACTATCTTTCCTTTCAATTTTTCATCGGGTGCAGGAACCTGTGTGATAGCTTCATGGAAGTCGGTATTGAAATCAGCTCCGGCTTCAATAGCCATGACCTTTACACCGGACTTGTTCCAAGTACCTTTTTGAATTTGTTGCTGAATAAGAAAAAATCCTTCAGACTCCTTATCGTTTTTTTCGACTGAAAAGCTTTTTCGGCACGTTCGAAAATCATCAACCACTGGCAGAAAGCGACTTAAGGACTTGCTCATTGGCCGAATTGATCATTTCGAACTTTTCCTTGGCGGTTCTTCTGCGGAAATTGTCGAATTCGGAATAGAGCCTGCATGTATTTATCCTTGGCTTCTGCCAATTCTTCATGTTACGAGGTCACTTGAGATTCTTGCTACTTCAGCGTTCAGCCGCCTGCTCAGGTCTCTTCGTACTTTTCTGACACTTCCTGATCATCTGTTTCGCGTTTTGTTTTTCCATAGTCTGTTTCCTGATTAAATATAGCCTTTCCAATAATACTGCAACTAACAATCTGGCCAAAGTGGCATGAATTTTGACAATAAGGGCTAGTTATATGTTGGATTAATGGAGTTTCTGCCAGATCAGGTCTTTCAGCTCTCTAAGTGCCCTAGTTTGTAACCGATGAAATGAAAATACGACGGAATCTCTTCGGGCACTTCATCTTCTATTTCCGCCATAGCTCATCGTCAAGCATGTCTGCTCTTTGAGATCGCGAGGAATCTTTTTTTGTCGAGCAGTTCTGGATTGTACTGACGAAGCTCGTTCAATAAAATTTCAAATTCGTTTTTGATGTCTTTGGCATCAGCAGGAATCAAGAAACAGCAACACCGAATTTCGTTCGATGTGTTTCAGAAAGCGAATACCAAGCCCTTTCCTTCAGCCGCTCCTTCAATGATACCGGGAATGTCGGCCATCACAAAAGATTTCTCATCGCGATAAGTAACAACACCCAAGTTTGGAGTAAGTGTTGTAAAAGCATAATCAGCAATTTTCGGTTTCGCCGCTGAGACTACAGAAAGCAAAGTTGATTTACCTGCATTTGGGAAACCGACTAGGCCAACATCAGCAAGGAGTTTTAATTCGAATATAACCCATTCTTCAACGTCCGGGTTCACCTGGTTGTGCATGTTGTGGGGCTTGATTAGTTGATGTAGCAAAGAAAAGCGTTACCCCTTGCCACCGCGACCTCCCGGGGTGAGAATTACTTCTTGTCCATCGCTATTTATTTCGCAGATAATCTCGTCAGTGTCCAATCTCTTGGCAACTGTTCCGAGCGGCACTTCTAGAATTTCATCTTTACCAAAAGCCCCGGTTCATGTTTTGTCCCTCACCGCTATTGCCGTTTTCGGCTAGAATATGTTTCCGATATTTCAGATGTAGCAAAGTCCACAGCTGTGCATTGCCTCTTAGAATCACATGGCCACCTCGGCCGCCATCGCCTCCATCGGGGCCACCTTTATCAATAAATTTTTCACGGTGAAAATGAAGACAGCCTGCACCACCATGCCCTGAGCGTGAATTAAATTTTACGTAGTCAATGAAGTTGGGTGATGACATAATTCTAGAAAAGGAGATTCTGTTAGACCGTCTAACTTTTGTAATAACTTAGCGACAACAAAACAGATGTTGCTGAAGATTGTTTCAATTTCGCCAATACCGTGAACTGTATTCAGACGGTCTTGCTTTCCATAATATGGAAGCACGTGAATGGTCTTTGCTGAAATATTCAGTCACACGCTTGTTTAATTTTTCTTCTTCGTCATCGGCTCTGTTGTCAGTTGTTCTTCGTTTCGCGATGCGAGCACGTACTTCAGATTCAGTTACATCAAGCGCAATTACATGATGAATGGCGGTACCATTGTCCTTCATAAACTTATCGAGTGCTTCAGCTTGAGGCACTGTACGTGGGAAACCATCAAATAAGAAAACCTTTGGCTTGTGGGTTTTTGTCGAGCTCTTCTTTCAACATCGCGATGGTGATCTCATCAGGAACCAGCGCACCGCTGTTCATGATTTCTTTTACACGTTTACCAAGGCGGTGTCATTTTTTGTATGCCAGCGAAAAAGATCGCCCGTAGAGATATGAACAAAGCCGTATTTTTTAATGAGCTTTTCGCTCTGTGTTCCTTTGCCTGCGCCTGGAGGGCCAAAGAGTACAAGATTTACCATTTTCTCTTTTTTAAGTTTTTAAAGGGAGGGCAAGATAAAATCAATTCGCATAATAAGCCAATTATCGGCAGATGTTAGTATGAATCATCGATTGCAAACGTATTCGTTCTTGTTTTCCACTTTCCATTGGTGAAGTCAGGGAATTCGACACTTGCACCATTTTGTGCAATTGATTTTTCAGAAAGAGGAGTGATTACGCTCCATGTCACAGCATCATATACATCTTGAGGGGGAGCTGCTTTTCTTTTGACCGACTCTATAAACGCATTTAAAACAAACCAATCCATACCACCATGGCCGGCACCAGCGGCATCACTTCCGTATTTTTTCCAAAGTGGATGATCGTATTTATCGAGCCAAGATTTAGCTTCTTCCCATTGATGTGCTCTTGGACTTTGTCCTTCAATGTAAATCGACTTGTTCACATCCATCCAAATGCCTTTGCTGCCTTGAACGCGGAAACCTAAAGAGTATGGTCGTGGTAAATTTGTGTCGTGCTGTAATAAAATAGTTTCATCGTTTGCAGTTTGAATCATCGTGGTGACAATATCGCCAAGCTTGAAATTTATTTTCGAGTTGGGATGATTTTCTCCGCCATTCTTTACAATGTATTCGTGAAGCCCTCTTGACTTTGTTGAATAAGAAACTAATTGAGTAAATCGATTTCCTCGATTGATATTCGTCATCATTGCAATCGGACCGATGCCATGCGTAGGATAGAGGTCGCCATTTCGAGTGACAGAATGTTGTGTGCGCCACTGTGCTTCTGAAAACCCTTTCTCATTGAATTCGACACCATGACCGTAAATATGTTTACCATCATTGAACTTCACTTCGCGTAAATCGTGTTGATAGCCGCCTTGCAAGTGAATCAGTTCTCCGAAAATATTTTGTCGCACCATGTTCATTACCGCCATTACATCTCTTCGGTAACAAACATTTTCCAGCATCATCAGAGGCATTCCTGTTTTTTCAGATGTGCGAACAATCTCCCAACATTCATCAACTGTCATTCCTGTGATTACTTCGCAGCCGACATATTTTTTAGCGTTCATTGCATCGATGCACATTCGAGTGTGCCACTCCCATGGAGTTGCGATGATGACTGCATCGATGTCTTTATTGTCTAACAACTTTTTATAGCCTTGTGGGCCATCTAAAATGATCTGTGGTTTTGTTTTCCCTGAGTTTGCAATAATCCCAAGGCTCATGTCAATCATCCGCTGTTGGATGTCACAGATCGCAACAACTTCTACATCTTCGCGATTGAGAGCAAGCTCCAAGTGATTTTGCCCTCGAGCACCAACACCAATAAAACCAAGCCTTACTTTGTTGTCAGCCATGGAAAAAGCTCCTGATGGTAGAATTGAAAGCGCAGTTCCGGCCAATGCTGCTGTTTTAATGAAATCGCGTCTGTTTTTCATGTTTGATTTTGTTGAGCTTTAAAATTAACAGCATTGATTTCAATTCAAAACAAAAAGGCTTTCCAATGGAAAGCCTTTTCTGAAATTATGAGTCGCTTATTTATTGATCAGCGCCTTTTTTAATTGTAATCTTAGCTATCGCGGCTTCCTTGGCGAGTTTGCCCATCGCGTAATCTTTGAGTACTGAATTTTTTACTGACAGTTCAAGCGTTGATGGTATTCCGCAGTTTTTGCATTTGGTCAATACAATCTCGAACATCAGCGTTTCCTCATCTTTTAAGCTTTTTAAGGTGCGACCATACTCTAGCAAATCTTCTTTGATACTTTGTTCAAATTTTGGATAAAGCTCTTTTACTTTTTGATCACGTGTTTCTTGATCGACATCTGTAAGGCGTAGGGTCGGCATTTGATAGAGCTGATCATCGTCCATTCCGCTACTTGCGTAAACTTGCATATAGTAGATCGCCCCGAAATCTTTTAATCTGTCATAATAGATGTTGTCATCGCAAAAGAATGTCTTTGACAAATCGCGACTGTAAACTCGATTAAAAATACTAGTGAGTAATTCCAGATCGGGCTGAAGTTCGTCACTGACTTCGTTGTTCATCACTTTGAACTTGCTCATCAATTGATCGCGAGTGATTTTTCCTTGACGGAATAGACTTATATCTGATCTCAAGCCATCGACACTAAGAATGCTTTCTCTTTGCTTTTGAAAATTGCCAGCCCACATTATCCTTTGATTTCTATCGCCTTTATTAGTTACAACAATTTTCTCATTGGGTTGCAACTGAGAAAGCAGGTCTCCATAATCTGCGATGAAGTTTTTAGCAGCTTCTAAAATTTTCAGATTGTAAGAGTTTAAAGCACTGTCTGAATTTATTTTTTTTCTAGACAAGTTTTTTGAGCGGGCTTGCCCTTTTTTAGCAATGACAGCATTTCGTTGTGCTTGCTCTGCATCACGTTTTGCGTTCTCTGCATCTTGTCGAGCTATTTCGGCCTGTTTTTGGGCCTGAATCGCTTCATGTTCCACTGCAACAGCGTCCTCGGATTCATTGGAAGAGCTTATTGAATAAGTCATTGCTCGTGGAGCGCCCAGAGGCATAGGTGGATCAATAGTCCACGAATCATTGCCGCCTTGTATGTAGAAGAAATTTCCAAACTCCGAAGATGGCAAGCGGAAGGTTACACCATATCCTGGCAAGTAGCTTCCTTGCACTTCCATCGGAAAGAAATTATGCCTGTTGAGCTGCTGTTTTATCATAGTGCTCAAAATATTCTCAGCGATTTCTATGTCACGTTGCATTCGCTCATCATCCACCTTGTTTTGTGCTGAAGCGATTGTCCCCGCTATCATCATCCACACGATCAACATCTTTTTCATAATCATTCAGTTTAAAAATATTCTTAGTAATTGTTTTTATTTTTATTTGGATTAGAGATCAAACTTGTCAAAAGCTGTTCGGTCTCTTGTTTAAATTGGTTGTTGTCTTTTTCGAGATAGTTCATCTTGTTTTGAACAAACTGTAAATCTTGTTTGCGTTGTTCTTGTAAGTACTTTGAAAAATCTGTTAATAAATTCTCCATATACTTTTTCTGATCTACTGTGGAGAGTTTTAAATAATCTTTCATCAGTTTCAAGTTTTCTTCTTGAAGGCCTGACACAAAAGTTTGAACTTGTTCGCGGCTAGCTTGGGATGCCGTTTTCGCGAGAGCGTCAATTTTTCTTGAGTTGAAATCAGTCACGCTCTTCATCAATTTGTTCTGCTCTTCTGTACGAATGGAAGCTTGCTCTTCATTGTTTTTAGCTAATGAAGCTTCTATTAGTTCATTTACTTTTTGTTCAGTTAGATTGTTTGGCTGAACCGTTTCAATTTTTTTACCAAAGCTTATTCGCAATTCCCCATTTGAGTAATTGATTTCGGGGCCTAGTAATTTGCCTGCAACGAGGATGAACAAAATGGAAGCAGCAATACCTATAGCAACTCTAAAATAAGACGAGCGCCACATCGGAATTGTACCTGAGTCATCAACAAAAACAGGTGGTGCGATTACTTCTTTATCCTGAGCATGCCCAAGAATTTCGCGCACATCTCCTAGCGATTTAAGCTTCAGAAATTCTTCCGGGTGCTCATTGAAATAATTTTCAAGTTTCGCTTTCTCTTTTTCATTGAGCTCGCCATACAGGTAAGCCATCAATGTGCTTTCATCAGGTTTCATAGCTCATAACCTATGCTTTCTTTTGTTATGTTCCTTTGTTCAAAAATTTTCTTTAACGCATCGAGTCCATAATACATTCTAGACTTCACCGTGTTTTCAGAAATATTTAAAGCCTCTGCAATTTCCCTAAACTTCAAACCTTCATATTCTTTCATGATCACTACTTCTCGTTGTTCTTGACCGAGTTTTGCATCAAACATTGCTGCAGTATGTCAGTAAGCTCCGAGTGTCTCAGTTGCCTTTCTGGGTTTTCATTGCGATGATGGCTTTCTTCCCAGCGGAAACTTTCTTCACTTTCACCCGGATTTAATTCGCTCAAAGAAAATGACCGGCTGTTTTTTTTCTTTTTGCGTGCTTCCTCGCGACAAAAATTTACCGCAATGGTGTAGAGCCACGACCTGAATCGTGTTATCTCTTGCAATGCTGCGATGTTTTTGTGCATACTGATGAATGTCTTTTGCGAAACTTCCATAGCCAAATCGTGGTCGAAAAAGAACTTGTAGCTGAAGTTGTAGATGCGCTTGTACCAGAGCTGCACCAGCCTGCCTTGGGCATTCTTGTCGCCCTCGCGGGCACGAGCGATTAGGCTATCAGAATGCATCATGGCAATGTCAAGTAGTGTTTCGGCCACAAAACCTAAGGTTTAAAGGTTGTTTCTGCTATAAAGATGGGGGATGTGTCTAAAAAGTTTTATTTCAATTGGCAGAATTTTCAATCATTTTTATCGTTTAGGAAACCTTTTTAATCCCCTTGAGTATATCTTAAAACCTAAAGATAAGCCTATGATCCGCAGCCTCCTTACTGCCGCTTGGCGCAGCCTCATTAAAAGCAAGTTCTTTTCATCATTAAATATTGCTGGTCTCGCTGTGGGAATGGCTGTTTTTTTAATGATTGCCCAATACGTTCATTTTGAGATGAGCTATGAAAATTTCATACCCAACGCGGACAACATTTATAGGGTGCAGCTCAATACCTACCTGAATAATCAGTTGGTGATGTCGAGTGCAGAAAACTATCCAGGAGTTGGTCCTGCTTTGAAAAATGAATTCCCGGAGGTGACAGGTTTTGCTCGACTTTATAACATGGGTTATAAAAATAATGTCATCATCACTAATGAAGACGCACGGCCAAACCCTATCGCCTTCAAGCATCGTAGGTTTCTATATGCTGACTCTGCTTTTCTTCCGATGATGGGCTACACAATGATTGCGGGCGATGCAAGAACAGCACTTTCACATCCATTCAATGCGGTGATCTCCGAAAAATATGCTCGAATGTATTTTGGTAATGAAGATCCTATCGGAAAATCCCTTCGACTTCAAGACGATGATTTTATAAATGAGTTAGTGAAAGTCACTGGGGTTTTCAAAGACTTACCCGCCAATACCCACTTGAAATTTGATGTCCTCTTTTCTTATAAGAGTTTGTTTGCGAGAGGGGATTGGGCGATCGGTAGGTACGATCATGGTTGGAAAAGGAAAGACATGTACACTTTTGTAAGCTTGCAGCCTAACTCGAATTTAAAATTGATCGAGTCAAAATTCCCAACACTTGTAGCCAAGTACAAACCTGAAAATAAACAGCAAAATCAAGTTGATATTTTAGGACTTCAACCCTTAAAATCAATTCACCTCAATTCTAATCTGGCTGAAGAACCTGAACCCAATGGCGATGAACGAATCGTTAATTTTCTTTTTCTTATTGGAGTGTTTGTGTTGATCATCGCTTGGATCAATTATGTTAACCTTTCAACTGCTAAAGCGATGGAGCGTGCCAAGGAAGTGGGCGTCCGAAAAGTAATGGGGGCATTAAGACTGCAGTTGATAAAACAGTTTTTCGCTGAATCAGGATTGATCAATTTGTTTTCGTTGATTGCTGCTCTTGGGCTTGTTGCCTTAATCCTTCCCTATTTTAATTCACTGTCAGGTCTTTCTCTGGATATTTCATATCTATTTGAAAAATGGTTTTTGATTTTGATTGGAGCTCTTTTGTTGATCGGGACTTTCCTTTCGGGTTTTTATCCGGCAATTGTTCTGTCGTCATTTAAACCTGTTGTTGTTTTAAAAGGAAAATTAAAAAACAGTGCTACGGGAATTTTTTTAAGGAAGTCGCTAGTGGTATTTCAGTTTGTAGCATCTGTTGCGCTGATTGCTGGCACTTTTATAGTTTATGATCAATTGAATTTCATGATCAACCAAAATATCGGGATGAACATTGATCAAGTGTTGGTGGTGGATCGCCCGGGAATTGCACCGCGAGATCGCAAAGCATTCAATTCCACGATTGATGTTTTTAGGAATGAATTGAAAAAAGATCCCACCATTCATGGCGTGTCTGCTTCCAGTACGATTCCAGGCAAACAACGCGAGTATAAAGCTGGAGTCAAGAAATATGGATCAGCTGACGATGATTTGGTGACTGTGAAAGTTAACAGTATGGACTTCGATTTTATGGATGTGTTTCAAATGAAGTTGATTGCAGGCCGCGCTTTCTCTGAAGAGTTCACAAAAGATCAGGATACATCCATCATTATCACAGAATCGGTTTCGCGACTTCTTAATTTCATGAAACCTGAAGATGCCATTGGGCAAACAATAACAATCCCCGAATTTCAATGGAATCCGATCATTGTTGGTGTTGTGAACGACTACCATCAAGTTTCATTTAAGAAACCATTGGACCCAAGTATTTTTTATTGCACAAAATATGATGGCGAATTTTATTCGATAAGACTTGGAACAAGCTCTCTTGCGCATACCGTTGATCATATCAAAAAATCATGGGAGAAAGCATTTCCGGGAAATCCTTTCGAATATTTTTTCCTTGATGATTATTTCAACAGACAGTATGAGAATGAGAGAAAATTTGGCAATCTCTTCATGACCTTCGCGGCTTTGGCTGTTGCCGTGGGCTGCCTTGGATTGTTTGGCCTTTCAGCTTACACCACTTCACAGCGTACGAAGGAAATTGGCATACGGAAAGTTTTGGGTTCGTCTGAACGCGGAATATTCTTTCTGCTTTCTCAGGAATACGTGAAACTCATTTCCATCTCAATCTTGATTGCATCGCCATTGGTGTGGTGGATGATGGATGGCTGGATGCAAAACTTCGCGTACAGAACTTCGATTTCGGTTTCAATCTTTGCCATTGCGGGTATTATAGTATTGATGGTCGCACTTGCTACGATAAGCTATCAAACTATACGGGCAGCTAAGATTAAGCCAGTCGATTCTTTGAAATATGAGTAGGCTTTAAACTAGGTGCGATTTTGAATTCTCTGCGCCTTTAGAGAATCGGGATTCCCGTTATCTTTGCGGCCTAATGAAAAAAATTATCTCTTTGCTTATTCGTTTCGTTCCGCGAAAGTACCTCCAAATTTTTAGCGGAATTGGTTTAAAGGTGGTTGGAATCTTTTATATAGGAAGTAAAGTAGAGTGCCCAATTTGCGATCATCATTTTAAAAAATTTCTTCCCTATGGAAGGATCAATTCACGTGAGAATGCATTGTGCCCAAATTGTTTGAGCTTGGAGCGTCATCGTTTGATTTGGTTGTACTTGCAAGAGCAAACCAACTTTTTCAACGAACAACTAAGAATTCTCCACATAGCACCTGAGCATTGTTTCATCAAGCGTTTTGAAAAACAACACGGTCAAAATTATATCACTGCAGATATTGAATCTCCTTTGGCCAAAGTGAAAATGGATATCCACAATATTCCGTTTGAAGCAAATTATTTTGATGTAGTCCTATGCAACCATGTACTTGAACATGTGCAAGATGATATCAAAGCTATGAGCGAGATTAATCGCGTGCTGAACTCAAATGGATGGGCGATTATGCAAATTCCTTTCTTCAGTCCTGTGCCCGAAAAAACTTTTGAAGATAATTCTATCACTGACAAGCGTGAGCGTGAAAAAGATTTTCGGTCAAGATGATCACGTAAGAAAATACGGGAAGGACTACACATTTCGAATTGCTCAAAGTGGATTAAAGCCAATTGAAGAAAAATTCGCTTTTGATTTTTCAGTGGAAAAAGCATTCCACTACGGTGTGAGCAAATCGGAGATTATTTACAAAGGAGTAAAAGGAATTTAGCACTAGGCCTAAAGCACAAACTTTTCAAGGAATTGGCGATACTTATAAAACAAACACAAAAAAATAGGCTTCAAAATTTGAAGCCTATAGAAAAATAAAAACCTGTTTAGATTATTTTGGAAGCTTATCCAAAACATCCATAACTTCTTTCACATGCTTGCGGCTAGTTTCAAGGAGTTCGCTTTCTTCGCTATTCAATTTTAATTCAATGATTTGCTCGACACCGTTTTTGCCAAGAATTGCAGGAACGCCTAGATAACAATCTTTGATACCGTATTCACCATCAAGCTTTATACAAACGGGTAATACTCTGCGTTGATCTTTCACAATGCTTTCCACCATTTGAGCTGCTGCTGAACCTGGAGCGTACCATGCTGAAGTGCCCATCAATTTAACAAGTTCCCCTCCGCCTACTTTTGTGCGCTCAATAATAGCATTCAATTTATCTTTCGCGATCAATTCAGTAACGGGAATTCCGGCAACTGTTGTATAGCGAGGAAGGGGAACCATTGTATCACCATGGCCACCAAGCAACATAGCTTGGATGTCTTTTGGAGAAACATCTAAAGCCTCAGCTAAGAAAGCACGATAACGCGCTGTATCTAATATTCCGGCCATACCCATTACACGAGTGCGAGGGAATTTTGAAATCAAGTGAGCTTGGTAAGTCATCACATCCAATGGATTACTCACCACGATGATAATGGCGTTAGGAGAGTGCTTTACCACATTCTCAGTAACGGTTTTAACAATTCCAGCATTTGTACTGATAAGATCATCGCGAGTCATTCCAGGTTTGCGCGGCAAACCAGAGGTAATTACTACTACATCCGAATTTGCACTTTTTGAATAATCATTGGTTGACCCAATAGTGCGAGAGTCATAGAGGTTGATCGGAGCCTTTTGCCAGATGTCCAGCGCTTTTCCTTCGGCCAAGCCTTCTTTAATGTCAACAAGCACAATTTCATTTGCTACTTCGCGGTAGGCCAGTACATCGGCACAAGTGGCGCCTACATTACCAGCGCCTACAACTGTTATCTTCATAGTCTAAGTATTAAATCGTTAAAGAGCCGCGAAGTTATCATTCACGGGTTCAAAAAGAAAAGCAAATACATATAAAAATAATCGGGCTAGTTTTTACGGAATCTCGTGGTGACCAATAACTTTGCGGGCTTAAATTAATTGAAGACGCCATGTTGGTAGTAAAATTTGGAGGTACTTCGGTGGGAAAGCCGGAGCGGATGAAAAAAATTGCGGGACTCGTAACAGGTATGCCGGGCAAGAAAATTGTCGTTTTGTCGGCATTAAGTGGTACTACCAATTCTTTGGTTAAAATTGGAGACTTCCTTCTGGCGGGCAAAACTGGTGATGCAAATAATGAAATCGTTACACTGGAAAAGCACTACACCAATTTCATCAATGAACTTTACGAATCGGAGGCTTATAAGGCAATAGGTCAGGAGATCGTGAGCCGTTATTTTAGCTTATTCCGTTTGTTGGCTGCTGGAAAATTTGACGACAGAAGTTATCGGGAATTACTCGCGCAAGGCGAATTGGTCTCTACGGAATTGTTTTATCACCATTGCCAAGAGAAAAAAATTTCAGCGCGTCTTTTACCGGCTCTTCACTTTATGTCAATCGATGAAAATCAAGAGCCAGAACTTGAAAAGATTAGCGAGCGCTTAAAACCCATTCTTGAAACTATGGCTTCTGCAAACATCTTGGTCACACAGGGATATATTTGCCGAAATCATAAAAATGAAATCGATAACCTCAAAAGGGGTGGAAGTGATTACACGGCTTCTTTGATTGGCGCAGCGATTAAAGCCGAAGAAATTCAGATATGGACAGACATAGACGGGATGCACAACAACGATCCCCGCGTGGTCAAGAAAACAGTGCCGATTGCTGAGTTGACTTTCGATGAAGCGTCAGAGTTAGCCTATTTCGGTGCGAAGATTTTGCATCCGTCCACTATTGTACCAGCACAGAAATATGGTGTGCCAGTTCGCCTAAAAAATACAATGGACGAAAAGGCCGAGGGAACACTGATTAGCGAGCGCGGCTCACGTGGCCAATTCAAAGCCATTGCAGCTAAAGATGGGATCACTGCTATCAAAATTAAATCGTCAAGAATGTTACTGGCTTATGGATTCTTGAGAGAAGTGTTCGGTGTTTTTGAGAAATACAAAACGCCCATTGACATGATTTCCACTTCAGAGGTTGCTGTTTCTGTGACTATCGATGAAAATAAATTCTTAAATGAAATTATTTTGGAGTTGAAGAACTATGGTTCAATTGATGTGGACCAAAACCAGACGATTATTTGTATTGTAGGAAATATGCTCGCTGAAAAGGAAGGAGTGTTGCGCGATGTTTTCAAAGCCTTGGCTACTATTCCTATTCGTATGGTGAGCTATGGGGGAAGCAACAACAACATCTCACTTTTAGTAGAAACTTCCCAAAAAGACAAAGCACTAAATTTATTGAACGAAGGACTATTCGGATTGTAAAATTCTAATAACTATTTGGATAGCAGATCGTTTTTAACATACTTTTGTTTTTGTGTTTAACCGAAAATCCATAAAAAGCATTCTCTTTCGCGCTGTAGCATTTTTATTGCTCATAGTAAGCGTGGCAATGCTTTCTGCTTCGGAGTCTAACACCTATTCTCAATCTAAAATTTATATAAAGTCTCCCGCACCGCAGTCTGGCAGCTATATTTCGACTTCAGTTGACGATATCAAAGATGCTGATGAAGATGGCGCTTTAGACTTTCATGTTCTTCCCTGTTCTCCAATCAGCACATTCATCGCGTTCCCTCTGAAGAGCAAAACGATAACATTCGGTAAACCGAAAATCAATCATTTCAACGACAAAATATTTATAGAGTTCAGTCAGTTGCTGATTTGAAATTGATTTTGTCTTTCGGCTTTTAAAGCCAATCGTTTTTTTTCTACCTCTTATTAGTTTTTAGTTTATGAATAAAAAGTCGTTTTACGGCATCCTATTTTTGATTTCGCTTGTGTCCAATGCTTTTGGGCAGGATTCGACTCTGACCTTTCTGCAAGCAAAAGAGCGATTAGTCAAAAAGAATTTTTATTTGCTTGCCGCTTATTATGAAATCGATCAAGCCGAGGCTCAAGTTGTGCAATCTCGCCTTTGGTATAACCCTACTTTTAGCTGGAGCCAAGAAGCTTACAATGTAGAGCAAAACAAATATTTAAAAGCGAAGAATCAGTACGAAGTGCAGATCAACCAGACAATCTCAATAGCAGGTAAGCATTCTAATTCTGTGAAGTTGGCACGCATCAATCTTGAATTAAATAAAATGCAATTCAGTGATGTGATGAGAAGTTTGCTTTTTGATTTGGGGAGCAATTACAACAATTTGGCTGCCCTTGAGGCAAAGGAGGCGCTATACACGGAAGTTTTAACTAGCTATCAACGGTTGATTGCTGCAAGTAAAAAGGAATTGGAAGTAGGAGCAATCTCTGTGACAGAAGACTTGCGTATCAAGTCGGAGTACATAGCTGTTAAATCACAGGCGCTGGACAATTCAAATCAGAAAGAACAATATCTGTCTCAGCTTCGCACGTTACTCCAATACCCGAAGGATACTTTAGTTCAAGTGACACAAAAAATTCCGTTGTTTAACAGCACGCTCGTACTTGACACATTGATCGGTCGTGCTCTGGCTGTGAGACCTGACCTTAAGGTTTCTAATCTCTATCAGGAGTATCAACATCAAAACTTGAGACTGCAACGTTCACTTGCTATCCCGGATCTTTCCATCGGCTACGATTATGATAAAGGAGGAAATTACATTCGTAATTATTCAGGACTGGTTTTACAAATGCCATTGCCTCTATTTAACCGAAATCAGGGAAGCATTAAAGAAGCTCAATTCAGCATTAAACAATCTCAGTTGCAACGCGATTATCTAAAAATAAATATTACTAATCAGGTTATTTCCTCATTCAATCAATACAAAAAGAATTATGAAGGTCTCACCAACTATTCAGATGAATACCTTAATAGCCTGACGCAATTGAATCGTAACACAAATACCTATTTTCAAAAACGAGATATCAGTTTGCTTGAGTTTATTGACTATCAGCGTATTTATATAAGTACCAATATTCAGCTTATTGAGTTGCGACAACAATTTTTAAACAGCGTCAACAATTTGAATTTTAGTGTTGGCGAAACAGTAATCGATTATTAACAGCACATTTTATAAATCATGAAGAACATTAGTTTATTGGCAGTATTGATTTTTCTAGCAGCCTCTTGTGGTAGCGATAAGAAAAAAGGAAAGCGTGAGGCTCATCAGGATAAGACTAAATTAACTTTATCAGAGAGCCAAATGGAGCACATAAAAGTAGACACTGTGCGTCAGCAACGCTTGGCCGATCAACTTGCAGCGGTAGGTGAAGTAAGTTTCTCTGAAGATAATGTGGTGCGTATTTATCCAATTGTGAGTGGCACTGTCGAGAAGATTTTTGTTTCCCTTGGCGACTATGTTGAGAAGGGTCAAAAGCTAGCTACTCTTTTAAGTATGGATATGAGTCAGATTCAACGTGACTATAATATTGCTAAAGCCAATTTTTCCGTGGATGAAAAGAACTTGGCTCGAGCACAAGAACTTTTTTCTGCAGGTATGATGAGCGAAAAAGAATTTGCGAATGCTAAAAAAGACTATAGCAATGCACTTTCTGAACTCAACGAGCGTACTCAAATATTGAAATTGTATGGAGGTTCATCCAGTGACCTTGATGCTATTTATAATGTAGTCGCACCACGATCAGGCTATATTGTTGAGCGTAGCATTACAGAAGGAACACTGATTAGAAATGATAACAACACTAACATTTTCACCATATCAGATTTGAAAACTGTATGGGTGTGGGCAAACATTCACGAAAGTGATTTAGCAAAAGTTTCTGAAGGTGATGAAGTGCAAGTGAAAACAATTGCCTTTCCTGACAAAATTTTCAAAGGTCGAGTGAAGAAAATAGGAACCATGCTTGACCCCGATTCTCGCGTTATCAAAATCAGAACAGAATTGAATAACAGTGAGGGTTTATTAAAACCTGAAATGTTCGCTAACGTTTTGGTCACACCAAAAATCAGTGAGAAAATTACAGTCGTGCCCAACAATTCCATCATACTCGAAAACAATCAAAGCTATGTGATGGTGGAAACAGGCAAAAATGAATTTAAGAAAGTACAAATAAAGACAGGTCGAGTGTTTCACTATTTTACGGAATTGATCGATGGTGTTGAAGTTGGACAGCCTGTTGTGACGGAAGGCTCTCTCTTTGTACTGACAGCCTATAACCAACTTTAATCTGCAAGGCACTAGTCTATGAACAAGTTCATTAAAGGAATTATATCGTTCTCGCTCAAAAACAGACTGATGGTGTTTTTGGGAACCTTGCTCATTATTTCATGGGGTGTTCAAAGTTTTTTAAATACACCGATAGAAGCATTTCCTGATGTAATTAACACCCGTGTGGTGATCATTACGCAGTGGCCTGGCCGAAGCGCTGAAGAGCTTGAAAAATTTGTGACCATTCCGATTGAAACGGAAATGAATGTAGTGCCTCGTAAAACGAGCTTACGTTCCATTTCCCTTTTTGGATTGTCGGTCGTGACTTTATTTTTTGAAGATGAAGTAGATGATTTCCGCGCCAGACAAATGGTATCCAACCAACTGGTGAACGTGAATTTGCCAGACGGAGCAGATCCTGAAATTCAACCACCGTCCGGACCAACTGGAGAGATTTATCGATACACTCTCGAGGGCACAGGTAAAACTGTACGCGAACTAAAAGAAGTGCAAGATTGGGTAATTGATAAGCGATTAAAAGCGGTGCAAGGCGTTGCGGATGTTGTGAGCTTTGGTGGTGAAGTAAAAACCTATGAAGTAACGATTGACCCCAATCGCTTGATTGCTTACAATTTTAGTGCCTCTGATGTTTTCAAAGCAGTCAATGAAAATAACAGCAACGTTGGTGGTGACGTAGTTGAGCGCGGTACGCAAGCCTACTTGGTTCGTGGGCTTGGCCTTGTCAACAGTATTGATGATATCGAAAATGTTATTGTAAAAAATATTAATGGTGCACCTATTCGGGTGAAAGATGTTGCTCTGGTAAAAGAGTCGTTTAAGCCGCGTCTTGGTAAAGTTGGTCGTGGTAATGAAGTGGACGTAGTGGAAGGAATTGTGCTCCTTCGCAAAGGAGAGAACCCAAGTCAAGTATTAAAAGATCTAAATGAAACGATCACGGATTTGAATGATCGTGTCCTTCCTGAAGGTGTGAAAATTAAAGTTTTCTATGACCGAACAACCCTGGTGAACCTCACCACGCACACTGTGATGGAGAACTTAGTTGTGGGTATGCTCTTAGTGACGTTCATTCTCTCAATATTCTTGCTCGACTGGCGTGCGACTTTAATGGTTTCTATTATCATTCCATTAGCCCTTCTGTTTGCATTTATATGTATGAGGTTGAAAGGCATGTCTGCTAACCTGCTTTCCATCGGAGCTATTGACTTTGGCATCATCATCGATGGCGCTGTGGTGATGGTAGAAGGTGTGTTTGTATATCTCGCGCATAAGCAGCATGAGCTCGGCCGAGACAAGTTTAACCTCATGACGAAAATTGGCTTTGTGAAAAAGATTTCTGTTGAGATGGGCAAACCAATTTTCTTTTCCAAACTGATCATCATCACAGCGCTCATCCCCATTTTTGCCTTTCAGAAAGTGGAAGGAAAAATGTTTTCGCCTTTGGCTTATACCATGGGCTTTGCTTTGGGAGGCGCACTTCTCTTCACACTCACATTGGTTCCTCTGTTATGCAAATTATTGTTGAACAAAGATGTTAGGGAAAAAGAAAACCCATTAGTTAAAGCACTGGAAAAAATCTATGCTCCGTCTTTGCATTGGTCGATGGACCACCCTGCCAGAAGTATCATGCTATCGATTTTGCTTTTACTTACTTCATTGATTGTTGCGCGTCAATTGGGTTCAGAGTTTTTGCCAAAGCTGAATGAAGGATCTATTTATGTCCGCGCTAGTATGCCACAGAGCATTGCTTTCTCAAGAGCTAACATCTGGTCAGAATCGATGCGGCAGATCTTTACGAAATATCCCGAAGTGAAGGGAGTGATTTCTCAAAATGGCAGACCAAATGATGGAACTGACCCTACTGGTTTTTTTAACGTAGAATTTTTTGTCGACCTCTTTCCTAAAGACGACTGGACGCGCGATGTGACCAAAGAGGAAATAATCCAGTCAATGCAAAAGGAATTAGGAGATCAATTTCCTGGCGTAGTGTTCGGTTTCTCACAACCTATTTCCGACAACGTAGAAGAAGCAGTGTCAGGTGTAAAAGGAGAGATGGCGATTAAAATTTTTGGCGACAACCTCTCAAAACTTGAAAGTGTAGCCGATTCAGTGAAAAGTATTATGGGTTCAGTTCAAGGAGTACAAGACCTTGGCATTTTCAAAAGCTTGGGACAACCTGAATTAAGAATAGAACTGGATCGATATAAAATGGCTCGTTATGGCGCGAATATTTCTGAAGCCAACGAGATCATCGAAATGGCAGTGGGCGGAAAGCAAGCGAGCACGATGTATGAAGGCGAGCGGAGATTTGATATTCGCGTGAGATACTTACCTGAATTCCGTCAAAGTGAAAAAGAGATTGGAAAACTTTTAGTGCCGTGCACAAACGGAACAAAAATTCCACTTCGAGAAATTGCTGATATTAAATTACAGACAGGGCCAGCTTTCGTTTATAGAGAAGGGAACCTTCGTTTTATTCCAATTAAGTTTTCTGTTCGAGGCCGTGACTTGGGAAGTACAATTGCCGAGGCTCAATCAAAAGTTGGAAAATATGTACGCTTGCCGAAAGGCTATTCAATGACTTGGAATGGAGAATTTGAAAATCAGGTTCGGGCCACAAGCCGTTTGCAATTAGTAGTGCCTATTTGTATTGGATTGATTTATATGTGGTTGTTCTTTATGTTCAACTCACCAAAAGATGCCGGCATGGTTTTGATGAATGTGCCATTTGCCTTGATCGGAGGAATTCTTGGGCTTTATTTTACAGGCATCAATTTTAGTATTTCTGCAGGCGTTGGTTTTATAGCGCTATTTGGTGTTTGTGTTCAGAATGGTGTGATACTCGTTTCCGTTTTCAATAAGAACAGAGATTTAGGCATGCACCTCGACCAAGCGATTTTTGATGGAGCAATGAGCCGACTCAGGCCTGTTGTGATGACTGCATTGATGGCAGGTCTCGGTCTGATGCCTGCTGCTCTTTCAAATGGAATTGGATCTGAGACGCAAAAACCTCTAGCTGTGGTTGTGATTTGCGGACTGATCTCCGCAACATTGCTCACTTTATTAGTGCTACCTGCGATATATAAATTGTTCAATCAACATCGGTTCAGACATTTACATAAGCCACCAGTGAATTGATACGCATGAAAAAAATTCTGTTATCTAGTTTGTTTTTGACGGTTGTAAGCCACTTGTGGTCTCAGCAATTTGTTGCGCCATCCGCTACATTAAAGCCAAGTGCTTTTGATAAGAAATTGAGATGGGGAATTTCATTAACCCAAAGTTGGTCAACCATTACTGGCAATTCTTCTAGTTATTTTTCAAAGCCTTCAGTTGGCATCTTGGCATCTGTCGAATATTTTCCATTGGATTTTTTGGGCGTTTCTGCTGGAATCGGATATCAACAAAGAGGCACAGGGATTAAAAGTAATTACACGGGCCCTGTTGATTCAACTTATCGCGAGCGATTGCGATTCAATACTTTTGAAGTTCCGATATCTGTAATTATTAGAACACCGAAAGATATAATGAAAGGACTTCGCTTAAGTGGTTCAATTGGAATTGTACCGATCATAAACAGAAACAGTCGAGATTCGAAAATTTCTGTTGAGCCTAATATTGCCGACTTGGATGAAACGAAAGATGTTTCGTCAAGTTATTTTAAAAATGATGTGGCTTTTCAATTTATGGCAGGCCCAGAGATTGATATGGCTTCGAGTCAAATTATCAAGATTCAATTTTATTATTCGCAGGGTACCACCAATGTATTTAGCGCTGGCCAAGGCACAGGACACAATCAAAACATTGGCCTTCGATTGAGCTGGATGTTTTAATCGTTATTTTAAAATTGATTGAATTGATTTCGATTTGACTAATCGTCAAGCTTTATTTTTCCGTTATTGAAAACGGCTACGGCTTTCCCTTTCAGTTTTTTTCCTAACCAGGGAGAATTCTTTGATTTCGATAAATTATTTTCAGAACTGAATTCCCATTCAACATTCGGATCGAATAAAGTGAGATTTGCTTTTTCATCCACATCAATCTTCGGAATTTCTATGTTGAGAAGTTGTCGAGGAGCTTCAGCCACTTTTAATATCAATTCGTCCAATTTAATTTCCTTGGAAAGTGCAGAAATGTGTGATCCAAGAGTTTGAAGGTTGATCAAGCCAAAATCAGCTT
Organism: Cyclobacteriaceae bacterium; assembly: GCA_049840975.1. GTDB lineage: Bacteria > Bacteroidota > Bacteroidia > Cytophagales > Cyclobacteriaceae > ELB16-189. Next base: position 11,775 of record JASGIR010000054.1, on the reverse strand, counting down.
GGTCAAATTCCAGAAATTTACTTTCGTCATCTACAGGCAAATGCCCGCTACAGATTACATCTATAGTACCATCAGCCAAGCCTTTCAATAATGAATCTGCATCACTTTTTTCGCGCAGTGGAGGATTGGTTTTAAAATTTGTATCGAAATTCTCGAGTGAATCGTCAAGAACTAAAGGTTGAAAGGAAGTGATGTCGCAACTTACGTTGAGTCCTTTTTTCTTTGCGGCTCTGATCAGATTCACGCTTTTTGAGGAAGAAATTTTTGAAAAGTGAAGGCGGCCTCCAGCGTATTCGAGCAATTTCAGATTTCTGCTTACTGCAATTTCTTCAGAAATTCTAGGCATGCCTTTCAATCCAAGCTGTGCACTCTGTGGGCCTTCATGCATCTGACCAAAAAGATCCAACCAAATATCTTCCGGATGATCGATCAATAATCCATTGAATTTTTGTAGGTATTGAAGTGATTTCAAAAAGATATCGGTATGCCAAAGTGGCTTTAAGCCGTCTGTGAAAGCGATAGCGCCTGCTTTGTGCAAATCGATCATGTCAGTAAGTTCTTCTCCTTTACAGTTTTTCGTTACTGAGGCTAGCGCATGGATTTGCACTAAACGATTGTCATTGCCTCTGGCAATATAGGCGATTTCATTTTTCGTTTGGATACTCGGCTGCGTGTTGGGCAGAACGGCAATTTCAGTAAAACCTCCCGCGGCCGCAGCCTTGGTGAGGGTAGTCAAATCTTCGCGTGACTCAAGCCCAGGATCGCCTACGAATGCACCGAGGTCAAACCAGCCAGCACTCAAAATCATGCCTTCAGCATCAATGGTCTTATCGGCTTGGTAATTTTTATCGCCAATTTCGGTTATTCTGCCGTTGACGATGAGTATGTTTTTTTTCTTTAAATGAAAGGGGGAGGCAGTATTTACGATGCGGGGGGATTGGAGAAGTATCTTCATTTAAAGGCGAAATTTCTCAATTATTTTCCATCATTTCAAAAATCGGATCAAAAGAACTTCCGCAAGTAGAAATAATAATGAAAGAATCAAGGCATGTTTCCATAGAGGTGTGCCCAAGTATCGTTCCTTTACCTCTTTATTGAAGCTTTCCGCATTGTTTGATTTAAACACAGAAATTGATGGTTTGCCGCCCAACAACGCCTTGGCTTCTTCGGGTTTAAGCTGTTCCAACTTCGATTCATCTTTATTCAAATTGAAAGCCAAAAGTCCAAGGGTATCTTTTGAATGAATCACATTGTAAAAGCCTGCAGTAAGTAAATATTTCGGTAGCTCAAGCTGAAGTTGGCCATTGAAATTTCGTTGAGAAGGGATTGCTTCTTGAGCGCCAACCAGTTTAACTGGAGCTTCCCCTAAGAGGCTATCGGATGGAATCGAAACCGAAGAGGAAGTCAATGAATAATAAAGAGGCTGCTCGTTTTTTTTGCCCGAAGAAGCCAGATGATACATGATTGGAACAAATAGGGCATTGGTTTGAAAATCGGTGAATTTTTTATCGAGAGGGCAAGCCAGTAAAAAGGTTTTCCCTATTTGAGATAAAAAGGGCTGATTGTTTTTGAACTGAAGCACAGCGGAACGATCATTCCAAGAAATCAAAGTTGTAGCTTGAGGCATCGCGATGGCTGCATTTTTCTCTTCAAAAACATTAGCAAAAAGTGGACTCCGAAAATCTGGTCGGTTGAGCTCACTCATTTCGGTTGAAGGATTCTTTATTAGAGGTAAACCTGTCAATCCTTGATAAGCAGTTATTTCAGGTTGTTCTCCAGGGATAATTAAAAGCGCTCCATTTTTTTCTCTATAAGATTTGATTGCGGCAGCAAGTGATGCATCAATTTGATTCAATCCATCAACTACAACAAGATCTGCTGTTGAAAGCAAGCCATAATTAAGATTCGAAATTGTGAAGCTTTGGAAAGAGAAAAGATTTTTGTTGCCAAACACTTTTTCAACATACGTAGCAGGTCCTCCTTGCTTTATTTCAATGACCTTTAATTTTGATGAGAAATTTAGTGTAAGGAAAAAATCGTTATCAAAACTCACAGGATAATCACTAAAACTAACCGATGCTTTATTATTTCCTGAAAGACCAGAGGTGATATCAAATGAAATTGTGGTGGTTCCATTTGCTTCTATTGGAACTGAAGTAGCGCCAGATTGAATCTTGTTGATTGAAAGTTTAGTTACCAATCCTTCAATTTTTTTGGTGCCACTATTTTTCAGAATGACTTTCAAAGTGTTCTTTTCGCCACCTATAGCAAATGGATTTTCGAGATAGGCTGAATCAACGTAAATATTTGAATGCTCATCAAGGAGAATTGGGACTAACCGCACTTGAAGGGAAGAGTCGAGGGCAGGATCGAATCCAAATGTGGATTTTTGAAAATCGGAGATCCAAAAAAGTGTTACTCCTTTTTCTTTAACACGATTCGTAATTTCATTTGATGTCCTGCTTATCGCTGATAAACGAACCTGAGAAAGTATGTCAGACATCTCAGCCTTCGTTTTGAATGTATTTGAATAAGGAGCAAAGTCATTCGTTATTAATTGATATCGTGTTTCGTTGGGAAACAAATCAACTATACTTTGAGCCATCCGAATCGCTTCGTCAAGTGCACGTGTTTTTTCGCCAATAGGAGCAGACATGCTTAAAGAATTATCCAGATAAATTGAAATGTTGTGCTGACTTGAAAGTTGCTCACTCGCGGGAAGAAATGGCTGAGCAAAAGCGATTACAAGGAAGGAAAGAAATAATAATCTGGAGGCCAGAACTAGATATTGTTTTAGTTTTTGTTTCTGGGTGGTCTCTTGTTGAACTTGTTTTAGAAACTTAGTATTAGAAAAATAAACTCGTATGGTTTTCCGAAAATTGAAAAGATGAATGATGATTGGAATGGCTAAGCACAGAAGAGCCCACAAAAAATAAGGAGAACCAAAACTCATAGCGGTAAGATACGACAGGGGGCTGGATTAACGAACGTGAATCTTTTTATTGGCAATTATTTTTTGAACTCAAGACGAATGACTCATCTTACGGGATATAAAAGAAATAAGTTGCTTAAAAGCTTTCTGCAAAACCCAAGTAGAAATAACCTGGATGATCTGGGTCTCCTAAAGCGTAGTCAAGACGAAGATTTAAATTCTCTCGCTTGTTAACATTTACTCTAAGTCCTGTTCCATAAGAGTAGTGCATTCCAGTCATATCAACCTGTGATGGACTATAGACTTTACCTAATCCAGCAAATCCTACAACACCAAAACGTCTATTTAATGGCATTCTGTATTCAGCCTGAAAGGCTGTTATATAGTTGTCACGAAAACGACCCCTATAAAACCCGCGCATTATTCTCGCACCACCTAATTCTGCGAGTTCTTTGAACGGAGCGTCACCTTTCACAAAATTCCCGAGGACCTCAAATGCTAGAATGTGTCGCTTAGAAGGTTTTACATTAAAATATTTTCTCAAATCAACATACAGCCGATGGTAGCTAACGGTGCCCCCTAAGGAAGTCGAATAAGATGAGAAGCGCGTGTCAAGGTAGAATCCCTTACTTGCATTTACTACGTTGTCGCGTTTATCCCAAGTGATGGATGGTCCAAGCCCAATTGAGGAGGAGCCTGTATAGCCTTCAACGTGCTGTGTGTCGAGTAATTTTCCCTGTTCGCGTTGTACATTATAGTATTGCAGTGCACGAGTTTCAATACCGACAAATAATTTGTGCTTTTTAAAAATTCTTCTGCCGATTCTGTTTTCCCAACCTAATACATCATATCTGATTTTCTCACGGTTGTTGTAAGAAGCATCATCTCCTCTGCCAAAATAGTAATCTCGAAAGCCAATAAGCTCTTCGCCAAAACCTTCGATCAAATATTTTTCTCCTTTGGTGAAAATGGTATAACGAGGAATCAGAACCACTTTGTTGACGAGAAGTATATATTCCAATCATCTCGGCATTGGAAGTTCGTGTAGGCACTTCAGGATCAACACTTTTCCAAAGCCTTATTCCTAACGCACCAACACCCACATGCGTTTCAGGCGTATAAACTAAAACAGGAAGGACAATCTTGCGAATGTTCTTAGAAGTGTCAGAAAAAAATCGAAATTTTTGAGCCTCGACAAATGTTGACAACGCTGTCAGTAGCGAAATGAGAAGTATTTTTTTCAAAGTAAATAATGACAGCTTCTGGGTCACCAAAATTATCTAAAAGAAATGAATATTCTGGCGCAGAATCTGGAATTATTTAATACTCTTTGGGGTACGGCTTCTCAGTTTTATTCGAAATTATTTCACTCTTTCATAATGCAAACAGACAACTCCGGACTTCAGTGCTTTGCTAGCCAATAACTTGAGTTTTATTTGTTTGTCTTTGAACATTGGTAATCCATTGCCCAACACAATTGGATTAACAAAAATCCAGAATTCATCGATCAGATTTTCTGCCATTAGTGAATGACCAGCCGAAGGACTACCAAAAATGATAATTTCACTGCCAACATCATTTTTTATCTGACTTATCTCCTTTGCGAGATTGCCTCGAATAACTTTTGTGTTTTTCAATTTTGATTCATCCAAAGTTTTGGAGAGCACAATTTTTTCAACCTTGTTATACCAACTAGAGTGCTCATATCATGCTTCGAGGCATTAGGTTGTGTTGCAGCAGTTGGCCAGTAAGCCTCCATCATTTCAAATGTTTTACGGCCATATAATGCAAGATCAGATTCATTGGTACGGTTGCTTGCATAATCGAAAAGCTCTTCGTCTACATGAATCCAATTCATTTCTCCTTTGCTTGTTGCCACAAAGCCATCGAGTGATGTGTGCATGAATAAAACTAATTTTCTCATGATGATTTTTTTAGAGTTGATTTAACAATTTTTCTGAATGCATTTTCATTCGACTTACCGTTTGCACTAAGCCAACGTCTGCTTTCACTTCTTGAATCAGTTGTCTGAGTTGCTCCGCAGATTCAAAGTTCCCTTGCACAGAAACAAAAGTCTGGTTTCCCCTCGCTTCAAAATTGACCGTCATTTCAAATTTTGGCCCCGATACATGATTTAGAACTAGTTTCTTATGTCTTACGATTTCAACGTAAACTATTTTGTTTTTGTAATCCACTCCATCGGGTCCATGCATAGTGAATTCCCAAATCCCCCCAGGTTTTACATCCATGGTTTGAATCGTGTTTGTGAATCCTTCTGGTCCCCACCAGTGCTTAATATGTTCAGGCTTTGTCCATGCATCCCAGACAAGAGCACACGGAGCATTGACAAGCCGTTCTACCAACATTTTTTTTCCTTCAAATATTTCTGGCTCAGCTTTCATTTCTTTTTTGATTTGGTTTTCTTTTTTGATTTTCGATTGAATTTGTGTCAAATAATTTTCAAGTGCGTCCAATCTTTTGTTCCAGAACTGGCGGTATTGTTCAACCCAAACGGCCACTTCACTTAATTTTTGGAGTTTCACTTCGCAATGACGCTCCCGCCCTTGCTGTTCGATCACAATCAACCCACATTCAGTTAGAATTTTGATGTGTTTTGAAATGGCTGGCCGGCTCATCCGAAAATTTTCGGCTACTGAATTCAAATTCAATTTTTTATGAACAAGCATATTGATGATCTCTCTGCGAGTAGGATCTGCAATAGCTTGAAAAACATCTCTTCTCATAATATTACGTTATGTAACCAATCGGTTACAAATATAACCCGAAACCTTTTGGTTACGCAAGAGATTTGATAAAAATATTTGATGGTTCTAGTTTTAGCCTGCTGATGCTAAGCGCACTTTGGGAGCAGCTTTGAAATGATCAATCAACTTGGGTAAACAGATCTTTAACCAAACGGTATATTTTTCAGGAGAATTTGAAATGTCTTTTTCAAGAGAATCCAGTTTCATGTATTTCCAAGCATTTACCTCTGTAGGATTAGGCTTCGGCAATTCATCACTTACACCATAATACACGTGATCGAATTCATGCTCAGTCAGTCCATTTTCAAATTTGGATTTGTAAGTAAAACTGAAAATGAAACTTGTCTCACAGCTTAACCCCATTTCTTCTTCAAGCCGTCTTTTCACAGCATCTTCAATTTCTTCGCCATAGCGGGGATGACTACAACAAGTATTTGTCCATAAGCCAGCAGAGTGATATTTCCCATCGGCTCGTTGCTGCATTAGAAGCTCGCCTTTTGAATTAAAAATGAAAACCGAAAACGCACGATGCAAGATTCCAAGTTGATGCACTTGGTCTTTTTCAAGTTTGCCCCACGGCTTGTCTTTTTCGTCAACGAGAATCAGCAATTCATCCATGCGCGCTCAAGGTAAACAGATTATTTGGATTTGGGTCAGGCCATAACCGAGACCATATTCAAGGCAACCTCACCTAATTTTTGATCTCCTTCAATTCTTACTTTATGAATTACATCTTTAGGTCGCCAACTTTTTGAGAATAATTTCCACGCAGTGTCAGGATCCAAAATAATTTCAGAAGTCGTTTTTATTTTCACTTCATTATTCAATTCCCATTTGCCATGTGTACGAAGTAATGTCCATTCACCTCCGATTGGATCATCAATTGTAATCTTTATAGAAGTTCCATCTTTTGCATCAACGTTTCTATAAGTGTGCGGCAAAGCCATCATGAAAATAGAAATGAATGGATGAAAAAAATCTTTTGTCATAAGGCCTGGCTTATTTACGGCATCTCTGATTTGCTGTTGATGTAGCCATTTTTCGGTGTACTCACGTGCAATATGCATCCAGTTTTTACTTTCATTTTCCCCAGCCCAATCTACTGTAAAACCAGCTTTGCCAAACGGATCCAAAGATTTGTAATAACTACAATACTTTGGTCCAGTAAATTCGTGAAGCACAATGAGCATGTCCGGACTCACACGCTTCATTGATTTTACCCAATCTGCATTGAGTCGGTTTAAATAATCAACCAAGTCTTGATACGATTTCGCGTTAGCTTGCTCGCCAAAGTAATTGTCGCGCAGCATGGAGAGTGATCTGATATTTCCGTCAAGCAAGTGCGCTACAACATCTTTTACCTTCCAGAGTTTAGCAATTGTTTGAGCGTTCCAATCATCTGGTGAAAGCGTCTTTAGTAGCTCAATCAGTTTTTGGTCGAGTACTGGAAGTAAATCAACTACATCGAATGGGATTTTCCGTTCTGATTCCACCCGACTAATTAAGATAAAATTTTGATACGATGTTGATCAAAGATTAGCAGCCAACCGAATTCTAAACAAAAATTCTCCTTTTCACTTAAAAATATACAGACCGATAGATTATACACTTAGGAGAATGGCATAAACATATTTTTGATGATGGTTCAACTTAAACCCTTACCAGATATGAACAGAATAACTATTTTAATTTTTGCCTTATTTATTGTAGTAGCTGGTTGTGACGATGGTCAACCACCAGTCCATCAAAAAGGTCTTGTTAAATTTTCTATCAGCTCAGCTCAAATTAAAAATGGAAGATCAACTTCATCTGCTGTTCCAAGCGCTTTGTTGGTAACTGTACTTGATAATAAAGGGAATGTTGTCCTTCTAAACAAAAACCTGGAACTATATACCTTCGGAAGCGAATTCCTTACTGATGAATTGAGCTTGCCAACAGGTAATTATGAACTGACTCAGTTCGCAGTGCTTGATAACAGCGATCAGGTTATTTATGCATCGCCAATTACTGGCAGTATTATGGCATCTCTGGTGTATAAACCTTTGCCACTTCCTATTCAAATAAATGCTGGAAACATTGCTGTGCTTTACCCCGAAGTACTTCCAGTTTACTCAAATTCACAACCAAATGATTTTGGTTATTTGAGTTTTGGAATATCTCTCGTAAATCCTATAAAAATAGAATTTCAAGGCTCGTCAGGTATAAATTACGATTCAGCTCATTTTACCCTTACCAACGGTTTTAAAAAAATAAGGAAGAATTTGAATTTGAAAACTGTTGGGGGAATTACTTACGCGTCTGCACTCACAAGTCTTCCAGAACTTGGTTCATCCAATAATTGGAATATTTCTTTAGAAGCTTATCATTCATCTAAGGTGGATTCTACCCAAATATCGTATAAGATGTTACAAGTCGACACAACACTTTCCGACATTACCAACATCCATACCATCCAATTTGATCTTTTTTCAATTTCTATCAATGGCAATTATGCTGAAAGAGAAAGTAAAGAATATATTCATCTTTTAGACAAGACGGGATACCTTCATGTAATACTGTCTACCGATAAATGCGATCCCTATTTTGAGTACTACATTTTGAAGAATGGAATAACATATTTCTATTATGATAAATATTTATACGATAGTAATTATAGTGCATTAAAGTACGTCTACAAAGAAATTTACAGACCTGGAATTAGCCATGTTATCGACACCGACACATACAATGTTGCTTGTGCCAATGCAGCATGGTCGGATAACGTTTTTTACATAGAGATATCTAAAGGATTCGGAAAAACTTTGTCCTTGTACTATGACTCTAGAGGTCTCTACTCAGAAAGGCATAATCTTAAGGAGAGTCATCGTTTCACGCATTGATTTACATCGTATCACCGTTTTCAAATGTTTAATTCAAATATTTCAATACAATTTATGAGAAGTCTGAAAAACAGCGTTCAACTTATCGGTCGACTGGGAAAAGATCCAGAAGTGAAGACCTACAGTGGCAAGAAAAAAGCATCGATTTCTATTGCGACAACTGATTCATATAAGAATCAGAGGGGTGAAAAAATAGAAGATACGCAATGGCACAACCTCGTGATTTGGGGCAAGATGGCGGAAGTAGCTGAGAAGTATTTGAAAAAAGGAACCGAGGTGGCGATTGAAGGCAAATTAGTTCACCGTGCCTATGAAACTGATAAAGGTGAGAAGAGATTTTTTACAGAAATAAATGTAAATGACTTGGTAATGCTTAGTCCCAAGAAATAGTGTACTTACAGTTGAGTCGTGAGAAGAATTCTTTCGACTCAACTTATAAATTTAATTTTTGCTTTGAGTCTTTTTCTTCCTCAGGTCTTTTACAAATTTTACCCAGTTAAGCGGGTTTAAGAATGGATTGTATAACGGATGGAATTTGTTGCCAAATGAGTTGGTATATTGATCCATGTAGTAGCGATAGTTCGCATTTCCGTCCATCGGTGTAGTTCGCACCATCAATGAAAGTAATTCTGAATTCAAGTTCTTTTGATCGATGCCAGTATCGTCCAGAGGCACATTCAACGCAAGTACGGCATCTTTAAAAATTTCCTCCGTTGGCATCATAACAATAACTTCCGACAACACCTTTACGTCAGTGTGCATCTCAACCAGTATTGTGGTAAACTCTTTTGCTTGGGCTGGCACCACATATTGCTGACGCAAATAGCCAATACAAGTGATTTGTATCGTATCACCCACTAACAGTGGCATGGAGAAAAAGCCGTTGTTGAGAGAAGAAGTTCCTCGGCCAGCTTTGGCCACATAAAAATTGACGCCAGGTATTGGTACGCCTGCGGTATCAGTAACTATACCTGAGAGTTGTATGACACGCCTGGTCTGTGCTGAAACATGATTTGCCGCAGAAAAAATCAGGCAAAGCACCAAAAACAAGTAAATCTTCTTCACATTCATTTTTTGTAACCGACAAAGGTAAGGATTTGGTTCATATAGCCTAGTCAAAAATTACACAGCAAACTTGGATTAGGATGTTGAATTAGGACAAATAGTTTTATCACCCAATCAACGGTTGAAAATTCATTTGATAAATTTGCCTTATGCGTTTAAAACATTTTAACCTCGATTTAGGAGCGCAAATTTTTTTGGCCTGTAGTGATACCTCGCGCCTTCGAATTCTGCATCTGATTATGACCAATGGTGAAATGTGCATCACAGACCTTGAGCGTATTTTAGAATTTACTCAAACCAAAACTTCTCGACATCTGATCTATTTGAAAAATTCCGGAATTCTAACCTCTAGAAAATTTAATCAATGGATGTTTTATCAAATCAAAGATGAAGTGCTTGAGATCACACAACAGATTTTGCAATTCTTAAGACGTGACCCTGTGCTACAAAAAGATCAGCAAATTTTTCAGACGATGTATACCAATCGTGAACTCACGCTCAACAAGTTTAAGATGAAACCGCTTAGCGTTCAGTAAAGATGAAAAAATACAAGTGTATTCTTTTCGATTTGGATCACACTCTGTGGGATTATGAGACCAACTCACGAGAAGCACTTTCTGAGCTTTTTAAAGAATATCGACTAAATGAAAAAAGTGTTGATGAAGAAGAGTTCTTGAAAACATTCTATGTGATCAACAATGAACTTTGGGATTTGTATGATCGGGGATTGCTTCATCGCGATGTTATTCGGAATGAACGGTTTCATAAGATTTTATTGCATCATGGAATTGACGACTACGATCTATCGCTCAAACTTTCTCACGATTACATTTCCGAATCTCCAAAAAAGAAGAACCTAATGGAGGGATGCAAAGAGACCCTGGATTACCTCCACTCAAAATATCCTATGATTATTGTGACGAATGGTTTTGATGAAGTTCAGTCAACCAAACTTTCTTCATCGGGAATCCAATATTATTTCAAGGACATTGTTACCTCAGCCCGTGCTGGACACAAAAAACCAGCGAAAGAAATCTTTGAATTTGCTTTACGCGAAAACGATTTTTCTGCGGATCAAGCAATTATGGTAGGAGACAACCTGCTCACGGACATTGCAGGTGCAAGAAACGCCCAAATCGACACAGTTTTTTTCAATCCTTCCAAAATAAAACATGACTCGCCTGTTATTTTCGAGATTGAAAAACTGCCTGAGCTTTTGAACTTTCTGTGACGGGCATTTTGTTAACTTTGCGACCTGTTTTTAATAAACCTATCTCAATTTTTAATTTTTGACTTATGCCTGGATTTTTCAAAGTTCCTGTTCCTAAAAACGAACCCGTTTTATCTTATGCTCCTGGTACCAAAGAAAGAGTTGCTTTAAAGAAAGCTATTGAAGAAGCTCGTGCAGTGGAGCTAGATGTACCCATGTACATTGGGTCTGACGAAGTAAGAACAGGCAACAAGAAAAAACTGGCGCCACCTCATGATCACAAGCATGTTTTGGGTTATTACCACCAAGGGGATAAAAGTCATGTGGAACAAGCTATCAATGCTGCAATGGCAGCCAAAGAATTGTGGTCGAATTTAAGTTGGGAAAATCGAGCAAGTATTTTTTTAAAGGCAGCTGATTTATTAGCAGGACCTTATCGCTATAAAATCAATGCGGCAACAATGTTGGGACAATCAAAAAGTCCTTATCAAGCCGAGATTGATTCTGCTTGCGAGTTGATTGATTTTCTTCGCTTCAATGTTTCATTCATGAGTGAGATCTACAATGAGCAGCCGATCTCTTCTCCTGGCGTTTGGAACAGAATTGAATATCGTCCTCTTGAAGGATTTTTGTTTGCGCTTACACCGTTCAACTTCACTGCCATTGCAGGCAATTTGCCAACATCAATGGCCATGATGGGCAACACTGTTGTGTGGAAACCCAGCAATACTCAAATCTATGCTGCTAATGTAATTATGCAGGTACTTAAGGAAGCAGGTTTACCTGATGGAGTCATTAATTTGATTTACGTGAGTGGCCCAGATGCGGCCGATGTGATTTTTAGTCACAAAGATTTTGGAGGCATTCAATTCACAGGAAGTACAAGGTGCTGTTCGGATTCTATCGTGTTTCCCTATTAACCTT